>JBQTHL010000065.1:0-9504 GCA_052389915.1 Panacagrimonas sp.
TTCCCCTCAAACGCACTGCCGGCCCATCAAACCGGAGTGCGGGGGGGGGGCGGGGCCGCCCCCTCCACCCGGGGGCGCCCTGTGGTGGGGCCCAGCCCCGCGACAGACCTGCGGAAAGAATTTTCAACTCGCCAGCAACTCTCCCAGGTGCTTGTCGATCTGCCCGCCGAAACCCCCATCGGCGCCGAACAAGGCCAGATGTCCATCGACGCTTTGAATCACGCGCAGTGCGCTGCCGGGAATCAGCTCCTGCTCGCGCTTGCAATCGCTGGGCGGGAAAAACATGTCGGTCGAGATCGGCATCACGAACACCTTGGCCTTGATGCGGCCGAGAGCCTCACCCAGGTCGCCGCCGGTGTGCCGGCTCACGTCGCCGCGCTGCCACTTCCAGGCCATGCACAGCAGGGCGTTCGGGTCCATCACGCCGAAGTAGCCGTTCATGAAGTTGGTGATGAAGTCGTCGAGCGAGGAAAAGCCCAGCGCCTGCGGACGGTTCTGCGCATAGAACTCCGTGCTCCAGCCCATGACGCCCCAGATCTTGGCGTGGCGCAGCAGGCCCTGGCGCACATCTGACGCAGTGCCGTACCAGCCGCCGTTCCAGTTTGGGTCGGAGGTGATCGCCTCGACCAGCGTCTCGGTGAACAGGAAATCGTGTGATGTGTTCTTTGCGGTGCCGGCGATGGGCGCCGCGCGCCTGACCATATCCGGATAACGCACCGCCCATTCGTAGGTCTGCTGCGCGCCCATCGAGCCGCCTGTCACCAGCGCCAGACTCTGGATGCCGAACTTCTCGGTGAGAAATTTGTGCTGCGCACGCACATCGTCACCGATGCGTACGTGCGGAAAATTCGCCATGCCGCCGGGGAAGGGCGTGTTGTGCGGCGAGCTGGAAAGCCCATTGCCGATCTGGTTGACGATGACGATGAAGTATTTGTTCGGGTCCAGTGCGCGCCCTGCGCCGACGTAGACCTGCTCCATGATCTTGCTCGTTCCCGAAAACCAGGTGGTGACGAGAATCGCGTTGTCCTTGGCCGCGTTGAGCGTCCCAAACGTGCTGTATGCGAGCTTGCAGCCGCGAATGGTGCCGCCGTCGTCGAGCGTGAAATCGCCCAGCTCGTGTAGCTGGTACGGACCGTGAATATCCTGGCTGTAGTAAGGGTTGTCGAGCATGCTTGGGTCTCCTCCGAGGGCCGGGAAAAACTCCCGACGTGATGTGCTGCTATTGCGCAACAGGGGGCTGCGAGCCCTAATTCTTTCAGCTTGAAGAAGGCAGCCGCAATCGGGTTGGACACGCAAGCGCCGCAGCCGTAAGCCAATAAACACGGGCCGTCCCCGGACCGGCCTCGCCCCTGGGGGAGAGATGAAAGAACGAAACCGATCAACCCGCCTCGCGGCACTCGTGCTGTTCGCCGTCGCGTTGCCGGCCGCGGCCGAAGATTCGACGCCGACCGAAATCGAGACCATCGAGGTGTTCGCGCAATCGCCGGTAGGCCCGGCCACCGGCAACTCGCAGCGCGCGGTGGCCAACACGCAATCGCTCTCGGCAGATGAACTTTCGAAGCCCGGACTGCGCGCCATCGGCGACGCCTTCCAACGCCTGGGCAGCGTGTTCCGAACAGACGCCACCGGCAATCCGTTCCAGCCCGACCTGTTCTATCGCGGGTACTCCATCTCGCCGCTGCTCGGGCTGCCGCAGGGCCTGGCCGTGTACATGGACGGCGTGCGCGTGAACGAACCTTTTGGCGACACCGTGAACTTCGATCTCATTCCGCTGGTGGCGCTGGCGCGCGCCGATCTGGTGCCCGGTTCCAACCCCGTGTTCGGTCGCAACGTGCTCGCGGGCGCGCTTGCCCTGACCACCAAGACCGGCTTCGATACGCCCGGCATCGGCGTGGAGCTGACCGGCGGAGAGTTCGGTCGCCGCGGCGGGTCGGTCGAGTACGGCGTCGCGAGCGAGACCCTGGGTTTCTACATCGCGGCCGATGCCTTCGAGGAAGACGGCTGGCGTGATTTTTCGGAGAGCCGCGCGGCCCGCGTGTTCGCGCGCGGCACCTGGCTGCCGGACAAAGACACGCAGTTCGATCTGACCATGAGCGGCGCGGACAACCGTCTGCGCGGCAACGGCGCCACGCCGCGCGAACTGATCGAGGCCGAAGGCCGCGAGTCGGTGTTCACCTTCCCCGACGAGACCCAGCCCGAACTGGGCTTCGTCAATCTGCTGGGCAGTCGAAAGCTCGAAGGCGGCGCGCGTATCTCCGGCAACACCTACTACCGCCGCACGCGCACCAACACCTTCAATGGCGACGGCACCGAGTTCGAGGAATGCGAAGACCCGGCGAACGTCAACGACGAAGGCGAGCCCTTCCTGTGCGAGTTCGAGGACGACGAGGAGGAAGTGGTGGAAGACCTCGACGGCGAAGAAGTCGTGGCCAGCGAGGACAACGACTCCGCCACGCAGAACCGCAGCCGCACCGACCAGGACGCCTACGGGCTTTCGGCGCAGATCGAGAAGGCTTTCGGCGCACACCTGATCGTGGCTGGGATGTCCGCCGACTTCGGCGAAGTCGAGTTCGATTCCAGCACCGAGCTGGGCAGTCTCACGGAGCAGCGCGGCACGGTCGGAAGCGGAATTTACGTGGCTGAATCCATCGTCGATGTGGATGCGAGCAACGACAGCGTCGGCGTGTACCTGATGGACACCTGGAGCCTGAACGACCGCATCCAGCTCACCGCCGCTGGCCGCTGGAACCGCACCGAGATCGAGTTGCGCGACCAGGTGCCGGACGGCGATCTGTCCGGCAAGCACGACTTCAGCCGCTTCAATCCCATGCTCGGTTTCACGCACAAACTCGCGCCGGGCTGGATCGCGTTCGGCTCGGCCTCGCAGTCCACGCGCGCACCGACGCCGGTCGAACTGACCTGCGCCAACCCGGAAGATCCTTGCCGCTTGCCCAACGGTTTCGTCGACGATCCGCCGCTCGACGAAGTGGTCACGCGCACCGTCGAACTTGGCCTGCGTCACCGCGGCAAGCAGTGGTCCGGCTCGGCCGCGCTGTTCCGCGCGGTGAGCCGAGACGACATTATCTTCATCACCGACGGCGAGCTGACCAACACCGGATTCTTCGACAACGTGGGCGAGACTCTGCGCCAGGGTGCGGAGCTGTCGCTGGAATGGACCCTCGGCCGCGGCTTCAGTACGGGAGTGCAGTACACCGCGCTCATCGCCGAATTCCAGGACGAATTCCTGGTCAACTCGCCCAATCATCCGCTACGCGATGCGGACGACGAGGACGAACCGGACGCTTCCACCCGCCAGGTGCGCAAGGGCGATCGCATTCCGCTGATTCCGCGCCAGCAGGCTCGCGTCACCCTGGACTGGGCCAACGAGCGTTTCGAAGCCGGTCTTGAAGCCGTGGGTCGCGGCGACAGCCGTTTCCGCGGCGACGAGGCCAACGTCGATTCCGAAACGCTCAGCGGCTTCGTGTTAGTCAACGCCAGCGCCGCCTGGAAAATCCTGCCGCAACTGACCGTGTTCGCCAGCGTGGACAATCTTTTCGACCGCGACTTCGAAACCTTTGGCGTCTACGGCGAAGGCGACGAGGTGCTGGGCGAGGATTTCGAGGAGGCGCGTCGCTTTGTCGGCGCGGGCGCGCCGGTGACGTTCGAGGCGGGGTTGAGTCTGAGGTTTTGAACGCTTTCTCTTCACCTACGGTGGCGAAGGAACGCAGGGATCTTTCGCCAAGGCCCGCTCGATCACGCCCCGATTGCGCGCGATGGGCACCACGTAACTGCGTCGCGTCGGATGGTCTTTCGGGAATAGGTCGGGGCCGTCCTTCTGGTTGGCCACGCCCGCGAGTTGCAGTTCGATGGGCGCGCGGCAGTCGGCGTCCTCGCGGAAGCGAAACAGCGCGCCGCCGGACACGCCGTCCGTGAGGCTGCAATTGGTCGCGTAACCGCTGATCCGGTCGGGACCCATGATCGCGCAGCGGTCGCCGAACAGACGATAGCTGCCGGCGCGGCTCAGGCCGTCGAGCGGAAAGCCGGCGACGATGAAGTCGGGTTTGCCGGGGACGTAATCGGAGTCGCCGTCGAGGGGCAGTGGCTTGTAGTCCGCGGGCGCCGAAGTATTGAGCCGCACCAGAATCAGTTCATCGGCGTAGTTGCGCGCGTAGGGATCGAAGATGCCCAGGTCGACCGGTCGGCCTTCGATGGAATGTGCGAACTCTGCGGTCTTGTCGCCGCCGCCGAACCGGAAGCGCACCACGCGTTGCGGATCGAATTCGAACACGCCTTTTCGCGCATGAACCAGATCGACTTCCGGAAACACCACGTGGTACGCGGTGAGCACGTGGCAGGCGTCGATCAAGGTGCCCGAGCCGGTCTTGCGCAACTCCCCGCGGCTGCTGAGTGCGGAGACGTAGATGGCGCCGACATTGTCGAAGGCGCGGTGGCGCGGATCGCTGCCGTCGATGACGAAGCGCAGATCGTGCTCCCCGCGCGGTGCGTCGCCCGGTTCGCCCGGGGTTGGCTCGCTGCCGATGGGGCAGTCGGTGGCGGCCGATGTGGCGCAAACGAGCATCAGGCAAAGCGCCGTGGCGATCTGTTTCAAGCCGCTCGTCCGGGGGAAATGTTTAGGGACGCTCTGCATAGGACTGTCGCGGGCATGGCCCGCTCCTACAACCGTCGGCTTAGGTAGGAGCGGGCCATGCCCGCGACCGTGTTCTGGTTGATCCGTGTCCATCCGTGTGATCCGTGGCAAAAAATCTGCCACTCGACTCACGCGCCGTGCTCGCGCCATACCCAGCCGGCCAGCAGCAGCAGCGCCCCGGCCAGCCCGAAGACAAAGCGCAGATCGCGCGGCGCGTCCGCAATGCGCGCCAGCGAGGTATCGCTCACGGCGCTCACCAGGCTGGGGCTTCCGGTGAGCCGCACGTACTCCAGGCCGGCGGCGCGCGCCAGGTCCTTGAGATCCACCTCATGCAGCGAGGACAGGTGCTCTTCCGGGTCGAAGTCGCGCGCGTCGTCATAGCCGGTACTACCGCCCGCAACGGCGTTGGGGTTGAAGCCCTGGCGGCGCGCCTCGCCCGGCTCCCAGTAGCCGATCACCTTGTCGTTCGGATCCAGCCTGGGCACCGGCCGCGGCTGGTCGCCGCCCACGCCTACCAGCCAGCCGCGTGCCTTGCCGCGCTGGGTTTTCATCAGGCTCACGCGCACCGCGCGCACCGGTTTCTGGTCGCCGTCGGTGACGAACACCAGGTCCAGATCGCGCTTGGCGGCTTCGCGCATCGCGCTGCTGATGCCGCTGTCGATATTCGAGTTGCCCGACCAGGCCATGCGCCAATGGATGCCGGCGACCACTTTTTCGATGGCCGGAAAGTGGTCGCAGATTTCCAGCGGCTCGAACAGCGGCAGCGCGTCGATCTCCGCGAACAGCGCGATCGACACGATGCTGCCGCAGGGCAACTGGCGCAGCGCCGCAGTCAGCGCTTCGCGGCTGGCTTCGATGCGCGCGCGCGACCGGGTGCCGTCGCTCACGTCGAGCACGTTCATGCTCTGCGTCACGTCGAGCACGAACAGGTACCGGAACGTGGGCCCCGGCAGCCACACGCGCGGCGCCAGGTAAATCGGCAAGACCAGCGCGGCGGACAACAGCAGCAGGATCAGGCCACGTCGCCGCAGGAATTGACGCAAGGAAATCACGGCAGGCCCCGCACCAGATTGCCTTCCTTCATCGCCGCCCAGCCGTGTTCCTCGCCCTGGCGCAGGCGCAGGTTTTCTTCCTCGCGGCTCCAGCCCTGGGTGCGGCGCGCCGGGCTCAGGCGCTCCAGCAGTTCCAGGTTGTAGCGCGCGGCACGCAATTCTGGATCGACGCGCAAGGCGCTGCGATAGGCCTCGCGCGCCAATTCCAGTTGCGCCAGGCCGCGCACGTGCGAGCCGCCGGCCGCGACATCGCCCGCGCGCAAGCCGTTCTGGAAGTACAGGTTGCCCATGCCGAAACGGGCGCGTGCAGAGCCTTGCGGATCGCTGGCCGATTCGGCCGACGCATAGTTTTCCAGCGCCAGGTCAGTATGCCCGGCCCGTTCGTGCAACCAGCCCGCGGCGTAGTGCGCACCAGCCTTGTCGGGAATGGCCTTGAGTTCGATCAGCGTTTTGTCCGCGATCTGCGCGTTGATGCGCCGCGCCTCACGCCAGACCAGACCCGAATGAATTGCAGCGACGAGACTGGCCAGCAGTGCAGCCCAAGCCACATACGGTAGCCAGCGACTCATTCCTCCTTCTCCCGAACAGCAACATCAAAGGAATCACGCAATGGAGCCTCGCGAAGCGAGGCGACGGCAGAGAAAAACGCAGAGAGGCAATTAAAAGTGTTCCTGCGCCTTTGCACTTTTCTCTGCGCCTTTGCGAGATTCTTTTCGCTTCTAGGCGTCACGCGATCCATCGACGCACCTCGAACAGCTTGGCGCCGATCAGCAGCCCGATCAGCACGAGCCCGGCCGTGAACAGCGGCTGCGCCAGGTCTTGGCGCGGCAGGCGTTCTTCATAGCGCGTCGGCAGGTTGGTCATGCGACCGACCTCTGCGATGGCGCGCTGGAAACCGTCCGGGTTCGTGGCTTCGAACACCTGGTAGGGAATGCCCAGCGCGCCGAAGAAGCGATGCATGCTCAGACTCTGCGATAGCTCGCCCTCCTTGACGTCCACGATCACGCTTTCTTCGCGCGCGCCGCGTGCATAGATCCAGACCAGCGACACGCGGCGGGCCAGGAACAGGGCTTCCAGGAGGCGCCGGTCTTCCGCACCGATCTCCGCACCGCCGTCCGAAATCAGCAACACCAAGCGCGAGCCTGTGAAGGGCTTGTCGCGGAAATAATCCAGGCCGAGTGCAAGCGCGCGTCCCACCTGGGTGAAGCCGAAGCTGCGTACTTCGGCGCTGGCGATGGCGGCCTCGGCCACGGCGCGATCTTCGGTCAGGGGCGCCACCGCGATGGGAGACGAGCCGAATGCCACCATGCCGAACATGTCGCCCTTGCGCTGTCGCATGAACTCCAGCAGCAGGCGCCGGGCCGCGGCAATCTTGCTCTCGCCGCCGACTTCGTCGTACGAAGTCGTGAGCATTTCCGACATGCTGCCGCTACGGTCGAACACCACCACGATCTGCGCGCCGCGACCGACGCGGGTCACGGTGCCGCCTTCCAGGTAAGGGCCGGCCGCCGCTGCGATCAACAGCGCAACGGCGAGTGCCGCGAGTGCGCGCAAACCGATGGCCATCACGCGGGACGCGAGGTCAGGTGGCCACCACGCGAGGCTGGGATACGCAAACTCGCGCACGCCGTGCCAGAGCAGCGGTACCAGCGCGATCAGCGCAACGGGCAACAGCCAGGGGTTGACGAATTCCAGCGTCACTTGCCGGCCCCCAGTCCACGCTCGCAATCGCGCGCGCGACGGCACAGATCCAGCAATTGCGGCGTCGGCCAAGGCTCGACGTGGGCGGCGCCGTAGAACACCTGGCGCGAGTGCGCGAATAGCGTTTCGATATCCGGGCGCAGTGGCAGCAGGTGCGGCGCGCGCGCGAACAGCACCGGCAAGGTGGATTCGTACAAGGTTTCCTGTGCGCACGCGTTGAATGCGGCGTGGACTTCCTGCAACGCACGGCCGTAGGTCTCGCCCGACAGCGGTGTGCCGGCCTTGCGTCGCAGGCTGCGATTCAGACGAGTCAGCGGTCCCGCATTGCGCGACAGGAACGGCAGGCGGTCGTAGGCCCAGGCCAGGTACAGCGTCAGTACCAGTGCCAGTGCCGCCCACGCGAGCGCACGCCATAGCGGAGCTTGCTCGGGCAGCGGCTCCGGCGCGGGTGTCAGCCGCGGCTGCCGATCCGTTTCGCCCAGCGTGGGAGGCAACACCGCCGAGAGATAAAACGGCTGCGCCGGAACCGTGATCGTCAGTTCTTCGGCTCCTTCGCGAACGCGCAGCTTGAACGGCGGCACCGCGAGTTGCAGCGCCTGCTCCACGGCCGCGAAGACCTGGTAGGTGAGCACCAGGCTGTCGTCATCGGGCCGGCGCACTTCGCGCAACTCCATCCAATTGTTGACTCTGCCGAGCGCTGGAATCGAGTCGCGGACCAGTTCGGCCGAACCGGGCAACGCCAGGTCTACGCGTTGCTCGATGAAGTCGCCGAGTACGTAGCCGGTGTCGCGCATCTGCGCGCTGATGGGGATGGGTGAGGCGGCGGGTTGCGCGCGAGCGTCATGAAAGAATGCCAGCAACAGAACGAGGCCCACAACCCAGAGATGTAGGAGGGGCTTTGCCCCGACGAGGCACTCGCCGCCCAAGCCGGTGCTCGGACTTTGAGACGCCAGTCGGGGCATAGCCCTTCCTACAGGCGATGCCCGATCTGCGCGATAGGGGTGCCGCGTTTTCACACCGCCTCCAGGAAGTAGCGCGTCATCTGGTGCGGATCGAAGCCATCGGTGATGAAGAACGGGCGCCGCGCGGCGGATCGACAAATGGATTCGATGCGCTCGCGTTGCTGTTCGCGTGCCTCGCGCAACTGCTGCTTGAGCGAAGGCCGCAGCCACACGAAGCGACTGCTCCCCGTCTCGCTGTCGCGCACGCGCGCGAAGCCGTGCGCAGGAATGTCCTCCGTCTCGGCCGGGTCCCACAGGACCACGGGCACCACGTCGTGATGCGTGAGGCGCCGCAGCAAGGTGTGCAACTCGCCTTCGGGCCAGTGAAAGTCGGAGAGCACGAACACCAGCGCGCGCCGGGTCGGAAGTTCTGCCAGCGCATCCAGCAGTCCAGTCGCGCTACGCCCGGTGGGCGTGAATGCGGCAAGGCGCTGGTCCAGCCAGTCGGCTGCGCCGCGATTGACTCTTGCAGGCAGCGACAGCTCCGTATGCAGTTGCTCGTCGGCGGCGTACAGGCCGAAGCGATCACCGCTCTTCCAGGCCGAATGCGCCAGTACCTTGGCGATGTGCCGGAGCAGCACGTACTTGTCGTGGCGGCCGCGAAAGCCCATCGAGGCGGACACGTCGGCGAGCACGAAGACTTTCAGCGAGGTGGTCTGCTTGAAGTCGCGCACCCACAGTTGCTGAAACGGGTCGCGCAGGGTGGTGCGCAAATCCAGCCGCCGCGGATCGGGGTAGTGGCTCAGCGGCACCACCGCGCGAATCTCGTTGCCGCTGCCGGCGACCGTGCCCCGATACGCGCCCGGCAGCACGCCGCCGGGTTTCCAGCGCACGCGGTAGTCGACCAGAGCTTGGACGCCAGGCATCTAGGGCCTGCTAACCATCATTTGGTCGTCGCGGCGTGGGTCGTTGTCGCGCGGCGCAAGGAACGACCGACGAGGTGTATCGGACATACATGAGGAGGGAGAGACGCAGCGATGCGCGAAAACGGCCCCGCCCCGGAGGGTTGGGGGGGGGGGGGGGGGGCGGGCGGGGGGGGGGGGTTTTTGGTTGTGTGAAGGTGATATACTAAAAAAACAACGACCCGGGCCCACAACACCAC
>JBQTHL010000066.1:0-25160 GCA_052389915.1 Panacagrimonas sp.
ACTCGGCCCTGGGCCATCAATCACCCATCAACTACGAAAGGAAAAACCCCAACACGCCACTTCCCAACACAACCGCCAACGCTTGAGAATCAAATCCCAATCCGTCCGCGGAACCGGGTCAACTCCATTCAGCTCTGCACAGTCCCATGCGGATGAGCAATCTTTTGAGACGGCTAGTACGCAGATGCTCAATCTGACTCAGATCAAGAACGCGGACGCAGCAGCCGTTCGTGATTTGCTGAGCAAACTGTCGATGTCCGCTGCCGTTGTTGCAAACGAATGGGTACCCAGTGCCACGGGAGAAGGAGGAGCGTGTCGCTTCGGAGTTTGGATGGGTGAGCGCCTTGTCGGGTATGTGACATGGCCTTCGTGGACAGGGTCCGGACCTATTGCCGCTCGAATGGCTGTCGATGAGTCGGCATCTCAATCCCGAGGTGTTGCGTCTGTCCTCCTCAGAAAGCTCCTTGAACAGCACCACGAATTAGCCGTAGTACAACTGTCCATTGAGCTTCCACCTGGGCAAACAAGTATCCGTGAAGCAGCATGGGGACTCGGGTTCGGGGGCTCAACACAGGCGAGGCGACTGTCAAAAATCGCGGTGCGCCGCGCAATTACCCCGCTGAACTGGCAGGCGAGCCGGTCTCAACTTCTCGAAATTGCCCAGCTCAAGTTGCCGGAGCAGCCTCCAATCTTCCGGGCGATGGACCAGCAAGTGGTCGCCGTCACTCCGGACGGCAATCGGTCCCACGTCTCGATTGAAAGCATCGAAACTCTGTTGGCGCCGTCGATATTCTGCTTGCCGGGACGTCCAGCCGTGATTACACCTGTTCAACGCGACTATGCCGAATTGCTGCTTGGGCATTCGGCGCAAGGCTCGCTTTTGCCCCAATCGAAGGCGGCAACGCACATGGAGCGGCACTACCTCAGCGATCCGAAAACGCTAAAGCACTTCAAGCGAGGCGCAGTCATTTTCTTCTACGAATCCACAAGGCACGGCGGCGCCGGAGCCATCGTTGCTCTTGCCAGAGTGAGACGGGCCTATCTGAAGCCGACCGATGCAATCAGCTCTCCCGATTTAGATCCCTCCGTGTTAGATGACAAGACTCTTCGGAAGATAGGAGCCTCAAAAATAAAGACGGTGACGACTTTCGACAACGTGATGGTTCTGCACACACCGGTACCGATGAGCACATTGAAGCGACTAGGGTGTGGGCGACCCAATGACCTGATCTCTACGCGCCCCATCACGGATGCTCAGATGGCTGCAATCCTCGACGCGGGGTTCGCGAGTGTCTGAGGTCACGCACGTACTTATCTCACTCGAACAAAAGCATGCTGAGAACATCCTTACTGGGAAAAAGCACGTCGAATTGCGTCGCCGCACGATGGGCATTCCCGTGGGTTCGGTGGTTTGGATTTACGTGAAACAACCAATAGGTGCAGTTGTGGGCCATGCGCGCGTCTCGAATTGCCATTCATTTGCGCCTTCCACGCTCTGGAATAAATTCTCGGCAGTGTCTGGGCTCACACGGCGAGAGTTCTTTGATTATTTTCAGGGTGTCACCAAAGGGTTTGCTCTCGCATTAGACGATGTTCACCGATTGCGGAGTCCAGTTTCATTGGAGGCGCTGCGCAAGGGCGGAGGCGGCTTCCATCCTCCTCAATTCTTTATGCGGCTACCGCCAAAGAATAGAGTCCTCGACATGCTTCAGAATGCTCGTAAGTAGGGCGACCGAAATGGCGATGGGGGTGATCCGATGAGGTATGGCTCTCAGATGTCTACAGCGGTCGTAGCGATTCATACTTCATGGCCGTTCGACAAGCCGAAGTCGGGGCGGATTGCCGTGAAGATGATCAATCACCTCGCGGATGAGTTGATGAAGGTGTTCAAGGTTAACTGGCGTGCGGGTATTGCGTTGAACTTTATGGGTCGATCACTGAGGTGATAGGTGTGAAATCTCGTCCGCACACCATCCCGTTGCAAAGCCCAGAATCGGGGAGAGCGACGCCTGCGGACATTGTTGCGGCGGGCCTGCCTATTCCGCCCATCGAGCGAATTCGAATCTTCAGCGACAAGCAATGGGAAGAGTTTGTATTGGAATGGGCTGACTCGCTGCGCGAGAGTTACGGTCTTGTCGAGCGATGCGGAGGTGCTGGCGATATGGGGCGCGACATCGTGGCGTATGACGTAGCCGCGCCCAGCATTTGGGACAACTATCAGTGCAAGCACTACAAGGACAGCCTGACCCCCAGTGTCGTCTGGCTCGAGCTTGGAAAGCTCGTTCATTTCACCCGGTGCGGGGAGTACACATATCCTCGGCGTTACTTTTTCGTCGCACCTCAGGGAGCTGGCACGAAGCTGTCGAACCTGCTCAAAAAACCAGACGAGTTGAAGGCGCAGTTACTTGAGCATTGGGACGACCATTGCCGACTCAGCATCACATCGAAAGCGGCGATAGACCTGGACGGCCCGCTACGGAGTTACATCAGCAGCTTGGATTTCTCAAATTTCTCCGCGATTCCGCCGCTGCGAATAATCGACCAGCACGCAAAGACACGGTGGCACGCTGCTCGCTTCGGTGGCGGGCTCCCGGCTAGACCGCGCATTTCTGCGCCGCCGACTGCAATCTCAGAACACGAGGTTAACTACGTCAAGGAGTTGCTCGATGCATATAGCGATCATCTACGGCGCGTGGTTGCGAGCGTAGACGAGTTGGTAAGCGGTAGCGACGTACACGGGCACTTCAACGATTCGCGGCTTGAGTTCTATAGCGCCGAAGCATTGCGTACGTTCTCGCGCGACACCCTACCTCCAGGAGCATTCGAGGTACTTCAGGACGAAATGCACGCAGGAATCAAGGATGAGTTCCGGGGTGTCCACACGGATGCTTACTACCGTTTGATGGCCGTTGTGAAGACGGCGAGGCTCTTGCCCATAACGGACCATGCATTAAAAGAGAGGCTATCTCTCCTGGATCGCGGGGGTATCTGCCATCAGCTCGCCAACGACAAGAAAGTCAGGTGGGTGAAATGATTGGTGCGGAACATCCGGTCGTTAGCGCGCCATTCAACGGCCCGATTGAGATCGGCTTGCGTGCGCTGGCTGTGCTAAACGAAGCATTCCCAAACGCTTCTTCGCTGCAACGTCTAGTCGTCTTTGATTATCTAGTGGTTCATTCCGACGACATGCCGAATGGCCCAACCGGACTGCATCCAAAAACGCCGCATCGGGGTGGGGAACTTTTAGTTCGACGTGCCGTGCTTGAGAAGGGCCTTCTGCTGTTTCAAAGCCGTGGGCTAGTGGAGCGACTGTATACAGAGAAAGGCGTGATGTTCGTCGCGACGGATCGTTCTGCCGCATTTCTGGATTCGATGAGTTCAGAGTATCTCAGCAGTCTTCGACAGCGCGCCGCGTGGCTCGTATCAGCATTCATGGAGCTTACGGACATTCAGCTCGTACGGGTCGCGAATGAGCATGTCGGCGAGTGGGGAGCGGAGTTCGAGATGGAATCTGTACTCAAGGCAGAGGACTCATCGTGGGAATGACAGGTTTCCAGATCGTGCGGCTGACCTTAGTGGGGTCAGGTGTTCCGAAAGCGGAAGTGCATTTCGCGTCTGGGTTAAACGTCATCTTCGGCCCCAGCGACACAGGTAAGACCTACATCGTCCAGTGTATCGACTACATGCTGGGCGCTAGCAAGGAGCCAAAGTCGATACCAGAATCAGAACGATACGAGTCGGCGCAAATCGCCATTCGACGAGCAGGCAGCGATGATGAAATCGTCCTTGAGCGTTCTCTTCGTGGAGGGAACTTCAAGCTATGCGAGAGAGGCAAGCCCGACAGAACCCTCAGTGCAAAGCATCAACCGGGCGAGACAAACAACGTCTCTCAGTACCTACTAGATATTTCTGGTCTGAAGGGCAAGAAAGTTCGTACCAACAAGCAAGGCAAAACGCGGGTGCTTAGTTTTCGCGATATTGCGCAGCTGATCCTCGTCGATGAGGAAACTGTTATCAGCGAAACCTCCCCTGTCCATTCCGGGCAGTTCACTAGCTCGACAGTGGAAAGCGCGGTATTTCGACTGCTTCTAACTGGGGTCGATGACGCATCTCTCGTTGCCGTTGAAGACCCGAAGACTTCCAAGGGAAAGCGCGAAGGCAGAGCGGAAGTGCTTGAGCTTCTCCTTGAACGCGCGAGATCACGACTTGCTGAATCACAGCCGCCGGGCGATCCGGAAACATGGATGGACCAGCTCGCGCGCGTAGAGTCTCTGTACTCCGCAGCGGAGAGCGTGCTCGCATCCGAGCAACAATCGGTTGCTGACTTTGAGAACAGGCGCCGCTCCGCTTGGGGAGAACTGCGTCGTATTGAATCGCGCACGGATGTCCTCACGGAGCTTCAGCAGCGATTCGGATTATTGGAGCAGCAGTACCAGTCTGATCTTCGGAGGCTCGACAGCATAGCCGAAGCGGGAACTCGTCTTGGCCAGATGAACGAAGAACGATGCCCCGTTTGCGGTGCGCTTGCGGAGCATCACGGACACGAGCACCAAAAACCACAGGCGAAACCTGAAGACGTTGCACAAGCCTGTTTGGCAGAGGCTGGTAAGACCAGGGCGTTGCTCTCCGACCTCGATCTGACCAGGAGCCAGAACGATAGTGAGATTGAGCGTCTCGCAGGCCGCGGCGTAGAGGTCCGTCTTCAGCTCAAAGCTACGGTCGAAGCCTTGCGGGACACGCTCAAACCGCGGATCGAAATCGCGTTGCAGCAGTTCCGCGCCAATCAGTCCGAACGAGAGGTGTATAGGCGCGCGGTTGAGTTGCGGGCCAGGGTGGAGGAGCTGGAAACCCTGACCGGGGAGGCCAGCACACTTGCGTCTGGAACGTCGGGGGGCTTCCCTTCTGCGCAAATTCGAGCTGACGAAGCAGATGGATTCAGCAAGGAAGTCGAAGCACTGCTACGGAAATGGCATTTCCCCAATCTTGATCGCGTCACTTTCAGTGAGGTGGATCAGGATGTCGTAATTTCAGGGCGCAAGCGCGCAAGTCATGGAAAAGGTGTTCGCGCCATCGCGCATGCTGCGTTCAATCTGGCGTTGCTTAGTTACGATCTAAAGCGATCAATGCCGCATCCGGGAATGGTGCTGATCGACTCTCCGCTGGTCGTGTACAGGGAGCCCGATACCGATGAGGGCGGGTTTTCGAGGGATGTGAAGGACGCTTTCTACAGGGCAATCGCGGAAGAATTCAGAGCGTCGCAGGTCATTATTTTCGAGAACGAAGATCCTCCGGCCGGGCTGGAGCAATCCATCAATGCCATAAGGTTCACGGGCGCGAGTCACGGCCGACGAGGGTTTATCCCGAGTGTATGAGTTCAAGTAGCGCCTAGGAGCCGATAGCTTCCATGGATTTTCGCATCGCCGACACCTTCACCGATAGCCTCGCCCGGCTGACCGGCGATGAGCAGAAAGCCGTGAAGACCACGGCTTTCGACTTGCAGATGAACCCCGTCAACACCGGCATGAGCCTGCACAAGCTCGACAAGGCAAAGGACAAGAACTTCTGGTCGGTGCGGGTCGGCAGCGACATTCGCCTGATCGTTCACAAGACCAGCAACAGCTTGCTGCTGTGTTACGTGGATCACCACGACAAAGCCTACCAGTGGGCGGAACGGCGCAAGCTGGAGACGCACCCCGCGACTGGCGCCGCGCAGTTCGTGGAGATTCGCGAGCGGGTGCATGAAATCGCGGTGCCGAAGTACGTCGAGGTTCACGAGCCTGCGCCGAAGGGGTTCGTCGTTCCCGAGAAGCCCTTCCTATTCGTCGGCCGATCCGATGCGGAACTGCTGAGCTACGGCGTGCCCGCCGAATGGTTGAACGATGTGCGGCAGGCCACCGAAGACAGTTTGCTGGTCATCGCTGACCACCTGCCGAGCGAAGCGGCTGAGGCTCTGCTAGAGCTGGCAGTAGGCGGTACGCCGAAGGTCCCGCAGCCCGTTGTCGGCGCGGACCCCTTCACCCATCCGGACGCGCAGCGGCGCTTCCGCGTAATGAACGATGTGGAGGAGCTGGAACGGGCACTGGCGTTCCCGTGGGAAAAGTGGACGACGTTCCTTCACCCGGCGCAGCGGCAATGGGTGGAGCGGGACTACAGCGGTCCCGCCCGAGTGTCTGGCTCTGCGGGCACTGGCAAGACCATCGTCGCGCTGCACCGGGCGGTGTTCCTGGCCCGCTCGCGTCCGGACAGCCGCGTGCTGCTGACCACGTTTTCCGACGCGCTCGCCAACGCGCTGCATACCAAGCTGCGTCGCCTCATCAGCAACGAGCCGCGCATCGGTGAACGGGTCGATGTGCATTCGATGAATGCCATCGGCGAGCGTCTGCATGAGAAGCACATCGGGCGCGCGAATCTCGCGAGCAGGAAGACGGTGCGGCAATACCTGCGTGATGCGATGGCCGCCAGTCCCGGAGCGAAGTTCAGCCCGAGCTTTCTGCTCGCGGAGTGGGAGGACTTGGTTGATGCCTGGCAGTTGTCGAGCTGGGAAGCGTATCGCGACGTGAAGCGTCTCGGCCGAAAGACCCGTCTGCCGGAAGCGCAGCGCGTCGTGCTCTGGTCGATTTTTGATGCCGTGCGCGCTCGGCTGAAGTCAGACGGCCTTGTCACTCATGCTGGGATGTTCACCCGGGCTGCCGAACGCCTCTCCGCGCAGAAGCAGCCGCCGTTCGAGTTTGTCGTCGTGGACGAGGCGCAGGACGTGAGCGTCGCGCAGCTACGATTCTTGGCCGCGCTGGGCGCAGGTGGCGCGAACAGTCTGTTCTTTGCCGGTGATCTGGGGCAGCGGATTTTCCAGCAGCCGTTTTCGTGGAAATCGCTCGGGGTCGATATTCGTGGCCGGTCGCGGACGCTGCGCATCAACTACCGCACTTCACACCAGATACGAATGCAGGCGGATCAACTGCTGGCGCCTGAAGTGTCGGACGTAGACGGCAACACCGAGGAGCGACGCGGAACCGTGTCGGTGTTCAACGGACCGGCGCCATCCATCCAGTCGTTCGCCAATCAAAAGGGCGAGATCGCGGCGGTAGCCGAATGGCTCAAGGCCCGCAGGCAGGAAGGCTACGCGGCGCACGAGCTGGGAATCTTCGTGCGTTCCGATGCGCAGCTAGATCGAGCGCGGGATGCGGCGGCAGCCAGCGGTTTGCCGTTCAAGGTGCTGGACGATGGCGTCGAAACGGCGAGCGGCCATGTCTCGATCAGCACGATGCACTTGGCAAAGGGCCTGGAGTTTCGCGCCGTCGTCGTCATGGCTTGCGACGACGAGGTGATCCCGCTTCAAGATCGCATCGAAACCGCGGGAGAGGACTCCGATCTCGAAGAGGTCTACAACACCGAGCGACATTTGCTGTATGTCGCTTGCACTCGCGCGCGCGACCAGTTGCTGGTTACTAGCGTGGAGCCCGGATCAGAGTTTCTCGACGACCTGAGATAGGTTGCACTCGCCGGCCGTATGCGTAAACATTTGTCCAGAAGCAACCGGAGTGTGCAACGCACTCCTTCTTCAAGCTTTTGATCTTTCGAGCGGCACCCGCCTTTGGCGAGCACGAACCCGTGCATCAGGTGTAGAGCACGCTATATAAAGATAGTCGGCGACCGAGAATTTCTTATAAAGCCCAAAGCTGGCCGCGACCTGCTTGAGAACAGGGTGTGGTATTTCACCGCGATCACGGTCATTGCCTGATAGTGCAATTCAAACAAGGTATCAATCGAGAGCTTCTGGGACAGCACCGGCTTAAGCATTGCGTGGCGAGGCAGGCCCTTAATCAAACGTCTGAACCGAGGATCGGCTGCTAATATTCCAAGTGTATCTCCATGACGGGAGAGAATATTTGTCCATATGTCAGGCTTTTCCATTGTGCACTCCGTTCGCTTCGCAGGTGCGCGCATTACCGGGGATCATCGTGCAAACCTCTGGCGGGTCGCGGTTCCGAGCCAGCCGTGCGACAGCGAAGTCGCGAGAAACGCTCGCCGTCGCGACGACGGGATCAGTTCCTGCAAAGACTGGTCGAGTCGGCGATTCAGAATGCGTAGGTAAAGGTGCTCACGTTCGGCAGCGGCCTGAAGAGTGGTGGATCTGAGTTTGGCGAGTACGGAATTTCGGTCGGAGGCTATGGTTCCCTCATTCAGGCCTGTCAGAAACTGCTCTGCGGCCGCCCGGATGCGGTGCCCGACCACTGAGTTGGCGAAGCCTCGCAATTGCTGGAGAGCGAGGTGTTCACTGTGGATTACGATCGACAGCGTGGCGCGTTCAACACCGAAGCTCAAGCGAAAAACACGCAGTTTTCCGGCAACGCAATCGTATCCGTAAGTGCCGACGCAATGACTCATCTCCCGACCCTCTTCTCGTAGCGAGTCGAGGTTCGAGAGTTCTTCAAAGAGGACCCCGTCGATCTCCCATAACTGCTCTGGCAGTAGCCGCGGAAAATCGGCTCGCTTCCACGTCCAGGTTGCTACAAGTTCGGCTTGCGCCTCTTCCTCAGCGGTCCGTAGTTTCCCGTGAACCTCATCGGAGAGGCGAAAAATGGATGCCAGGGGGCGCGACCTGAGCCATGTCCTGAGAAGCTCATCCGAGGACCTGGCATTGATATCCTCGCGATCAGGGCCATGCGCAATGCCCCATTCAAGGACTTGCCGAATTATGTGAACCGCATCCAGTGCGTCGGCCACGCTTTGCAGTAGGGGCCTCTCCGCGGATGCGTGCGCCCTCCCGATTCCTCCCCATCCGCCTCGCTTTAGCTCGTTCCGGAGTAGATCGAACAGCGGTATCCCAATCTTGCGGGCCAAGGCGCCCGGACCCGCGGACTCGACGTAAACGAGGCGGTGCATTTCTACCAAGTCCGCGGGGGTGTGGGGCCAGTATTCTGAGGGCAGCTCCTCGAAAGCGGCGACGATCTGCGGCAGACCCTCCGGGGGCAGCATCGGACGCTGCGGAGCGTCGCCGTTAGGAGGGGGTTGGACGAATAATCCGCTCCAATCTTCGCGTGTCGATAGAAGCCAAGTCTGCGTCCGTGGCGAGGCGCTCCACAGCGAGGACAAGGTATCCCGAAGGCTGAGACCGTGGTCAACAGCCCGCGCGATCTCGCGATAGTCGGAAGAGCCGCGCCCGCGAAAGCCGTCTTGCAGGGTCGCTTCTGCCAGCAAGGATTTCGAGGCAAGAAACTGCCCGCGGTTTCTGAAAACGCGCGCGTCCGGGGATGCGCTTTCATCGAGGCGCCGGACGAGGTGATTGTAGATGGAGGTCCCGTTCGGCAGCGTTGGTCCTTCCAGCGCTCTAGCACGGTCGAGGGAATCCTCATCGAGTTGTTCCGCCCACTTGGCGATGGCGGTCCTGGCCTGATGCTCGGCCCAGTTGCGGACGATTGCGGGAACGGTGTCAGGAGATTGGAACAACGCTGCGCCTGCCTCGACGATTCGCGCGGCCAGCGTTCCCGCAAGCTCGTGGACTAGAGCGCGTGGCGTCCCAGAGGAAGGCTGGGAGGCTGGTCCGGCATGATCGAGGAATACGTCGTGCAGTGGCCAAGAGCCCGTCGATCTCCCCGCACTGGAAACTGCGATCGCGCCGCTGCCACCGATGCTCAGCAGGATTCCTTTACGTGCTTCGCCGGCCGACGCATCCAGGACACCGCGAAACCAGAGGGCGGTATGGGTTAGACCGTCCGCCCCGGACTTCATCGACAGGACGGACACCATCGGCTGGACATAGATCGACCGGACCATGCGCTTCAGACGCCTGCGTGTTTCCTTCGACCCCTCTTGAATCGCACCTTCCAGGGCTTCGGCCAACCCCGTCAAGGCTACAGTGACGCTAACCGATTCCGTTGAACGGGGGCTCACGCCGCAACAACCTGGCGAACTGACCAACGACTCGGTTTGCGAAGGAGGGGTTCTAGGACGACATCGGGCCTATTCACCAGATACTTGCGCCCAGACATCTGCCCCAATGTCATCGCTTCGATGCCGATTTATGTCATCCCCACTGCGAGGCTGTCAATGATCACGAGAAGTACGGCAGGTGTCCTGGCAATCCTTATAAGTAGCAGTCAGGCCGGAGAAGGAGCGCATCACCCGCGGAAGCGAACGCACAGGCTGGGTTCCGGCTCGTGTTCGATTTCGCCCCGAAACGGATGCAACGAAGCGATGCGAAATTCGCCAGGTCCGGGGCCGAAGAAGGTTTCAACTCTGGCGGGCTCGTTGGTATTCGCGGCTGTGTAGGCGTGAGCCTGTCCGTCGATATGGCGCAAACGGACAGCCAAGCCGTGATGAACCACCATACCGTATCCGAGCCAACGCCCGGCGAAGCTTGCCGGGTTGCGGAACGCGAAGTGGTAGACCTGCGGAAACAGGTCGATCCGCCGCCTCCGATCGGGAGATAGCCGAAAAAGGGGGTAGTAATTGGAGCGGCCTTCCGCGTCGTGCCGAAACTCCGCTGTATGCCAGCGAGCATCCGGATAAGCCTGGGCAATCTGCTCCGGGGGCCACTTGCGCTGGCGGCCGAAGAATTCGGCAAAGAACCGAAAACGATCCCACTGGCCGCGCTCGGCCCGCGACAGCAGGGCCTCGATCATCTCTCTTTCGCGGCCAGGCTCGCATGTCAGCAAGCAGAACGGGTCCAAGTCGAGCAGCGCAGAGAGCTTTAGTAGGTCGTCGCCCGTCCGAGGGACTTGGCCTTGGGTCCAGCGCCATACCGTGGACGGAGCGAGGCTCCCATCCGCGTCCCAGTGCGAAGTAAAATCGTCCGCGCCGCCCGAGAAGCGAGCCTGGAGCACGTCCCGCAACAGTTCCCCATCGAGAAGGATTTGACTCATTGGCTCCTCGTGCAATTGCCTTTCCCCGGTTGCAATGGTACCTGCTGACAAGGCGCATAGACTGAGCCCATCACCTTGCGCTGCCACCGCCAACCGGCAATGTGCTTGCGATACTCCTCAAACGGCAGTTGATCCTGTTGTGCAAGAACACGGAGCGGCACTTGGTGACTCCATGCCCACTGTTGGTAGAGGGTGGCAATGGACGCCATGAGGGGTGCCGACCGAAGTCAGGGGGGAAGCACGCGTGATCACACTTAAGGAACGAAAGGTAACGGTAGCCTGCGCGGGTGCATTGATTTGCTTGGTGGGAGCCTGCGCAACATCGGTCGACGTGGTGGGCCGCTTCCCGGCAAGACATGAGGCCGCTGCCAGACTACGCACCGTCGCGGTTTCCGGATTTGACGGCCCCGGAGGGGAGCGGTTCGCCTCGGCTCTCGAAGCGCGCCTGGCGTCGATTCGATTCGACGGGAAACCATACTTCGCGCTTCGAGGTGGCGCCTTCGACCTTGCGTTCGACTCGCTTTCTGCCGCCCGCTACGGACGGAGCGTAGAGGCTGAAGCGGTTTACTTCGGGCAAGTGGATGCGGAGTTCGAGTCGGCGTACGTTCGACGCGAGGTGAGGGGAAAATGCCGCGAACGCAAGAAAGACGGCAACTGCAAGCGCTACTACCAGTATTCCGCGCTCTGTGAAGATCGCTCGTTCAAATTGACTGCCTTCCCCAAGGCAGTGAGCGTGACGACCGGAGGGATTGTCTACTCCGCTCAGAAAGTGAGCGCAGCCCGCACCACCCACTGCCCCGATCATCCTGGCCGGCCAGACTCGGACCTCGTGGCCGACGCCGAACAGCAACTCTTGGCCGAAATCGCTGCGGACGTGGCGCCCCAGAACCGCTCGGTGCGGGCGAAGGTCAACGAGGACGCCGAAGGTCTCGGCGAAGTGGATGCATTGCTATTCGAGGGCGCTGTCGAATCGGTAACGAGGGGCAACCCGGCGGCTGCCTGTCAGACCTGGAGCCAGATCAACGAGTGGTCCCCCCTGCATCGGCCCACGATCTTCAATTTGGGCATGTGCGCCGAAACCGAAGGGCGTTTCCTGGACGCGCTCAGCTATTACGAGCGCGCCCGAGCCGATGGGGAGATCGCGATCGACGAAGAGGGTGCGGTTCGGACATCGCAATCGCCGAGTGCACTGAGGGCCATGTTGGGCTCGGACATTCGAAAGGACACGGACTCGGCGATCGCGCGTGTTCGGGAGCTGGTGGCGGCTGAGGACGAGGTATCCAAATCAGCAGACGAGTAACCTATTCCCGAGCCCTTCGAGCGTTCTACACCACTTCTTCTTCATCGATGCTGTGAGCGCCCATCACTTTGCTTCCGCTTCCGCCAAGCAATGAGTTGATTGAGCTATCGTCAGGTTCGCTTCCATGTAGTCGTGCGAAGTCCCCAAGCATGATGGCAATGCGTATCTTGCCTATTGATTCGACGACGGGACTGTCTCAACGCCCCGCAGGGCTGAGGCTAGTGCGACTATCGCTGTCCATGCACTACCAAGGAGCACCATGAGCGATCGTTTTGACGCCGCGTATCTGACCGAACGGCTACAACACTTGCAGAAACGGCGCGAAGAAAAACGGGCGATTTTGGAAACTGATAGCGCACGAGCGGGAGGTCATTCCCTACATGAAGTCACCCGAATCGACTTCGCTATCAGGCGAATCAAAGAGGGGCAATACGGACTCTGCTGCAACTGCGGACGCTTTATTGAAGAAGAGCGACTAGCGGACATACCCGAAGCGCTCCTCTGCTCCTTCTGCCTCATGCGCAACAACCATTGAAGCCCGCCGGACCATTCACCAGGCCCTGCACTGAAACTCGGCCTCTGCGACAGTCATGGCTGAACGCGCTGCAATGGTCGACAACTTTGTCTCAACGCCCCTCAGGGCTGAGGCCTCTGCGTCTAAGCATTCGCTGTATCAGGTGAGACTGCACAAGAGTCTCAACGTGTGACCGGGACCAGCTTCATGTAATTTTCTCCCCGCACCGCAGTTCTGACGTCCTGGCAAGCCCCCCTTCGAGAATACCGTCGCCCAAGCTAACCTGAGCTTGTTCGCGCCACCCGGCAATTCCCGTGGCGCGGGCCTCCCGGAGAACCCACCGATGGGAACCCTCCTGCAATACTCATCGTGCAATCACGCCCGCCCGATTGCAATCGCGTCCCCACGCGACTTCTGTAGTCTGAGCTCATTGCATTGAGCAACCCGCACCGGTCGCACGGCGGGCATCAGTGCGATGGGGTGGGACTTCCAGGGACCCGGAGACCGAAAGCACGCGCAGAGAGAGCCCATGTCCAGGGACGAATCATCGTTAACGCTCGAACAGGCGATTTCGCTGCTCGAAATCTCCAACATCGCCGAAGTCACGGAGAGTGATCGGAAGCGTATTCGATAGCGGCCCGCGTGCTGGCACCCGGACCGAATTCTGTAAACCCAACAGAGCTGACCCCGAGATTAGGAAACATACATGGGACTCTACTTCGACATGCGCCCTCTGAAATGCAACGAGAACCTGACCCGCGCGCAGCTTGACGAAAAGCTGCGAGCCGCCCTGACGGAGCTCGAAGTCGAGAATGGCGGCTACCACTATCCAGACCCGCCGGCCCCGGAGAGAGGTGTTCGGCATGTACATTGCACCAAGCACTACCCAGACGGCTCAAGGAAGGAATGGACTGAGATACACAAGCCCGATCCAGACCCCATTCGATATGAAGTGAGTTCCAAGAGCTGGGGCGGGCAGCTCAATCTTGCCAGCGCCGAAAAATTCGGTCCGTCGTACTGGGGATGGGTTCGTGCTTCCTGGGCGACGACGGCAGAGGGCTTCGAGTTCTTGACGATGCTCGGTGCGCGTGCGGGCTTCGCATTCTGCGACAACCACGGACCCATTGATGGTCGCTATCCCAGCCCCAGCACGAATCTGGGCGCCCAGCTTCTCGGTGTCGTCCGCGGGTGAGCCGCCGATGCTCGGAATCAGCGAATTCATGCCGGCGCTGGCCGTCGTCAATTTCGTCCTCCAGCTCCTCGCTTTCGTTCTTGGATGGAGTGATCTGCGTCCGTTACTGGAAGTGTTTTGCCTAGCCCTTCATCGAAAAACTGCTGGCGCTGATGCCTAGAAGCTTTCGCCGAAGGAGTTGTTCGACCTCGCAGCACCGGCCAGTCGTTTCTTGGCGGTGCACCAGTAACCCGCGGCACCATTGATCCTGACTTCAGGAGAGCACCATGGACAAGACCTTCATCAAGGAGGTGATCGGCGAGCGGTCGGTCTACGAGATCTATCGCGTTTCCAGCTTTCTCGGGGGAGACGAATTCTTCGTCTACAAGGATGGGAAAGTCTGGAAGATGGGTTACAAAACCTTGCCGAAGGCGCTGGAAGCGGTGCGCGAGGACCAGTAACGCATGCAGAGCGTTCAGCCAAGTGCGCGAGGACAAGCAGGCCACAGTGGCCGCCGATTTGAATGTTCAATCATCCAGCAGGAGCCATGACATGCCAAACCCATTCGAACGAGCGCCGAACCGGGACGTCGAACGCAAGATCAGGTGCCATGAATGCGACGGGACGAAAAAGGTGGAGGGCAAGGAGTGTCCCCGCTGTGAAGGAAAGGGCTACATCGTTGACAAGCCGCGTTGATCTCGCGCACTTGGCCAGCTCGGCCCCGTTTGTCCGGAGCCCGCTTCAGTTCGCCCATCCAAATTGTGTGCAAAACCCTACCCACGCGCGGCCGCGCACTCCCACCTGGACCACAACCCGCGGACCGATATACTCGTGCGCACGGAACGTGGGCGGGTTCCGGCGCGAAACGGGAGACGCGCAGGTGAATCGAATACGGCGACAGTACGCCATCGCTGGGGAGCGATCGGAAGACCTTGTGACGCCCTTAGTGGACGGGCGCTTTCCTCGCGGCGATTTGTGTCTACTGGCTCCGCCGCTCATGACGGATCGAGCAGCGTTTGTAGCGCAAGCGGCGAAGCGGCGAGGATTGGACGCGAGTGTGGAGCCTTTGCCGCACGCGGGGGATGCCGCGGCGCTTTGCGATCAATTGGGCAGCGTTGCGCACCGGCATGAAGCGGCATCGGTGGCACTCAACGTCAGCGGCGCGGATGCGCTTTACGCGGTGCCGGCCAATCATGCCTTCTCGGCCCAGGGTCATCCGGTGTTTGCGGTCGAACGGGAAACCGATTGCCTGGTCTGGCTCTCGCGCGGCGGTGGCGATTACCCGTCCTTTAATGTGGAGGATTGCCAGCGCATTCGGGACCGGTTGTCGCCGCACGGCATCGAGTGGGTGAGCGCGTTGCAGACCCTGCGCAAACCGAGGACGCTTTGGAATCAACTGGCACTGGAGTTTGCGCGCCGCGCGCCCGGCGCTCGATCCTGTTTTTCCGCGCTCAACCGCTTGGCCACCGCAGTGGACGGTCTGGTGACCAGAGAGGCGCTACCTCCCAGTGAGCAGCACCCGGAACTGCACGAGCTGGTTCAGTTGATGACGAGCGCGGGCTTGGCAGATCTGGATGGGAGACTCAGGTTTGCGGGCGTGCAGCAGCGATCTTTCGCAACCGGGGGGATGGCTGGAGTATCGGCTGTTCTACGCGCTCCTGCCGCTGACTCGCGCCGGCTTGGTACAGGATGTCGCGGCCGGCGTGCAGGTGACTGCCCCTGGACAGATGTTGGCGGAATGGGACGTCGTCTTCGTGGCGAACAACAACCTGTACATCATCGAATGCAAATCGGGTGCGGCCAAGGGCGAGGTTTGCGGCGTAGGCATGGAGACCCTGTTCAAACTCGCCACGCTCGCCGCCATGAGCGGCCTTGGAGCCTATCCGATGCTGGTGAGTCTGGCGCGCCCCACGGCCACCGAATCTGCCCGCGCGCGGGAGATGGGCATTGAACTCGTGAACCTGGGCGCCAGGGGTTCCCTGACGGAACGGATTCAACAGTGGATCGAGAATACTGAGTTGGCTGGGCGGAAGGGCAGCCGATGAATCGTATTGGCAACCCCCTGTTCATGATCATTCCTGAGGAAGCCGTCGGGCTGCTGGTGGCCGCCATGATTGCGGTCGGCGGACTGATGATCGTGGTCGGAGCACGGACAGCGGGCAAGGCAGTGGTGCTGGGTGGAATCGCGATTCCGTTTGTTTCCGTAGTGGTCTCAGCACTCATGAACGATTTCTTCACCGCGCTCCCCGAAGACCTCATCATGCCGGTGGCCTGGTTGATCATGGGTGTCACGTACTTCGTAATCGGGGCGATGTTGCTGCGCTTTGTGTTTGGGGATCAGGCGGTGGAAGATGCCAAGGGCATTCTTCTGGCCGATGTGATCAGGGCGCTGTTCCGCTTTCTGATCTGGTGGCCCGTGCTGCTGATCTGGGGTGGCGCGACGGCCTACATGGTCTGGTTACGATGACACCGAGAAAGCTTGTTCGGTGCGGCAAGTGGTCATGTAAAGGGAGGCAAGACATGGGCAATATCGGGTCGTTCAGTGGTTCTGTGGTCCTCGGGCTTGCGGCGCTCGCGTTCCTTACGGGCGCTGAAGCTCAGGTGCTCGGTGCCGCGGAGCGCGCAGCGTCCCGCGCGGCCAAGCAAGCGGCGGAGCGCCAGGCTGCGGCCGCCACACAAAGAGCCGCCAACAACGCGGCGGACCGCGTAGTGCGCCGCTGGTCGAATCCCCAGTGCAAAGCCCAGGCGCGTTGCCCCTTGCCCGATGAGTTCGGCAAGACGTTCGTTGGCGGGTCGTATGACGAAGTCGTTCTTAGCAAACCCACACGGCTGTACCGCGTGCACGCCGACGACAAGGCCGCGCTCGGCAATTCCGACAAGCTGCACTCCTACTGGTCGCGCTCCGAGTCACGCGGTACGCAGGCGACCATCGAAAAAGGCATCGATGTCGCCAGGACCGGAAACACGGCGCACAAGCAGGTGGTGATCGAATTACCGGCCGGAACGCGCATTTACGAAGGCCGGGTCGCCCCGAACTTGGGCCGTACGCAAGTTGACAGGCGCGGCGCTCCGGGTATCGGCACCCAGGTCGGCGGCGGCAATCAAGTGGTCCTTGATGTGAAGGTAAAACCGGAATGGATCGTGGAGCGGCGGTGATAGGAAACAATGCGCAGCGACTACTCGCGAATGGGGAACATCAGAATGGTCAGGGGTAGATTTCCGATTTTCAAATGCTCCCGCGATGAAAGCCCGCATCGACCCCCACCAGGGGCGTCTGCTGTACAGCCGCCCACCTCGGGATCGTCGAGCCGGTCTTCAGCAATCTCCACACCCACGAACTGAAAGGCAAGACGCCGTGAAACGGATTGGAATGCCACCGCCGCAGCATAATCAGCCCGACGAGCCCCAGACCGCGAGAGTCACCGCCGTGACGATGAATCGGTTCATCCCTCCCGCAACGGCAATCACAACGCGATTATGAGCCTCGTCGCCAATAGCGCAGCTCGTTATGTCTAAGAAGATCATCGCGACCGACTCATAGAAGACAAATTCCCGGGGCAATTCAATGGTGGATGAACACAAGAACGTTAGGTATGAGCCGGTTTCAAACGCTCTAGAAGAGCGGATTGTTAGCGTTGCCTCCGTGAGCCTCCAAGAACAACGATGTGCCTGTTGTGGCTATTCGAACTCCGGGGTGGCCAGCTTCTGTGCAGATTGTGGCAACGCGCTCCAAGCCCGATCAGTGTGTCCGAAATGCAAATCACCCGTCCTACCGAATGCTGATATCTGCGAAGCCTGCAATGGTTGGCTTTTGGAGGGGCAGTGCAAATTCTGCATGGCGCCAGTCGTAGAAAGCCAAGCGTACTGCGGACAATGTGGGAATCCTGTAGCCGGGATCTCTTGTCCAGGATGTGGGGAACTCAGCATCTTCGATTTCTGCAAGACCTGTGCGATACCGCTTACGAGTGAAGCTCGCCAACTTTCGCTCGCGGCATCGAACGATCCAGCGCAACAGGAGATTGCAACGCTGCTTGAGGAGCTGCGTACGCTTCAGCTTGAACCCAAAGAGACTGGTTTCGTAAGCAAGAATCTCCATGCCGCTGAAGTCGCTAACGACGACCAACTCATCAAGATGAAACTTGCCCGCGCCTTGTTGTCGGTGCCCAGCGCGCCGAGGGACGAGAGAGCCCGCTCCAAATCCCTGTTCTCTGATGAACAAAAAAAGCAGATCAGTCTGTTGGGTGACCAGATCGTCCAGGAGGAGGAGCGGCAGCGACTAGAGAAAGAAAGACTACGGCTGGAAGCCGAGCGGCAGCGCTTGGAGCAAGAAGAGCGGCGTCGCAGAGTGCAGGAACAGATCAATCAAGCGCTGAGCCGACTGGCAGGCAAGACTTTTCCAACGAGTCAAGATGCACGCAGATACTTTATGAGCTTGGTTTCGGCATTGTCTGAGGAGGCAATGCAGGCCTTAAATGCCTCAGGACAGCTCAGATGGCGATGCCATGCCTATGGATGCGGGCACGATTCTCCAGCCGAGTGCGCTGATCCGTCTCAGGGCGGCGTCTGGTTGATTAGCTGAACGTTGGTTTCCTGTATGACTAAAGACTGCCAATCATGCTCGACTGCGAACCGGCAAAAGGCCCGCTACTGCAAGCAGTGCGGATATATGTTCGCCTTCATTGCTTCGGACTTGATGAGCGAACTGATCGGAATGCGGGATATCCGTCAAACCGTCGCGCGCTTGCGCCTCGCAATGGAAACCGTCAGGCATGACGGCTTGACATACAGCGACCGCCTGCACTCCATCCTGATTGGAAGCGCCGGCACCGGAAAGACCAGGCTCGTTCGTGTGCTCGCGGAACTCTGCCACGAGTTTGGCGTAACTAAGTCACCCGTGCCGATCATTCATGATGCCGTGGACTTCGCCGATTTCAGCAAGGACTTTCAGATCAATTTCAAGAAGGCCAAGGGACATGTGCTCTGCATTGAGAACGTTCAAAAGCTGATACCAGCCGGCTATGCCAAAAACGTCGAACAGATCGATCGGCTAATCAGCGAGATGTCGAAGCCAGCGAACAAACTTGACCCGATCGTCGTGCTCTCTGGACAGCCCCAGGGTTTGCGCGAGTTCCTTAGCGCTAACGATGTCGTCAGTAGCAAGTTTCCCTACGTTTTCAAGTTGCCGGACTTCACGTCGAGCGAATTGGCTGAGTTGACAGAGGCCGAACTGCGCAGCAGCGGATTCGCCGTTTCGGATGCGGCCCGGGACAAGTTAGTCAAAGTCTTCAAGCTGGTCCTTAAGAACAGCCGGAGGCCAGGTTTCGAGCCAGAAGGACGTAACGCATGGGCTGCGTTGAGAATGGCTGAAACGCTCAAGCTCAACTATTTCGCCGACAGTCCCAAAGACAGATCAGGTACGAGGACGATTTCGGAGGGCGAGATCCTGAACGCGACGGAGGAAGAGAAATCTGTCGAACAGATCCTCGCTGACTTGGATAAGTTCGTCGGCATGCACGCATTGAAGAAGGCCGTACGGAATCTTGTCGACCAGATCGGGGTCCAAAAGCGGCGTGCTCAAGCAGGAATAGGCAGGGAGGAGGCCATCGCTTTCCATGTCGTATTGACTGGAAGCCCAGGTACAGGCAAGACCTCCGTCGCGCGCGTCCTTGGGCAAACCCTCAGGGCGATTGGCGTACTTGAGCTCGGCCATGTCATAGAGGCAGATCGCGGCAAGATGGTAGCGCAGCATGTTGGGGGAACCGCGCCTCAGGTCAATGACCTCTGTGACCGGGCATTAGGCGGAGTCTTGTTCATCGATGAGGCATACACACTGAAGCAAGGCGACAGCGACTCCTTTGGCCAGGAGGCGATCGATACGTTGCTGAAGCGACTGGAAGACGACCGCGGCAAGTTCGTCGTCATCATCGCTGGCTATCCAAATGAAATCCGGTTGCTGCTTAATTCAAACCCGGGTCTCCACTCCCGTTTTAATGAACGCTACCGCTTCCATTTGGATGACTACTCCCCAGATGAACTGCTGACCATTTTCCAGAGACTCGCTGCCGACGCGAGCTACAGCCTCGATCCCGACGCTGAAAGGCTGGCGCGAAAGCACTTTGTGCTCCGCTGCGCGCTAAAGGACAAGAACTTCGGCAATGCGCGAGAGGCGCGAGATCTTTTCGACGCTTGCCGATCACTACAGTCGCAGCGCCTCGCAAGCAAACTCAGTGAGGCGCCTTCAGATCAGGAAGACCTTACGTGTATTCGGGGCGTGGACATTCCTACAGTAGGCCAACAGATCACAGACATCAAGACAGTGATCGACGAGTTCAGCAAGCTGATTGGCCTGAGCACGGTAAAGAGCGAACTGCGTGCCCTAATCAACTATATCCAGACCGAGAAGTTGCGCTCTGAGCGCGGCGGGAAGGAAACGCCGCTCAACCTGCACTTTGTCTTCAGGGGAGGTCCAGGCACGGGTAAGACGACAGTAGCGCGCATCCTCGCAAATGCCTTTAAGAGCCTCGGTCTGCTTCCCAAGGGCAACCTCAAAGAGGTGGATCGCTCCGGGTTGGTCGGAAAGTACTTGGGAGATACGTCCCTCAAGGTACAAGCCGCAGTCGATGAGGCGATGGGGGGAGTACTGTTTATCGACGAAGCGTACTCGTTGCTAGGCGATTCCTACGGGACGGAGGCAATAAATGCCCTCCTGAAGAGGATGGAAGATGATCGAGGTAAGTTTGTTGTGATTGCTGCGGGGTACCACCGAGAAATGGAAGAGTTCCTCGACTCCAACACTGGCCTCAGGTCGCGCTTCACCAAGTTCATTGACTTTGACGACTATGTACCCAACGAACTGACGGCAATCTACCTGGATTTGGTAGAAAGGAAGGGCATGGTGCTTGACCCTGCGGCTTTGGCGCTTGTCGCGCGACTATTCGAGGACATCTACGCGAATCGCGACGCCAACTTCGCGAACGGCAGAGCTGTCCGGAACATCTTTGAGAAGACGCTCCAGAATCAAGCCGAGCGAATTTCGCCGTTGGTCACTGCCGGTGAGGTCGAATTGACTGCCCTTAATACGCTCGTGACCGAAGACCTCCCGGCCTAGGTGCCACGTATATGCAATGCCCTGCATGCAATGAGCTGATCGATGACGATTCTTGCTTCTGCGATATGTGCAGCGTTGCGATGACTATGTGCGGGTCATGCAGAATTCCCGTCGCAGGCAAGTGTTGCATCCAGTGTGGCAAGCCCGCCGTGTTGGCCTCGTCGTTTAGTCCTTCGCAGGAAGTCCGACGCCCACCTGACGGCGCTCAAATTCCGCCGAGCGCGCCGTATAGAGATGGTGCGGCCTCTGCCAAAACGACTGGAACGCGGCGCCTAGTTAATGTTGAGCCTCCCGCGGCTGCAGTTCCAAAGCTGCGGCTGCGCAACAGAATTCTCAGTATCGACCTTGACGTCGCAAACAATGCCGACGTCGGGAGAACTACCGGTCCTTACTCCAGCCTTTTTGGCAAGTTTGATCAAGTGTCGGGTCGACATTGTTCGTTCAAGTATGACTTCGACAAAGGCTGGTGCGTAATGGATTTCGGCTCCACAAACAAGACGTACTACAACAACATTGCCTTGATCCCGAATCTGGCCCAGACGATCAGCGATGGAGGCTCTCTGAAGATCGCGAATATCGAATTCTTCGTCAGTATCGGGTCCGGCTGACAGGAGATCGTCAATGAAGCTTCGGATTACGGCTGTCTGCAATGTGGGCAGTGTTCGAGCAAACAACGAGGACACGGTCCTCGTCGGGGAAAAGGTGTTCCGCGACGAGCGGGTTCGGGGAGCCATCGAACTCGACACGCGAGCGTCGCCGTTTGCAGTGGCAGTCGCAGACGGTATGGGGGGCGCGAACGCGGGCGAAGTTGCCAGCCAGATCGTGCTCGAGGAATTGCGACTGGGGCTGTCGGAAATTCCCGTCAATCTCGACGACAACGGGTTGTACGTTGCGATCAATGACCTGTGCCTGCGGATTCACCAGCGCGTATTACAAGAAGGATGCGCAGACGCAGCAAAGAGCGGGATGGGTTCAACCCTTGTGGGACTGCTGGTGTACCAAGGCCGGTTGCTGTTCATCTCGGCTGGCGACAGTCGCTTGTACAGATTTCGCGACGCAACACTCATGCGGATCTCACGGGATCACTCCTTGCGCGAGTTGAGCGCTATTCACGGAGACAGTGAAGCGAATCAAGTACCGAGCAACATCATCCTGAATTCCTTTGGTGGTGCCAGCAGCTTCTATGTCGACGTCGGGGTCGCTGCAAAAAAGTTACAGGACGAAGATGTATTTCTCTTGTGCTCTGACGGCGTGACGGATGTGTTAACTGATGAAGAAATCGAATCCATACTTGACACGGAAGGACGTGAGGAAGCTGTTCTAGCCGCCGCCATAGACAGAGGCAGTGACGACAACATTTCGTATGTTCTGGTCGAGCTTTCAGAAGTCGCGCCTGCGAGTCCCTTACCTGGAGAAAGTGTTGCGCGCGACGATGGAGCTGATGGAGGTTTATAACCGGAGCCCCGGTCTTCAACGATGGCAAAGAAGATCGACGTCTCGGAGCTCTTTGCCAACAAGTTTCCGCGATTGGAATAACCGATTTTTGGAGCGTGTTGATGTCTGACAAAAGCGACGACGAATTATCCACAAGGCCGGGTCCACGGTCGGGTGGGTCTGGTACGAAGCGCGCGGATGGTCCGGACATTCCTTCTGGATTCTCCGAGACACCCGCGGGCACGGTCCGTGGCGGCCGCCCGGACATCCCTTCTGGGTTCGCTCATGGGCAGCCAGGAACCGTGCATGGTGGAAGTCCAGACATCCCTTCCGGTTTTGGCCCGGTCTCAGGGGGCCTTGGCACGAAGCTGACCCGTGGCGATTCGCTGCTCATCAACGGCGTCAGCTACGCCTTTGAGCGGGTCATCTCCAAGTCAACGGGGGAGGCCGAGATCTTTCTGCTTCGTCACAAGGCGGAACTGTGCGTCTTCAAACTCTATTACCCGAACTTCAAGCCCAAGGAAGAGGTCCTTGCGCAGCTCAAGCAGCTCAGACATCCGGACATCATCAACATCCTTGACTACGGCTATTTCCATGATCGGTTTTTCGAGATCATGGAGTACGCCGAGGGCGGAACACTCGAGCAATACCTGCCCATCAAGGACTTGCAGCGATTTCGCGCAATCGTCTCCGAGACGGTAAACTCGTTCGAGTTCTGCCATGCCCGCGGTGTTGTCCATAGAGACATCAAGCCAGAGAACATCTACTGCCGGAATACAGACGGCTCCGACATCGTCATTGGGGACTTTGGCATCTCATCAGCACTCGATGCGGGGATGTCGCGCCGCCTGACGTCGCAGAACCTGACCGCAGGCTATGCGGCACCAGAGATGTACGGGTTCGGCGGCAAGGTCTATATCGGCCGCGAAGTCGACTACTATGCGCTTGGCATCACCCTGATCCATCTCTGGCAGGGCAAGAGTCCTTTCGACGGCCTGACGATCCACGCGATCGCCAACCTGACCAATGCTGGCGCGATTAACGTGCCAAACGATCTGCCCGATGCGCTGCACACACTGATCCGCGGACTGATCACGATCGACTTCACCAAGCGCTGGGGTCACGGCGAGGTCCAGCGTTGGCTCAATGGCGAGGATGTACCGGTACATTTCCACGTCAAGGAAATCACCTATCCCCCTTTTCAGTTCGACGCCAAAGAGAAGGCATCCTCGCCCGTGGCACTGGCGCGCTTGCTCAAGGCCAGCCCGGACAGGGGCAAGAAGTTGCTCTACAGCGGCAAGATCTCCGCCTGGGTCAACGTATTCGATCATAAGCTGGCTGCCGAGTTGGATCGAATCGTCGAGGACGAGTATCCCAAGAGCCAGGATGCCGGCCTGCAAAAGACGATATACCTGCTAGACCCAAACGAGCCTTGCTTGATCGATGGCAAGGACTGTCGAACGGCAGAGCAACTGGCCACTGCGCTTGACGACAGCTTCTCAGTGTCCATAGACACGCTCGCCAAGCCCAATCATCCCTTTTACTTATACCTTGAGGCGCATGATGAACAGAAGGAAGCTGATGCCTTCCGGGCGTTCTTCAGAACTTTCAGCGCCAAGAAAGCACTCAACACGGTCATTCTGGAGCTAGCGGGACGGGCGTCGATTTCGATCCGGGGCCAGACCTTTACTTCTTCTGAGTCGGTGCTTCAAGCAAAGGATCAGGTCCATTTAGTCAACATGCTCAAGGACCGCGAGTCGCGGCTGTCTATGTGGATGGAGGGCATCGCGAGTTCTCTTGTGAACGCCCAGTTAGAGGCTTGGCGAGCAATAAAGGTCAGCGACCCTGCCGCCCTGGCCTATGTATCTGGGATCGGTGATGGCGTAACAAGAGATGGATTGATCGACCTAGCTAAGAAGGCAATGCTGGACCCCTCATACAGGGAGTTACTTCAAGGTGTCTTCGATCATGAATTGCTGTCATTGCATGGTCGGACGGCGGATAAGCCTGAAGAGATAAAGCTTCACCAGGATTGGCAGACGCTAGTCAAAGAGTATGAGCAGGCACGGCAGAACGCCGAGCAAAAAGGAGCGTCAGGGGTGCGAAAGCTGGTCGACGCACAGCCTGATCTTCTGCTCGCGCTTCTTCAGCCATCGCATCTGGCCGGTATTCGTGACCGAATGAAAAAGGCCGTCTCAGGTGGCATCCTGGAATGTCCTTGGTTCGCAGTGCTGGGCGCACCGGATGGGGCCTCACCAGCGGTGTCCGTTTTGCAAGACAGCCTTGCTGGCAATGCACTCGATCAAGTCAACACTGAAAGAGCGCGGTTGGCAGATGAAGCGGCCGAGAATAATAAAATCGCCACATGGCGGTCCCAGCGTGCACAGATGATTATCTGTGGCAGCCTCGCCTATGGAATTCTTCTGGGTGGACTGTTTGCGCTCTTGAACTATTGGGCAGGATCCGATCCATCGGGAGTCAAATTGGCGGGATGGCAGGTATTGGAGAGAACTAGATTAGAGCTCAGCGGAGGACGCCACTCTATAGCGTTCGTCTGTGGAGCTACTTTAATTGTCCTGTTCGTTGTCTTGATTAAGCTCGCTTATGTTCGTACGTTCAGCAAACTGAATAAGCTCTAGAACCATGAACCGCCCCGGTTTTCCCGGAGGCTCGTTGATGTGAGTCACGCCGCGAGGGCGAGACTCGGGATTTGTGAATAGTAGGCAGCTTCTGCTTCTGCTGGCGGAATGTTGCCGAGAGGTTCCATCAGT
>JBQTHL010000067.1:0-59806 GCA_052389915.1 Panacagrimonas sp.
GGGGGGCACCGGGGGGGCGGGGGGACCGCCCCGACAGGCCGTTTGAACTCCCCGCCTCGGGTGGTTGGGGGCGGGCCGGGGGGGGGTGGCGCCCCACCTACAACGGCCGCGGACGTTTGATGGACCGCGATCGTGCGCTCGACACCTGCGCAGACTTTCCAGGGAACGGGGGTTCTCACGTCTGCCGGACGCCGACGCCTGCGTGCGATCATTCGCCCGACGATCGAAGAGGAAACATTCAGCGATGAGCGGCTTTTCGGAACGCGACTTCCGCAATGCGATGGGCCAGTTCTGCACCGGCGTGGTCGTCGTTACCGGAATCAGCGAAGGGCAGCCGGTGGGTTTCTCGGCGCAGTCCTTCGTCTCGGTTTCGCTGGCGCCGCCGCTGATCGCGATCTGCCCGGCGCGCAGCAGCACGACCTGGCCGAAGCTTCGCGCCTCGGGACGCTTCGGCGTCAATATTCTGGGCGCGGACCAGCAGCCGGTTTGCGGCACCTTCGCTCGATCCGGCGGCGACAAGTTCGGGCAGCTCGGCTGGGTTCCGGGCGCTAGCGGCTCACCCGTGATCGAGGGCGTGATCGGTTTCGTCGATTGCGAGCTGGAAGCCGAGCACGAGGCCGGGGACCACACGCTCGCGATCGGCCGCGTGCTCGATCTGCGGGTGTTTTCCGCCGAGCGCGCGCCGCTACTGTTCTTCCGCGGAATCTACGGCGCATTCGACGAATTGTCCGCTCGAACGCATGAATGAGGAGAGAGTGATGAAAGGAATCGCAGTTTTGGGAGCCACCGGCGGTCTGGGCGAGGCCATCGTCCGGCGCCTCGCGAAGCGCTCGCCGGTCACCATCGGCTTCCGTGGCAACGAGCAGAAGGCGGCCAAGCTCGTGAACGAGATCGAGGCCGCGGGCGGCTCCGCGGTGGCGACTCAGGTCGACATGACGCAAGGCGCGTCCGTGAAGCGCTTCATCGAGCAGGCCGTGGCGCAATGGGGCGGGCTCGACGCCATCGTGTCCTCGACCGGTCCGGCCATTCCGCTGTGCCCGATGTCCGCGGTGACGGAAGAGGATTTCCGCCGTATCTACGAGACCGATGTGTTCGGCTCGTTCAACGTCTTGAAGCACGGCTCGGCGGCGCTCAAGGCGAGCGGCGGCGGCAGCATGGTGTTGTTCGTCACCACTGCCGTGCTGCGCACCCTGGAGAACGACGGCATGTCCGGCGGCCCCAAGACCGCGGTCGCGGGCCTGGTGCGGCAGACCGCGCGCGAGATGGGATCGGCCAACGTGCGCTGCAACGCGGTAGCGCCGGGCGTGATCGACGCGGGCATCGTGCATTCGTCCTTCGAGATCGACCAGGTGGCCAAGGACGTGATCGCGGACTGCATGCACAAGACGCCGCTCGGGCGCATGGGCACGCCGGAGGAGATTGCGGCGCTGGTGGATTTTCTGGTGTCGCCGGAGGCGGCCTACATCAGCGGGCAGATCATCGGGATCGACGGCGGTTACAGCGCCTGAGTATCCGCTGGTCCCGCGCTGGATGGGTTATTTCACGGCCTGGGCAACCCTGATGATCGAAGTGGGCGCCACCGCCTTCGTGCCGAAAGCAGAGCCGTTCGCCTGGAACGGGTTCTTCGTTTCGTGCCGCTCGCCGCGAGTGCGGGGATCCGCTCAGCGCAGCGCCAGCAGGCTGACCACGGACGCGTTGCCTTCCATGCCGGCCGCGCCGCCGCCCATGGTTTCCACCATGCCCAGGCGCGCGTTCGGCACCTGCCGCCCGCCGGCCTTGCCGCGCAACTGCCAGACGATCTCCGCGATCTGCGCGGTGCCGGTGGCGCCCAGCGGATGGCCGCGCGACAAGAGGCCACCGCTTGGGTTGACCGGCTGTTGCCCTCCCCGGCGTGTGTGCCCGCTCGGTGCCAGCGCGGCACCCTCGCCGGACTTGCACAGACCTAGAGCTTCCAGGGTCAGTATTTCGCCGATGGTGAAGGAGTCGTGCACTTCGAGCACGTCTATCTCGGATGGCCGGATCGCGGTCTGCGCATAGACCGACTGCGCCGCGCGACGCACCGGACCCTCGCCCCAGAAATCCTCGGAGCGATGATCCCAGAGCCGACCCGAGGCCATCGCCGAAGCGAGTATGCGCACCTCTCCGGCGCGGCCCTTGGGTCGGCCCACGACTACCGCACCGGCGCCGTCGCTGACCGGGCAGCACTGCAGGAAAGTGAGCGGCTCGGCAATCATGCGCGAGGACATCACCTGCTCCAGCGTCGGTGCTTCACGGCGCAGTTGCGCGCGCGGATTGAGCAGGCCGTTGGTCTTGTTCTTCACCGCCACGTCCGCGATCTGCTCGGGCGTAGCGCCAAACACTTCCATGTAGCGCTGTGCCTGCAAGGCATACAGGCCGGGCAGGGGCAGGCCGGCGCGGCCTTCGCAGTCCGTGGCCTCCGGCACGATGGCGCCGCTGGTGAAGAGCGAAGACAAGTGCTCGATGCCGAACACCAGCACGCACTCGTAGCGGCCCAGCGCCACGGCCTCGTAGGCCTCGTGATAGGCCGCGGTGCCGCTGGCACAAGCCGCTTCTATGGTGAGAACCGGCACGCCGCCGATGCCGATGCCGCGCAAGGTGCGCGTGGCCACGCCCGGCGGGCCGAACACGCTGCCCACGTACACCGCTTCGATCTCGGCCGCCTCGGTGCCGGCGTCGTGCATCGCCTCGATGACGGCGTCCCAGGCCAGCGACTCCACGCGCCGCTCCGGAAAGCGGCCGTAGTCGGAGGTGCCGACACCGCGGATGACAACTTCCCTGCGCTCAGCCATGAGCGGGCTCCGGTGCGAGTTCTGTCGTGACGATCAGATCGCCGTCGTCACCGCCAACGATGCGCACGCGTGTACCCGCCCGCTGCTTGATCGGTGTCAGCAGGTGCGCGAGTACGCGCGGGCCCTGATCGAGATCGACGTAGGCCAGTGCGTAGGGCGGCTTCCAGCGGCCGACCGGAATGTGTATGAGCGTGGACGACCACACGACACCGCCGGGGCCGAACTCCACCGGGAACAACTCAAGGCTTTGACACGCCGGGCACCAGGGTGCGGGTGGCGAGGTGGGATAGCCGCAAGCGCTGCAGCGCACGCCGATGACGCGTTCGCCACGCACCGCGGGTCGCGGGTCGGCGACGAAGGCGCCGCCCATGGTTTCGCCGGGTCGCCGCTTGCTGCCACCACTCATGGTGCACTCCCCAAACCGTCATTCCCGCGGGGCCTGCCCCCGAGTGCTTTAGTCGGGGGGCGGGAATCCAGTCTCTCAGTCTCAAGGGCCGTTAGGGTTGCGAGCGAAAACTGGATACCCGCCTTCGCGGGTATGACGGCTGTTTCATTGCCAATTCTGTCGCGTCTCACGGGCCGCTCCGTTCCAAGGTCAGCGAAAAATCCTCGCTCTGAAAATCGATATATGTGCCTTGCGGCTGACTCATGAGTTTCTCGATCAGCGTCACCGGTCCGCTCTTCCCACGAATGACGTACTCGCGCTTCGGCGGACCGGCCGCGCGCATCGCCGCGATTTCTTTTTCCGGCACCAGCAGACGCAGAATCAGTTCGTCGTCGGAAATGTCGCCGAAATCCTTGCGCAGCTCCTTGAGTGAAGGCTGCGGCGGCGTCCAGTTCACGAAGTCCTTCGCGCGCGGCGTTGAGAGGATGCGGTCCTTCACGTTGCCGTCGAGCGGGCCGACTGGCTTGCCGTAATGGCCGAGCACGTAGGTGATGATTTCGTCCGGCGCGAACTTGTAGCGCTCGCCCGGAGTCAGCAGGTTCATCACCGCCTGCGTGCCGATGAGCTGCGAAAACGGCGTCGCCATCACCGGGTCGCCCAGCTCGTGCCGGATCAGCGCAATCTCTTCGAGAATCGCCGGCAGGCTCGCCTCGATGCCGCGATCCTTGAGCTGGTTCTTGAGCGTGCCGGTCATGCCGCCGGGCAACTGGTGCTGGTAGTGAAACAGGTCGTACTCGGCGGGCTGGCCGATGGGCAGGCCCTCCTGCTCGGCAATGGCGCGCAGCTTTTCGGACACGCGCTCGACCACCGCGAGATCGACCGCAGACTTCCAGCCCTTGGCGGAGATGTTGCGCAGCATCGCCTCGGTGGACGGATGCGCCACGCCGTTGGCGAGCGGGCGGCTCGCGGTGTGAATCGTGTCGGCACCGCCCTCGAGCCCTTCCAGATAGTTCAGCGGCGCCAGGCCCGTGTTGTTGTGAAAGTGCAGCTCCAGGCGCTTGTCGCCGATAGCCTCTTTCACCACGCGCACCAGGCTGCGCGTGCGCTCCGGCGTGAGCACGCCGCTGGCGTCCTCGATCTCGATGGCATCCACGTCGAGCGCCGCCAGTTCGCGCGCGCGCTCGGCGTAGTACTCATCCGTGTGGTACGGGCTCGAACTGAACAGCATCGTCGGCACCGCCTCGCAGCCCTCACTCTTCGCGACTTTTGCCAGACGGCTGATCTTGTCCACGTTGAACAGCCCGTCGTAAATCCAGAAAGACCGGATGCCGTTGGCCGCGAGGCGCCGGATCCACAGATCCATGATGGCGTCGGGTGTCAGGTTGAATGTCACGATGCCGTTGGAACGTGTGCCCGCGCGCAGCTTGGTACGCGGCATCGCGGCGGACAGCAGGCGCAGGTTCTCCCAGGGATCTTCCTTGCAGTGCCGCACCTGGATTTCGAACAGCGAGCTGCCCGTGATGTCGAGCTCGTCGTAACCCGCGCGATCGAGATCCGGCGCGAGCGCCAGCGAAATCGCGGCCGGCATGCGCATGCCCCACCAGCTCTGCTGGCCATCGCGCAAAGTTTGATCGACGAATCGGATGGTGCGGGGGATGGTTCGGCTCATGCGGCACCTGGTTCTATGTAGAACAGCACTTGGTCGAACTCGACCAGATCGCCATTGGCGGCCACGATTTTCGCGATGCGTCCGGCGATGCCGGCCTTGAGATAATTCATCAGCTTCATCACTTCGAGAATGCCCACCGTGTCCTCGGCCGAAACGTCCTGTCCGAGCGTCACGAAGGCCGCCGCACCCGGCTTGGGCGCGGCATAGAAGGTGCCGAGCATCGGCGCCTTGACCGGCAACCAGCGCGGACCGATGGATGCGGAGGTCGCGACCGGAGCGGATGCCTGAACCGGCGGCGGTGCTGGCGTCGCGGTTCTCTCAACGGACACTGGAAACGCCGGTTCCAATCGCGCCGCGGGCCTCACCCGTCCGGTCTTGGACATGACTAGCTTGCGATTACCGCTATGCAATTGCATCTCCTGCCATCCGGATTTCTGGAACATCTCCAGAACCTGCAAGAGCTCCTGTTCGCTCAGTGCCATCGGCTACTCCTCCCGCTGCCGGCCTAAAAGGCGCAGCAGGTCTTCGTGCATCTCGAACCAGACCGTGTGATAGGAGTCGCAGCGCACGCTGCTGACCCACTCGACCTCGCCGTTCTCCGAGCGATCAAGCGCGTCACTCAGGCGCATCGCGTAGCGGCTCAGCCGAGGCAATCGCGCAGCCATGCGACCGAGCAAGATCCCAGTGCGCTCGTGCAGCGCCGCGAGGCGGTCGATGATGCGGTTGTCGTAGTCGCTGTCGGAATGATCGTTCGGCACCTGCTTGCCGCCGACGTTCAGGCTCTGCCACTGCGTGACGAGCGCTTTCAGCTCGCGATTGATGACTTCGAAGCGCTCGTACTCCGCGGCGAGCTGCGCATCGTTTCGATGGACCGCGAACTCCTCCGGGTAGCGTTCCTGGAGCCAGTTGGCGCCCTTGGGCGCGAGCACGTAGAGGCCGCGTGCGGCGATGACGCGGCCGTCGGCAATGGCGGGCGCCAGCGCGGCTTCGATGGTCGCTGCATCGAGGCCCGTGCTGCTCTCCAGTGCGGCGAGGTCTGCCTTGCGGCGCAAGGCGAGGCTATGCAGGACGCCGAAGTTCATGAGGTCTACGTGGCTACCTTTCAAAATTCTTCACTCTTTCCAGCGTCGTCTCTGAAGAAAGGTGTTGCGGAGCGTATTTCATGCAAGCCGGGTCTTTTTTGCATGCGTCAATTGATGAGGCTTCCAGTCGCGAAAGCTTCAAAAGAATGGCTTTGACTGTAGCCAAGTCATTGTCCGCAAGCGCATCCAAGGCCGTAAGGTGCTTCTCCAGCGAGTACGAGTAACTCGACGGCAGGATCGATAGGGCAAGCAATCCGCACTTCTCGTCCATGACGTGCCATCCATAGCCACCACCGGCCGTGAACCCGCCCGCTATAAGAGCCAAACTCCAGAACACACACAGCGCGACTTTCATTGGGTGTTGGTCCTAGCTTTCCATTACCAGACGCTTCGCTTCACGCCGCAGGATCTTCCCCACCGCACTCTTCGGCAACTCGCTCAGCACGCTCACGCCACGCGGCCGCTTGAAGCCCGCGAGATGCTCTGCGCAGTAAGCCAGCACTTCCTGCTCGCCGATATCCCGCCGCACCGCAATCACGGCGTGCACGCGATCGCCCCAGCGCTCGTCGGGCAGACCCACGACCGCGGCCTCGGCGATATCGGGATGCGCGAGCAGCACATCCTCGACTTCGCGCGGATACACGTTGAAGCCGCCGCTGATGATGAGATCGTTCTTGCGGTCCACCAGGTACAGGAATCCGTCCTTGTCGAAATAGCCGACGTCGCCGGTGCGCAGCCAGCCGTCGGCGGTGAACTTCGCGGCGGTATCTTCGGGCCGGTTCCAGTAACCGCGCATGACGTGCTGGCCGCGCGCGAGCACCTCGCCGGTTTCACCGACGGGAAGTTCCTTGCCGTCGTCGTCGCCGATGCGCGCGTCCACCAGCGAGTACGCGCGGCCTGCGGAGCCCAGGCGTTCGTGGTCTTCCGGTTGCAGGCAGGTAATGCACATCGGCGCCTCGGCCTGGCCGTAGATCTGCACGAACACCTTGCCCAGCGCGTCCATGCCGCGCTGAAGCACGGCCGGTGCGATGGGCGCGGCACCATAGACCAGTCGGCGCAGCGAGAGCTTGCGCTTCGCCAGACTCGGCTGGTCGAGCAGCATCGAGATCATGGTGGGCACGAGGAAGGTCGCGGTGGCGTTCTCGCGCTCCGCCACTTCCAGGAACTGCTCCGGATCGAAGCGCGGCAGGATGTAGTTGCGCGCGCCGCGCATCAGGTGCGGCAGCAAGAAGGCGCCGCTGCCGTGCGTCACCGGCGCGCCGTGCAGCATGGTGTCGCCGCGGCGGAGGTCGGGCAGCACGTCGATGAGGAAATGGGCGATCTCGGCGAGTTCGCCGTTGGTTGTCAGCATCACGCCCTTGGGCTTGCCGGTGGTGCCGCCGGTGTAGGCCAGGCGGAACAGGCCGTCCGGATGGCGTGTGATGCGGCAAGGTGTGGTGTGCGATGTTGCTTCCATCTTGCGCAGCGCGTCGAGCGTGACGATGCGCTCGGCTTCCGGTCCTTCGCCGGCTTCGCGCAGCAGCGCGCTCGCGCCCGAGTCTTGCAGCTTGTACTCGTGATCGGCGCGTGTCTCGCGCGGGTTCAGCGGCACGCGCACGAGCCCGGCCTTCGCGAGCGCGTAGTACGCGATGACCGATTCGCTGTTCTGGGGCAGCAGCACGGCCACTCGGTGGCCGGGCTTCAGACCCAGCGCGAGCAGGCCGTGACCGACCTTGTCCGTCGCCTCGTCGAGTTGCCTGAAGCTGAGTGAACGCTGCGCATCGACGAGAGCGATGTCATCGCCGTACATTGTCGCCGCGCGGCGGATCAGGTCTCCTATTTCCATCTCATGGATTCCGTGACGAACGCGCGCAACGCTTCAACAAATAATCGACGTCATGCCCGCGAAGGCGGGAATCCAGTTGCTGCTCGCAATTCGAACCTGTATTAAGGCTGCGAGACTGGATTCCCGCTTCCGCGGGAGTCATTCCGATTAAAGGAATGACGGATGAATTTTTCATACCGTGGTCTCGTCATCCAGTGCTTGCAGGTCGGCGCGACGCAAGCCCGCTCCACGACCGTGCAATCGGCGCGAGTGCTGCTGGCTCAACGCATACAACGCGTCCGCGTCCGGAGTGCCGTGGTAGTGCTTGACCCATTCCTCGTCGCGCCAGCGCATCGGCTCGTCGAGGATCTTCGGCCGGAACTCGCCGGCGAGACGGTTGTAGGTCGCCAAGTCGATGCGGCCGCGGCTCGTCGTGTAACGGCCGGTCTTCGCCGGCAGGCTGCTCGTGCCGTGCTGAGCGGGGCCGGTGCTCGGCGCGAAGTCGCCGCCCGCGAGCACCGAGTACGGCACTCCGCTCATCATGTGTCGCGCACCATCGGAGGTGCGCGCCATTACGTACTCGCTGGTCTGCTGCGTGGGATAGGACATGTAGCCGACCATCTCGCCGAGTCCATCGCGACCGTACTCGTCGTTGAGGAGGGGCTTGAAGCGCGCGGCGCGCGGATCGAGCGTGAACCAGTCGGCCGGATCGTAGATGCCGGCGAGGTGCGCGAAATCCTTGGGCACGGAGGAATACACCAGCGCGCCTGCGTCGATCATCTGCTCGCGCGTCCATCCTGCAATGCGCTTCCAGAGATCAGCCGTGGCCTGGCGCAGGATGTCGCGGTAGCGCTCCATCGTCCCGGCCAGTTTGTCGGCGCTTTCCATGCTCACCGGCACGTAGCCTTCGGTGAGCGCATCCGACGTGTAGAGGCCGACGGCGACCACATTCGCCGCGTTGTAAGCAGGTTCGGATTCGAACGAGGCCCAGTCGTCGACGAGCCGGAAATGCGTGTTCTTCACCACCACCGGGATCGTGAGATTGTTCAGCGGCAGATCTGTGGCGATACCGTCGAGCCAGGGGAAATCGCCTTCCGAAAGATCGTTGAAGTCGCGCAGCAGCAGTTGGCGCTTTTCGCCGTCGCGCTCGCCGAAGTTGTACGGCCCGCTATTGTGGATGCCGATGCGGCACTCGCAGTGCGCGAGGAAGGCGTACTGCGAGAGCTGCGACGTGAGCTGTGTCACGGCGCTGTGCAGACGGTCGCCTTCGCGCACCTCGAACAGATCGGCCTCGAACACCTGAAGCGTGCGCTCGGGCAGCAACTGGCTGCGGTCGCCGAAATCCTTGTTGGTCAGGTGTGCGTCGTTGCGGTGATAGGCGAGGTTGAAGCGGCGGGTGAAGTCCATGATGAAAGCGACGTCCTCGGCCGCATCCTGGGTGCGCAGCAGGCCCATCGTCATCAGCAGCTCGCGGCCGAGCATGTAGAACGCCGGGATGCACCAGGCCGAGTTGAGCGTGTTGAGCTTGAGGCTCATCTCGCGTGCGCGATCACCACAGGCCTCCGCGGGAAGAATCCGGTCGACTTTCCGCAGCAAGTCGGGCCAGGTGTAGAAGGCGTTGAGGTAGGACAGCATCATGTACGCCGGCACCGGGAACAGCTTTGATTCCTGCACTGTGCGCGTGATGCACAGCCAGTACGTGGTGTCCGAGATTTTGCGGATCAACTCGTTGGTGGACAGCAGGGTGGGGTAGTCGAGCTTCATGGCCCACCTCGAGCGATCAGCCAGATTTTTGCGCGGACGTTGCGGCCCGTTTCGTAGTCCTCGCCCGTAACGGCTGGAGCGGTGAGTTCGAGTTCAACCTGATCGCCGTCGGAAAGCGACGAGCCGATCTTGCAGTTCATGAAGCAGGGGATGCCGTACTCGCGCGTGAGTATTCCCAGATGCGAGCGCACGGTGCCGCCAAGGCAGAGCACGGCCTTGAAGTCTTCGAGAATCGGCGCGGTGAGCGTGCCGCCGGAATCGTCGATCACGGCTACGGTGTTTTCGGGCACGCCTTCCACCAGCATGTCCGTGACCTGATCGAGCGTGGAGATGAAGCGCGCGATGCCGGTGATCGTTGCCGTGCCCTGCACGAGGTTGTCGCCCTGACCGACCTCGATGCGCCCCTGAGCATCGGCTACGGCCTCCGGCCCTGCCTCGGCGACGACGCGCTGCTTGTACTTGTCCGGCTGCTCGCGATGCGAAACCGTTGCCGACGCGTCGAAGCGATAGCCCGTTTCGAGCAGCTCGCGCTCAAAGCCGAGTAGATCGTCCGCGTTCAGCAGATCGAGGGTGTGCTCCGTCGCGATCTTTGCCCAGGACTTGTCGAGCGTGCGCGCACGCTCGGCGACGAGGCGACGGATACGCTCGTGGAAGAACGCGACGGTGTGCGTCTTCTCCGGCGCGCCCCACTTGGTGGTGATGTGCGACATGGCTGTCGTTCTCCTGATTTTCTAAGAGTCGCGCGTGACGACGCGCCGTCCGGGGTCCCCGCGAAGTAGCGGTTTACTTCGCGGGGTGGCCTTGAGCCAGGCGGCGTATTGCGTGGGCAAGACGTCCTGCGGTGTCTCGACGCCCAATTCACTGGCAGCTCGGTAGGGCCAGGACGGCTCGGCGAGAATCGCTCGCGCCGAAGTGAACAGATCGACGCTGCCCTCGCGGATGATGCGGTCGGCATCCTTTGGGGAGTCGATCATCCAGCCCACCGACACCGGCACGCCGGCTTCCTCGCGAACGCGACGCGCGATCGGCACCATGAAGCCGGGGCCCCAGGGCACGCCGGATACGTCGGTGCTATTGAGGGCAAGGCTGATGTCGATCAGGTCTGCGCCGGCTGCGTGCAAGCGACGCGACAGTTCGATGCCTTCTTCGAGCGTGAAACCTCCGTCGACGAAATCCTTTACGCCGAGACGGACCGTGAGCGGCAGCTTGTCCGGCCAGACGGCGCGCACGGCGACGAATGTTTCCAGCGCGAAGCGCGCGCGGTTCTCGAAGCTGCCGCCATAGGCATCCTCGCGCCTGTTGGCGAGCGGAGAGAGAAAACTGTTCGCGAGATACCCGTGCGCGAAGTGCAGGTTCAGCCATTTGAAGCCGGCCGCCAGTGCTCGCCTCGCGGCGTCTGCGAACTGCCGCTGCACGCGCTGGATGTCTTCGAGCGTCATCGCGCGGGGAACGCGTGGCAGGCTGCCGCCGAAGGCGACGGCGGAAGGCCCGAAAATCTCCCAGGCCCGCGGATCGGCGGCATCGATGTGGTCGTCGCCTTCCCAGGGCCGGTTCGCGGAGGCTTTGCGCCCCGCGTGCGCGAGCTGTATCCCGGGCACCGCACCCCGTTCGGCGATGAAGCGCGCGACACGACTCCAGGCTTCGGCTTGCGCGTCGTTCCAGAGGCCTGCGCAGCCGTGAGTGATGCGGCCTTCGGGAGCAACGGCCGTGGCCTCCGCCACGGCCAGCGCGGCACCACCCGAGGCGCGCGCGCCGAGGTTCACCAAGTGCCAGTCGTTCACGACGCCATCGACGGCGGAGTACTGGCACATGGGCGAGACCGCGATGCGGTTGCGCAGGGTCACGCTCTTGAGCGTGTAGGTGTCGAAGAGTCCGGGCACGTCGCGTCTCCAAGTTAGTGCTGAGAGGCCGCGATCCGCACGACCATGCCGTCGAGCGCCTCGCTGAGCTGGACCTGGCAGGTCAGCCGGCTGGTCGGCTGCGGCGCGGCCGTGCACTCGAGCATGCTGGCCTCGATCGCGTCGGGCGGCGGCAGTTGTGCGAACCAGCGCTCGTCTATGTGGGCGTGACAGGTCGCGCAGATGCAGTTGCCGCCGCAGGACGCTTCGATGCCCGGGACAAGCGCGCCGACGGCGGCCTGCATGACGCTCTGACCGGGCTCCGCTTCAACCTTGTGCTCCTTGCCGGTGGGATCGACGAAGACGATCTGGATCATCGGCACGTCCTCAAGGCCGCGCCGCATGGCGCAGCCAGGCGTCCACGCCGGCGCCGCGCGTGGCGAGTCGTGGTTTGCCCGGCTCGAACACGATGGGCACACGCGACATGCCCTGTACCTGGCCCTTGGTCCAGAAGCGCGGCGCACTCATGTCGATGCTGTACTCGGGAATGCGCGACAGGAACTCGTTGAGCACCACGCGCGCTTCCATGCGGATCAGGTGCTGTCCGAGGCAGACGTGCAGGCCGGTGCCGAGCGCGAGATGCGTGTTGCGCGCGCGGTCGAGGATGAAGACGTCCGGGTGCGGAAAGGTGCGCGGATCGCGGTTCGCGACCGGCAGCATGATCATCACCTGCTGACCGGGCTTCATGGTCCTGCCGCCAATGGTGACCTCGCGCTTCACCGTGCGACCGATGGGCGCTGGTGTGTAGTAGCGCAGGAATTCATCCACTGCAGTGTTCATCTTCTCGGGCGAGCGCACGAGGCGACGGCGCAGTTCCACGTCCCAGCCCAGCCGCCACAGCGCGGTGCCGATGAGCTTGGCCGAGTTCTCGATGCCGCCGATGAGCAACACGGTAGAGAAGCCGAGCAATTCCTTCTGGCTCAGACGCTCGCCGTCGATCTCGGTGTTGATGACCTGTGACAGGATGTCTGTGCCAGGCTCTTTTTGGCGGCGCGCGATGTTGCGCTCGAAGTACTCGTACATCTGCGCGATTTTCGGCAGCGCGCTTGCGCGATCCGTGATGAATTCGTGCGTGAGCGCGGTGGTCCAGGAATCGAACATCGGTCCGTCTTCGGGCGGAAAGCCGAGCATCACCGCGGTGAGGATGGACGGCACCGGGTCGGCCAGGATGCGGCCCACGTCGGCACGGCCGGTCTCGATGAAGCCGTCCATCAACTCGTGCACTGCCGTGTGGATCGCTTCGCTCAAGCCCGTCACGCCGCGCGGCATGAAGGCGAGATTGACCAGACGCCGCGCGCGCATGTGCTCGGGCTCGTCCTGTTCCGCGAGCATCAGCGGCTCGGTGACGGCGTACTTGGGAAAGATGATGCCGTCGTTGGAGAAGTTCTCGGCATCGCGGTCGATGCGCTCGCAGTCGGCGAAGCTCGTCACCACCCAGAAGCCGCCGTGCTTTTCGCTCCAGCCCACCGGCTGGTCGGCGGCGAGCGCCGCGTCGCGGAAGGCCTCGTAGTACGCGAAGGGCGTGCCGTCCGGACCCAGCGGCGTGTCGAGATGGTCGTAGTTGGCGTAGAAGGACTCGGCGTCTGCCACGGGTGCGGGGCTGGGTGCGTTCATGTGATCCTCCTTGAATGTGCAGCTCGGAAGCCGAGACTAACGTCCCTCGCCCGCAAAGCGGGATAGGGGGAACCCCCGTGCAGAGCGCCGCGCGGGTGAGGGCAGCTTCACTGCATTTGCAAGCGTTGCCGTGCGAGCTTCAGGTACAACGGAACCACCGCGCCCCAGGCCGCGAAGCGCGGATCGGTGGCGCGGCCAGTACGTGAAAGGTGAAAGCCGAGCGCAATGATGGCGGTGACCTTGCACAGCGCCAGGGCCTCGTAGCGGCGCATGTCCTTGGCGCTGCGATTCGTGGCGCGCTGCCATTCCTCGATTACCCTTCCGCGTAACCACCAGCCTTCGAGCTCGAAGCCGGCGTTGGCGAAGGAAACCTCGCCCTGGTCGTAGAACTGGAGCATGTAGCCCAGGTCCGTGAGCGGCTCGCCGACGCCGGCCATCTCCCAGTCCAGCAAGGCCTGCATCTGCGGGCCACGCCACAGACAGTTGCCCTGCTTGGGATCGCCGTGCACCGGCGTCATGGGGCCGGACGCCGCGGGCGGATGCGCGCGCAGGTCGTCCAGCAGATCGATCAGCTCTTTGTCGGCTTCCGCCTGTACGGCGACTGCGCGCCAGTGCGCGATCTCCTGTTCCACGCTGCGAGAGCCCGGCGGCATCAGCGAGGCGGGCAGGCGGTGCAGGGCAGTGATTGAGCCGACCCACTGACTGCACATGGACGCGACCGTGTCGGCGCCGGCGCTCTTCATCCAGTCCGGTGCGACGTGATCGAAGGCCTCGCCATCGAATCGCTGCATCAGGAAGAACGGATCGCCGATGACGCTCGCGTCCGTGCACAGCTCGTACATCTTCGGCACCGGCGGCCCGTTTGGCGCGCGGCCGACCGCATCGAGAATGCGGTGCTGACGCGCCATGTCGTACGGAGGCAGCAGGCCCTCTTCCGAGGGCGGCATTCGCAGGATGCGATCCAGTCCCTCGATCAGATAGGTCTCGTTGGAATGCCCGGTAGACAGCGCGACGATGCGCGTGACGCTCGCGCCGCCGGGCAGGTAGTCGCGGAGCCTCCGCGTCATGTGGTCGAGGTCGCGCGCCATCGTCGCCGCCTAGATGAAGGACGCTTCCGCGGTGAGCCCATACTCCGGCCAGGGACCGACGACCACGGACTCGAAGATGCCGTAGCCCACCGCGTCGCCTTCGCGGATGCGGATCGGGCAGTCGCGCAACTGGTGGATGCGGCGCAGGGTCGCGTCGTCCATCGTGTCCTCGATCTTCTCGCCGTCCAGGCACAGCTCGCCGCGATACATGCCGTGCTTGTTGCCCTCGAAGCCCAGGTACAGCGCGGTGCCGAGATGAAAACCGGTTTCGCCGGTGACCTCCACCTCCACCGTGCGGTTCTCGCCGGACAGCATGTCGAAGTGGATGCGGCCGCCTGCTAAGCGACGCGTGCGGTCGTCGTATTTCAGTTCCGGGCGGATGCGCGCGATGCGCTCCTGGCTACCGTCCTGCAAATTTCGGTAGCCGGAAAAATAGAACGGCTTGTGATCGCGCATCTGCAGGTAGTAGTGATACTCGAAGCGCTCGCCGTTGGGCCGCTCCATGAACATCGGCGACCAGTTCAGCAGGAATGCGGCCTGCGCCATCTTCTTGTCGCCCCAGTTGCGTGCAGGCTTGAGGTCCACCGGCGAGGCGCCCACGTCCAGGCGCACGCCCCAGGAGTGATCGCGGAAGGCGATCCAGTCCTTCGCCTTGATTTCCTCGCGCTTGCCCTCCACCGAAATCCAGCCCGTGACCGAGCCGGCCTGGTGATAGCGCACGATGTCGGATACCGCGCGGTAGCCGCCCTCGTCGTGCTGCAAGTGCCGGTCTTCGCAGAACGGCGGGTTGAGCGCGTCGAACTCCACCTCGAAGGCAATTGGCTGTACCGAATTCTCAGCGAGCCTGGCGCGCACCTTCTTCAGCGGCTGCACCACTTCGTACGCGATGGGGCCTACGCCGGTGAACGCCGGATCGGTGGACAGCTCGCGCGAGCCGCGCACGGTCCATTGCTCGCGTCCTCGCGAGACGCCGCCGAAGCCATCCATGACATTGCGATTCTGGTAACGGCCCAGGCCGAAATCAATCTGCAAGCTCCCGTCCTTCTTCGGAATCGAGAACCAGATTTTCTCGGTCCAGCCGAGATCGGATTCGTTCACGCGACCCATCAGGTTCGCGGTCTGGTGGTGCAGCATCTCGTCGGCGGGCAGCGGTCTGCCGAGGTTGGGTGTCATGGCGAACCTCCATTGCGGGTACGAGCCACGTATTGAAGTCGTGGCGACGGGCAGCGTCTTTCGAAATCGTCGGCCGATTATCGAAATCGCATGATCGAAATCGCAAGCTGCACGCGACCCGGCTAGCCCCGCACGGCCGGGCCCGTGAAGCCATCGAAGCCGAGGTCGGCCAGGATCGGGAAGTCCCGTTCTTCGTTGACTCCGGCAGCGATCGTGGTCAGGCCGATGGTGTGCGCCACCGTGCACAGGCTGCGAAGAAAGGCTTGATGCGCCGTCCCGTCGCGGATGCCTTGCACGATGGAGCCGTCCACTTTCAGGTAGTCCAGCCCCAGCTCGTGCAGCTCCCAGATGCGCGAGAAATTCAGTCCGGCGTGTTTCAGGCCCAGTTTGCATCCCAGCGGTTTGACGGTCCGGCAGAATGCGCCGAACTCAACCAGATGCTTGAGCGCGCCGTACTCAGGCACCTCCAGCCACAGCATCGCGGCAAGCTCCGGCGCTCCGCCCAGATGGCGCACAAGCAATGCGGAAAACGCCGGATCGCAGATCGCCTCGGGCGAGACGACCACGCTGACGGCGCTCTTGTGAGCGGCAATCTCCCGCAGCGCGGCTTCGATCACCAGGGCATCGAGCCGGGGCATCAGGCCCAGGCGGGCAGCCCAGGCGATGACGCGGGCGGCCGGCTGCCATTCCGGCCCTATCTTCAGCCGCACCGGCGATTCGTGATGGAGGATGTTTCCGTCGACCGAGCTCACCGGGAAGCGGCCCAGACGGACGCCGTCGGTTCGCATGGCGCTCTCCAGGGTCAGGCGCCAAGTCACCAGGTCGGTGGGCAGGGCAACCCGATCGCCGGGCTCGTCCGCCTCGACCACCGCGATTCCGGATTGCTCGGCCTGAGCCAGCGCGCCATCCGTGCGCGCGAGTACGGCAGCGCGCGATTCGCCAGCCTGGTAAGACGTGCAACCGACCCGCACTGCCGACTCCGGGTCGGCGTCCGGACGATCGAGCGCGAGTTGCGCTTGCGACAACAGCAGATCCGCGACGGCCTTGGCAGCGGTCTCGCCCGGCGCCAGGACGGCGAAGTCGGGGCCTCTCAGCCGGGCCGCCGTCCACAAACCCGCTTGCCCTGCCGCGGCGCGCGACAGACTTTCCCCCAGGCGGCTCAGAAGTTGGTCCGCTGCCTGTCGTCCGATCGCGTTGTTCAGCTCTGCCAGGCCTGCCACGCGCAAGACCACCAGCACACCACCGGCAACGGAGTCCTCGCGCTTCAAGGCTTCTTCCAGCGTAGCGACGAAGGTCTCGCGATTGCACAAGCCGGTGAGCGGATCGGTCTGAGCCTGCCGCCGAAGCTGCTCCACCCGCTGCGATTCGTCGTGCAGCATCTGCCTGACCCTTCCGGACAAGGCGTTCATCGAACGCACGAGCTGGCGAAATTCGAGGGTGGACGGTTCGGCCTGGACGACGAACCGTCGCCCGCCGATGGCCTCGGCCTGATCGACAACGGATTTGAGCGGGCGCAGGATCAGGCGCAGCAGGCTCGATCCGACGGCGCCGACCGCCAGAGCCGTGATTGCGAACCAGCCGAGCAGGCGCATGCTCACGGCCCAGAGTTCGGCGTAGGCGTACTGATCGTGACTTTCCAGGGTCAGGGTGCCGTATTGCTTCCAGCCGTCCTGCACCTGCGCCACGCCGGGCGCGACGTTCAGAGGCAGTGCGGCGACGAAAGCCGGCGGCACGCCTTCCACCGGCAGGTCGTTGCGACGTTCCACGACGAGCTTCCCGGTAGGATCGGTCAAGCGGATGAGCCGGTAGTGACCGGCATCGAACTGTGCCGCCAGCAGGAGTTCCAGGGCGACCGGATCTTTCTCCAGTTGCGACATCGACAGCGCCAGTGCCGTGGCGTTGTCCACGTTCTTCACGAACAACTGCTGCTGGAAATAGTGGCGCGCAGCCGCGGTACTGAGCACGAAGGTGCCGCCGACGGCCAGTGCCATCACCAGGACGACGGCCAACCACAACTGCTCTCTCAGGGACATGACGATGCTCCGCTTGCCGTTCCCGACGTTTGTCCGGGTCTCATTGGAATCCTTCCTCTTTCAGCCGCGCCAGCAACTCGCGCCAGCGTGACAGCCTTGCGCTCGGATCGCCCGGCGCCCTCTGGCTGCCTGCCCACAGGCCTTCGCCGTTGAAGCTGAACACCGGCGACAGATCGGGCCGCGCTGAGGCCCAATGGATGCTGCCGACGAGGTTGTCCAGAATCTGCGGCTCGCCGCTGGGGTCGGGGTAATAGCCCAGCACCATGTGCGCCTGCGAGACAGTGGAGCTTGCGCCATCCACTCGCGCCTTGACGTAGATCAGGCGCAAGCGGTTGCGTGGAATTCCCAGCTCCAGCAGGCTCAAGTACTTGGCAATGGCGAAGTCCTCGCAGTCGCCGCGCGCGCGCGCCAGCGTCTCCAGCGGCGTTGCCCAGTAATCGGCCTGACGCCAGACCTCGATATCGTTCCCGAAGACCGTCCGGGCATTGAAGAATTCGTTGATGCGGCGCAACTGCTCGGAAATCGGTTGCTGACGTCCCTGGTCGATCAGGCGCAGCCAGTCTTCGGCCGCCTGCAGTCCCGGCGCGCCATGGCGAAGCTGCGCAACGGCACGGAATTGCTGCCAGTCGAGCGCCCCCGCGGCAACCCTGCACAACACGATGGCTAGGATGGCGAGGAGTGCCATCGCAGCGCGTCGCTGGGCCTGTCCGCTCATGATCTGTTTATAGTTTCGGAAACTCACCTTGAACAGGGCATTTGCGCGAGCCGACTCGCGCACGAAACAATGCTTGTGTACGGCAGCGCACGGACTTGCTGCATGGACGCGGTTACCATGATCTCAATCGCGACCGGCGCCGAAACGCAGGCCACGGTCCCGTTACGGGATGCACAGGCGGATTTTTTTTGCGTCCCCCGTTCCGACTCGGCCTCGAATGACGTAATGTTCAGATTGGGTTTAGGTTGCAAGTGATTGGATGTGAATGCCGCACCCGCCGCAGAAGGCTTGTCCGGCGCCACGCGATTCGTCAATTTTATTTGCTCGATGGGGATGCGAAAGATGGGAAGAATAATGTCGGCTTCGGGCCGCATCTCGGGTGTAGCGGCACTCTTGCTGGTGGGGGTATGCACCCCGGCGTGGGCGCAAACCGCCGCACCCGCACCTGCCGCCACTACTTCGGCTGCGCCGCAGCCTGCCCCTGCGGCAAGGGCGACGACGGCAGCCGCCGCTGCGCAAAAAGCCATTTCCACCAATCCTGAAGTCCAGGCCGCCTGGCACGCCTATCTTGCGGCCGACGACGAACAGAAAATCGCCAAGGGCGGTTTCCTGCCGCGGGTCGATCTCGGCGCCTCGGCCGGATACGAAAATTACGATATCGACGAGCAGAACCGGGACACCGACTTCAACCCGGTCGGAGTCAACCTGACCGTCACCCAGTTGCTCTACGACGGCTTCGCAACCAGCAGCGACGTCGCCCGTCTGGGACGTACCAAGCGCGAGCGCTATTTCGACCTGCTGAACGCCGCCGAGACCGCTTCGCTGGATGCGGTGCGAGCGTACGAAGACGTGCGCCGTTATCGCGAACTGGTGGTGCTCGCCGAGAAGAACGTCAGCCGTCACCGCAGCGTGCTCGGGCGCATCAGGGAAAAGGTCAGCGCGGGTGTGGGTCGCTCCGTGGACCAGGAGCAGTCCACCGGCCGTTTGGCGCTGGCCGAGTCCAACCTGGTGATCGAAAAGGCCAACCTGCACGACGTCAGCGCGCGTTATCAGCGCGTGGTCGGGGAGTGGCCGGCGGCCACCCTCGCACCGGCCGGGCATGGCTCGGCGACGCTTCCGGCCAACGCGGCCGAGGCGCTGGAGCTGGCTTATAGCGGCCACCCCGCGCTGGCTGCCGCCACCGAAAACATCCGTGCCGGCGGCGAGCAGTTGCGCAATCGTAAAAGCCTGTACCACCCGCGCGTGGACCTGCGGCTGCGCGGAGAAATCGGCGACGACATCGACCGCATCGAGGGCGAGACCACCGACGCGCGCGCCGAGGTGGTGCTCAACTACAACCTGTTCAAGGGTGGGTCCGACAAGGCCGCGATCGCTCAGGCCGAGGACCTCATCTCGGTGTCGGAGTACAACCGCGAGAGCACCTGCCGCGAAGTGCGCCAGAACCTGCGCATCGCGTTCAACGATCACCAGCGCATTCAGAGCCAGTTGAATTACCTGAAGGTGCACAAGGACACCACGGACAAGTCGCGCACCGCGTACCTGGACCAGTTCCAGATCGGTCAGCGCACCCTGCTCGACCTGCTGGATACCGAGAACGAATCCTTCGAGGCACAGCGCGCTTTCGTCAACGGCAATTACGACTACTCGATCGCTTCCGCGCGGACGCTGGCGGGCATGGGCAAGATCAACCAGGCCATCGGCATCACCCGCTCCGACCTTCCGAAGCTGGACTCGCTCGGAGGCGAAGAAAAGGACAAGGGTTCTCCTTGCCCCGCCGAGGAGGAAGTCCCGGTTGAAGTCACCGTGGTCACGCCGCTCGACAGCGACGGTGACGGCGTCAACGACGACAACGATCTCTGCCCGGATACCCCGCCCGGAACGCCGGTGGACAGTGCGGGTTGCGCACTCAAGCAGGTGGTTGTGCTCAACGGCGTCAACTTCGAGTTCGACTCCGCGGTGCTGACCAAACCGTCTTTGGCAGTTCTCGACAATGCTGCACGCATCCTGCGCGCCAATCCCAAGGTGCGTGCGGAAGTGGCAGGCCATACGGACAACGTAGGCACGCGCGCTTACAACGACGTGCTGTCGCAGCGACGTGCGGCCTCGGTCATGAACTACCTGAATTCGCAGGGCGCCGGTGTCGGCCAATTGACCACGCGTGGCTATGGGTTCACGCAGCCCAAGACGAGCAACGCCACGAAGGAAGGACGCGCCATCAACCGCCGCGTCGAATTCCGCATTCAGGAAAACTGAAAGCCGAGGCGGAACGTGCGAGGGGTCTCGATGTTCGAGGCTCCTCGCCGTATCACGCGGCTCCGATGCGGCACAGCGCGCAGAGCGTCTCCAGCACGTCGGCGACGCTGCGTCGGCCGTCGAGCACACGCAGACTCCCATCGATTTGCAGTGCGAGCGCGTCCACGGCGTCGACGAGCATCGCGAGCCGGCAACGCGCGTAGCCGCCCGTAACCGGAAGCTCGATCCAGCCGCCGTGCTCGCGACCAGCGGCTGCGTCGCGGGGCGGCTCGTCCGCGACAGACGAATCCGATGCGCCCAACAGGCTGTTGGGCGCACCGTCAAGACCCAGCGGCAGCGAGCGAATACCGTGTGCGGCGGGCCGTCCATCGCCATGAAGGAACAACGCTGTTCCAGGTGTCGGGGCGTCGTTCGTTTTCAGAAGGCGCACGTCGAATCCATCCGCCGCCGCCAGCATCGCCACTATCGGCAGCAGGGGATGATCGTTTGCTGCAAGGGCAAGCCCGGCGCCCGTCCGCAGAGCGCGCGTTCGCACGACTGATCGGAGTGCGCCGCGTAGTGCCTCGATCTCTCCTGCGGTGAGTGGTTGTCCGTCGGCAAGAGTCAGCAGCACCTGGTCGTCATCGGCCACGGGCTCGCGCAGACGCGGCGCCATCGCGGCGCCTTGCAAGGCGTGGAAACGTTGCAGGCGATGCGCAGCGAGCGACACGTCCGCGGGTCGAAGAATTTCGGCGGCGCTCAGCTCGCGCAACGCGGCGTCGGCGCCCGGAAGCGCGGCGCAGATCTCGGCGTGAGCGGCGCCGCTGGCCGCGAACATCAGGGAGAGCAGGGCAGTGTCGTCCAGCGCCACCGGCAGCGCGGGCAGGCGGGCGCGATAAACCGGATGGCGCGAAAGCAGTTCGCCGACCGCGCCATCGAAGAGCATCGAGGCCACGCGCGCCCGTCCGCGCCCCAGATCGAAGCCGAACAGCGGACTCACGACGTACCGGCGATTGGCGAGCACGTCTGCAGATGTTGGGACGGCTGGAGCCGTGTCCTTGCCTGCCGGCAGCAACAGGACCAGACCGTTGTAGTCACCCGTGTCGGGCGCGTCGGCCAGTGCCGCGGTTGCCGGACCGTCGAACAGCGCGGACTCGCCGAACACGTAGCCGCGCCGCCGTCCGTCCGCGGTCACCCGATCGAGCCAGGCGCGGTAGTCGCGCCCGTGCAACTGCGTGCAACCGCGCTCGAAGAACGGATCGGGCACGCTATTGGTCAGGTGCAGATGCGGGAACATCAGCGCCGCTTCGGAGCCGGCCACACGCAGCGCTTCGGCGGCGAATGGAAGCAAGCGGTGGCGATGCAGGGCGTCGTGCGCATACACCAGCGCGAAGGAGCCATCGCGAAACGGCAGTGGCTGCTCCGGGTGGGCGAACACGATGTCCAGGTTGGCGGCGCGCTGGCCGCTGCCGAGCAGATGCCGGAAGCCACGGTAGCCGAGCACGCTGCGATTGCCTTCCCACAGCGCAATCACCTGCTGCTGCGGAAAGCGCCCGGCCAGCCACTCAGCGCTCCAGCCGGTGCGGCACCACAGATCGACAATAGTGTCGCCGGGCCGAAGTTGCGGCTCGATCCAAGGGATCAGCGGCTCGCCGGCCCGTGCCGCTTCATTGAAGGGATGGAAGGCTGCGTACGACTCGGCGACGCCCCGTGCGCGGCGGACATTCCCGGCCACTGCGAATTCGTCAGCCGTGACGAACAGCGCCTGTCCCCGTTCTGCAAGCTGCGATGCGCCGGCCAGCCCGGCGTGCAGCAGCGGCTCGGTGAACAGCGCGAAGCCGTCGATCACGGGAACGACGATGCCGCAGCCTGGACATTCGAGATAGCCCTGTTCGATAGAGGGCCCGTCCTCATGCCAGGTGGTCGCGCGCCACGAGCGCCTGCAGCTTGGACAGGCCAGAATTTCGAGCGTGCTTCGATGCATGTTCGGTCACCCGTGCAAGTACAGGAAGGAAGCTCCGGGCCGGTCGGAGAAGTACACCACGAGCACGATGAGCGCGGCATACCAGAGTACGAAGGCGGTATCGACCAGGATTTTCGGGAGTCGGCGGAGCAGCCAGCAATACATTGCTATCTCGTCAGGTAGGTCAGGGCTTGGCGCAGCCAGTGTTCCACGACGCCGGTCACGGCGAAGCTGAACAGTACGAAATGCAGAGTGAACAGTGTGCCCATGACCCGGGTCATGCCGCGAACCGCGGTACTCGCATCCGGCCACAGGCGGGGCAGGGTGGCGAACCGCCGATACGCGGCGATTCCCAATCCGTGATACAGCCCCCACAGCACGTAATGCAGCGACAGTTCATGCCAGACGCCCAGGACGAGCATCGATGCGACAACCGCGGCCAGCGCGCTGCGCGTCAGCGCCAGCACCGGCGTATAGACGTGGTCGCGACACCAGTTCGCCAGCGAAATATGCCAGCGCTGCCAGAAGTCGGCGATGTTGGCCGCGAGGTAAGGATGGTTGAAGTTCTCGCGCAGCTTCACGCCCATCAGGGCGCCGAATCCCAGGGCCAGGTCGCTGTAGGCGCTGAAGTAGACGTACAGCGGCAGCCATAACAGGAAGGCCGAGGCGTACAGCCCTTCCAACCCCGGCTGATCGGCGGAAACGGCGAGCCAGGGCGCGACCCGCTGCTCGATCAGGAAGTGGCCCAGCACGATCAGCTTGACCAGGCCGTAGAGCACGCGTTGCAAGCCACCGCTGAACTGAGCAACGTCCCAGCGGCGGCGTCGCGATTCGCGCAGGAAATCGTCGAAACGGTGGATCGGTCCCACCGGCAGCGCGGCGCAGAAGAACTGGTAGGCCAGAAGCTCGTCGAGACGATGATCCGCTAGGCGACCCTTTGCGGATTCTGCGAGATAGTGGATGAGGCGCAGCGTGTAAAACGCCATGCCCAGCGGCAGCAACACGCCGCTGCCGGGCAGGCCGGTCGGTTGCGCCTGCGCCAGCCAGCCGATGTAACTCGCCGCAACCAGCGTGATGGTCGCGGCGGTAGCCCCGCGCACAGCGGAAAACCATCGCGTCACTGCGAAGCTCATCATTGTGCCGCCGCCCAGCCAGGCCAGCGACAGCGGCGAGACGCTCGCCAGCAGACAGATGCCGCACAAGGCCTGGAGCGCGTTGCGCCAGCGTTGCGGCGGCAGCCACGCGGCGAGCACGGCCAGCGTTGACCAGATCAGCAGCCATCCCACCAGACCCAGCTCAGCCACCTTGCGAAGCCGCCAGGTCTGCGAGTCTGGAGCGGAGCCAGTGGCTCACCCGCTGGCGACCCTGCCCGGAGAGATGGCCCTGGTCGCAGTAATCGGAATCCTCTGCTAATGGCGCGCGCCACACCTCGAATCCCTCTGCCGTCGAGAGTTCGCGACTCAATTGCTTCGCGCGCGATTCGATATCGACGGGCACGGCAGTGTCGGCTTGAGGGGAGCGCGGAATGTCGAGCATCACCACCTTCGTGCCCGATCTCTTCAATTTGCGCAGGCGGTTGAGGAATCGGGCACGCCTTGTGTCGTCGCTCACCTGCCAAAGCCGTGCCGCCCGCGCGTAAGCAGCAAGTGCTTCCGGCCGGGTCCTGGCCTGGCACTCCGCGGCGGTGAACGCGCGCCCGACGCCGCGATTGGCACTGGCGTTGTGCCCGTCGAAGCCGGCCAGGTGTTTCAGGGTTTGTCCGGCGAGCCGAAGTCCGGCATGCACCGGCGATTGGATCATGTCCACCGCTGGCGCGAGACTGCGATCAAAGACAAGCAGATCGCTCTCGATCAGCAGCAGGCGCGGCGGATGCCGGTCCAGCGCCTCGAAGGCCGGTTGGAGCTGAAGATAGTTCGCGCCGTTCCAGGTGATACGGTGAAAGCGCAGCACGGTCTTGTCCAATGGCGCGGTCAGGGCCTGGTCGAATTCGACCGCGGCGAGCGTCTTGGAAGTGCCGATGACCACCACCTGCACTTCGCCCGTAACGGTCGGGCCGAGGCGACCGAGATTCAGGGTATAGGCATCGGCCGGCTCGTCCGGAAGATCGACCCACTTCCAGAGCTGGCTCAGCACGAACAGGCTGATGGCTGCGAGTAGCGAGGCCGCGATCCAGACCCAAAGCGGAGGGTGGTCCGCGGCTTGAGCCTCAGCCACGGCGTACCCGGTCCAGCGCCTTGTCGAGGCGGTCCATCGACATGATCTCGCGCGGGCTCAGGCGGATGCCGAATTCCGCTTCGATCGCCAGCACCAGTTCCATGTGCGCCAGCGAATCCCAGCCAGGAACGTCCTTGGGCGCGGCATGAAGCGCCAGTCGCTCCGGCACGGTCTTGAAGATCTTCGCCGCGACCCGCAGCAGGCGCGCCGAAATCTCATCGGCTCCAGATGCAGCAAGCGTCGCCGCTTGTGGGGCAGGGTCTGCAGTCGGGTCGTCGAGCAGCCGGCGCGCCTCATCCTGCAATACCTTGCCGGAGCGGCCTCGCGGCAGGCTCTCGACGAGGCGAAGGTGTGTGGGCAGCTTGCGCGGTTCGAGCTGAGCCTTGCAGTGCGCCATGAGATCGGCGGCCGTGATTCCGGGGTTGGCGACGACGAGCGCTCCGACCGTCTCGCCCCACACCGGATCTGCCACGCCCAGGGTCACGGCCTCGCGCACGCCGGGGCAGGTCTGAAGCACTTCGGTGACTTCTTCCGGGTGGATGTTGTAGCCGCCGCGGATGATGAGATTCTTGATGCGTCCGAGAATCCAGTAACGCCCGTGCTCGTCGCATCGCGCCACGTCGCCGGTGTGAAACCAGCCGTCGCGCAGCACGGCTTCCGTCAGCTCCGGGTGTGCGAAATAGCCCGACATCAGCAAATCGCCGCGCATGAGCAGTTCGCCGGGTTCGCCCGGACTTACCTCGCTGCCGTCGGCACGGGTGATCTTCAGCTCACAGTCCTCGGGCATGCCGATGCTTCCAGGCATGCGGCTGCGAGGGTCCGGGCCGGAGAAGACTCCGCCGGTCACGGTTTCGGTGAGTCCGTAGACATTGACGATGGGTACGCGGAAGGCATCTTCGAAGGCCTCCCACAGGGCCGCTTCGAGCTGGGCGCCGCAGGAGATCAGCAGCCGGAAGTCACCGCCGGAGAAGGCATCGCGCCGATCCAGCCCGAGCCGCAGAATCAGTCCCAGCATGGTTGGCACGGCGACCATGTGTGTGATGCGTAGCCGGTACACGGCGTCCAGCAGCGCTTCGATGCGGGTGACCTCGAAGCTCAGAGGCCGCCACACGCCGATGCCGGCGAAGAATCCCATCATCGGTCCCTGGGTGATGCCGTCGGTGTGCGACAGCATCAGCGTGTTGAGGATGCGGCTATCGGGGGTGTAGTCGTAGCGTCGCGCGAGTGTCCTCAGATGGGCGAAAAGCGCGCGATGGCTGATCGAAACGCCCTTGGGCTGGGCGGTCGTGCCGGAGGTGAACAGGATATAGGCGAGCGTTTCCGGATCGAGCGCGGCCGGCGGCGCCATCGGGGCCAGCGTAGCCAGAAGACCGTGCAGACCAGCCCGTGGTTTTGCGCGTCCGAGCAGCCGGTCCAGCGGTCGCGCCGGTGCGGCAGGAGCAATTTCCAGCAAGTCGGCGTCGATCTGGGCCAGGCGCCAGTGCGCTACCAGCGCGGTATCCACCAGCATGAGTCGCGGCGCGGCCACTCGAATCAGGTTCAAAGCGCGCTCGGGGCCGGTGTCGGCGTCAAGATTCACCACCGTCAGGCCGTTGCACACCAGCGCCACGAACAGCAGCGCGATCTCGGCGTCGTCGCGGCTGGCGATCGCCACCCGGTCTCCAGGTTTCAATCCCTTCGAGTGCGCCAGCGCGGCCATTTGCCCAATGTGAGCGGCCAACTCGCCGAAACCGATAGTGCGCGACTCGGTGACGAGCCAGGCCTGTGAGGCCCGTCCGGGTTCGGCAATACGCTGGAACGCTTCTGCGGCGGTGCGGGGGAAGCGCTCAGTCATGTTTGAAGAAAGTGGGCAGGGCCTGACGCAGTATTTTGCCGTGAGCGCCGCGCGGAATCTGCGCCACCCACTCCAGCCGCGTCGGCACCCGCGCCGGACCGAGCTGCTGTCGAACCCAGTCGGTCAGTATCCCGGCCTCGGGTTGCGCATGCCCCTCGCGTACGACCAAGGCGGCCGCAATCCGCTCGCCGCCACCCCGTTCGGGCAGCCCGCAGACTGCCGCATCGGCTATTGCTGGATGGCGCAACAGAACCTCCTCGATCTCGCGCGGGTGAATTTTTTCGGTGTTCATCGTCTTGATGAACGTCCCGCTGCGACCTATCAGCAAGACGCGATCCTGATCGTCCACGCGCGCGATATCGCCCGTGCGCAGCCACTCGCCGTCGAACATCGCCGCCGTTGCCGCAGGGTCGTCGAGATAGCCGCTCATGGGCAGGGGCACGCGCACTTGCAGTTCGCCTGCTTCGCCGAGACCCGCCGTCGCGCCGTCTGCGCCGATCAGGCGCAGCTCGCAACCGGCAGCCTGGCCGATGCTGTGATCCGATTGACTCCACCCGTCCAGGGACTGGCACAGACACAGTCCCACCGTTTCGGTGAGTCCGTAGTAGTTCAGCACCGGCAGACCGAAGCGCGCGTGAAACTTGCGCACCTCCTCGCGATCCAGATCGGCGCCGGTGCAGTAGACCGCTTTCAGGCTCGCGAGCACCTCGAGTTCCACCCGGTCGCCGAGCAGGTTGATCTGGCGCAGCAGAATCGGCGCCGCGAGCAGCCGCTGCGGGCGCAGCGTGGCGATGGCGTCGAGCAGTTCGAACACGTTGCTGCGCTGCTCGCGCGGCAGGCACAGCCAGGTCATGCCGGCGAGCGGCGCCGCAACAAAGGCGTTGCGCAGTCCGCTCATGGTGTGCGGCTCTGCCAGGTTCAGCAGGCGCTCGCCGGCCTGCCATCGAAAACATTCCACCGCAAGTTCGGCGCTACGTTGCAGCGCAGCGCGGCTCAGAACCACGATCTTGGGCTCTCCGGTGGAACCGGAGGTCGGCAGGTAGGCCGCAGGCGCGGTGTCCGGAACCGGTACGGGAGCGACGGAAGGCTCTGTTGCGCCCGTAATCGAAAATAGCGCGTCGTTCCGCAGGATATGCAAGCCGGGCAAAGTCCCGAGCAGCGCCGCTTCGACTTCCGTCGATTGCAGCGCATCGACCACCGCCAGTCTGGCGCGCGTCCGCACCGCGTATGCGGCTATGCGCGGTGCCGGCCAAGTCGGGTCCACCGGTACGAACACGGCGCCGCAGGCCAGGCTGGCCTGGAAGGTCCAGAACGCAGCCGCGCTTTGTCCGCCGACGAACAGCACGGCGTCGCCAGACCGCACCCCAGCCGCGGCAAGGCTCGAAGCGGCGGTGTTCAAAGCATCGGGGAACGTGCTGTCGTGCTGTTGCGGAAACGCGGCGTCCTCGCCCACGGACTCGATCCGGAACCGGTGATGAATCGCCAACAGGGAGGGAAGCGGGCGAACTGACATGAGACATCCTGCACTGTGGATGCACGGGTCCGTCAAGCCGTCGCCTTGCCACGTTCCGTGGCTTGGCGCACCCCGCCTCGGACGACGTGCACATGACCCCGCCGATACAATCAATGTCCATTTTTTGGAGCATCTCTTCATGGTGAAAGTGCGCAAGGCGGACGACGGCCGCCTCAAACAACTGCTGGAAACAGGGCACAAGCAGTGGTTTGCCGACGTGCCCGAGGCGCTGGGCGGCAACGACGAGGGCCCCGAACCGCATGAACTGCTGGACTCAGCACTGGGTGCCTGCACCGCGCTGACTGTGACCATGGTTGCGCGGCGCAAGCAGATCCCGTTGACGGACGTGCGCGTCGAGATCACGCACGAGGAGAGCGGCGGGGTGTACCGGATGTCGCGGAAGGTCGAGCTGGTCGGCGAACTGAGCAGCGAGCAGCGCGAATACCTGATCGGCATCGCCAACAAGTGCCCGGTGCACAAGACGCTGACGGGCCGGTTCGAGATCGTCACCGAGTTGAAGTCCTGATGCTGACTCTTCGCGGCCTCGGTCTGAGGCTGGGTTCCACTGCGTTGCTGGAAGACGTGAACCTCGTCGTCAACCGCGGCGAGCGCATCGCGGTGCTCGGCCGCAACGGCATGGGCAAGTCCACGTTGTTGCGCCTGATCGAAGGCGAGCAGGCGCCGGACGCGGGCGAGATCGTGCGCAACCAGGGGCTCAAGATCGCGCGCCTGGTGCAGGACGTACCCAACACCTTGGGCGGCACCGTGTTCGATGTAGTTGCTGGCGGCCTCGGCGAGGCCGGCGAATGGCTGGCGCGCTACCAGCACCTGGTGGACGAGCATCCGGACGACGTGAACGAGATGGGTCGCGTGCAGGGTCGCATCGAGGCGCTCGGTGGCTGGGCGTTGAACGCCAAGGTGCGCGAGATGATTTCGCGCGTGGAGTCCGATGAGCACCTGCGTTTCGAGACGCTGTCGGGCGGAATGAAGCGGCGCGTGCTGCTGGCCCAAGCCTTGGTGCGTGAGCCCGACCTGCTGCTGCTGGACGAGCCGACCAACCATCTCGACATCGATTCCATCGCCTGGCTGGAAGGATTTCTTAAATCGTTTTCCGGCGCGCTGCTGTTCGTCACGCATGACCGCGCGTTCCTGAAGGCCCTGGCGACACGCATCGTCGAGATCGACCGCGGCCAGCTCACGGACTGGCCGGGCGACTACGACAATTTTCTGCGCCGCAAGGAGGAACGCGCGCACGCCGAGAAGCAGGAGCGCGCGCTGTTCGACAAGCGCCTGTCGCAGGAAGAGGCCTGGATCCGGCAGGGCGTGGAGGCGCGCCGCACGCGCAACATGGGGCGCGTGCAGCGGCTGCTGGAAATGCGCGACCAGTTCGGCGCGCGGCGCAACGCGCCGGGCAAGGCGAACATGGAAATCGTCGAGGCCGAGCGTTCCGGCAAGCTGGTGTGCGAGGCCAAGCAAATCAGTTACGCGATTGCGGGCCAGACCATCGCGCAGCGCTTCTCGACCACGATTCTGCGCGGCGATCGCCTGGGCCTGATCGGTCGCAACGGCGTCGGCAAGACCACATTGATCCGCTTGATGCTCGGGCAGCTCGCGCCTTCGTCCGGCGAAGTGCGGCTCGGGACGAATTTGCAGATCGCCTACTTCGATCAGTTGCGCGGTGGCCTGGACGAAAACCAGGTCGTGTTCGAGGCGGTGGGCGAGGGCAAGGACTTCGTCGAGATCGGCGGCCGCAAGCAGCACGTGATGGGTTATTTGCAGGACTTCCTGTTCACGCCGGATCGGGCGCGCAGCCCGGTGCGATCCCTGTCCGGCGGCGAGCGCAATCGCCTGCTGCTGGCGCGACTGTTCTCGCGCCCGTCCAACCTGCTCGTGCTGGACGAACCGACCAACGACCTGGACCTGGAAACCCTGGAGCTGCTGGAAGAACTGCTGCTCGATTACGCCGGCACGGTGTTGCTGGTCTCGCACGATCGCGCGTTTCTCGATGCAGTGGTGACGCGCACGCTGGTGTTCGAAGGCGGCGGGAAAATCAGCGAGTTCGTCGGCGGTTATGCGGACTGGTTGCGTCAGCGGACGGACGCCGCGCCGCGCGGCGAATCGCGATCAGGCACTGCGCAGGCACGCGTGGCCAGCGACCCACCGAAGCTTGTGCGCTTGAATTCCAAGGAGCGAAAAGAACTGGACGAGCTGCCGCGACGCATCGAAAAGCTGGAAGCCGAGCAGGCGCAATTGATCGAGTCGATCAGTTCGTCCGGCATCTATGCCCAAAACCGCGAGCAGGCGATCAAGACACAGACCCGGCTGTCCGAGCTGGGGCAGACTCTTGTGACGGCATACGCGCGCTGGGAAGTTCTTGAAGAGATCAAGGCGCGTCCGTAGCCCGCAGGACGACGTAAACAGCGCTATCGAGCGCTTGCCTTCAAACATTCTCGAAACCATGACCATGACCCGCCGTAATTTCCTGTCCAGCCTTCTGGGAGCCGCCGCCGTCGGCGTGTCGGCCTGTTCGACCGCCAAGGAATCCGGATCGGCCGTGCTGATCAAGCCCAAATCCGAATGGAAGGCGCTGTTGCCGCCACCGGCCTACAAGGTCTTGTTCGAGGAAGACACCGAGTACCCCGGTAGCAGCCCGCTGAACCAGGAAAAGCGACCCGGCACCTTCGTCTGCGCCGCCTGTTTCCTGCCCTTGTTCGACGCCAAGGCCAAGTACGAGTCCGGCACCGGCTGGCCGAGCTTCTGGGATTTCCTGCCCAAGGCCATCACGACCAAGACCGATTTCAAGATGGTTCTGCCGCGCACCGAGTATCACTGCACCCGTTGCGGCGGCCATCAGGGCCATGTGTTCGACGACGGCCCCAAGCCTACCGGCTTGCGTTACTGCAACAACGGCGTGGCGCTGCAATTCGTTCCCGAAGGCGAGAAGCTGCCGGAGTTGCGCTCGTGAGGCTGGCTCTGGCTCTGGGAGCGGCATTGCTGGCGATGGCTTGCGGCGGTGCCGCGGAGCCTCTGGCGGCAAAAACGGATGCCGGGAAAACAGAGGTTGCCGCAGGGGGGAAGGCCAAGGCGATTTTCGCCAGCGGCTGTTTCTGGTGCACCGAGTCGGACTTCGAGAAGCTGCCCGGCGTGATTTCGGTGGTCTCCGGCTACACCGGGGGAAAATCGGCCAATCCGACCTACGAGCAGGTTGGCGGGGGGCGCAGCGGCCACACCGAAGCGGTGGAAATCAAGTTCGATCCGGCCGAGATCACGTACGCGCAACTACTCGAGCATTTCTGGCGCACCCACGATCCGCTCGACGGCGGAGGGCAGTTTTGCGATCGCGGCAGCCAGTACCGGCCCGGTATTTTCTATCTGGACGAGGCCCAGAAAGCGGCAGCCGAAGCCAGTCGCGTGGAGGTCCGTGCGTTGCTCAAGCAACCCATCCTCACCGAAATCACCGAGGCCAAGCGCTTCTGGCCGGCCGAGGATTACCACCAGAACTACTACAGGGAAAATTCCCTGCGCTACCGCTACTACCGCGCCGGATGCGGGCGCGATGCCCGGATCGAGGCCGTCTGGGGCAAGCTCGCTACGCCGAAGAACTGAGTTCCGCAAGGCAGGCCGCCTGCCGGCAAGACAGCCATCGGGCGGCTGTGCTCCTTACGTCTCCAGCAGCGCTGCATGCAGCGCGGCGCAGCGCGCCGGGGTGAGTTCGCAGGCGCGTTCGAGATAGGTCTGCACGTCGGCGAACTCGGCGAGCACCGTGTCGAACGCCGCACGCAGAAAATCGGCGTGCACCGAGGCCAGGACATGCATGGCCGATTCGGCATGCGGCGAGAGTTCGGTGTCCAGCAACACGTGGGCGCGCGAGCGCATCAGGCGTTCGAAGCCGTAACGCCGATTGGTCAGCAGGTAGTCCGCAAAAATCGCGTCCTCAGGCACGCCGAGCGCCAACAGCAGCATGGCGACGACGAAGCCGGTTCTATCCTTGCCCGCAGCGCAGTGCACGAGCACGCCGCCCGCATTGGGCGCGGCCAGGTATTCGAACAGCGCGCGCAGGTCGCGGGCGAAGCTCGCCGGCATGCGGCGGTAGTTGTCGAGCATGGCGTCGTGTGCCTGGGCAGCGTCGAAGCGCGGATCGGCCAGGCGCCGTACCCATCGGTCGGGCTGCACGGCGGACAGATCGGCGTCGATGTCGAGCGCGAGCCGCTGCGCCGGACTGTCCGCCAGCCATTGGCACGACAGGCGCCGCCGCTCGGCCGGGCTGCGCAGGTCGCAGATCAGGCCGATGCCGAGCGTCGCCAGCGTCTCCAGATCGCGAGGGCTCAGGTCCAGCAGCAGTTCGGAACGGAACAGGTAACCGCTGCGGACGCGACGGCCGTCGCCGGTGGCGTATCCGCCGAAGTCGCGAAAATTGGGAGCGGCTTCGAGCAGGTGATCGGAAGGCTTCACGGCGGGGTCGGGCAGTCGTGGGAATGCGGATGATAACGCCGCGCCCCGATCGTTCTTCGCGCGTAGACTGGCTGCACCACGGCGCCACCAGACGCGCCGCGCCGTTCGGGTCCGATCGGGAGAAGAAAGATGCGACGACTATCCCCCACCGATGTCGGGTTCCTGTTGATGGAGCGCCGGCATCAACCCTTGCACGTCGGCGCGCTTGCGCTGTTCAGGCCGCCGCCGGGCGCGCCGCCGGATTTTGCGGGACGGCTGGCAGCAAGGCTCAATCAGTCGCAAACGGCGGTGCCGCCGTTCGATCGCCGTCCGCTGTCGCGGCTCGGCGTTTTCTACTGGGAAGACGATCCGCACTTCGACCTCGCGCATCACTTCGTGCACATGGCGCTGCCCAAGCCGGGCCGCATCCGCGAACTGCTGGCGATGGTCTCGCGCGTGCACAGCGCGCACCTGGATCGTGCCTATCCGCTGTGGCGCGTGTACCTGATCGAGGGCCTGGAAGACGGGCGCATCGCCACCTACATGAAGATTCATCACTCGCTGGTGGATGGCGTGTCCGGCATCCGCTTGCTGATGAAGTCGATGGCCGACAGTGCCGAAGAGTCCGCGCAGATGCTGCCGACCTGGGAAGTGGGCAGCGGCGAGCGACCCAAGCCGGTGCTGGAAACGGCGATGACCGGGCTGGAGAAACTCAGGGCTGGCGCGGCATCGGTCCCGGCGGTGGCGCGCGATCTGATACAGACCTGGAAGGACGCGCGCGCCAGGAATCCGGATGTCATCACCAGCCTGCACGCGCCGCGCAGCATCCTCAACCAGAAGATTACCGCCTCGCGCCGCTTCGCTGCGCAGTCGTACTCCATGCCGCGCATCAAGGCTGTTTGCAAGGCACTCGATGGCACCACCAACGACGTCATCATGGCGATGTGCGCGGGCGCGCTGCGGCAATATCTCACCGACCTCGACGCACTGCCCGACAAGCCGTTGATCGCGGGCGTGCCGGTGTCGCTGCACCGCGACCGCGAGCACGCCGAACCGGGCAACGCCGTGACTTTCATGCTGGCGACGCTCGCGACCGACGTGGCCGACCCCATCGAACGCTTCCACACCATCAAGGCCTCGATGGATTACAACAAGGCACGCTTCCAGAGCATGACCCAGGCCCAGATGCTGGCCTACGCCGTGGGCATGCTCACGCCCGGTGCGGTCAACATGATCGGCGGCTGGGAGCGCATGCCGATGAACGTCATCATCTCGAATGTGCCCGGCCCGCGCGCGCCGATGTACTGGCAGGGGTGCCGGCTGGAAGGCCTTTATCCGGTTTCGATCGTGGTCGATGGCATGGCCTTGAACATCACCATGGTCAGTCGCGGCGACTTCGTGGACTTCGGTCTCATTGCCTGCCGCCGCACCTTGCCCAGCGTGCAGCGCCTGCTGGATCATCTTGAGGAGGCGCTGGTGAAGCTGGAAGAGGCGGTGGCCTGACAGCAACATCAAACGAATCACGCAGGGCGGAAAGAGCGCAGAGGTACAGAAGGGGCTCTGCCCCGACTGGCGTCCTCACGACCAGTCGCGGTCCGTTCTGCGAGCGCCGGTCCTGCGCGGAGCCCCTCCTACAGGGACGCGCTTGTTTGAGAGAAGTGGTTCTTTGCGTCTTCGAGTGATTCTTGTCGCCTTAAAGCTTCCGGGGAGCAAGTCGGCACCGTGAATATCATCCTGGCGGGTGTTACCGCCTACGTCCTTGCCCAGTTGCTGATCGGCCTGTGGGCCTCGCAAAAAGTCCGTACAGAATCGGACTACCTACTGGCCGGCCGCAGCCTGGGCATCTGGACGGCGACCTTGTCGGTTTTCGCGACTTGGTTCGGCGCCGAGGCCTGCATCGGCACCGCGGGTGCGGTGTACGACGAGGGCCTGCGGGGCGCCACGGCCGATCCTTTCGGCTATGCCATCTGCCTGGTCGCGATGGGCCTGATCTTCGCCGTGCCGCTATGGAAGCTCGGCCTGACCACGCTCGCGGACCTGTTCCGCATGCGCTATTCGCGCGGCGTGGAGAGCCTCGCGGTGCTGATGATGGTGCCCACCTCCATCGGCTGGGCCGCGGCGCAGATTCGCGCCTTCGGGCAGGTGTTGTCGGCTTCTTCGGGCGCCGAAGTGGAGATGGCGATGACCCTGGCCACGGTCGTGGTGGTGCTCTACACCATGGTCGGCGGAATGCGCTCGGACGTGATCACCGACATGGTGCAAGGCGTGGTGCTGGTGGCCGGCCTGGTGGTGCTGTTCGTGGTGGTGGCGCAGCACCAGGGCGGCGTGATCGCGATGGCGCAATCGGTCGATCCGGCGCGGCTCAAGCCCTTCGGTGGGCCGGAGGTATCGTGGTTGGAGACGCTGGAACGCTGGGCCGTGCCGACCGTGGGTTCGATGGTGGCGCCCGAACTGGTGTCGCGCATCCTGGCCACGCGCAATCCCGGTATTGGGCGCCGTGCCGGTATTTTCGGCGGGGGTTTGTACCTGCTGATCGGGCTCATTCCCGTGAGCTTGGGGCTGGTCGCGCTGCGCCTGATGCCGGGCGTGGAGGAAGGCGAGCAGATTCTGCCGCTGCTGGCGCAGCAATATCTCGGCACGGCCGCCTACGTCCTGTTTGCCGGGGCCCTGATCTCGGCGATTCTCTCGACCGTCAACAGCGCCCTGCTCAGCGCCGGCGGGCTGGCCGCGCACAATTTCATCGCGCCCCTCATCCCGGGCCTGGGCGATCTAGGCAAGCTGCGCCTGGCGCGCGCCGCGGTCGTGGCCAGCGGCATCGTTGCCTACGTACTGGCGCTGCGCTCGGAAAGCATCTACCAGCTCGTGGCCGATGCCTCGGCCTTCGGCGGTGGTGGCGTTTTCATCGTGGTGACGTTCGGACTGTTCACGCGCATCGGCGGGATCGCGAGCGCCTACGCTGCGTTCGTCGCCGGCATGCTGGCCTGGTTCTGGGGCAGCTACGTCCAGGAGATCGAGTACAGCTACGTGGTCTCCATCGTGGCCTCGCTGGTCGCGTACCTGGTGTTCGCGCCGGTCGGATCGCGCGGCGTGCGCAGCACGGTTCCACAGTGATGCGCGTGCGTACCGTCTTGCTTCTGTCTCTCCCCGCGACGCTGAGCGCCTCCACGCTGCTCGCAGCAGACGTGTATCGACACGTCGACAAGGATGGCGTGGTGCATTACTCCGACCAGCCGCCGACACCGGGCGCCAAGCCGGTGGTGCTGCCGCCGGTGCAGATCGTGGACCCGCTGAGCGGCCCGGGCAGTGGCGCGAAGAAACTGGAAGTCGATCAGCCGAGAGTCGAGTTGAGCATCGTCTCGCCCGCGCCGGAAGAAACGTTTCGCGGAGATGACCGGCGTATTCCGGTCAGCGTGCGCCTTACGAGGCCGCTGCCCGAGGGCTATGGCCTGCGCTACATGCTCGACGGCAGTCCGCAGAACGCGACCGCCACGCGCGAACTCGGCTTCACGCTCGCAGGTGCCGAACGCGGCGAGCATCTGGTGAGCGTGGCCGTGGTGGACGCACGTGGTCTCGAAGTCGCGCGAACGCCGCCGGTGATCGTCCACATGAAACCGCCGGCGGCGCGGCGATCTGCTCCTTGAAGAAAGTCGGTCGCGGGCATGGCCCGTTCCTACGTCTCGGTTCTGTAGGAGCTGGCAGGGCGCGGTTGCGCGCCGTTATCGCGGAACAAGCGGGCGCTCTCTCGTGCCATGCCGTCCCCGGTGGATGCGCTTCGCTTATCCACCCTACAGGCCGGTGCAGCGGAGGTGGATAAGCGAAACGCATCCACCCTCCCAGGCCAAGGTGTCGCGTGATCCCTGATTGATGGAAGCCGGCCATGTCCGCGACCGTGTACTGGCGGCACATTGGGGCGGCACGCTAGCTGCTTTAACCGCAGATGGTTATCCGCTCATTCACCAGGATCGATCATTCCACCGATCCCGGTGCATGGCGCGTTGCGTCGTCGCGGCCGAATCGCTACGCAGGTCTGACCGCAACCATTGCGCTGCATGTTCTGTTGCTGCTGTGGCTCTTGTGGCCGTCATCGGATCCGCTGGAATCGTCCGATGCTGCGAAGCCCGGAGTCACGCAGATCGCGCTGTTGCCTGCGCCTGCGTCGTCGCGACAACTGCCTTCGCTGCCACCGCCGCCGACGAATCCGAATGTCGCGCCGATGCGAATCGTCGATCTGATGCCGATCCTCAACGTCGAGGCGGAGCCGGTCGCGACTAGTGCGTCGGAACTGCCGTCGGCCGCGCCTTCGGACGCCATGGCGTCGCCATCCCCTTCGCAGCACGCGCAAGGCACCGTCATCGCCGCGACCTGCATGCCGCTGCAATGGCTGCAAATGATGAGCCGCATGATCAGTTTCCAGCAGCAATATCCGGCGCAGTCACGCCAGTTGGGCGAGCAGGGGACGGCTACCGTGCGTGTATCGGTTGCGCGAGACGGCCGGGTGCTGGAAGCACCACTGCTGCGCGGTACCGGTTACAGCGCGCTGGATCGGGAAGCGCGCGAGGTGATTCTGCGCATCGGCCGCTTTGCGCCGATACCCAAGGATGCGTGTCGCGGCGCGCGCATCATCGTGATCGATCAGCCGGTCGGGTTCAGGCCGCGCGGCTGATCGACGCGGATCGTTACTTGGTAGCCGCCTTCGCCGAACGCGTAGAACTGCTGACGGCGTCGTACTGACCGGTCTCGATGGCGTACGCGCGCTTCAGCGACAGCTCGGTCACCGACAGCGCGACCTCGATCTCCTTGAGCATGGCGGCGCGGTAGCGGGCCACCGTCGTCCGTCCCGTCGCACCCGCAGCCTTGGCGCCTTCGCCCGCCGCCGCAATCTGCCCCTGCGCCTTGTCGATGATCGCGGACCGGCCTTTCTTCCAGTCCTCGAACAGCGTGGTCCACAGCGAAATGTCCTGCGTCGCCAACTGGTATTTCTGCGCCTGCACCGGCTCGTTCTTCGCGATGATTGCCGGGTCGGTGCACGGCACGCTGGGGCAGGGCACCACTTTCGGTAGCACTGAGCCCAGCTTGCCGCCCATCGCGGCCTGCAACCAGCGCGTGCGCTTGCCCAGCCGCTTCGCCGGATCGTCGTTCCCTTCGTTATTCGCGAGGTAGTCGTTGTAGGACTTCCAGGCGCCTTGCAACTCCGGTGGTTCGGTAGCGTCGAGCGGTGCGGCGGGTGTGATTTCGGGCAGCGTGCCGCCGTTGAGCGCGGCGATGGCGCTGCGCTCGGCTTCGAGCGCTTTCTTGAAGCGCGTGTACTCGGGCGAGACGATCTGGCCCTTGTCCATCCAGCTCAGCGCGGTGGTGACGTCGGCGGGCGGCGAGGGGACCTGCGCATACAGGTCGGTCAGCGAGGCCGCTCGTGCGTTGAAGGCGCTCAGGCCGACGGCGGCAACGAGGAGCGAGCGGTATCGAGGAAGGCGCATGGGAATGTCCGGAGTGAGGGGGCGTCCAGCCCCCGCGTCCCCGGAGCTAGGGGAAGAGGGAGCCGCGCTGCTCGCCGGGGGCCAACGCGCATGGGTGAGCAAGCTCCGAGCCAATCAGGGCCTTCCCGCGTGTCCAGGCGCCAGCATTTCTCGCACCAAAGCGGTGCGTGATAGAGCCGCATGCCTTAGCCTTCATGCGCGTTCGCGTGGCGCGCCTCTTGCAGTTCGGCCTCATGAAATTTGTGCCTCGCTCCCGCGTGGCTCCCGACGTGGTGTTAGACGGGCTGACCACGGCCGTGATCTGCCTCGACGCGAAGCTGGCCGTGGCTTCGATCAACTCCTCGGGGGAAAGTCTGTTTGAAGTCAGCCGCCGCCATGCCGTGGGGGAATCGCTCGCGCAGGCCATTCAGCCGTTTGCGCCGCACGTGGAGCGGCTGCGCAATGCACTGGATTCGGGCACCGGCTTCATCGAACGCGAAATGGAGTTGCGCCGCAACGGCGACCAACCCATCACCGTGGACTGCACCGTCACACCGATCATGCTGGGCAAGTCGGCGGGGCTGCTGATGGAGTGCCAGGGGCTGGACCGTCACATGCGCATCTCGCGCGACGAGTTGCTGCTGTCGCAGCACCAGGCTTCGCGCGAGCTGATCCGCGGCCTCGCGCACGAGATCAAGAACCCGCTCGGCGGCATTCGCGGCGCGGCGCAGTTGCTGGAGCAGGATTTTCCCGACAGCCATCATCGCGAGTACACCGGCGTGATCATCCGCGAGGCGGATCGCTTGCAGAATCTGGTCAACCGCATGCTCGGCCCCAACCGCATGCCGCAGATGGCGCCGGTGAACATCCACGAGGTGCTGGAGCACGTGCGCCAGTTGTGCGAGGCCGAGGGCGCGCAGGGCATCGACTTCCTGCGCGACTACGACCCCAGCATCCCGGAAATCATTGCGGACAGGGAGCAGCTCATCCAGTCCGTGCTGAACCTGGTACGCAACGCCATGCAGGCCATCGCAGGCGCTGACGGCGAGGGCGATATCGTGCTGCGCAGCCGCACGCGGCGGCAGTTCACCATCGGCGGCACGCGCTTCCGGCTGGTGATCCAGATCGACGTGGAAGACAACGGGCCGGGTATTCCGCCCTCGCTGATCGATCGCGTGTTCTATCCCATGGTCACGACCCGCGCCGAAGGCACCGGCCTGGGCCTGCCGATGGCGCAGTACCTCATTCATGCGCACGGCGGCCTGATCGAATGTCGGTCTCGTCCAGGCTGCACCGTGTTCTCCACGTACCTGCCGCTCAAGGGCGGGACGACCTGATCCAGAACCAATGACCAAGACGCTAGAAATCTGGGTGGTGGACGACGACGAATCGATCCGCTGGGTGATGCAGAAATCCATGATGCGCGCCGGCATGAAGGTTCAGACCTTCGAGGGCGCGGCCGAGCTGTTCAACGCGCTCGAAGACGATCAGCCCGACGTTCTGGTCAGCGACATCCGCATGCCCGGCGTCACCGGACTGGAGCTGATGGAGCGCGTGCGCCGCGATCATCCCGGCCTGCCGGTCATCATCATGACCGCGCACTCCGATCTCGACGCGGCAGTGGCGAGCTACAAGGGTGGGGCCTTCGAATACCTGGCCAAGCCCTTCGACGTCAACGTGGTCACCGACCTGGTGCGCCGCGCGGCGACGCGTCGTGTAGCGCCGGAACCTCTGCCCGAGTTGGGCGAGACCGCGATCATCGGCGAGGCGCCGGCGATGCAGGAGGTGTTCCGCGCGATCGGGCGGCTGTCGCAGTCGAACATCACGGTGATGATTACCGGCGAGTCCGGCACCGGCAAGGAACTGGTGGCGCGCGCGCTGCACGTCAACTCGCCGCGCACGGGCAAGCCCTTCATCGCGGTCAACACCGCCGCGATTCCCAAGGACTTGATGGAGTCCGAGTTCTTCGGCCACGAGCGCGGCGCGTTCACCGGCGCGCAGACGCAACGCAAGGGCCGCTTCGAACAGGCCGACGGCGGTACGCTGTTTCTGGACGAAATCGGCGACATGCCGGCCGACTTGCAGACGCGGCTGCTGCGCGTATTGCAGAACGGCGAGTTCTATCGCGTGGGCGGCGTCGCCCCGGTGAAGGTAGACGTGCGCGTGTTTGCCGCCACGCACCAGGACCTCGAACAACTGGTTCGCGAAGGACGGTTTCGCGAAGACCTCTACCACCGCCTCAACGTCATCCGCATCCGCATTCCCAGCTTGGCCGAGCGCAGCCAGGACATCCCGCTGCTCATGCGCCACTTCCTGGTCCATGCCGCCAAGGAGCTACAGGCCGAGACCAAGCGCGTGTTGCCCGAGGTGATGGAGCGGCTGCAACGATTCAACTGGCCCGGCAACGTGCGCCAGCTCGAAAATGTCTGCCGCTGGCTCACCGTGATGGCGCCCGGTCAGGACGTGCACCTGGTCGATCTGCCGCCCGAATTGCGCGAGACGGATACGCTGCCGATCACGCAGGCACCGGTGATGGCGGGCGAAACACGACCGCAGCCCACGCCGATTCGCGAGCCGGTCGAGCCTGCCGTTGCGATGCAGGATGTGCAGATTCCGGTTCGCAGCGTCGCGCCCGTCCCGGTCGCTGCGATCACGCCTGCCATGGTTGCGGTCTCGCCATCATCGCCGGTGAGCGCGCCGTGGAACGAAGTCTTGCGCGACTGGGCCGATTCCGAGTTCGCAGGCGGTCGCAGCGACCTGCTGGAAGAAGCCATGCCGCAATTCGAGCGCACCCTGATCGAAGCCGCGCTGCGCGCCACCAAGGGCCAGCGCCAGGAAGCGGCGCGTCGCCTCGGCTGGGGCCGCAACACGCTTACGCGCAAGATCCAGGAATTGGGGATGGATGACTAGCGCGGAACCCCGTAAGAGGGGCGCAAGCCCCGACCGGGCGCTCGCAGGCCAACCTATCAAGCCGATTGTCCTAATCAGATCCGGCTTCAGCCCGGACCAAATGGTTCGCGGAGCGCGTTGACCCAGCGAAATATTTTCCCCACAGTACCGACATGCCCGAACTCCATCGGCACCACGGCTGGCGCATCACGATGTATGCAGACGATCACGAGCCGCCACACTTTCATGTGCAGTGCCCGGACGGCGAAGCACAGATTGCGCTTGAAACCCTGAGGCTGATGGCTCCACCGGCACCGGACGTAAAAAAGGCCTTGAAGCAGGCGATACGAGAAGCCAGCGGATGGGCGCGAACCCATCCTGAAGTATTGCTTGCCGAGTGGAATCGGCTGAATCGGAGGACCGACGTATGACACCGCGCATCAGTGCCGTTGCACCTGCACCACGCAGTCAGCTAGACGTGACCTGGGACAACGGTCGTACCGACCGCATCGATCTGAAAGCGCACCTCGCGCGGTTTGCCGTGCTGGCGCCTTTGAACGACGCCAGCATCTTCGCCCACGCGAAAGTGGGCGAATGGGCTTGGGATGTCACTTGGGGAGGCGACCTGGAAATCGCCGCCAGCACCCTGTTGCGCCTGGCACGCGAACAGGCCGGAGCCGCCATGCCGAATGCCGACTTCCGCGCCTGGATGGAACGCAACCGCCTGTCCCTGACGGATGCCGCCGAGGCGCTTGGCCTCAGCCGCCGCACCGTGACGTACTACAGCAGCGGCGCGCGCGCCATTCCCCGTTACATCGCACTGGCCTGTAAGGGCTGGGAAGCAGAGCAGCGGCGCGCTGCTTGAGAAACCACTGAGATCTGCTCTGCCGGAAATCGTGGAGGCAGGCCCCGGATTTGGCGGCCGAAGAAGCGGCTGGTATCCCATGGGATCGTTCGCCACAATCTTTCACCGCTTCTCACCTGAATCTCGATCCTGATCTGCCGGCGTCGCCTCGGCGCACAGTGGACGCTCCGCGCGCTACGAGGACCTCATAACCGACGATCTTGCGTGTCCGCCGTCCATCGCTTGCGCATCGCATCGTGCTTCTCGCGAGCGACCGCGACGCGCGAGTCATCCTCGCCCACGGCTTTCGTCAGACGACGGGTCGCTTCATCGAATATGGCGTCAGCCTGTTCAAAGCGGCCAAGTCTGACAAGCGATTGAGCGTGGTCGAGCGCTATCGCGCCAGTTAGCCAGTGGTCCGGAATCGATTCGCGCGCCAGGTCCATCGCACGAGCCTGCATCGCTTCGGCTTTCGCGATGCTCCCTGTTTCGGCGTAACCCACCGCCAGGTTGGACATCAAGATCAAGGTGTCTTCGGCCGACTCGCCGCGCTCTTGCTTAAGTGTGGCGAAATGCGGCTCCAACAGTGCGACGTACCGCCCAAACTCGCCACGCTGGTGATACACCGCCCCTAGACTGTTCAGAGCCCTGAGGGTCTCGAAATGCTCCACCCCATAACGCGAACGAAGCGTTTCGAAAGCAGGTTCGAGCAGTGCCAGCGCCTTATCAGTACGCCCGAGCCCGGCGTGCGCCATCGCAAGGTCGTTTACAGCGGCGAACGTCTGCAGATGGTTTTCGCCGAGCGCTGTCTGCGCCCTTGGCAATACGGCGGTAAGCACTTGCAGACTTTCTTCGTACTCTTCTGCAGAGCAAAGCACTGTGCCAAGCGAAATCTGCGCAATTATCTCACGGGGATCGCCCCCGCCATGACGCTCCTGAAGGCGATCAACCAGCTCGCGGGCGAGCACCACAGCTTCTTTATACCGGCCAAGGTTGTGGTGGATGTCGGTTAGATCACTGATCAAATTGTCCAGGTTCGGGTGGCCGGCGCCGAACTGCGCCTCCAGACGAGGACGCAAGGAGAGCAGCTCGCTCAATGCCGCCGCGTGATCATCGTCGTACAAGCTTCTGAGGCCGGCGAGCTGGACCGCCGCCAACAGCTTGGTTCCGGCATCACCTTGGATGGCTGCACGCGATAGCGCCGTGCTCGCTTCATCTCTGCGGTCCAAGGCTGCGAGCGTGTCACCGAGATAGAAATCGATCAAGGCGCGCTGCTGCTGATCGCTTTCCGGCGTCAATGCCAGCGCCGCGAGCAACTCCTTTTCCGCTTCCCGGTAGTTACCGAGCTGAAGGTAAGCTTTGCCGACCGCCAAGCGAATCGCCCGCTCCCGATCCGGCTCGTTCGCAAAGCGGCGGCTTGCGCTGCCGGCTGCAAGATCGAGCACTTCGCGCACCCGCAGGTCGACCTTTCCGGAATCCAACGGACTGGCTTGGCCGAGCAAGTCATCCAACAGAAATTCGTTGACCGTCGCCGCGGTCGCGGCCTCGCTCTCTGCCCGACGGCTTTGCTCTTGAGCCTCTTCACGTGCCCGCTCAACCTGCATCAGCAGAAGGCCCACCACCAGCAGGCCAAGCGCGAGAACACCCGCCAGCGCCAGTAACCATTGTCGGCGGACACCCAAACGCTCCAGTTCCTCCCGCAGCCGCCCGGCTTCCTGCTCGTTCCGACGCTGCCGCGCCCGCTCCTCGCGTCGCGTGTCCAAGCTGCGTATGCGGCGGGCCACTTCGGTTGCATCGCGCGAACGCAACTCCGGTTCGCCGTCCACCAGTGCTGCGATGTCCTCGCGCAACAGTTCGTCCTGAATATTCCGCTCCCACCTCGGTGCCAGCGGCTTCTTCAGATCGCCGGTGATCAGTTGGTAGAGCAGCACTCCAAGGGAATACATGTCCGCCTGCATGCCGGCTCGTTCGCCGCCGAGCACTTCCGGGGCCAGGTACATGGGGGTGCCGCCGTTGGCTGCGTTGAGCCCGATGGTGGCAGTGAATCCGAGCGGGGCGATCCCACCGTCCTCCAGGCGGGCGCGATCCTGCAATCCGCCGCTGCCGAAATCGCACAGCTTGATCCGCGGCGCATTGCTCCCGGCCGACGGCGGCGAAGACTCTCTCACCGGTGTCCCGGAACCCCCCGAGTCATCGATTAACACGTTCCCGGGTTTCAAGTCCTTGTGCACCACTCCCGCTGAGTGCGCCAAGCCGAGCGCATCGGCGATCTGCGCCGCCAGTTCCAGTCGTACGGCTTGCGGAATCCGGTCGCAGCCGCCTTGTCGGTCCGCCCACTGCGACAGACTGCCGGCCGGGAGATATTCCATCTCCACAAAGAAGGGCGCCTGCTCCAGATTGCTGCCGAGCAGCTGCACGAAGACCGACGCCTTGTCGCCCAGGTCGTCGTGCAGTCGACGATTGAGCGTGATTTCGCGCTTGAGAGACTTCAGGGAAGTCCCGTAGAGCCCAAACTTGTAGACCCGGGTTTCGCGCGTTTCGTCGTGGCGCGCCAACCACAGCTCGCCCTGACCGCCGCCGCCGAGGCGCTCGACCAGGGTCCACAACGGCCGTAGCGCGGGATGATCGCCGGCGCCATGTCCGAGTCTGGGCGCAGGCGCGTCCACGGTTTCGCATCGCACCGGTACCGCGAGCGTGTATCCGTCGCCGCTCCTGGTCTGGATCAGCACCCGATCCCGATCCCCCAATGCCGAGCGCAGGGACGCAATCGCCTTGGTCAGCGTCGCAGGGGCTTTGTGAGGAGTCAGCCAGACGTACTGGATCAACTTCTCCTGGGTGACCGTTGCTCCGGCGTGCTCCAGCAGGCACTGCAGCACCTGGAGCGGTTTCTTGTTCAGATCGACGGTCCGTCCTGCGACCTCTAGAACCCAGGCGCGCTCGTCGAACACCGCGGAGCCGAAGTGCCATCGGCGAGATCCTTTTCCGTCCTCCTGTTCGGATTGCACGGCAGTAACCATATGCGCTCCCCTGCGGCAACCGGCGTTGGTTGCTCGAAGCAATGACTCAATCTACCGCCCCAACCCAGCCCCTACTTTACGGCTCGCAGCGTCCCGCGGACGCGGACTCCAAATCAGCACCGGCAAAAATACCTCGCGTGGTCGGGTCTCGCGACGATGAAGCTTTCGAGAGACTCACCCTTACATCAGACCGGCAGCCCGAACTTCGACCGCTCTGTCGGGGCTGAAGCCCCCTTTCATCAAACAAGGATCACGCGCCACCGTGGCCTGGGATGGTGGATGCGCTTCGCTTATCCACCTTACCGGCCGGTGCAGCGTAGGGTGGATAAGCGAAGCGCATCCACCGGGGAGGGCACGGCACGAGAGAGCACCCGCTTGCTCTGCGACAACGGCGCGATACCGCGCTGAAAGCTTCTAAAAGCTCCTCGCGCTCGTTGGACTTGACCGTCATTTTTGGCCGGACCCTATCACCCGACAGAAGCGCATGCCGAAACCTCATTCCAGACCCCACACGCCGGTGAGTCTCATGCCCGGTCAACCGCACAAGGCGGCGATAGTTGCCCGGCCAGCCTAAACCGGTTTTCCGGGAATCGGAAAGCGCATAATCAAAAGGCCTTCGAGGAGCCCTCAATGACCGCGCTTCGCAAACACCCTGACGCGCAGAGTTTCGACGACTACCTGGCCTGGGAAGAAATACAGACCGAGCGGCACGAGTACGTCAACGGCCTGGCTTATGCCATGACCGGTGGCAGACAGGCGCATCACGTCATCGTGAACAACGTGACCGTCGCGCTGAACCGACTGTTCGGCGAGCACTGCCTGATTTTCAGTCAGGGCTACAAGCTGCGCATCCGCCGCGTCGCGGACGAGCGCAGCTATTACCCGGACGCCTTCGTCACCTGCCAGCCCGGCGACGCCGACGCGCTGTTCAACGAGCAACCCTGCCTGATCGTGGAAGTGCTGTCCGATTCCACCCGGCGCATCGACCTGGGCGAGAAGCGCGAGGCGTACACGAGGATTCCGGGTGCACTGGTCTACCTCGCCATCGATTCCCGGCGTGCGGAAGCGCGCCTGTATCGCGCGTCCAGCGGCTGGGCGGAGGAGATCGTCGCGGGGCTGGACGTGAGTGTTCCCCTGCGCTGTTCGCCGGATGGGCCGGATGCGAACCTGGAACTGCGCGAGGTCTACCGGCGCGTATTCCCGCAGGGCTGATCGGCCGGCCCGCCGCTGAGCGGAAGTGTGGAGTTGGATCGCGTCGTCCGAGGGGCGATACGGAAATGCCGCAAAAATGCCGCATAAATTCCCTTTCTCAGCGACGCGTCCGGGGCTAGGCTCGCTCGGCGCCTAGAGACCTTGGCGTTGCCGGGGTGCAGGCATCAACAAGAACAACGTGCGGGAGGGAGTCCTCATGCAAATCAATGCGTCTCTTGCCTGCGCCGCATTCGGTGTGGCTCTTTTGGGGGGAGTGTGTGCGCAAGTTGCCGACGTCCTTGACCGACGGCCCGTCGGGCACCGCGAACACAGCGCATACATCGAAACGGGCGAAACGCCGCAGGGCTTGAGCACCGCGGAGTGGGCCTCCATCCAGACCCAAATCGAGCAGAGCCGGTATCGGCTTGAAGCCGATCACCAGGCCGCTCACGGCGTCAATCCGAAGCAGGGATGGACGCTGCACTTCAGTGACCGCGGCCTGAGCCTGAATACCGCGGAGCCAAACCGTAGCGTGCGCGCCGAGCACGAAACCCCCCAGTCCGATACGCCCGCTCCTACAACGCGCACGACGAGCGAAGCACTGCGACTTCGCACCACGGCCATCGGCCGTGGCGAGGCATTAGTTCCGGTCGTCGGCGCCAAGCCTGTCGTACGCGGCAACCGGGCAGAGCTTGCGCACGGCGTGGCTACCGAGTGGTACGTCAATTCCGGGCTCGGCCTGGAGCACGGCTACACATTCGATGCCGCGCCAGATGGGCGAGGGAAGGTCCGCATCCAGATCGCCGTAGAAGGCGGACTCCTTCCCATGGCCGATGGCGACAGCGTCCTCCTCACCGACCAGAGCAATACTCAGCGCATTCGCTACCAAAAGCTGCTGGTGCTGGACGCCAACCAGAAGCACCTCGATGCCCGCATGAGCGTCACCCCGGAACGGCGCATCGAGATCGCGTTCGACGACACCCATGCCGCATATCCCGTGGTCGTCGATCCGCTGTTGGTGAACCAGGAGGCCAAGCTCGTGGCGGCCGACAGTGCCAAGGGCGACTTCTTCGGCTATTCCGTAGCGGTGTCCGGCGACACCGCGGTGATGGGAGCGTTTCAAGACGAGGTCGGCGCTAACTTCTTCCAGGGCTCGGCCTATGTGTTCGTGCGCAGCGGCATGAGCTGGACGCAGCAGGCCAAGCTGATCGCGGCCGATGGTGCGGCGCTTGACCGCTTCGGCATTTCCGTGTCCGTATCTGGCGACACCACGGTGGTGGGGGCGTATCCAGACAACTTCGGTGGCAACGGCAACCAGGGCTCGGCCTACGTGTTCGTGCGCAGCGGCACGAGTTGGACGCAGCAAGCCAAGCTGGTGGCGGCCGACGGCGCCGCGGGTGACGAATTCGGCATTTCCGTGGCCATGTCTGGCGACACCGCGGTAGTGGGAGCGCATCAAGATGAGGTCGGCGCCAACTTTCTCCAGGGCTCGGCCTATGTGTTCGTACGCAACGGCACGAGCTGGACGCAGCAGCAGAAGCTGGTAGCGGCCGACGGTGCGGAGTTTGACGGATTCGGCATTTCCGTAGCCCTGTCTGGCGACACCGTGGTCGCGGGGGCTGATGGCGACAACGTCGGTGCCAACGGTTCCCAGGGCTCGGCGTATGTGTTCGTGCGCAGCGGCGTGAGCTGGATGCAGCAGGCCAAGCTGATCGCGGCCGACGGCGCGGTTGAAGATTTCTTCGGCTATTCCGTGACGGTGTCCGGCGACACCGCGGTGGTAGGAGCGTATTCAGACGAGGTCGGTGCCAACTTTTCCCAGGGCTCGGCCTATGTGTTCGTGCGCAGCGGCACGATTTGGACGCAGCAGGCCAAGCTCCTCGCGGCCGACGGCGCGGCGTTTCAAGAATTCGGCTCTTCCGTAGCCCTGTCCGGCAACACCGCGGTGGTAGGGGTGTTTCGAGACGACATCGGTGCCAACAGTGACCAAGGCTCGGCCTATGTGTTTGTGCGCAGCGGCGCGAGCTGGACGCAGCAGGCCAAGCTGATTGCGGCCGATGGCGCCGCGGGGGACCTCTTCGGCTTTTCCGTGGCCGCGTCCAATGACACTGCGGTGGTGGGGGCGCATTTCGACAAGTTCTTCGGCGGCAACAACGGTCAGGACTCGGCCTACGTCTATCGCTTGACCGCCGACCTCGGCCCCCCGAGCCTGCGCATCCGCAACCTTTCATCCCGCGAAGGCAACCAAGGCACCCGCAATTTCAGGTTCACCGTGAACCTGTCGGCCGCTGCAAGCTCCCCGGCGTCGGTCAACTTCGCCACTGCCAACGGCAGCGCGAAATCCGGCAGCGACTACACCCCGGCGAGCGGGGTTCTTCTTTTCGATCCAGGTCAGACGAGCAAGTCCGTCAATATCTCCGTGCGTGGCGATACCAAGGTGGAGCCCGACGAAACCTTCTTCGTCAATCTGTCCGCACCGAGCGGCGCCACTATTGCCGACGGCAGCGGCAAGGGCACGATCACCAACGACGATACGTCGCCGCCCGCCCTCAGCATCAACAACGTGTCCTTGTCCGAAGGTTCGCCGGAGCAGAACCGGAACGCCACGTTCGCCGTGAGTCTGAGCCGCGTTTCCAACAAGACCGTGACCGTGCGCTACGCCACGGCCAACGCGACAGCAAGCGCACCCGGAGACTACAAGGCCATCAACGGCACCTTGCGTTTTGCGCCCGGCGAAACCCGGCGCACGGTGGCGGTGAAAGTGAAGGGCGATGGCGCCGCCGAGGCCAACGAAACGTTCAAGCTCAACCTCAGCAATCCCGTCAACGCAAGCATTGCCGACGGCAAGGGCGTCGGCACCATCCGCAACGACGATTGATCAGGCCGCGACGCTGCTTTTCACCATGTAACTCAGGGGGTTCTCATGCAGCTCATTTCATTGCTCGGCCGCGCCCTGTTCGAAGCCATGCTTCCCGCAACCCTGGGCCCCAGCGAAGCCGCCCCCGACAGAAAAACAGGCTGGCCCCATCACCCCCAGTGCTGAGGTCAAGCCTGGCGAAACGCGGCAGGGGCTGAGGCCATTCGAGTGGGCGTCGATCCAGGCCACGGAGCGGGTCGTCAAGGGTGCCAATCCCAGGCGCAGCTGGACGCTGCACTTCAGCGATTGCAGCCTGGACCTGAATGCGGTGGAGCCGAGTCGTAGCGTGCGCACTGCGCACGAAAACCGAGTGGTCGCCACGCTAAACCCTGCCTCGCGCGATGCAACACAAGGGCATCGGCTCCTACAAAGGTTCGATCCTGCGCTGTCCGCTTCTGGAAGTGTTGTCAACGCAGTGCGTGATGCGCGCGCTGTCAGCCACCTAAACCTCACAAACGATGATCTCGCGCCGCCGCCCGTTGTCGCTGGCGCAGCGCGTCGTGCTTCTCGCGCGCGTCCGCGACGCGCGAGTGATCGTCGCCCAGGGTCTCGATCAAACGACGGATCGCTTCCTCGAACATGGCGTGGGCCTCTTCGAAACGGCCAAGACTCACAAGCGATTCAGCGCGGTCGAACGCGATCGCGCCAGTGAGCCAGTGGTCCGGAATCGATTTGCGCGCCAAATCCAGTGTGCGCGTCTGCATCGCTTCTGCCTTGTCGAACCTTCCGGCATCGGCATAGCCCGTCGCCAAGTTCGACATCGACAGCAGGGTCGTCTGAGACGACTCGCCTTCAACCCTCGTGAGGATTGCGAGATGTTGCTCCTGCAGTGCGATCTGCCGATCATGATCGCCGCGTTCCCCATAAAGCACCGCGAGATTATTTTGAGCTGCAAGGGTCTCGAAATGCTCTGCGCCATGATGCGACCGGAGACCGTTATAGGCGGGTTCGAGCAGTGCTAGTGCTTCGTCCGCACGCCGTAGGTCGGAGTAGGCAGTGGCCAGATCTCGGGCAGCAACAAGAGTCCATAGATGGTTTTCGCCAAGGGCCGCGCGTGCGCGCGGCAATACTGCTGAGAGCACTTTCAGACTCTCTTCTTGTTGATCTGCCCAGCGCAGTGCTGCGCCTAGGGTAATCTGCGCCATGATGTCCCGGGGGTCGTCTTGGCCGTGCCGCTCATTTATGCGCCCGACCAGTTCGCGGGCCAACATCACACCTTCTTTGTAATGTCCGTTATTGATGTAGGCGCCACACAAATACTCGATCAACGCGTCTAGACGAGGGTGCCCGGCGCCGAGCTGCGCCTCCAGGGGAGGGCGCAGTGCGAGCAGTTCGCTCACCGCGGCTGCGTGGTCATCGTCATACAGACTTCTAAGAGCGGCGAGGAGGGTTGTCGCCAGTAACCGGGTTTCGGGATCACCGTGGAGGGCTGCCCGGGATAAAGCGACACGCGCTTCCTCTTTATGATCCAGGTTGTAGAGCGTGTCACCAAGATGGAACTCGATCACGGCACGCCGCCGGTGATCGTTTTCCGGCGTCAGTGCCAGTGCGGTGCGCAATTCCGCTTCCGCCTTCGGATATTCCCCTAACTGCAAGTACGCCCTGCCTACCGCGAGACGCACAGCCCGTTCGCGATCGGGCTGATTGGCGAAGCGGCGGTCGGCGCTGCTGGCTGCGGCATCGAGTACCTCACGCACGCTCATATCGACCCGACCCGAATCCAACGGACTCGCCTGGCCGATCAAGTCTTGCAACAGGAACTCGTTGACCGTAGCCGCAGTCGTGGCCTCGCGCTCCGCCCGTTGGCTCTGCATTTGCGCCTCCTCACGCGCGCGTTCCACCCGCATCAGCAGCAAGCCCACAACCACCAGACCGAGCACGAGAACTCCCGCCACCACCCGCCACCATTGCCGGTCGATGCGGGAGCGCTGCAGTGCCACTCGTAACCTCCCGGCTTCCTGTTCGTTCCGACGCAGCAGCACACGTTCTTGTCGTCGCAAATCCAAGTTGCGCAGGCGGCGGGCCATTTCCGTAGCGCCGTGCAGACGTCTTGCGGGGTCACCGTCCACCAATACGGCGATATCCTCGCGCAGCAGTTCGTCGGCAATGCCCCGTTCCCAACCCGCAGCCAGCGGCCTCTTCAGATCGCCGGCGATTAGCTGATAAAGCATCACCCCGAACGAGTACAAATCCGCCTGCACGCTGGCGGATTGGCCGCCGAGCATCTCAGGTGCCAGGTACAAGGGCGTGCCGCCGCTGTCCGCACTGAGGCCGATGGTGGTGGTGAATCCGAGCTGGGTGATATTCCCGTCGACCAGACGCGCGCGATCCTGCAAACCGCCGCTGCCGAAGTCGCACAGCTTGATGCTCACGATATCGTTCGAATCTGGCGCCCCCACCCCCGGCGCCAGTTTTGTAGTCGCGGGATCGACCAGCACGTTTCCGGGCTTCAAGTCCTTGTGCAGCACGCCCATGGAGTGCGCCAGACCCAGAGCCTCGGCGATCTGCGCCGCAAGCTCGAGCCGGGTTTCTTCCGGAATTTGGGAACAGCCTCCCTGCTGGTCCACCCACCGCTCCAGGCTGCCGGCCGGAAGATATTCCGTCTCGATGAAAAAGGGCGGCTGCTGCAGATTCCAGTCGAGCACGCGCACGAAGGCAGACGCCTTCTCGTGCAGGTTGTCGTTCAACAGGCGATTGAGCGTGACCTCGCGCTTGAGCGACGACAGCGAAGCCTCGTCAGGCGCGAACTTGTAGACCCGCTCCTCGCCGGTCTTGTCGTGCCGCACCAACCAGACCTCCCCCTGACCGCCGCTGCCGAGGCGTTCGACCAGGCTCCACAGCGGCCGCTGCGGGGGATGATCGCCCACCGCCAGGTCCAGCTTGGGCGCCGGCCTGCCAACGGTTTCCACCCGCACCGTCGCCACCAGTCGGTAGCCATACCCGTGCTGGGTCTTGATGAGGTGCTGATCCTGGTCCTGCAGCGCCTTGCGCAGGCGGGCCACGGTCTTGCTCAGCGTGGACTCTTCGATAACCAGGCCCGGCCACACGTGCTTGAACAGCTCTTCCTTGGTGACGATCTCGCCGGCCTGCTCCAGCAAGTGCATCAGCACCTGCAGCGGTTTGCGATCCAATTTCACTGGTTGCCCTGCCAGCGTCAGTTCCAGATGGCGTTCGTCCAGCACCACCGTCCCAAAACGCCAACGCCGCGTCTGGGCGACAGCCTCCTCCTCATGCTTCGAGATATCAGTCACCTGTGCTCCCCGCCCCCATACGACAGCGCAGAGCTTAAACCCGATCCGGAAAGCGCAGGGACCTCCTGCCCGCAGGAGCGGGCCATGCCCGCGACCGTGTTCTTGACTCCCCACCGACGTGGATGCGCAGAACCCGGGGAGTCCGTCCCTTGAGCGAGATCACCAAGCTAGCGGAAGCACACCCAGGTGGCCTGCGACCGCGTTTCCCTTCGCGTGCTCGGGAAATGCCGGAAGTTTGCCGGAAAAATGTCAGGCGTTTCCGGAAACGAAGGCTCAGTCTGGCAACACGATGCGCAACGGGGCCGTTTCGAACAGCGACTCCACCGCGTGGGGCCAAAGCGAAGAACCAGAGTTCGAGTTCGTTAGTTTTGGTGCGACAAGCGGAATACCACCAACCATTCAATGCAGCCTCAATACGGGTTACGCGCTATGCCGACATTGCCGGTCTTTGTTCAAAGGGGATTGCAGGCCACCATCCTGTTGTGTGCTGCGTGCTCACTCCAGAGCTGTCTACTGCTCCTGCCGGCGGTGGGTGCTGCGCCGCTCGCGGGCGGCTTGCTGCCGAGCAACAACAAGATCGTGGTCGATGAGACGACCGTGACGCCGGAGCTGAAAGCAGCTCTTTCGAAAGCAAAGAAGCTGATTTTCCTGAGCGCCGAGGAAGGTGATCGCTTCACCGCCGAGTACCTCGAACAGCATGCCGACTACATCGTCACGCTGGAGGATCCGCCGAAGGCAGCGTCGCCATCGCAACGGCGGGAACTGATGGAATCGATCTGCCGCAAAGCGGGTAAATCGGACGTGGTGCTTTCGTTCTCTTCCACCGAATCCGATGCCGGCGCGATGACCTCTCTTAAAGGCGGACTCCTGGGTCGATCGCAGTGGAACCTGACCATGAGCACCGACGTGCTCTCGTGTCGGAACAAGGAGCGCAGCAGCTTTCTCGTCACAGCCGAAATGAGTCAGGGCATCTTCAACGCTGACCAGACGGCAATCGACCAGATACTCGGGGTGGAATACGCCAAAGCCATCATGCAGATCGCGGGTCGGTCGCCACCTCCCGAAGCGAAATAATCATCGATTTAGCTGCCATGAAAATGAAGTGCCGCAGGGCTTTTCAGATTAATACCTTCGGAGGAATTTCATGACCAGAATAATGTTTGCGGCACCGCTGTTCGCCATCGTCGCTGGCTGTGGTGGCGGGGGAGGCGGATCGACGAACGATCCGCCGTCTAGTGGGGCGCCAAACACGGCACCAAGCATCCGACGTCCAACCGAAAGACGCTCGCTGCAGAGTTAAATGAGACCTTCGCCAGGGCGATATCGAAATGCCGCAAAAATGCCGCATAAATATCCTTCCCCAGCGAGGCGTCCGGCGCTAGGCTCGCTGGGCGTCAAGAGACCTTGGCGTTGCCGGGGTCCAGGCACCAACAAGAACAAAAGTCGTGCGGGAGCAATCAGGATGCAAGCCAAATCAAGCTGGACCTTGAGGCAGATCGTGTGGATCAATCTCCTGAAGATTCTTTCGATTATCTGGGTTACAGCTTTCGCCACGGATGCGTTCGCGCAGTCGATCAGCAGTGTGTCGCCCTCGACGTATCCGGCCAGCAGCAGCAACCAGTCGATGACGATCAACGGCAGCGGCTTCGTCAGCGGCGCCACCCTGGTCTTCGATCCGCCGACCGGCTCCAACCTCAACAGCACTGCCTCGCGGCTGAGCTTCGTATCGAGCAGCCGCATCGACTACCAGTTCAACAACGGCAGCGACGCCGGCACCTGGACGGTGCGGGTCAAAAATCCCAACGGGCAGCAATCGGCAACGAAAAGCTTTACGGTCACAGCGGTGGCATCGCCGCCGTCGATCAGCAGTGTGTCGCCTTCAACGTACCCGGCCAGCAGCAGCACCCAGTCGATGACGATTAACGGTAGTGGCTTCGTCAATGGCGCCACGCTAGTCTTCGATCCGCCGACCGGCTCCAACATCAGCAGTACCGCCTCGCGGCTGAGCTTCGTATCGAGCAGCCGCATCGATTACCAATTCAACAACGGCAGCGATGCCGGCACCTGGACGGTGCGGGTCAACAACCCTAACGGACAGCAGTCGGGAACGAGGAGCTTCACGGTGACGGCGGTGGCATCGCCGCCGTCGATCAGCAGTGTGTCGCCCTCGACGTACCCGGCCAGCGGCAGCACCCAGTCGATGACGATCAACGGCAGCGGCTTCGTCAACGGCGCCACCCTGGTCTTCGACCCGCCGAGCGGGTCCAACATCAGCAGCACCGCCTCGCGGCTGAGTTTCGTGTCGAGCAGCCGCATCGACTACCAATTCAACAACGGCAGCGATGCCGGCACCTGGACGGTGCGGGTCAACAACCCCGATGGGCAGCAGTCAGGAACGAGGAGCTTCACGGTGACAGCGGTGGCATCGCCGCCGTCGATCAGCAGCGTGTCGCCCTCGACGTACCCGGCCAGCGGCAGCACCCAGTCGATGACGATCAACGGCAGCGGCTTCGTCAACGGCGCCACCTTGGTCTTCGACCCGCCGAGCGGGTCCAACATCAGCAGCACCGCCTCGCGGTTGAGCTTCGTATCGAGCAGCCGTATCGACTATCAATTCAACAACGGCAGTGACGCCGGCACCTGGACGGTGCGGGTCAACAACCCCAACGGGCAGCAGTCGGGAGCGGCGAGCTTCACGGTGCAGTCGCCTGCGCCGACCAAGCCGGCCCAGCCGACCAATCTGCAGCCGGGTACGACCAGCAGTCCGGGACCCACCACGTCCGGCAGCACGGTAACGATCTCGTGGAGTCCTTCGAGCGGTGCGACAAATTACCTCTATGGCATTTACGATCTCAGTTCGGGCACGGAGGTGTTCAAAGCGGGTGCCGAGACGCCGGCAACCAGCGCTACCCACACGTTACTGCCGGGTCGCGCTTATAGCTGGAGAGTCACAGCGTGCAATGGCGCTGCTTCGACCGGGTTGTGCTCGAATTTCACCGCTGATCTGTACTTCCGAACGCCCGACGCTCCACCTCCAACCAGGCCGGCCCAGCCGACCAATCTGCTGCCGGGTACGACCAGCAGTCCGGGACCCACTCAGCCCAGCAGCACGGTGACGATCTCGTGGACTCCTTCGAGCGGTGCAACGAATTACGTCTACGGCATTTACGATCTCAGCTCGGGCACGCCGGTGCTCGCGGCGGGTGACACGACGCCAGCAACCAGCGCTACCCACACGTTACAGCCAGGTCGCACTTACAACTGGAGAATCATAGCGTGCAATGGCAGCCCTTCGGCCGCGACGTGCTCGGGCTTCACCACTGAACTGTACTTCCGAACTCCCGGCAGCGGGCCGGTAGGTCCGGCACCGAAAATCCAGGGGATAGCCCAAGAAGCGCTGTACACCTCGACCAACGCTCAGCCTCTGACGATCCACGGAGTCAACTTCGGGGTTAAGAGCGGAGCCAACATCATTCTCCGATCATTTAATGACGGGCGGGTCTTTCCAGCCCGTAAATCCTCGGAGTTTTCGTCGAATCAGATCACGATCAACCCTGTATTCGGGCCGACCCCGGAGCGATGGTCGGTCCAGATCGTCACCGACTCTGGAGGACCGTCCGAGCCCTTCGAGTTCGACGTGGTGGAACGTCCAAGGCCTAATCTCCGGGTCGAATCGCAATTCGTGACGTTCTCTCCCCCTGCCGTCACGCCCGGCCAGGGTGTTGCGGTGGTGGCTCGGGTCAACAATCTAGGTAACGCGCCGTCACCGGCATCGAAAATTCGATTCAGCCTGAGCACTGATCGTATAGCCGACGCCTATGACCTTCCTCTCGACCTCCGCGATCCCAGTGACGGCGATGTCCCTTCAATCCCCGCTGGGGCCTTCCATCCAGTAGCCGTCAATCTTCGGGTTCCAGACGGCACTCCCCCCGACACCTACTTCATCGTTGTAACCGCCGATCCAGGAAAAAATGCGGGGGAATCCAATAACAACGACGACAGCGGCGTCTCCTCCGCGAGCCTGCAGATTTCGAGCGTGCTTGGTGTCCCTCCTCCTCAAATAACCGGCACCGGCTTCACTTGCGCCCGCAGTCCAAACGGACGGGCAGCCACCCTAATTGTCGAAGCGAAAGGGGCTGGACCACTCGGCTACCAATGGGAGAGGTTAAATAACGACGGTACGTCCGCTTTTAAGTCAGCTGTCAAAAGTGACGCCAGCATGGTCGTAAGGACTGCCGGAAAGTGGCGGGTTCACGTCAACGGCTCCGGCGGCTCGGTTGTTTCGGGTGAGTGTTTCGTCGAAATTGAACCGATCCCGCTAGTATCATCCAGCGACGCGAGCGGAAAATTTGAAGACGGGCCCGTTATTGATTCGACGCGGCCCACCGTGATCATCGTCCACGGATGGCACGACACTGACGCCGCTGACGCAGGCGATTTTCCTCAGCCGTGGACCATTTCAATGCAATCCGCTGTTCTTGAACGCGTCAGCGCGCTGGGCGAGCCGCAGCGACCCAACGTGCTTCGATATACATGGCCGAACGCCAAGCAGAATAAATGTTACGACGCAAGGAAATGGGTCTACGACGAAGGAGCCCATTTGGCGTCTCTGATCGCCGATCAACTCGGAAGAGATGGGAATTCGAGAGGGCTACATTTAATTGGACACAGCTTCGGATCGGCGGTTGTCACTTATGCCGCGGACGCGCTCAAGTCCTTTAACTACCAGAATGTCCAGGTCACGATTCTTGACGCCCCCATCGATTTGGTAGCTTTCGCTGTTCCTTTCATTTTTGATTCGGAGGACTGTCAATTCGAGCGCGAATTCTACAGTAAGAACATACCAACACCGACTGTAGTATGGGTTGACAACTACTACGGCCGGGCAGGAAACCAAGCCGTCGGTGACACGATAGAGGGCTCGGCGCCAAACAAGGGCTTGCGATACGTGGATGCGAACCACTGCAGGGTTCATGACCGATATTGCGGAACCATCAATAACCGGTCCTGCGAAAGTCTTTGCCCTGACACTGAGCAGGACGAGCTAGACGAAGACAGGTCCACGGAGAACGAGGGCTTCGATTTCTCCATCGTTTTGGGAGAACCTTTTGCATCGAACCGCCCTGCGCCGAAAGACTGGGAGCAACTGACGGCAGAACCCGCCGCGGCGAGCGAAGACATAAGCTCCACGATCAAGCCTACGTCAGGGACGTTCGAAGTCTTGCTGGACAAGGTTAGGGGCACCTTTGGCCGCGTATATGGGCTATCAACATCGGGACTTTCCCCGGGACTCAGGGCCGCCCAAGGGGTCCAACAGAAGGCTCAAGCCCGCTCTCAAATCAGCTCTAGCGACTCTATCGTGGAGTCTCAGGTCTTTGTGCCGGATTACGCGGTCGATCTCCGATTAGACCTGCTGTTTTCCGAACCTGGGGACGGATCGCTGGTCACGATCCGCATTGCGGGAGAAGAGGCATTTAAATTCGTTGGCGAGAACTTCATTGGCGATGAGTATCGTGACATCGCCATTCCGGTATCGCAGTTTGCGGGAACGCATGTGCCGATCGAGGTCATCCTGCAAAAGGTTGGTACTTCCGACGCGACAGTGCGAATCGCCAACCTGCGGTTCACGGGAGAGGAAACGTTGGTCGATCCCGTGCCGACTCCAGACACCACGCCCGATGCGTTCGGTTTTGCGGCCATCGGCAATGTGCCGGTCGGCTCTGCCCAGACCAGCGGCGCCGTCACCATTACCGGTATCAATGCACCTGCGGAGATCAGCGTCGTCAACGGTTTGTACTCGGTCGGTTGTACCGGGACTTTTGCCTCCGATGCAGGAGTGATCAACGACGGGCAGTCCGTCTGCGTCAGGCATACAGCCTTTGGCAGCAGCGGAGCGACCATGACGACCCTGCTCACCATCGGTGGTGTTACGGGGAACTTCAGCACCACCACCGCTGCAGCCCCGCCGCCTGCCGTCAACACGATTCAGAACTCCGGGTTTGAGGGGAGCACGCTCGGTCCCTGGTTCTTCTTTGCCGCCGGCAATGCACTGGGGACTTCGGCGATAGACAGCGCGGTGAAATTCGAGGGGACGCGGTCTGTCCGCATCGACATCACGCGTGCGGACACGGCCGCGCCGTGGAATGCGACGCTGGCGCAGGCGGTCAACCTGGTGGCGGGACGGACTTATACCCTGAGCTTCCGGGCTATGGCGGGCCGCGTTCGGCCGATCCGTGCGGTGGTACAGCTAGATCGGTCGCCTTACACCGCGTACTTCGGTCAGACTCCGTCTCTCGACACCACCTGGAAGGAGTTCACCTACACCTTCACAGCATCGGTCACGACCGGCGCAACGCTGAACTTCAATCTGGGGCAGTCGATTGGCAGTGTCTGGTTCGACAGCGTAAGCCTGAGCAACGGCACTCCGACGCCGCCCGCTGACACTACGCCGAATGCTTTCAGTTTCACGGACGTGACCGGGGTGAGCGTCAACAGCGTGCTGACGAGCAACGCGATCACCATCACCGGGATCGACGCCCCGGCCGCGGTCAGCATCAGCGGCGGCACTTACAGCCTGGGTTGCACCAGCAGCTTCGTCGACATCGTTGGCACCATTACCAACGGCCAGACGGTTTGTGTCCGCCACACCGCGGCGGCGGCCGCGGGCGCCGGGATCAACACCACCCTCACAGTGGGCGGCGTATCGGACACCTTCACCAGCACTACCGCGGGTGCCATGCCGCCGCCACCGATTCCTGGCAATTTCATTGTCAACCCCGGCTTCGAAACCGGCAGCTTGAGCCCCTGGTTTTTCTACGCAACCGGCAATGCACTGGGCACTTCGGCGATAGACAGCGCGGTGAAGTTTGACGGCAGCCGTTCGGCGCGCATCAACATCACGCGTGCGGATACGGCGGCGCCGTGGAATGCGACGTTAGCGCAGGCGGTCAGTCTGGTGGCGGGGCAGACCTACACCCTGAGGTTCCGGGCGATGGCAGACCGCGCTCGGCCGATCCGTGCGGTGGTGCAACTCGACCGATCGCCGTATACCGGATACTTCTCCCAGTCTCCGGCTCTCAATGCAACTTGGGGCGAGTTCGTTTACACCTTCACCTCACCCGTCACGGTCAGTGCAACGCTGAGCTTCAACGTCGGCCAATCGATTGGCAGCGTCTGGTTCGACAGCGTGAGCCTGAGTAGCGGTACTTCAACGCCCTCCCCGGACACCACGCCGAATTCTTTCAGTTTTACAGACGTGACCGGTGTCAGCGTCAACAGCGTGCAGACGAGCAGCGCAGTGACCATCACCGGGATCGACGCCCCGGCCCCCGTCAGCATCAGCGGCGGCACTTACAGCCTTGGCTGCACCAGCAGCTTCGTCGACACTGCCGGCACCATTACCAACGGCCAGACGGTTTGTGTCCGCCACACCGCTGCCGCGGCTGCGGGCGCAGGGATCAACACCACTCTTACGGTGGGCGGCGTATCGGACATCTTCACCAGCACTACCGCGGGTGCCACACCGCCACCACCGATTCCGGGAAATCTCATCGTCAATTCCGGTTTCGAAACCGGCAGTCTGAGTCCCTGGTTTTTCTACGCAACCGGCAATGCACTGGGGACTTCAGCGATCGACAGCGCGGTGAAATTCGAGGGCAGCCGTTCGGCCCGCATCAACATCACGCGTGCGGACACTGCCGCGCCGTGGAATGCGACGCTAGCGGAAGCTGTCAATCTTGTGGCGGGGCAAACCTACACTCTGAGGTTCCGCGCGATGGCAGACCGTGTCCGGTCTATCGGCGCTGTGGTGCAACTCAACAGGGCGCCTTATACCGCGTATCTCAGTCAGAGTCCTGCTCTGAATACGACCTGGAAAGAGTTCACCTTTACCTTTACCGCGCCGGTGACGACCGGTGGAATTCTGAGTTTCAACCTCGGGCAGTCTGTGGGTAACGTCTGGTTCGATGCGGTTACGCTGCAGTAGGAGCGGGCCATGCCCGCGACAGGCTGACTGTCGCGGGC
>JBQTHL010000068.1:0-24651 GCA_052389915.1 Panacagrimonas sp.
GCCCCGCTCCCGCGCGGGGGGGCCCGCCCCGGGCGGGGGGGGTGGCGTTTGCTTAACCCCCCCTGGGGGGGCCGCCGGGGCGGTGTTTTACGCCCCCCGCATCCACCCTCCCAGGCCAAGGTGTGGCGTGATCCTTGTTTGATGGAAACGGACCATGCCCGCGACAGACTTCCCTAACCGATCGGTGCCTGCACCGGCCGCCGCACCGACAGCAGGAAAATGCCGGTCATCACCAGCGCGGTGCCCGCAAGCTGAAGCACCGTCAGCGGCTCGCCGAGCAACCACCATCCGAGCAGCAAAGTCGATACCGGCCCGATCATGCCCGCCTGCGCCGCGTTGCCGGCACCGACACGCGCGACGCCGAACATCGTCAGCAGCACTGGCAGGACGGTGCACAGCGTGGCGTTGACGAACGACAGGCTCCACACGGAAGGTTCTTGTTCGAACAGAGTGGAGATCGGCCGCAGCAGCGCGTACTGACCGATGCTCGCGACGGAAGACACTGACATCGCCAGCGCCACCAGCCGCAGCGTGCCGATGCGCTGCACCAGTTCTCCGGAATACAGCAGGTAAATTGCGTACAACACCGCGGCCCCGAACACACAGCCTGCGCCCAGTACGACCTTGTCGCTCCCCAGCGAAACGTCGTGCCAGAACACCAGCACGATGCCGGCATATGCGAAGCCCATCGCCAGCCACTGCCCGCCAGTGACGCGGCGCTTGAATACGAAGATGCCCAGCAGCAGCACGAAGGTCGGCGTGAGAAAGAGGATCAGGCGTTCGAGGCCGGCGGTGATGTATTGCAGGCCCATGAAGTCGAGCATGCTCGATCCGTAGTAACCGATGAATCCGAGTCCGGCGATGCGGGCCAAGTCACCGCGCGACAGGCGCGGCGCATTGCGCCAGGTCCACGCCGCAGCTAGGGCGAAGAACGGCGCCGCCAGCAGCATGCGCAGCGCGATCAGCGTAACGGCGTCGATGCCGTGCCGGTACAGCAGCTTCGCGACGATGGCCTTGGCGGAAAAGAAAATTGCGCCCAGCGCCGCCAATCCGAGGCCCGTCAGGTAGGGCGCGCGTGAAGGAGCGACGTTGATCGGCGCTGGGACTTCGGGCTTCATCGGGAAGACCAATTTTTTAGAACTAAAGCCCGAGACTGATCCAACGCACTCTGTCGCCTTCAACCATCGCAGCGTCCGCAGCAGGCAACCACGCCAGCGCATCGGCCGCAGCCAGATTACTGAGCATGTGCGAAGCCTGATGCCCCTGCGGATGAAGGCGAACGACGCCCTGCTCGTCGATCTGCGTGCCCACACGCAACCAGGTGTCGCGCTCGGCGTCAAGCCGCACCGCGCGCGCCAGCACACCCATGCGCGCCACGGGACCGACTTCGGTTAGCGACTCCATCCGGTCCAGCGCATGGCGCACATGGCTCGCGAGATTGACCAGCACCGACGCCGGGTTTCCCGGCAAACCCATCAACAACGCGTGGCCCAGCTTGGCCACGTACAGCGGCTTGCCCGGCTTCTGCGCGACCTTCCACAGAATGCGCTGAGCGCCGAGCTTCTCGGCCTCCGGCGCAATGAGGTCGCGGTCGCCGACCGACACGCCGCCGGTGGTCAGCACCAGATCAGACTCTGCGAACGCGCGCGCCAAGGCTTCGCGCACCGCGTCTTCGGAATCCGCCACGGGCGCAACACGGGCCGGTGGATAGCCCGCTCGCGCGAGCCAGGCGGCGATCAGCGGGCCGTTGGCGTTGTAGACCTCGCCGGGTTGGAGCGCGCGACCGGCGTCGATCACCTCGTCGCCACTGACCAGCACGGTGATGCGCGGCGCGCGGCGCACGGCGATGCGTTCGACGCCGGCCATCGCCAGCATCGCGAGATGTCCTGCGTTGAGCCTGCGACCCGCCTCGATCAGCGGAGCACCGCGACGCAGTTCTTCGCCCTGTTTGCGCAGATCCTGCCCCACCGGAACCGCACGCTGAATCAGAACCGCATCGCCATCACGCGTGGCCCACTCCTGGCGCACGACCGTGTCTGCGCCCAGCGGAATCAGGCCGCCGGTGTAGATGCGGCAGGCATGGCTCGGCGGAAGGATCGGCACTGATTCGTGCGGTCCAGCCGCAACGGTCGCGGCGAGCGGCAGGCTTGCCGGCACCGTTTGCGCGTCCGCTGCGCGCACTGCGTAACCGTCCATTCCGCTCTGGTCGAACGGCGGCAGATCGCAGACCGAGACGACGGCCTCGCCCGTGACCCGGTTCAAGGCCTCGGCCAGCGCCACCGACTCGATGGGGAGAGCCTCGACTGCCGCGTCGATCCGGGCGAACGCCTCTTCGATTCGCAAAAGACTCACGTATAGCCGCCCTCGTGTGGGCGCAGGGTCCGGCAAACGTCGAGCAGATGAATCAGACCCGGCAGCACCGCGGCAAGCGTCTCCTCCGCGCCGCGGCGCGAGCCAGGAAACGTCGCGACGAAGGGACTACCGGCCAAGCCCGCACCACCGCGCGACAGCATCGCGTACGGCGTGCGCGACTGGCCGAAGCTGCGCGCGGCCTCCATGAAACCGGGCAATGGTGTGGTCAGCAGCGGCTCGACTGCCTCGATGGTCTTGTCGCGCGGCCCCAGGCCGGTGCCGCCGACGGTGATGACGCAATCGGTCTTCAATGCGATGAAGTGCTTCACGCGCTCGCTGATCTGCTTGGGTTCGTCGGGCAGAATTTCGTAGGCCGCGATCTCGAAGCCGGCTTCCATCAGGCGATCGCGCACCGACGCACCGGCGGTGTCCGGCTTCTTCTTCGCCGCGACCGTATCGGACAGCACGATGATCGCCGCCTTCATGTTGCGAGCCGTGCGCGCGTACTGCGACTTGCCGCCCTTCTTCTCGACCAGACGGATGCCGCCGATCAGCATCTGCTCGGCCTTGGCGTGCGCCTTCAGCATGTCGTACACCGTTAGTGCAGCGACCGACACCGCGGTCAGCGCTTCCATCTCCACGCCGGTGGCCGACACGGTCTCGACTTCCGCTTCCAGCGCGATGCCCTCGTCCTCGATCTTTGCCGTGACCTCGGCGCGCAGCACGCCGATGGGATGGCAGTGCGGCAGCAGATCGGGCGTGCGCTTCACCGCCATCAGGCCGGCCAGTCGCGCGGCTTCGCGCACATCGCCCTTCTGCACGCTGCCCTCGCGTACACGCGCCAGGGCCTCGGGCGGCAGCTTGATGAAACCCACCGCGCGCGCGGTGCGTAACGTGGTGGCTTTCAATGTGATGTCACGCACCGTCGCCAGCCTCGGGTCCGATGCAGCAGCCGTCGACAAAGCTGCTGGTTCCGTCTGGATAAAATTCTTCCTTCCAGATCGGCGCGCGAAACTTGGTTGAGTCGACGACATGGCGCAACGCCGCAAACGCCTCGGCCCTATGTGCCGAGCGCACCACCGCGATGATGGCGGTATCGCCGATGTCGAGCCGGCCCACGCGGTGCTGCACGCGGCACACCGGCACGCCGAACTTCGTCAGAGTCTCGGCCTCGATCTCCGCAATGATTCTCTCGGCAAGCGGAATGTGCGAGGTGTATTCGAGCCCCGTAACAGCACGACCCTGATGGTGATTGCGCACCGTGCCGCAGAACACGGCAAGCGCGCCGCAGTCGGGGCGTTCAGTGTCGGCGAGCAGCAGGTCAAGCGACAGCGGCGTGGACTGGATGCGTGCCGCAGTAAGTTCAGGTGTTGGTTTACCCATATGGTTTTGATCCTCAGCCGCCGCTCACGGGCGGCAATACAGCGACTTGGTCGCCGTCACTTAGTAGATGGTCTGCCGCAACCAACTCCGTGCCGACGGCGAAAGCGCATCTACCCAGCTCGGCGGTGAGTTCGGCATTGCTATGGAGTGCCTCGATCAAGGCCCGCACGTCGGCTCCTTCACCCAGCACCACGTCGCATCGATCCGCGCCCGCAAGCCGACGCGTCACTCCCCAGAATTCGATACGCACTTTCATCAGGCGCCTACAGCCTACCCGCCCAGATGATGCATCGTCACCGGCCGCTCCACATACCCCGAGCGCACCGCGTAACCCTCTTCCTTGTACCAGACGTGATCGCGGATGTTGCGCGCCAGTTCTGCATCATCGGCGTCCGAGCGCAGCGGCGTCTTGAGGTCGCGACCCTTGGCCGAGAACAGGCAGGAGTAAAGCTCGCCGGTGGCGGACAGGCGCACGCGGTCGCAGGTGGCGCAGAACGGGTTGGAGATAGTGGGAATGATGCCCAGGCGGAAATCGCCGTTCAGCAGGAAATACTCGGCCGGTTCGGGCGTGCGCGGCAGGCGCTGCACCTGAAACTCGCGCTCGACCTGTTCGAGAATCTGCGCCTCGGTGATCACCTTCTCGCGGGTCCAGAACCCGCGGCCGTCGAGCGGCATGAATTCGATGAAGCGCAGCGACAGGTCTTCGGAGCGCGCCCAGCGCACCAGCGGCAGGATCTCGTCCTCGTTGTAGCCGCGAATCACCACGCTGTTGAGCTTCACCGACAGCCCGGCCTTGCGCGCTGCCTCGATGCCCTTGAGGACCGGCGCCACGTCGCCACGCGTCATCTCTCGGAAGCGCTCTGGCGTGATGCTGTCGATGCTGATGTTCAGATCGTCCAGCCCGGCTTCGCGCAGCGCCTGCGCAATCGGTTCCAGGCGCGTCGCATTGCTGGTCATCGCGATGCGCTCCAGCCCGATCGCCCGCAACTCGTTCAATTCGGCGGTGATCTCCACCACGTCGCGGCGCAGCAGCGGTTCGCCGCCGGTCAGACGAATCTCGCGGATGCCTAACTCGGTGACGAACAGCCGCACCAGCCGCACCAGCTCGTCGCGTCGCAGGATCTCGACTTTCGGCAGCCACTTGGGGTGCTCGGGCATGCAGTACAGGCACTGCAGGTTGCAGCGGTCGGTGAGCGACACGCGCAGCTTGCGCTTGGAACGCCCGCGGGCGTCGCGCAGGGTACTGAACTCGGGAGGATGGATGAGAGGCTGGTTCACGGCCTTCACTCTAACGCGGCCAGACCTTCGGGGGTATTCAGGTTGATGGGAGTTTCGGCCATGAGTTGAGCCATGTGCTGCCGCGCGAACCATCTCCGCGGCGCGCGTTCGCCCTCGTCGAATGAGCGCCGCGCATCCGCCGCCAGCGCAGTGCGTAGCCAGCAGAACGTCGGATGGATACCTTGAGCGTCGGCCCGCACCACCACATCGGCGCCCTGTTCAAGGGCCACGGCCATGAATCGAGACGCCAGGTCGGGCGGCAGGAGCAGTGCATCGCACGGCAGGCACATGAGCCAGGGATGGCGCGCGTTTTCCAGCAATCGGACCATGCCGGCGAAGGGTCCCTGATAAGGCCCGTCGGTCTGGTCCTGGACCAGCCGAACCCCGAGCGCGGCATACCTGTCCAGCGAGCGGTTGGCCGAAATCAGGATGTCGTCCGACTGGGCGCGCACTGCGTCCAGAGTCCACTCGATCAGCGCGCGGCCGCGGAACTCCACCCAGCCCTTGTCCTGGCCACCGAAGCGCGATCCCTCCCCGCCCGCCAGGATGCCGACGCTGTAGCCGACAGGATTCATGCCGATCCCGCGACGGCGCTCGATGGAAGCGGTTCGGCATCGATATCTTCGTACGCCTCCTGCCGGAAACGCGGCGTGCAAATCGCAAGGAAGATCAGGTCCACTTGTGCAAGATTCGCGATTCGCTGACGACATCCGGGCGGAATAAGGACTACGTCGCCCGGCCCGACATCGTGCGCAGGCAGATCGCCCACCTCGACCCGCCCGGCACCTTCGAGAATCACGTACCGCTCGGTGATGCCTCTCAGTCGATGCCAACGAGTGGTCACGCCGGGTTCGACTCGCGCACGGGCAATCGATACCTCCGGATCGGCTTCGATATTCGAAAGCTCGTTGATGTGGCAGCGCTCGACGGTATTGAATTCTGCAGTCGGATCCACGCAGCGGATTTGTTCCCTCATGAATGCTCCATCTGTCAGTGGATAGGATCGGTCGCGTCGCGCTTCAAGTCTCTATCAGGGTACGATCCCCTCAAGGAAACTCCAGCCCGTGTTTTGCACGGAAGTTAAGCTCCCGTTTACTTTCAAAGGACATAGTCCACCTGTTGGTATCGTGCGGGATCGCTTTGTCCGGGCTAATTGATCGGAAGTCGCGCGCTCCTTGCAGCATGCAATAGTGTAGAAACTTCGGTGCGAAGAGCATTTGAGCGTTACCGCTCATACCGAAGTGTCCGACATAGGAACACACGATGGAACGCTTATTGGATTACCTCCTCAAGCGCCGCAGCAATGAGCTGGGAACGGGGCAAGATTCCTTGCTGCCTACCCACCGAAGCATGGGCAGCAAAGCAACTTGTCACCCACAGGGCAGCCAGTAATTCTAAATTTTCGGGGTCTCATGTCATTGAGAAGATGCGGTTCTGGGATTGCCGCCGTTGTTGTCGGAGGACTTCTGCAAGGCTGCGTTCTCGTGCCGGGACTGCACATAGACGCCGACGACGCACCCGCATCTGCGAACGGCCCTCCCGGGTACAAGATCATTCCCGTAACGCCGGAAGTCATCCTGAATCTGAATCTCGATGCTTCGACGAGCCCCCTGGCCCCGGAATTGAAAGACCTGCCCGCCGCCGATCCCGGGCGGGCACCGAACGAGTACATGGTCGGACCGGGCGATGTGCTTCAGATCATCGTCTGGGACCACCCCGAGCTAACCAACCCGATCGGCGCGACCTCGCGGGACCCTGAAACTGCGGGCCAGCTCGTCGGCGCGGACGGCCAGTTGTTTTTCCCCTACGCGGGCAGCTTTGTCGCAAGCGGAAAGACGGTGCAGCAGATCCGCGATTTCCTCGTCGGCACACTGGCGGCAGTCATCACGCGTCCGCAGGTCGATGTGCGTGTCGTTGCATTTCGGGCGCATCGCATCCAGGTCACTGGCGAGGTGGCCCAACCGGGCGTGGTGACCCTGGACGACACGACCAAGGGACTGCTGCAAGCCATCACGGAACGCGGCGGATTAAAACCAACCGCCAGTCGGCGCTCGACTTACTTGACTCGCGACGGGCGTAGTTACCGCATCGACATGACGGGACTGCTTTCCGGGGGGCGGGCCTCCTTGAATCCGCTGCTCAAGCCCGGCGATATCGTTCACGTGCCCGACACGGGTGAAGACCAAGTGTTCATGCTCGGTCAGGTTGCCCGGCAGGGCCCGGTCTTGCTGAGTCAGCAGAGATCGACCTTGATCGAGGCGCTCTCCAAGGCTGAGGGCCTCAACGGGACCACGGCTAACGATTCCGGTGTGCTGGTTTTCCGCCGCCCGACGCAAACCGACCAACCGGCTTCGATTTTCGTGTTGGACCTGTCCGCTGCGGAAGGACTTCTGATGGCCGGCGAGTTGAATCTCGAGCCTCGCGACGTCGTGTACGTGAGCGCGACCGCGTTTGCGCAGTACAACCTGGTCATCAACCAGTTGCTGCCGACCATTTCCGCCGTCTTCCAATTGGACGCTCTCGTTGATCGCAACCGTTAATCGCACCACATGGGCCCGTGAAAGCGGGGGCGGCTGGACGCGTGCCCCCAAAACCCGCCGCTTTCCTGCCCGACGCAACATCGGTTGCTGCGCGACGACAGCCCGGCCCGACGATCGAGCCATGCAGAGCGTCCTTACTTAGCCACCGCGCAAACGTCCAATAATGAATTCCCCGATTGACGATCACCCTCAGCGTTACGCGCCGCAGCCGCTAATGATGCCGGTGGGAGACGAGCAGGAACTCGACCTGAGAAAGCTGTTCGACAGCGTATGGGGTGGCCGCTGGATCATTCTGGTGACTGTTCTTCTTGGGGCGCTAGCTGCCGGCGCTTACCTCATCACCACGCGCCCCATCTTCATGGCCAACGGCCTGGTCCAGGTGGAAGAAGAAGAAAAGGGCATGACGCCGTCCATGGAGGACCTGAGCGCGGCTTTTGGAGGCAGCGCCAAGACCTCCGCGGAAATCGAAATCCTCCAGAGTCGATTGGTTCTGGGCAAGGTCATCGACGACCTCAAGCTCGAGATTGCAGCGGAGCCCCGCTACTTCCCCAAGATCGGCCGATTCTGGGCACGGAAGGCCTACGGCGCACCCTCTGAAGGCGTTTGGTGGCAACAGTTCGCATGGGGCGGTGAAAAGATCGAGGTCTCCACATTCAATGTTCCAGATTCCCTGCGTGACGCCGCTTTCACCCTGATAGCCACCGGACAGGGATATCTGCTGCTCGGCCCGAACATGGAAACGATTCTGGACGGAGCCGTTGGCGAAACTGCCGTTGGCGAGGCCGGTGGCGAGCCGGTCGAGATTTTCGTGAAGAGCCTGTCGGCCGCTGCCGGGCGCCATTTTTCGGTTGTCAGGAGGAGCCGGCTGGCAACGTACTCGGACGTATCGGGACGCTTCCAGGTAACCGAGCAGGGGCGACAGTCCGGCATCATCGAACTGACAGCCCGGGATTTTTCGCCCGTCGGCGCCGCCGAGATCGTCCGCAAGAGCCAGGACGCCTACGTGCGCCAGAACGTGGAGCGGCGATCGGCAGAAGCGCAGCAGTCGCTGGAGTTCCTGCAGAAGCAACTGCCCTCGATCAAGGAAAAGGTCGACGCCGCCCAGACCCAGCTCAACGCCTACCAGGTCAAGCAGGATTCGGTCGACGTCACCAAGGAAACGGAGTTGATCCTGCAGCAATCCGTCGAACTGGAGACGCGGCGCCTCGAGTTGCAGCAGGAGCGCCAGGTGGCACTTCAACGCTTCACCCTGAAGCATCCGGTAATCCTGGCCATCGATGGCCAGATTGCCCGCATCGCAAGTGAGTTCGGCAGCGTGAAAAAGCTGTCGGAAACGCTGCCCGCCAAGCAGCAGGAGATCCTGAGCCTGTTGCGCGACCTGGAAGTGAACGAACAGCTCTACACCACCCTGCTCAACTCAGCCCAGGAACTGCAAATTGCCAAGGCCGGGACCATCGGCAGCGTTCGGATCATCGACTACCCCCTGATACCGAAGAGCAAAGCGCTTCCGCGAGGTCGCTCGGTCATGATGCTGGGGCTGGTTCTCGGCTTCGTGGTCGGAGTCGTGATCACATTCATCAAGATGACTCTCAACAAGGGCGTCTCCGACCCCTCGCAGGTTGAGCAGGCTTTTGGGCTGGCCTCTTACGCAGCCATTCCGTATTCCCGGCAGCAGAGCAAATTTCGTCGCTTCATCGAACGGGGCAAGAGCGGATTCCACGTCCTGGCCGCCATGGATCCTTCGGATGTCGCCATCGAAGCGCTACGCAGTCTCAGGATCAGCCTGCAATTCGCCCTGCTGGAATCGAGGAGCAACGTATTGATGCTCACCGGCCCCACCCCCGGCATCGGCAAGTCCTTTGTCGCCATGAATCTGGGAGTGGTGCTGGCCGCCTCCGGCAAGAAGGTAGTGGTGATCGACGGCGATCTCAGGCGAGGTGCGCTCAACAAGTATTGCGGAGTGACGCGGGAGCCGGGCGTGACCGATTTCATTCTCGGAAGTGCCGATGCGCTGCAGGTGCTACGCAAGACGCCGATCACCCACCTGTCGTTCGTTGCACGCGGGACCGCAGCCCCGAACCCGGGAGAGCTGCTGATGCATCCGCGATTCTCGGAATTGATCAATACGCTTTCGCTGAACCACGACCTGGTCATCGTCGACGCGCCTCCGGTACTCCCGGTAGCGGATGCGTGCGTCATTGGCGCGCTTGCCGGCTGCACTCTGATCGTGCTCAAGGATCACGAGCACACGATGCCGGCCATAGAAGATACCGTCCGCAGGCTTCAACAGGCGGGCGTCAACCCCAAGGGCGTGATCTTCAATCAGATGGGAAGGTCGCCCGGCAGTTACGGATATCGGGCTTACGGATCGTATCGCTACGACCAGAAATACAACTGACTTCTACATCCCCAAAAGGCGCGCTTGAGCAAGCGCACCCGCAGTGTCCACAACCAAGTGCACTTGCGTCGCCCTACCGGTAGGTGAACCTGCAGCGGTATCCCGCCTCCGGCGTGCGTCCTGGCGAGCTACTTCATAGGCCCAAGAATCAGAGACACGCGTGAACGATTTCCCCTATGTCAGTTGTTAATCGCATTGTCTCTGCCGGTCTTGCCTCCTGGACTCGAATCGTAGTCACGGTAGCAAGCCAGATCGTGGCGGTACCTATCTATCTGCGCTACTGGGACATCGAAACATACGGGCTGTGGTTGTTGATACAAAGCTTGATTGGCTTCGTTACGGTCACCGACATCGCACATCAGAACTTCGTCGGGTTCGAGTTCCTGAAAATCGGCAGACAGAATCATTCCGAACTGGCCTCCGTGTTCTGTTCGGCTCTGCCGCTTTCAATACTCGCTTCACTCATTCCATTTGCAGGACTCTGCTTCCTGGTAATGACGAACGTATTGAACGAGTGGATCGGAATCTCCGCAGAACTTGCTCATGCTTTTGGTCTCGCGCTGTTGGTTACGGCCGGAACGTGGGTCGTCACCGGTTCGGCCGGGGGCGTGATCATTCGGGTACTTCATCCATTTGGCCACTACCCGCTGATGGCATGGTGCGGCGCGCTATTTGCTGTGATCTCTGCGGTCGTTCCTGTAGCAGCGGTTGCCAGCGGAGCCGATCTGCTGGAAGCGTCGATTGCCATGAGCGTGTCCAACGTGATCTACAACATTGCCGTAATGGCGATCCTCATTCCGATGGCGAAGCGGGAGCACCTGTTCAGCGGCTCGGTGTCGCTTTCAAAAGGCTTGAGAAGGTTCGCCACCTCCCTTGTTCTTGCGGTCCAGAGCGGGCTGGAGATCGTCCGTCAGCATGGATCGCGACTCGTTCTGTTGCCTCTGGCGGGAATGGCCGAAATGACGAGCTTCTCCACCATGAGAACAGGCGCCAACTTCGCCTTGCAGGGCCTTAATACCGTCACTGGACCGGTGATGCCGGAAATGATGCGGTTCCTCCTGGCACGCGATCAGCACAGGACGGAAAGCGCATTTGCCGTCGTGTGGCTGGTGCTGTGCGCCGTGCTGTCGCCCGCCGTGCTCGTCGTCCAGTTTTTTGCACCTGCGCTATTTCCGCTGTGGACTCACGGCAAGATCATTTTCGATCCGACCCTGTTCGCGATGTTGTCGCTCGGCGTGCTGGTTGTGGCGCTCTCGCAACCTGCTGCCGCGGTAGCCCAGGGCAACAATCTTCTTCGGTCACAGCTCGCAATATCCCTGCTCGCCGCCATCCTCGCTGTGGCAGGAATGTTCGTCCTGGTTCCGCTGGCGGGCATTCGGGGTGCGGCATTGGCCTTGCTGCTGGCAGAGCTGGCCAGTTTGCTCGCTTATCTGTACGTCGCTTTTCTTTGGCTCCGCGCTATCGGCATGTACTGGCCAATACCTGCATTTGGTGCCGCCACCGTGTCCGTGATGGTGGCAGGCGGGGGCGCATTCGCGCTCGCAGCGTTTCCAGGCTTCGGTATCGAAATCCTGGGGCTTGCCCTCGTTCTCGAAGCGCTCGTGACTTTGGCTTACTGGCGCCGGCTGCCACCCATCGCCCGCGACCGGGCCGCAGCTCTGGTCGTCCGGTTTGTGCCGGGACCGTGGCGCGGCAAAGTCTCCAACGCGCTCACTGGCGCACGTTGATCGCCATGCCTTCGAAGACATCAGTGCCAAGAATTTCCGTGCTGATGCCTGTGTACAACGGCATGCCCCACATCCGCGAAGCCATTGCGTCGGTGCTCGCGCAGGACGTTCAAGACTGGGAACTGGTCATCAGTGACGATGGTTCGAAAGACGGTACGCGCACCTATCTGGAGAGCTGCCAGGATCCGCGCATACGCGTCCACAACCAGGCCAAGAACCTGGGAATTTTTGGCAACCTGAATTTTCTTCTGGAGCAAGCGCGGGCCCCCATCGCAAAAATACTTTGTCAGGACGATGCGCTGCTGACAGGAGCATTGGAGCGCGTCGCACGTTTCATGGAAGAAAGGCCTGGATGCGCGGTGAGCCGTTGCTTCGCCTCTGGCGACAATCAGCGTTTTTCGCCGGGTGGTCAGCATGAACTAGAGGGCGCCCTGCCCATCAGGTTGGAGCCAGCCGCATCGGTTCTAGCGTTTGCCACCTTCGGCAATCTGGTCGGCAATCTCTGCAAGGCGGCTTGCCGTCCAGGCCTGGTTCTGGAGGCCGGAGGCTTCGACCAGAAATACCCTTACGCCGGCGATTACGAGGGGTGGGCGCGTGTCGCTCGAAAGTTCGGACTGGATCTTCAAAACGAAGAGCTCGTGTTCGAACGCAGGCACGAGCTGCAAAATTCCAACCTGCTCAACCTCAAGAACGAGTTGTACCCCCAACTCAACGATCTACTCGCTCGATTTGTGGCCGAGGTCCGTGGCGAGGATCTCCGGGTCTTGAAACGTCATTGGACCATTCATTTCTTTCCCCAACGAATGTCGCGGCTGGTGCGCAAACTTGCGGCCGGCGAGATCAAGCAGGCCCGGCTCTGCCTGCAGAACCTGCCCCTTGGAATTTCCGTTCCGTCGGTGTTCGCCGCGTACCCCATCTGGAAGTTCAATCTGGCCCCGGCTCGGGCAACAAACCGCCTGCTCTTCGCCCGCATTCTCGAGCTCAACGGTGAGTCACCGTGAATTCTTCGAACCTGCCGCCCGACCTTCGTGCCTGCAACGAAGCCTACCGTCGTGCAGCTGGCTCACCTCCGCCCTTGAACCGAAGTTCCAGACTCATTCAAGGGCGCTTTCATATCGGAGCCAGACTGTGAGCAACGCTGCCGAGCGCTTCTACCAAGCCAGCCATGAACTTAACGTCGGAGGGCGGGTGGTACCTGCCCTGTCGTCGGATGAAGCGGCTGCCGAACTATCTCGTCCCTCGCATCGCTACCACTGCGCCTACAAGTTCCTCCAACAGGCGAGATCCGGGAAAGTGGTTGAACTCGGCTTTGGGTCTCCGCGACTTCTCGGCGCTTTGGCCGATGGCTGTGATTCGTACACCGTGGTCGATATAGCGGATCGCGTCGGTGGCGTTACCTTGCCGGGCAACGTCCACTTCCGGAAGGCTGATCTCAGCGAAGACTTCCCGTTCCCGGATGAGTCGTTCGACTGTTCAATTGCGATGATGATCATCGAACACCTGTTCGATCCGTTCCACTCTTTCCGCGAGGTAGCGCGAATCACTCGCCGAGGCGGGAAAGTGTTCGTCAATCTCCCGAACATTGGTTCCATTCGCTGTCGGCTTCAGTTGCTTGCAGGCAGGATGCCCGTGACCAGCTCGAAGGACTGGTTCGAAAAGCGCGAGTGGGATGGCAACCACCTGCACTACTTCACGGTTTCCGATACGGAGAAGTTGGCGGCAGCAAGCGAGTTGCGTCTGGACGCTCTACACGCGGTCGGTCAGTTCGGGCGATTGAAGGCGCTGCGGCCCTCTCTCTTGTGTCACGAAATCAGCTTCGAATTCACGCGCCTGTGACCGAGACGGGGCGCTTACGACCAGGATGCCGCGGATGTTGATCCGACAAGACCGCTTCCGTTCGGGGTTTGGCGTATGAATGGCCCGATGTTTCCCTCGGAAGCAATCGCGCACACGCCAGTACCTTTAGCCCGGCCCGTTACGTTGGTCGCTATTGGCCGCTTCCACCACTTCCATCTCGCTCGCCAACTCGAGAAGCATGGTCTGCTCAAGAAAATCTGGACAGGGTATCCGCGCTTCAAACTGAAATCGGAAGAGGGTATCCCGGAAGAAAAAATCGAGACCTTTCCCTGGCTGCAAGCACCCTACATGGCGCGAGGCCGGCTGGGTTTCCCGTTGCCCGAATTTCTGGATAAAGAATGGCGATGGCGAGCGCAGGTGACGCTCGACTTGCGGGTGAGCCGCACGCTTGCTCCCGGAAGCACGCTCATCGCCCTGTCCGGCAGTGGCCTGAGGAGCGGCAGGCGCGTCAAGCAAGAAGGCGGCGCGTATATCTGCGATCGCGGATCCAGCCATATCCGTTTCCAGGATCGCATCTTGCGAGAGGAACATGCCCGCTGGGGGCTTACCTTTTCGGTCGTCGATTCAAGAATGATCGCGCGCGAAGAGACTGAGTATGCGCTTGCCGACTACGTATCCGTGCCGTCGACGTTCGTCGCAAACTCTTTCGTCGCCATGGGCCACCCGGTCGAGAAGCTGTTCTTGAATCCCTACGGCGCCCGGCTTGAACGCTTCCACCGCGTAGCCGAGCCCGCCGGGGACACATTCACGGTGGCTTTTGTTGGCCAGGCCAGTATCCGCAAAGGCTTCCTATATCTGCTCGAAGCATTCGGGCAATTGAAGCATCCCCGCAAAAAGCTCAATGTCATAGGCTCCATATCGTCCGAGATCAAACCCCTGCTGGAGAAATACGATCTGAGTCAGGTCGAATTCGTTGGCGTGGTCCCCAACGACCAACTGCCTTACCAATACAGCACCTCCCACGTGATGGTGCTTCCGAGCATCGAAGAAGGTCTGGCGATGGTCATCGGCGAGGCGCTTGCTTGCGGCTGCCCGGTGATCGCTTCCGAGCATACCGGCGCCAACGACTTCTTCACGGACGGCGTCGAAGGTTTCATCGTGCCAATCCGCTGCGCCGATAGTTTGCTGAACCGGTTAGAACGGTTGGCAGAAGATGCAGCCTTGCAACAGCGCATGTCGAAAGCGGCCTTGCAGCGTGTGAGCGCAATCGGCGGATGGAACGCGTACGGAGAGCGCTGGAAACAGAAGCTGCTGGAATCAGGTAGCCACGGGAACGCGATACCGAAGTGAATATCTTCGAGCGACGCCCAAGCTGGGTGATTGAAGGAGATAAGGGGCCATTCCTTCGACACAGCACAGGTATGCGTATTCAGGCCGGAATTCATAGAGAAGCATGGCTCATGTGCCTCATGCCCGTACCGCTTTGGTTACTCGCTGCTGCCTTGGAAAGCGAGTTCATAGCTACGCTTGCTGCAATCCTTGGAGCAGTGCTAGCCGTGTCGTGGTGGCGGCGCTTGGTGGCCAACCCCGGACAGATGCTTGGATTCCTGAAGCTCGGCGGTGTGAGCCTGCTGGCCATCATGAGCCTGAGTTGGCTGGTGGCGTTGTATTTCAACGTGGTCGCGCTACACCAACCCATTTCTCACGCTCTGCAGGAAGACGTTCGAACAACGCTGTCGGCCTTTGCCGGCGCGGTCGCGTATGCGCTGGTTTTCGCGGCAGTTCTCGCGGCACTGGGCAGCGCCCGCGCCACCCGTCAGTTGGAGGCGTCGGCTGTCTCAAAACTATTGGCAGTTCGCTCCATTCCTATCCCTAGGCTGCTCAAGCTACTGGTCGTCGTTTGCGCGTTGGAAATCTGGTTGGTACTCACCGGGACTATCAGCTATCGGGCTTTTACCATCGAGGGTTATGAAACCGGGCAATTGGCATGGTTCATCCCCATGCTGGAGACAATGTTTACTGCCCAGACTGCGATCAATGCGCTGGTGATCAGCCGTCTTGCACGCAGGGGGACTCTCTCCCGGCGGCTGCTGATCCTTGCGGTCTTACTCTCCTCCGTTGTGCTGGTGCTATTTATCAACTTCACCAAGGGCCGCGGCCCGCTGGTTCTGTGTACGCTGTTACACCTCTACTGGGTATGTTTTTTTCTTGGGCGAATGCCGAAGTTGTCGCGGCTCGTTCCCGCAATTCTTGTCGCCCTTCCGCTAATGTACGGCGGTTCGCTGATCAGTAATTTCATGCGAAGCGGCAATGTTGATCTCAATGCTTTTCAAGGCTCCGGTTTCCTTACCTTGCTGAGCAGCGCATTGCAGACATGGCAGTCCGATGAAGCGTATAGAACGCTGGAAAAGGCAAGCTCCGCTGCCAACATGGCGTCCCGCCCACTTGTGGCTCATCCGCTTGCTCAGAGCATGGCTTTGCCCACCGATCAGAAGCAGTTTTTACTAGGCGAGAATTTACGAAACAGCGTGATCGCGGTGTTCCCCCGGGTATTGTTCCCTAGCAAGGTCATGTACCCAATTCAGGAAGATCTCTTGTACCGAAATTTCCCCATAGGTGGGCTCGACACAGCCGACTCTCCGTATCTATACGCATACGCCGACTTTGGATATGCGGGCCTATTGCTTTACCCGCTGGTTCTCGCCTCGCTCTGGCTTGCCACCATGTTTTTAATTTCCACTCCGCTTCTCTCGGGGTTTGGAACGCTCGTGATTTGTGGCTCGTGGATCTCTTACTTCACCCTGTACATAGGTGAGACTTCGATGGTCTCTTGGTTCTCAGAGTTTCGGGGGATTCTCATCATCCTGCCCGTTCTAATCCTGATTACGAAGCTACTTGGTTTGTCGGGACGACGGGCTTCAGCTGCCGGATGAAAAAGCGTGTGTTGTATGTTGGGCACGCGATGACCGGCTCGACCAGCCGGCATCGGGCCGAAGCCCTGCGACGGCTCGGTCATGAGGTGCAACTGGCAGATCCTTACGAATCATTTTCTCGCCGCCTTGGTAGGCGATTAGAAGGGCCCTTGCATTACCGCACTGGCTATCGGCTACTGCAGAAGCGCATCTGTGCCTGGGTCGAAGACCTGATGAAGGAATACGAGGGCGGGCAGCCGGACGCCGTTTGGGTTAACGGGGGTGAATTGCTGGGTAGATCTGCTCTAACCCTGCTACGCCGATTCGACTGTCCAGTGTTGCTATACAACAACGATGATCCGACTGGCACCCGGGACGGTCGCCGTTTCGATTCGCTTATCGCGGCACTACCGCTTTACGACCTATGTGTGGTGGTTCGTCAACAGAACGTGCGGGAGTTCGAACGGCTGAAAGCTAGGAATGTTCACCGGATTTGGATGAGTTACGACGAGGTGGTACACCGACCATTCGACGATCCCGATGAGATTCCGACGAAGTTCCGGTCAGAAGTGGCGTTCATCGGAACATGGATGCGTGGAGAGCGTCGCGATCAATTCTTGCTCTCGCTTACCCAAAGAGGAATTCCCCTGTCCATCTGGGGTGACGCCTGGGACAAATCACCGACTTGGCCACAGCTCAAACAGTTCTGGAGGGGGCCGTCGATTTACGGCCGGGATTATGTAGCCGCAATTCAGGGGTCGAAGCTGGCCCTTGGTTTGCTGTCGAAAGGGAATCGAGACTTGCACACGACGCGATCAGTTGAGATTCCTTACTCAGGTGGTCTGCTGTGTGCCGAACGGACGGCCGAGCACCTCGCGATGTACAACGAGGGAGAGGAGGTAGTGCTCTGGAGCGACGCCGACGAATGTGCCGCAGCCTGTCATCGGTTACTCGCAGACGACGACATGCGAGAGCGCATCAGAACCCGCGGCGCATTGCGGGTTAGAGCAGGCAAGTTCGGAAACGAAGATGTCGTACAAGCCGTTCTTCAACGCGCGCTGGAAATGGCTTGAGCCGTGCAAAGCCGAGAACCTGATGCCGTGATTGGAGAGCAATCGATCCCTGGTAAACGTATCCGGCTGGCTCACCTGGTCTCGCATCCGATCCAGTATTACGCACCGCTATACCGCGCGCTCTCCACGTTCGAAGACATAGACCTGACCGTGTTCTATTTTTCCGATATGGGTCTGGAAGGATATTTCGACAAGGATTTTGACAAGCAAATCCGTTGGGACGTCGACCTGACGGGCGGGTACCGCGCGGTGTTCGTCCCGAGCGCCCGGGGCAAGGTGGTGAAAGCAGGCTTTGCCCAAAAGCCCAATTGGGACCTGCTGAGCCGGCTCGTCAAGGGCAAGTACGACGTGATTTGGGCTCACGGCTATCAGTATTCGAACGTGCTTCTAGCCAAGCTGATCAGCTTGCTGCGGGCCCAGGCATTTCTGGTTCGCGAGGACCAGACCCTGCTTGAAGCGAGGAGCTTGCGGGTCCGTGCCATCAAAGGCTTGGTATTCCGCTTCTTCTTTTCTGGCGCCAAGGCCGGCGCGCTCTACACGGGTGTTCTCAGTCGAGCGCATTTCAAGTACTTCGGGGTGAGAGAGAGTCGCCTGTTCCCCGCGGTGCACTGCGTGGACGACGCACTTTTTTCTTCCGAGGCTGAAAAACTGCGGCCAACCCGGCGTGAGATCCGGCAAAAGTGGGGCGTGCAGGATGATGCGCCCATCGTACTGTTCTGCGGCAAGCTCATCGACAAGAAGCAGCCCTTGCGACTGATCGACGCCTTTGCTCGAGCACTCGCCAAACGACCCTGCTGGCTGCTGATGGTAGGAGACGGTCCGCTGATGTCGCGAGTCACGGAAGCGTGCAAGAGGCTGAACATTGCGGACCGCGTGATCTTCACCGGTTTCCTCAACCAGCACGAAATGCCTCGTGCTTACACGGCCGCAGATATTTTCGTGTTGCCGTCCAGCGCTCACGAAACCTGGGGCCTGGTTGTCAACGAGGCCATGCACTTTTCCCTACCAGTCATCGTCTCAGACCACGTCGGATGCGCGCCGGATTTAGTTCATGACGGCGAGAATGGCTATGTGTTCCCGGCGATGGATACAGAGGGACTAATTCAGGCTCTGGACAGACTCATCGCCGACGCGGATCGACGCCTCGCTTTCGGTCTGCAAAGCGCAGCGCTGATACGACAGTACACGGTGAACCATTGTGCCCGGCAGATCAGGCAAGCCTGTTTCGATTTGAGTCGAGCATGACCATCGACTCTCAGGGGTATGACTACGCCGGAGACGTGTCTCTCTCTATGCCGTCGTTTGGTTGGACATGTCCGAGCGTCAGGACCGGCGCTGCCCACAGCTAGTAGCGGAAATACACTCATGAATTCAAAGGTGACAAACGAGATCGAAATTCAACGTCGCTACTATGCAGAAACAGCGGGCAAGTACGAGGCAATGCATGTCAACGAGGGTGACGAGCATTTTCTTGCCCTGAGTGTGATGCTAGGAGTCATTGATTTTCTTGGAATAAAATCAATTCTCGACATAGGATCAGGGACAGGAAGAGCCGTCGCGCAGATCAAGAAGGCGCGCCCCGGGATTCTCATCTTGGGGGTAGAGCCTGTCGAAGAACTTCGAGAAATCGCGTACACCAACGGCATTCCCAAAAGCGACCTGGTTGATGGCGATGCTCTGGCGCTTCAGTTTGAAGATGGTGCGTTCGACATGGTCTGCGAGTTCGGAATTTTGCATCACATCAAGACGCCTCATCTCGCTGTAGCAGAGATGCTGCGGGTCGCAAAAAAAGGAGTATTCATTTCCGACTCCAATAATTTCGGTCAAGGAAGCTTCCTGAGCAGAAGCCTCAAACAGGGCTTACGCGCGTTTGGCTTCTGGCCTCTTGTCGACTTCATAAAGACCAAGGGACGCGGCTACACGATTTCGGAAGGAGATGGCCTCGCGTACTCGTATTCGGTGTTCAACAACTACGAGCAGATCAAACGGCAGTGCAAGAGTGTCCACCTCGTAAACACGCAGCCTGCGGGAGTCAATCCATATCGGACCGCGGGTCACGTGGCGTTACTGGGAATCAAGAAGTAACGGGCTCACAAAGATTTTGCCTCGATGAAAATTCTTCTCGTAAGTAATTATCTGCACAACCATCAGCAAAGCATGCTGCGCTTTGCCGAGCTGGTTCGACAGTTGCTGACCGAGGCCGGACACGAGGTACGGTTACTCCATCCGCCGTCGGTTCTCGGCAATCTGAAACCGGGCGAGACCGGGCTCGGCAAGTGGTTCGGGTACGTCGACCGCTTTGTGCTGTTTCGGCCGCGGCTGCGGCGAGAGGCGGCCTGGGCAGACCTGGTACACATCTGCGATCACGCCAACGCGGTTTATGCGCCGATGCTCGGACGCAAGCCCCATGTCGTCACCTGCCACGATCTGCTTGCGATCCAAAGCGCGCTGGGCGAGGTTCAGAACAATCGCACCGGCTTCAGCGGCCGGATCTTTCAGCGCTGGATTCTGAGCGGGCTGCGTCGAGCACAGCAGGTGGTCTGCGTGTCCGAACGAACGCGGGACGAGTTGATACGGCTGGGAGGGCTGGCTCCCGAAAGCATACGGGTCGTGCACAACGCGTTGAACCACCGCTATTGCCCAATGCCGGCGGACGAGGCCGGCGCCCGGGTCCGCGCACTTGAGCCAGCGGGGCCGTGGCCCTTCCTGCTGCATGTGGGGGGGAACCAGTGGTACAAGAATCGGGCGGGTGTCGTGCGTATTTTCGAACACTTGGCGCGGGCTTCCGCGTTTGGCCGGCACCACCTTGTCATGGCAGGCAAACACTGGCCTTCCGAGCTGCGGGAGCAGGTGCAGCAGAGCGGTCTGGCGGAACGTATCCACGAGTGGACAGAGGTCTCGAATGAAGATCTGCGGGCCTTGTACTCGACCGCAGAGGCGCTTCTGTTCCCTTCTCTGCAGGAAGGCTTCGGCTGGCCCGTGGTCGAAGCGCAGTCCTGCGGCTGCCCGGTCGTGACTTCGAATCGTGCCCCAATGACAGAGGTCGGCGGCGAAGCGGCGGTCTACATAGACCCCGAAGACGAGGCAGGCGCAGCCAGGAAGATCGTTCATGAATTGCATGGCCGCGACGCCCTGGTGCAGGTGGGTCTGAAAAATGCCGAGCGATTTTCAGGACCAAAAATGCTCGCGGGCTATCTCGATGCTTATAACGCCGTATTGGCCGTGGCGCGCTCGCCGGAATTACCGGCGCCCGAGGCACACGCATGATTGCTGCGGAGAATCTGAGGCCTCCGTTCCCGTAGGCGAGGAGCACGCGGCTGCTGCGATGCCGTCGGCCATCTGCAAACCGGATTCTCGAATCTGACCAAGTCCAAAATCCTCATGTCTGAACCTCTTCGCATCCTGCATATCATCAGTAGTCTGAATCCCGCCCAGGGCGGTCCGTCAGAGGGGCTGAGGCAGCTATCGAGTTGTTTACGGTCGCTGGGAGCGAGGAATCATATTGTCACGCTCGATCCTCCCGCGGCCTCCTGGTTGGACAGGCCCGATACTCCATCCACCGGCCTCGGCCCCACGCGTGGCGGAACATTCGCCTACACGCCCCGCCTCATTCCCTGGCTGCGCCTGCACGCGGCAGAGTTCGATGCGGCGACCGTCCATGGCCTTTGGCAATTTCACGGCCCGGCCGCGCGCCTCGGTCTGCGTTCCGCGGGCGTGCCCTACTTCGTCTTTCCGCACGGCATGCTGGACCCCTGGTTCAAGCACGAGTATCCGCTCAAGCACGCCAAGAAACTTCTGTACTGGCATCTCGCCCAGCACGCCGTCTTACGCGATGCGGCGGCGGTGCTGTTCACTTGCGAGGAAGAGCGCAGGCTCGCGCGCGAGTCTTTCCGGAGATACGAGGTCCGGGAAGCGGTCGTCAACTACGGCACTTCATCGCCCTCCGAAATTCACCCGGAGAATCGGCAGGCGGTTCTCGCCGCCTTCCCGTCTCTGGCGGGCAAACGACTGATCCTGTTCCTGGGCAGATTGCATGAGAAGAAGGGCTGCGACTTGCTGATTGCAGCGTTTGCCCGAGTCGCAGTACGCGAGCCCGATCTGCACCTGGTCATGGCGGGCCCGGATCAAACGGGCTGGAAAGCCGCGCTGATGCGCATGGCAGCGGAGCTGGGAGTTGGCGAGCGCATCACCTGGACCGGCATGTTGCAGGGAGAACTCAAGTGGGGTGCGCTTCTCGCGGCCGAGGCTTTCATCCTGCCGTCACACCAGGAAAACTTCGGCATCGCCGTTGCCGAGGCGCTGGCCGTAGGCACCCCGGCGCTGATTTCGGACAAGGTAAATATCTGGCGTGAGATCGAAGCAGATGGAGCAGGACTCGTTGCCGCCGACACCGTGGAAGGCACGGTGAGTCTGCTGGAACGCTGGCTGGCAATGACGCCGGATCAGCGAGAGCACATGAGCGAACAGGCAAAAGCGTGCTTCGAAGCTCGCTTCGAGATGAAGCAGGCTGCGAGGAATCTGCTCGCCTTGATTCGCGGCCATGTCGAAAGTCGAGACGCGGGGTCGCAACTGGCCGACGACGATCAGCGGGTCGCCAATAATATTTAGAGAATGCGGTCTTCCAGGATCGTTATCTGACGAAGGTCTGCGCAGTGTCTGCAAAGGATTGCCGACCCACGTAGGGCGACAGTCGTTCGCCCCGTTTCGCGCAACCGGGCAGAGTCCTTAAGAAAAAAAAGATTCAGCAGTAGTCCTGGATCTTTTTGGATGCGACTCAAATGGTGGGCGAATTCCCTCGTCCCGCCTCATACAGTCCTCGTCACAGGACTCGCTCCACTGCCCTTCCCTCGCTTGCCAGCAAGCGGTTAATTCTGCTTCTGGCAGATTGCATTAGACGAAGGGTTGAGACTTGCTAATTGCATCGTTCGCTCGCGTCGTTGTATGCGAGACCGCTCTGCACTTGGTCATGGTGGGTCCGTATCGAACGGGCTGGAAAGCTGCACCGATGCAAGTGGCAGCAGCCCGTAGAGTTGGCGAATGCATCACTGGACCGGCGCGTCCAGGGCGCACTTGAGTTCAGGTGCGCTTCTTGCGGTCAACTTTTTGTCCTGCTCTCACACCAGGAAAAACTTGGCATCGCTGTAGTGGATGCACCGGCAGTGGACACGCCGGTGTTGATTTCGAACCAAGGAACGCTCTGGTGCGAAATCGAGGCCGATGGAGCAGGACTCGTCGCCGCCGATACGGCGGACGGCACGGTAGGTCTGCTAGAGCGCTGGTCGGCAACGTCGCCGGATCGGCGAAAACAAATGGGCGAACAGGCAAGGCCTGCGTCGAAGCTCGCTTCGAAATGAAGCTGGCTGCGGCAAGCTGTTTGCCCCGACTCGTAGTCGTTTGGAAATTCGAGGCGCGGGATCGCAACTGGCTGCTGATGATCGGCGCGCTGCCATTCGGATGTAGAGAACGCGGTCTTTCATGATCTTCATTTCCCATGATCCTCAAAGGCGTTAACGCGTACGAACAGGCGAGTTTCAGTCTCGGTAATCGAGCAGCGCGAGTTGCGTGGTCGCTGGTCTACAACTGCGTCTTCAAGTGGACGCCCAGGCCCATGCACGGATTGCGTTCGCTGCTGCTCAGGTTGTTCGGCGCAAGAATGGGTAGAAACTGTCATATCTACCCCAGTGCGAAAATCTGGGCGCCCTGGAATCTGGAAATGGCCGACCACGCTTGTCTGGGCGATGACGTCTATTGCTACTCGATGGCGCTCATCCGGCTCGGAACGAAAGCCGTGGTCTCGCAAGGCACTCATCTGTGCGCTGGAACGCACGATTACGAGGACCCCAACTTTCAGCTATACGCCCTGCCCATCACGATCGGCGCCAACGCCTGTATCTGCCCGGGGGCATTCGTGGGTCCAGGTGTAGAAATCGGCGAGGGCAGCGTTGTCAGTGCGCGCTCGGTGGCGATGAAGTCGATGCCGGCGCGGATGGTGTGCGCGGGAAATCCGTGCGAACCGATCGGGGCACGTCGAATCCGGATTCCGGCCAAGCGAGAGACCGTCAGGACGAGCGACTACGTCATGCCCGAGGTCGTCTTCAATCGTGCAGGGATACCACGCCGCCCGCACAGAGGTTACTTGCGCCGCTCGGTGTGAAGAGAGTGGATTCGGCTGCGGAATGGCGAGCTGTGCAGAGGCGCCGGCCGCCATTATTCGCTGGCCGCTATTATTCTCTGCATCGGCATTTTTTAAGCTTGGCTTTCTGCGCAGAACGCCGGGCTTGATGTGGCGCTTGCCAGGGATTCCCGTATCGGTTTCAGGTAGCGCCAACTACGAAGTGGAAGCCAAGGCGGGACGTGATCGACAGCAAGTTCCGGAATGACGGAACGCGGATAGAGGCTTAAGAAAGATGCTTGACAGCGCCGCGAATCGTCTCCAGGAGAGCCGGATCTATTCGAATGCCGGAAATCATGCGCTACTGCGAATGATCGAAACCCAAGCCGGCACCCTATTGGATGTCGGATGTGGCGCCGGCGACAACGCGCGATTGATTCGCGCCATCTATCCGCAGCTTCATGTGATCGGAGTTACGCACTCGACAGACGAGGCAGCAATTGCACGCGGCGTCATGGATGAGTGCTGGGTGGCCGACATCGAGCACGATATCTCTGAAACCCGCGGGCGAGAGGGGACATTCGACGTCCTGATGTTTTCGCACGTCCTCGAACACCTTCGTGATCCGGCGGAAATTGTTGCCAGGTTCGTTCCGCTATTGCGTGCGGGCGGGCAGGTCTTGATCGCGGTGCCGAATATTCTTTCGTGGCGAATGCGCCTTCAGTTTCTTGCTGGCGATTTCACCTACCAGAGTTCCGGTGTTCTGGACGACACCCATTTGAGGTTCTTCACTTTCTTAACGGCGCGTCCGTATCTGCTCGCGCGATCGCCTGGGTTGGAACTGATCCGGGAGGAGGTGGACGGCAGTGTTCCGCTGTGGTGGGCGCGCCGCAAGCTGTTGTCGGCCAATTTCGCAAGGCGAATCGACAACTGGGGCTGAACCGCCCCGGGGATTTCGGAGGCTCCATCACTTGAGAGAATGGAGCCATGACCAGAGCATCGAAGTATTCCCCGGAAGTGCAGGAGCGCGCGGTCCGGATGGTGGCGGAGCACGCGGCGCAGCACACCTCGCAGTGGGC
>JBQTHL010000069.1:0-40439 GCA_052389915.1 Panacagrimonas sp.
ACTCGGCCCTGGGCCATCAATCACCCATCAACTACGAAAGGAAAAACCCCAACACGCCACTTCCCAACACAACCGCCAACGCTTGAGAATCAAATCCCAATCCGTCCGCGGAACCGGGTCAACTCCAGTATGGTAATTACAGCCTGAGTTCCATCCATGCGTTCAATGGCGATCCTGGCCATCTCCGTGAATTGCTTTGCGAGCTCGGCCTTAAAATCCGAAGAACCTTTTTCGACCTTGACCACTAACTCTAATTGATCGCGTTCCTCGTCTTTAAGTTTGAGCAGATTCGGTGAGCCGTAACGAACTTCGGCAAAGGCCCTATTGAGATCGCGCTGTACTTCGAGCAACGGGCTCATGACGCGGGTTGGAACACTACTGTCCCATTCGCGCCCTTGAACGTTCATTTCGAACACTGGCCAGCCGTCGAATTTTAGGTCTGTGTGTTCGTCAAAAACTTCACCTGATAGCGCCCGATTTAGCAGCGCCCATGCGTCATCCTCAGATCTGATTGTCAGCCGCATTCTTCCCTTGAGCCCCTTTGAGGAAACCGGCACCAATCGTACTCGTTCGGCGATCTATATGACCTAAGCCACCTCGAGCCCGACTTGTCGGCCCGCGTAGTGGGCTCCGAAGCTCGCAATCAACTACCCGCAGGCTGGACGATGCTGTCGGCTCCCTGACTCACGCGATGTCGGATTGCCTCAAACTACCGCGATATTCAGTCCGGCAAACCGGCTCCCTTGAACGCCCCCGGCAACTGACGCTCATACGTACGCATCTGCCGTAGCAGCCCGGTGCGCTGCGTCTCGGATGCAAAGCCGAGCAGCAGCATCGCGGCGCCGTACAGCACCTGCGCGCGGAACTGATCGTGGTCGAGTTCCTGGTGGACCCAGAGTTCGAGCGCAGCAACGAAGTTCATCACCAGCATGCGGGCCAGCCCGTTTCTCTGTGTTGCCAGCGGAAACTGGCCGGACTCCATCAGCTCGCCGACGGCGCGCTGCCAGAATTCCAGGGACCGCTGCAGAAACGCCGGACGCTGCTGCGAATCCCCGACGCCAAGCAGGAACTGGTAGAGCGGTCGGTAGAAAACCGGATCGTTGACGAACACGTCGGCCGCCAGATTCGCGGCCGCCAGTACCCTCGCGACCGGATCCTGCACACCGCGCGCTCGGGACTCCACGGCGACCACCGGGTCGAGTGATCGGTTGAGCAGCGCGTAGAGAATCGCGGCCTTGCTCCCGAACAGGTTGTACGGCGTGGGGCCGCTGAGGACGGCGCGCTCGGCCAGGGTCGCGACCGTGAAATCGGTGTTGCCGGTTTCGCGGATCAGGGCTTCCGCAGCATCGAGAATGCGGGCACGTCGATCGTTGAGCCCGCGCTCGCGCAGCGAAAGCGCAGGGCCGGTCCGAGGAATCGCTGCGAGGGCTGCGGGCATCAGGCCACCGCCTGCTGCGGCCACTGCGCTACTACGGCGAGGCGTCGGGATCCGGAGAAAATATCGCTGGGCTTGTAACCGTAGAACTGACGGATCGAGTGACTGAAGTGCGTGGAATCCGCGTAGCCGGTGTCCAGAGCAACTTCGACCAGGCTGCTGTGCTGGGCGACCAGGGGCAGCAATCCGCGTGCGCGCTTCCAGGCGCGCAGACGGCGGAACGAGGTGCCGGTCTGGCGGGTGAACAGATGCGTGAAGCGAGAGAACGACAGGCCCACGCGACGCGCGCAGTCTTCCGCTGTCAGGTGCTCGCCGTGGGTCTCTGACATGCGCTGGATCGCGGCGAGAACGCGCGGGTCCAGTGTTCGCGCTGTGGGACGCATGCCAAGGAAGTGTTCGTCGAAGACGGCGGGGTCCGCCAGCGCGCTGTCGAATCCGTCGAGGATGTGCCGGCGCGTCTCATTGGCGCGAGCGGGATCGTCCACCAGCGCACGCAGTTCGTCACCGTCCTCGATGGTCTCCGCTTCCAGCAGCACCTGCGCCAGGGCGCGATCCGAGGTGCGGACATGGTGTGGCACGTACGGAGGCACCAGCGCGATCCAGCGCGACTCGGGCGCGGCCCCGTCGCAACTGATTTCGAAGGGCTGATCGAGCGCCACGTAGAAGAACCAGGCGCCGAAGGTGCGGACGCCTGGCTGTCCGAACAGGCTGCGATAGGCGATGCGGGTGGGCGTAACCAGCATGATGCGATCACGGTGCGGGGCCACGGCTTGCGCCGTTCGAGCGAAGACAGGCATCGGACTCCTCCGTTGAATCTAGTAAAATCTTTTAGTGGACTAAAACTATCAGCCCGAACCCCCCAAGGCAAAGCCGTTCGTCGGGTAGCCGCCTGCTACAGGGCCCCGCACTCCCCTTTGAATCAAATGAGGCCGCGCTCTACACGCGACCGACGCGGTTTCAACCGGCTTTCTTCGCCGGTCCGATGCCCATCTGCTTGCAGATGATGCCGAGCATGATCTCGTCGGCACCGCCGCCGATCGAGGTCAGGCGGTAGTCGCGGTAGAAACGTGCGGCGATGTTGTCCCACATGAAGCCCATGCCGCCCCAGAACTGCAGGCAGCTGTCCGTGACCTCGCGCTCCACCCGGCCGGCCTTGAGCTTGGCCATCGACGCGAGCTTGATGACTTCAGGGTTGTCCGGGTTCTCCACGTACAGCGTCACGCCGCGGTAGACCAGCGCACGCAGGGATTCGATCTCGGTCTGCAACTCGGCGAGCCGATGCTTCATGACCTGATTGTCGATCAGCGGGCGCCCGAAGGCTTGGCGATCCTGGGTGTACTCGATCGTCGCCTGCAGCACCTGCTCCATGCCCTTGAGCCCCACCGCGGCACCGCACAGGCGCTCTTCCTGGAACTGCTGCATCTGCATGGTGAAGCCCGCGCCCTCCGCGCCGATCCGATACCGCTGCGGCACACGCACGTCGTCGAAGAAGATCTGCGCGGTGTCCGAGGCCCACATGCCGAGCTTGTCGAGCTTCTTGGTGCGCACCACGCCCTTGGCATTCATGGGCACGATGATCAGGGACTTGTTCTTGTGCGCGGGGTCGTCGGAGGTGTTGGCCAGCAGGCAGATCCAGTCGGACTGCATGCCGTTGGTGATCCACATCTTGCTGCCGTTGATCACGTAGTCGGCGCCGTCCTTGCGCGCCGTGGTCTTGATGTTGGCCACGTCCGAGCCGGCATGAGGTTCGGAGACGCCGATGGAGCAGACCAGATCGCCGGCGATGGTCGGGGCGAGGAACTCGCGGCGCAGCTCGTCCGAACCAAATCGCGCCAGGGCCGGCGTCGCCATGTCGGTCTGCACGCCAATGGCCATCGGGATGCCGCCGCAGCGCACGCGCCCCAGTTCCTCGGTGAAGGCGATCGCGTAGCTGTAGTCGAGGCCGAGTCCACCATATTCCTGAGGCCTGGAGATTCCCAGCAGGCCCAGCTTGCCGAGCTTCTTGAACAGCTCATGCGCCGGAAAGATCTTCGCTGCCTCCCATTCTTCGACGAAAGGATTGATCTCCTGATCGACGAAGCGGGCAACGGTGTCGCGTAGCTGCTGGTGTTCGAGGCTGTGCATGGCGTGTTCGCTGGCAGGGTCTTGCACCCGGAGTCGGGCGGATGGCCAAGCATGGTCGCTGCGCGTGGATTTCATCTTGTGCGCACCGGTCATTGACCGCGTGTTGTCGAGGATTCACGGGTTCGCGACCAGTCCGCGCAAGACCCCGCGCAGGGCCGATCTCTAGCCTGCACTTCGAACTGAACCAGAACCGTCATGCCCGCCATCGAAACTTCCATCGCGACCAGCAGCGATGCCTTTCGCGCCAACACGGACGCCACGCTCGCCCAGCTCGAGCGCGTGCGCGGACTCGAAGAACGCACGCGCAATGCATCCGCTGCGGCGCGCGGTCGCTTCGAGAAGCGCGGCCAGCTCCTGCCGCGCGAACGCCTCGCCCTGCTGCTGGACCCCGGCGCTGACTTCCTGGAATTGAGCACGCTCGCGGGCTACCGCATGGACGTGGCGGATGGCGAGCGCAGCATTCCCGGCGGCGGAGTGATCGCCGGCGTCGGCCAGATCTCCGGAACGCGCTGCATGGTGCTGGTCAACGATTCCGGCATCGATGCCGGTGCGCTTCAGCCCAAGGGCCTGGACAAGCAGTTGCGCGTTCAGGAACTCGCGCTGCGTCACCGGCTGCCCTATGTGCAGCTCGTCGAGAGCGCGGGCGCGAACTTGCTGGCCTACAAGGTCGAAGAGTTCGTGAAGGGCGGTCAGCTGTTCAACAATCTCGCGCGCATGTCGGCGGCGGGATTGCCGGTCGTGACGGTGACGCACGGCTCGTCAACCGCGGGCGGCGCCTATCAGACCGGTCTGTCTGACTACATCGTGATGGTGCGCAACCGCACGCGCGCATTTCTGGCTGGGCCGCCGCTGCTCAAGGCCGCGACCGGTGAAATCGCGAGCGAGGAAGATCTGGGTGGCGCCGAGATGCACACCAGCATCTCGGGACTCGGCGACTACCTCGCCGAGGACGACCGCGATGCCATCCGCATTGCGCGCGACATCGAGTCCCGGCTGCGATGGGACCATGCCCTGCCGGCACTCGCACAGGACGGCTTCAAGCCGCCGCGTTACGCGGCCGAGGAACTGCTCGGCGTCATGCCGGCCGACTATCGCCGCCCGGTGGACATGCGCGAAATCATCGCCCGCCTCGTCGATGATTCGGACTTTCTCGAGTTCAGCCCCGGCTACGGCTCGCACACCGTCTGCGGTCATGCCGCGATCCAGGGCTGGCCGGTCGGCATCATCACCAACAACGGCCCCATCGACTGCTCCGGTGCCACCAAGGCAACGCATTTCATTCAGGCCTGCTGCCAGGCGCAGATTCCGCTGATCTATCTGCAGAACATCACCGGCTACATGGTCGGTCGGATGCACGAGGAAGGCGGCATCATCAAGCACGGCTCCAAAATGATTCAGGCCGTGACCAGCGCCACGGTGCCGCAGATCACGATCCAGTGCGGCGCATCGTTCGGCGCCGGCAACTACGGCATGTGCGGACGCGGCTTCCAGCCAGACTTCCTGTTCTCCTGGCCCAACTCGAAGATCGCCGTGATGGGCGGCGAGCAGGCCGCACGCACCATGACCATCGTCAACGAGGCCGCGATGGCGCGTAAGGGAGAAGTGGACCGCGCCAAGCTCGATGCGATGGAGAAAAAGATCATCGAGACTTTCGACAGCCAGATGGACGTCTTCACCACCAGCGCGCACGTCCTGGATGACGGCGTGATCGATCCGCGCGACACGCGCGCCGTGCTCGCACTCACCCTGGAGTTGTGCCGCGACGGCCGACGCCGTCAGCCGCATCGCATGCAGTTCTCGGTGGCGCGCCCATGAAGACTCCCTTCCACAAGATCCTGATCGCCAACCGCGGCGAGATCGCGCTGCGTATTCAGCGCACCGCGCGTCGCCTGGGTTATCGGACGGTGGCGGTCTACTCCACCGCAGATACCAACAGCCGCCACGTGCGTGAGGCCGATCAGGCCGTTTGCATCGGCGAGCCGCTGCCTGCGCAGTCTTATCTGCGCATCGACGCGCTGATCGAAGCCGCCAAGCGCACTGGCGCCGATGCGGTGCATCCCGGCTACGGCTTCCTCGCCGAGAAGGATCAGTTCGCGCAGGCGATTCGCGACGCGGGCTTGGTCTTCATCGGCCCCTCGCCCGAAGCCATTCTTTCGATGGGCAACAAAGCCGGTGCCAAGGAACTGATGATCGCGGCCGGCGTGCCCTGCATTCCGGGCTACCAGGGCGAGCAGGACGAGGCGCGTCTGCGCGACGAGGCGGCGCGCATCGGCTATCCGGTAATGATCAAGGCGGTCGCCGGTGGCGGCGGTCGCGGCATGCGCCTGGTAACCCGCGCAGAGGATTTCGTTGCGGCGCTGCACAGCGCGCAGTCGGAGGCGCGGGGCGCCTTCGGTGACGGCACCGTGCTGCTGGAGAAGGCGATCCTCGATCCGCGACACATCGAGATCCAGATCTTCGCCGACCGCCACGGCAACGCCGTGCATCTGGGCGAGCGCGACTGTTCGGTGCAGCGTCGCCATCAGAAGCTGATTGAAGAAGCCCCCTCTCCGGCGGTGTCACCCGAGCTGCGCGCACGCATGGGCGCGACCGCAGTCAAGGCGGCACTCGCCATCGGTTACGAAGGCGCAGGCACGCTCGAGTTTCTGCTCGACAGCGAGGGTCGCTACTACTTCATGGAGATGAATACCCGTCTCCAGGTGGAGCATCCAGTCACCGAGTCGATCACCGGGCTCGACCTGGTCGAGTTGCAGCTGCGTGTCGCGGCCGGAGAGCCACTCGGACTCAAGCAGGATGAGGTGCGCTTCGAAGGTCACGCCATCGAGGTACGCATCTGCGCCGAGGACGCCGACCAGGGCTTCGTACCCCAGAGCGGTTGCATGGACCACTGGCAGGTGCCCGCCGACTGCCGCGTCGAGCACGCGCTCGAATCGGGTGTCGAGATTCCGCCCTACTACGACTCGATGATTGCCAAGGCCATCGTGCACGGCTGCACCCGCGACGACGCGCGTCGTCGGCTGGCGCAGGTGCTCGACGACACCGTCGCGCTCGGCGTCACAACCAACCGCGCGTTCCTTGCGCGCTGCCTGCGTCATCCCGCGTTCGCCACCGGTGGTGCGACCACTGGCTTCATCGCTGCGCAGTTGCCGGACCTGCTGGCACGCAAGGCCGAGGACGATCAGCATGCCGCGGCCGTCGCGGCGGTCCTGCTGCAATCGTCATCGCCTGCGTCCGAAGCTGGCATCGCGCCGCGGTTCAACGCGGCCCTGCGCATCGAGATCAACGGCAAGGTTCAAGCGGTGGAACTGCGGCGACGATCCGACCGCGAGTTCGAGGCTGTTCTTGATGGCTCCTCCGTTCGCATCCGCGTTATCGAGCGTGATGACCGCCACGGTCGGTTCGAGGTCGACGGCATTGCCGAGAACATCCACTTCCACGTTTCGGGATCGCTGCTGAATCTGCAATTCCGCGGCCGCGACTATCGGTTTACGGATCGCAGCCGCTCGGCGGCAGCGACCGGCCCAGCCGGCAGTGACGGACGCATTCGAGCCTCCATGAACGGCCGCGTGGTCGCGGTGCATGCCCAGGTCGGGGATCAGCTCAAAGCCGGACAAGCCGTCTTCACGCTGGAAGCCATGAAGATGGAACACACGCACACCGCGCCCGTTGCGGGTGTCCTCAAGCAGCTACATGCGGCGATAGGCGACCAGATCGCAGCCGCCCGCGTGGTTGCCGAAATCGAAAAGGAAACGACATGAGCGCCGTACTCACGGAGCGCCGCGGCGCGGTGCAGTGGATCACCCTGAACCGGCCGCAGCAGCGCAATGCCATTAACGGCGAGGTCATCGCCGGAATCACCGAAGGCTTTCAGCGTGCCCAGGCCGATGCGGAAGTCCGGGCCATCGTGCTCACCGCCGAAGGCGACAAGGCGTTCTGCGCGGGCGGAGACTTGAAGCCCGGCAGCGCGTTCGCCTTCGATGTCGCCGAGCCGACGGCGCCCTACGCCAATCTGCTGCGCTTGGTACACAACTGCCCGCTGCCGACCGTTGCGCGCGTCAATGGCGCCTGCATGGCCGGCGGCATGGGCTTGCTGTGCATGACCGATCTGGCGATCGCAGCCGATCACGCCAAGTTCGGCCTGCCCGAGGCCAAGCTCGGCCTGTTCCCGTTCCAGGTCCTGAGCCTGCTCAAGGACCAGATCGCACCGCGCGTTCTTCGCGAGCTGGTGCTGACCGGCCGCACGTTCATGGCAGCAGAAGCCAAGGAGATGGGCCTGATCAATCAGGTGGTACCGGCAGCCGAGCTGGACACGAGCGTCGCCGAACTGGTCGACAGCCTCGTGGCCAACTCACCCACCGCCTTGCGTCGCGGCAAGTACGCGCTGCGCGCGACCGAGTCGATGAGCTTCGAACAGGCCATCGCCTTCACTGAGTCCCAGCTCACCTTGATGGCCCAGAGTGAGGACGCGCGCGAGGGCATGGCCTCCTTCAACGAGAAAAGGAAACCGACATGGACCGGCAAGTGAACGAGCTTCCCCGCAACCTCTTCGACCTGCGCGGCAAGATCGCGCTCGTCAACGGTGGCAGCCGTGGCATCGGTGAGGCCAGCGCGCGGGCGCTGGCGGCGCACGGTGCAAAAGTCATCGTCACCAGTCGCAAGCAGGAAGCCTGCGAAGAAGTCGCCGCACGCATTCGCGCCGCTGGCGGTGACTGCCAGGGTCGCGCCTGCCATGCCGGCAACCTCGATCAGCTCGCAGCGCTGTTCGCAGACATCGAGCGCGAGTACGGCCGCTTGGATGTGCTCATGAACAACGCCGCCACCACGGCCTACTACGGCCACATCCTGGACACCGACGTCGGGGCCTTCGACAAGGTGATGGAGACCAATGTGCGCGGCTATTTCTATGCCTGCGTGCACGGCGCCAAGCTGATGGCCAAGAACGGCGGCGGCAGCATCATCAACACCGCCTCGGTGTTTGGCATGCGGCCCGGCGGTGGTGACAAGGCCGCGATCTACTCGATCTCCAAGTCCGCGATCATCACGTTGACCCAGACCTTCGCGAACGAGTGCGCTTCGAGCGGTGTGCGCGTCAACGCGCTGTTGCCCGGCCTGACACAGACCAATCTCGCCGGTGCGTTGCTGGATGACGAGAACACCCGCGAGTCACTGGTTTCGCGCATCCCCATCGGTCGCGTCGCGCAGCCAGAAGAGATGGCCGGCGCAGTGGTCTACCTCGCGTCGCAGGCTTCGAGCTACGTGACAGGCAGCCTGCAGATCGTCGATGGCGGTTACACCATCAACTAAGGGACTCGTCGTGGACAGTCTCGCGGGTAAGGTCGCCGTCATCACCGGTGCCGGCAGCGGCATCGGCCGCGCGCTGGCGCAAGCCTGTGCTGGCGAGGGCATGCGCCTGGTGCTGCTGGATCTGAAGATGGCCGCGCTGGAAGAGACCCAGCGGACCTGCGGCACCGCGACGCAAGCGCTGCTGCGCGAGTGCGACGTGACCGATGAGCGCGCCGTCGAACAGGTCGCGGCCGAGGTCTACGCACAGTTCCGCGCCGCTCACCTGCTGTTCAACAACGCGGGCGTGTTTACCGGCGGCCCGCTATGGACCGCACCGACGCGCGAATGGCGCTGGTGTTTCGAGGTGAACGTGATGGGCGTGGTGCATGGGCTGCGCAGCTTCATTCCGCGCATGCTCGCCTCGGGCGAATCGGCCCACATCGTCAACACCGCGTCGGTCGGCGGCCTGAACTCGCCGCCGCATTACAGCGTGTATTCGGCCAGCAAGCATGCGGTTGTCGCGCTGAGCGAGTGTCTGCATCACGATCTTCGTGAGGTCAGCGACCGCATCGGCGTCTCGGTGTTGTGCCCCGCCTTTGTGAAGACGGCCATCGCCGATGCGCCGGTCAATGACATGGAGCACACGCTCAGCCCCGACGCCGCGGCGCACCGCCAGGCCACGCGCGATCTGATGGCGAAGGCGCGACTGTCCGCCGACGACGTAGCGCGGATCGCGCTGGACGGCGTGAAGGCCGGCCGCTTCTACATCCTCACGCACCCCGGCGCGCGCGTCGGCGTCGAGTGGCGCATGCAGGACATTCTCGAGGACCGTCTGCCGACGAACCCGATGAAGGGACCGGTCTGATCGCATGATCTCGTCGCGTGAAGCCCTGCAGCGTCTCAAGGACGGCAACGACCGCTTCGCCGCCGGCCAGCTGCAGACCGACGCGACGCACTACTCGCGCCAGCTCGTAGCCAACGTCGACGGCCAGACGCCGTTCGCCGTGGTCCTCGGCTGTTCCGACTCGCGCGTGCCCGTGGAGATCGTGTTCGACCAGGGTCTGGGCGACCTGTTCGTGATCCGCATTGCGGGCAACATCGTCGCGCCTTCGATCATCGGCAGCGTCGAGTTCGCGGCAGAACGCTTCAATACTCGCCTCGTCGTCGTGCTCGGTCATTCCAACTGCGGCGCGGTCGGCGCGGCCATCGAAGCGGTTCGCTCGCAGTCCGCGGTGATGTCGCCGAATCTCAATTCGATCGTCGATCGAATCCGCCCCAGCGTTGAGCACGTCCTGCTGGGACAGGACGCCGCGGGGATCGACCAGTGCACACAGGCGGCCATACGAGCCAACGTGCGCGCATCGGTCGACGCGCTGCAACGCAACTCCGACACCCTTCGTCGCCTGATCGGCGAGGGAGCGCTCGAGATCGTCGGCGCCGAATACTCGCTGCAGACCGGCAAGGTCGATTTCTTCAACTGAAAACCGCGGCACTCGGCGTCAAGGCGCCGTGCGTCGCAACACATTTTCTTCACGAGTCCTGACATGTTCACGCTAACGCCGCGCGCAGAGAGTTACCGACAACGTCTTCTGGCGTTCATGGACGAACACGTCTACCCGAACGAGGCGCGCTACTGGACGGAGATCCAGGCGGCCGCTCCGTTTGGACATGCGACGGTCACCAACGAGCTCAAGGCCTTGGCCAAAGCGGCCGGGTTGTGGAACCTGTTCCTGCCGGACGAGCGCTGGGGCGCGGGCCTGAGCAACCTGGACTACGCGCCGCTGTGCGAGATCATGGGGCGTTCGCTGATGGCGGCCGAGGTCTTCAACTGCTCGGCGCCGGACACCGGCAACATGGAGGTGCTCGCGCGCTACGGCACACCCGAGCAGCAGGAACGTTGGCTGCTGCCGCTGCTGGACGGACGCATCCGCTCGGCCTTCGCCATGACCGAGCCGGCGGTGGCGTCCAGCGATGCGACGAACATCGAAAGCTCGATCGTGCGCGACGGCGATGCGTACGTCGTCAACGGGCACAAGTGGTACGCCACGGGCCTGGGCGACGATCGCTGTGGCGTGATCATCTTCATGGGCAAGACCGATCCGCAGAATCCCGATCGGCATCGTCAGCAGTCGATGATCCTGATTCCGCGCGACGCACCGGGCGTGGAAGTGGTCCGCTCGCTGCCGATCTTCGGCTTCGACGGTGTGCTGGATCGTGCAACCGAGGCGCGATTCCACGACGTCCGTGTGCCGGTCACCAACATGCTGCTCGGAGAAGGGCGCGGCTTCGAGATTGCGCAGGGTCGGCTGGGACCGGGCCGCATTCATCACTGCATGCGCCTCATCGGCCTAGCCGAGCGCACCTTGGAGCGCATGTGCAAGCGCACGATGAGTCGCGTCGCCTTCGGCCGTCGTGTCGCCGATCAGGGTGTGACCGCCGAGCGCATCGCGCAGTCGCGCATTCTGATCGAGCAGACGCGCCTGCTCACGCTGAAAGCCGCACACCTGATGGACACGGTCGGCAACAAGCACGCGAAGGCCGAGATCGCGATGATCAAGATCGCCGCACCGCAGATGGCCTGCACCGTGATCGATTGGGCGATCCAGGCCTTCGGCGCAGCCGGTACCGGCAATGACTTCGGGCTCGCGCAGGCCTACGCCATCGCGCGCCTGCTGCGCATTGCGGATGGTCCGGACGAGGTTCATCGCAACCAGCTCGCGAAGCTCGAACTGGCCCGATGGGCGACCCAGGTGCCTTGAGATGAGCTTTCCCGACGATGTCGCCGAACTCGAGCGCTATCTGGCCGAGCACATCGAAGGCTTTCGCGGACCTCTGTCGGTGCGGCGCTTCGAGGGTGGGCAGTCCAACCCGACGTTCCTGCTCACCACGCCCGCGGCGCGCTACGTGCTGCGCAAGAAGCCGGACGGCATGCTGCTGAAATCCGCACACGCCGTGGACCGTGAGTTTCGTGTGACGAAGGCGCTGCACGGCAGCGAAGTGCCGGTGGCGGAGCCGCTGTGCTACTGCGAGGACGCGACGATCGTCGGCGCACCGTTCTACGTTTCGCGCTTCGTCGAGGGCCGCATCCTATGGGACCCGGCGCTGCCCGGAATGACGCGCGACGAGCGCGCCGCGATCTTTGACGAGATGAACCGCGTGGCCGCCGCGCTTCACCGGGTCGATTACCGACAGCGTGGCCTGTCTGATTACGGCCGGCCGGACCGCTACGTGGAACGGCAGTTGTCGCGCTGGACGCAGCAGTACCGCCAGTCCGAAACGGCGCGCATCGAGGCCATGGAACGGCTGATCGAGTGGCTACCGCAGCATCTGCCGAGCTCGGATGAGAGCACCATCGCGCACGGCGATCTGCGCCTGGACAACCTCATGTTCCATCCCACCGAGCCGCGCGTACTGGCGGTGCTGGATTGGGAGCTCTCGACCATCGGCCACCCGCTGGTGGACCTGAGCTATCACACCATCACCTGGCGGCTGCGACCCGATGAGTTTCGCGGACTCGTTGGTCATCCACTGGCCGAACTTGGCATTCCCGATGAGGCGGCTTACGTGCGTCGCTACTGCGAGCGCGTTGGCCGACCGATGATCGACGCCAGCGAGTGGACGTTCTACGCCGCGTTCAATCTGTTTCGTCTCGCGTCGATCCTGCAGGGCATCCAGAAGCGTGCGCTCGACGGCACCGCCGCCGATGCCAAGGCCTTCGAGAACGGCCGCAAGGCGCCGATCATTGCCGACGCGGGATGGCGGCAGGTCAGCGAGAGTCGGGCCTGATCGGCGTCGCTGGTCGAGCATTCAGCCGGTACACGCAAGCCCGAGCGCCGCATCGTTTCTACGATTCATCAGTCGCCCCATTCGCCTGAAGCCGAGAATCAAGATGAGCAACAAGGCCGTCATCACCTGCGCCCTCAACGGCGTTCTCACCGACCCCAAGCAGCATCATGTTCCGGTCAGCCCCAAGGAGATGGCCGCCGAAGCGCGCCGCGCCTATGACGCCGGCGCGAGCGTGGTGCACATTCACCTGCGTCAGCAGGGTGAGGGCAAGGGTCATATTGCGTCCTGGGACGCGAAGCTCTCCGCCGAGGTGCAGCAGGCGATCCGCGAAGCCTGCCCCGACATCATCATCAACCACACCACAGGCACGATCGGGCCCGACGACGTCGAGGACGCGCTCGACTGCATCCGCCAGACCAAGCCCGAGATCGCCGCCTGCAACGCGGGATCGCTCAACTATCTCAAGACCAAGTCGAATGGCAGCTGGGCCTGGAAGCCCATCCTGTTCGACAACCCGGTGGAAAAGGTTCAGGCCTTTCTCGACGTGATGAAGGTGTCGGGCTCGCTGCCCGAGTTCGAGTGCTTCGATGTGGGCATCGTGCGCTGCGTGGGCATGTACCGCGAGGCCGGCATGTATGACGGCCCGCTGGAATACAACCTGGTCATGGGCGTGGCCTCGGGCATGCCGACCGACCTGGACCTGCTGCCGCTGTTGCTCAAGCTGATGAAGCCAGATTCGAGCTGGTCGGTCACCGCGATTGGCCGCGCCGAAATCTGGCCGCTGCATCGACGCACGGCAGAACTGGGCGGCCACCTGCGCACGGGTCTGGAAGACACGTTCTATCTACCGGACGGGAGCAAGGCGACCTCGAACGGACAGCTCATCGCGCAGATGGCGCGTTACGCGCGTGAGTGCGGACGCGAGGTGGCAACCCCGCAAGAGGCGCGGCAGCTGCTCAAGCTGCGGACGCATTGAACGCGAACCCAGCGCGGGTCCCGACTCCGGACCGTCGGCGCGTCCAGCGCCGACGGAGACCATCGGCCCCAAGTCAGCGCTGCGCAACTGGGCAATTGTTCATCGAGGAATTCTCCTGGCTGCTCGACGACGAGGACCCGGAGTTCGCAACGTTTCTCAGGTCGCTCTACGCGATGATCGGCTTCGATCCGGAAGCCGAAACCTTTACCGATACCCGACCCGCACCCTGATCGATGCCTGACAAGATTTTTCCCGACGCTCGCAACGCACTCGCCGGCCTGACCTTCGATGGTATGACGATCATGGCCGGCGGCTTCGGCCTGTGCGGCATTCCCGAGCACCTGATCGACGCACTCAAGGACGCCGGTCCCAGGAACCTGACGGTGATCGGCAACAACGTGGGATGCGATGGGCACGGCATGTGGAAGGTGCTGGCCAATGGCCAGATCCGCAAGGTCATCGCGTCCTATGTGGGCGAGAACAAGTTGCTCGAGTCGAGCTACATGAAGGGCGAGATCGAGATCGAGTTCAACCCACAGGGCACTCTGGCCGAACGCATCCGCGCTGGCGGTGCCGGCATCCCAGCCTTCTTCACGCCGACCGGTTACGGGACCACCGTCGCGGAAGGCAAGGAATGCCGCCAGTTCAACGACAAGTGGTTCGTGATGGAGACCGGCCTCACCGCCGACCTGTCCCTGGTCAAGGCGTGGAAGGCGGATCCGGAAGGCAATCTCGTGTACCGAAAGACCGCGCGCAATTTCAACCCGATGATTGCGACGGCCGGCAAGATCACCGTGGTGGAAGTGGAGGAGCTGGTGCCGCTCGGCTCGCTGGACCCGGACCAGATCCATACACCCGGCATCTTCGTCGACCGCATCGTCGTCGGCACGTCCTATGAAAAGCATATCGAGCGCCGAACGACGCGCGCCCGGGAGACCTCGTAATGGCGTGGAGTCGTGAGCAGATGGCAGCACGGGCCGCGCGCGAGCTGCGTGACGGCTACTACGTGAACCTCGGCATCGGTATCCCGACCTTGGTCGCCAACTACATTCCCGACGGCATGCACGTGACCTTGCAGTCCGAGAACGGGATGCTGGGTATGGGACCGTTTCCCGTCGAAGGTGAAGAAGACGCTGACCTGATCAACGCGGGAAAGCAGACCATCACAGGGCTGCCGCACACGAGCTACTTCAGCAGCGCCGACAGCTTCGGGATGATCCGTGGCGGCCACATCCAGCTCTCGATCCTGGGCGGCATGCAGGTATCCGAGACCGGTGACCTCGCCAACTGGATGGTGCCGGGCAAGATGATCAAGGGCATGGGAGGTGCCATGGATCTGGTCGCCGGCGTACCGCGCGTGGTTGTGGTCATGGACCACTGCGAGAAAGGCGGCGATGCCAAGTTCAAGCGCCAGTGCAGCCTTCCGCTCACTGGCAAGGGCGTGGTCGATCTGCTGATCACCGAGCTGGGCGTCTTCTAGATCGACCGAAAGGGATCCGGGGCCACGCTGGTAGAACTCGCCCCTGGGGTCACGGTGGACGAGATCCGCATCAAGACAGAAGCCCCCTTCAGCGAACGGCTTGCCGGCTGATCCGCAATCCGACTTTTACCGGCAAAGGAGTGACGAGATGATTCTGGAATGCGCGGATCTGATGATCCACCAGGGGCGTGAGGAAGAATTTGAGCGCGCCATGGTCCACGGTCAGGCGATCCTGTCGCAGGCCGACGGATGCCACTCGGTGAAGCTGGTCGGCGGCGTGGAACGGCCCTCCCGCTACCTGTTGCTGCTGGAGTGGACCTCCGTCGAGCACCACGTGGCATTCACCAAGACCGAGGCGTTCGGAGAGTTCCGTACGCTTGCGGGCCCCTTCTTTTCAGGGAAGCCTGCGATGGAACACTTCCGACCGATCTCCTGAACGCCACTGAAGCCGAGACGATCGCGGAACTGAGTGCAATGTAGGACGAGCGGGCACGGACGTCAGCTTTGTGGCGCCCCCAAGCCCAGCATGTACTTCCGCAAAGGGCTGGTTCGCGACCGGCGTCGCGAATCGCGCGAGCTCAAAATTGGAGCGGTCGCTGTCGTGCCAGGAGCTGACCGTCGGCACTGACCGTTATCGAGCAGCCCTACGCAACGCTTCACGCGGCGTTGGCGCCTAGAAGCAGGGGCAGCGATCCAGCCTGCAAGCGATCGTTAGCTCTCATTCGATCGGAACGAGTCTAGGTACTTCGTCAGCCGTTACGGAAATTCCGAGGAACAAGTCGGTGATATCGGGCGGGCGACATCACCGCAAGAGCCTTAGCTCGACGTGCAGAAAGGCGGCGTCGAGGGCAGCTGGAGCCACGACTTCTGCATCTGTCAGTGGGCTTGGCGCGTAAGAGTTCTCTCACTCCAACTGAAAAAGAAACACCCATGACCGGGTTCATCGCCGTTGTGCTGTACGTGGTTTGGATGCAAACGCTGACGCTGGCTTACGCGTTTCCCCGCGTGCCGATGGCGCTGTTCGGGGGCCGCAAGTTCGCGGACTGGGAGCGCGCCGAGGTCAATCGCGACCCATCCTTCATGGTCCGCGCCAAGGGCGCGCATCTCAACTGCGTGGAAAACTTTCCGCTCTTCGCTGCCGTCGTGGTGATCGCTGCGCTAATGGGCAAGAGCCCCGTGGTGGATGGCCTCGCGCTATTCATCTTGGTCGCGCGTGTAGGACAGAGCCTGTCACACCTCATCAGCACCGCCCCGGCCTTCGTGCTGCTACGTGCAACGTTCTTCCTTGCTCAGGTAGGCATGATTTTCTGGATTTGCTACCAACTCATCGCCTGATCAAGCCATGGCCTCGACGGCGTGCGCGCCCGCCGCGGTCAGATCTCTAATCACGGAGGGTGCGCGTTTGAATGCTTTCATTATTCGAGGCGAGGACGACTTCGGGCTGATCAGCAACCCACGCTTCGGTGCCAGCTGCAGACATTCACGTCCGTCCGCTTAGGGCTGGCCGGCAACCTGCGGGGCCGCTTTTACAGTGTGACAGTCACGCGCGTGAAGATCCCGATCGCCTTGCCGCCATGCGCGCGCATCGCGGCTTCGACTTCGCGAAACAGCGAGTGATAGCGGTAGAACGGCACTCGCGGGAACGCGTGATGGACCGAGTGCAAGGTCTGCCCAAGCCAGATCCATTCGAAGGGCTTCAACCAGCGCGGCACGATCAGGCTGCAGGTATCCGCGTATCGGCCGACAGTGTCGTACGGCACATGCGGCCGGTAAGCGAACCAGTACACCGTGAAGAAGGCGCCCGCGATGTACCCGATCACGATCACAGCCAGCCCCGGTAGCAGGGGCACCTGGCTCAGGAATGCGATGCGCCATCCAAGGCTGAAGCTCACTTCGGCAATGTAGCGGCACTTTTCGCCGAAGCTGGCTCGCTGCTGCCAGTGGCCGCGAAAGATGTAGGTGACATGAATCCACAGCAGCCGGAAAGGCGCGATCAGGAAGGCCCACGGACCGTTGCCCATCGAGCTGATGTGGAAGTCCGGATCACGCACCGGATCATTGGTGTACCGGTGGTGGTTCATGTGCTCCAGCCGGTGCGAGCTGTGCGGCAGCATGATCATCGGCGCACACAGGTAACCGCAGAGTTCGCCGACCCAGCGGTAGCGCTCGTTGCGGCCGTGGATATTGCCGTGCGCGGCTTCGTGCAGTGGCGTGTAGGACGCATAGGTCAGCACAGCCAGCGCCACGGCTGTAGCCCACGCCGGAATCATGCCGGCGGCGAACAGCCACAGATTGACGATGGTTGCCGTGACGACCCCGATCACCAGCGCAACAGTGCCCCAGGCGACCTCGCCCATGTGCCTTTGTGCGGCGGCGATCGCCTCGCGGTTAAGACGATCAAGATCCGCCGACATGCTGCTCCCCACTCGATCGGTCACCACACGGCTCATCTGCTTGCTCCATGGGACTGAGATTGAACCGACGATTTCTGCCGAGTCGGTTCCTTTTCCAGCCGGGCCAGCCTGCGCATGCCCTGGAACAGCTCGTCCCAAAGCGGATCGCCGAGCTGCTGGCGTAGCGCTTCCTGCGCCTTGAGCCAGCGCGGAATCGTGGTCTTCAGTGCTTCGAAGCCACGATCGGTGAGGCGCAACTTGCGCTGCCGGCGATCCTCGCCGCTGCAGATTTCCAGGTGTCCGGAGCGCTCCAGGATCTGCACGTTGCGGGTCAGGGTCGTGCGATCGGTTTCGAGGTTTTGCGCCAGTCGCGACAGCGTGATCTCGCCGAAGTAGTACAGCCGGATCAGTAACGACAGCTGGGCGATACCGATATCGGCATCACCGAGATGCTCGGTGTACAGCTTGGTGATCGCACGGTTCGCCGAGCGCAGCTGTTCGGCGAAGCAGACGTGGCGCTGAGTGCGGACGTCTTCGAGGAAAGGCAGGTGATAGCGCTTGGCGTTCATTTGAGTGTATATACACGCACCGTGTCAGCCTGTCACGGCCTGACCCCTTCATCCAGGAAGCTCACGATGCCCGGCGCCCCTTCGATCACCCCTTCCGCCGCCGGCAGCAAAAGCATCCCGCGTCCGCATCAGCGCCCCGGCATCACGACCCGAAAGACGCTGTGTGCAAGCTGCGACATCGCCTGCAGCGTGGTCACCGAAGTGCAGAAAGGCCGGGTGACGCGCGTGCGCTCCTCGGACAATCCCCTGTTCAAGGACAACATCTGCATCAAGGGCATCACGGCACCTAAGAATTTCGCCAACCCCGACCGCGTGCTCTATCCGCAACGACGGGTCGGCGAGCGTGGCTCCGGCAAGTTCGAGCGCGTCAGCTGGGACGAAGCACTGGCCGACATCGGCACGCGCCTGAAGAAGATCATCGACGAGCACGGCCCCGAAGCCTGGGCGGTGTCGACCAGCCAGTGGAACACCGGCACCGATCACGGCCTCGGCCGGCGGATCATGAATCACGTCGGTTCGCCGAACTGGATCAGCGGCGTCGCGCTATGCGCAGGCAACACCGCGGCGGTGAATCGCCTGACCTATGGCTGGTACCCCTGGCCGGACTACGACAACACGAACTGCGTGGTGCTGTTCGGCCACAACCCGGGCAAGAACAGCTGGGTGCCGGTCTACAACCAGATCCAGCGGGTGAAGGCGCGCGGCGGCAAGCTGATCGTGCTCGATCCGCGCAAGAGCGAATGCGCCGAGATGGCCGACCTCTGGCTGCCACTGAAGGTCGGCAGCGACGCCGCGATGATGCTCGGCTGGTTGAAGGTGATCTTCGATGAAAGCCTGTATGACCGTGCCTTCGTCGAACGCTGGACCGTCGGGTTCGAGGATCTACGCAAGCGGGTCGACGAGTTCCCGCTGTCGAGAGTCGCCGAGCTCACCGGCTGCTCGCCGGAGATGATCGCCAAGGCCGCACGCATGTACGCGACGATGGGGCCGTCGGTGATCCCGTGGACGCCGATCACCGACCAGCAGCGCAACAGCACTTCGGGCATCCGTCTGCAGAGCATCCTGCGCGCGGTCTGCGGCTACCTCGATGTGCCGGGCGGCGAAGCGCTGATGGGCTTCCATCCGAAGATCGTCTCGGAATCCGAGATCGAGATGCACGAGGCGCTGCCGGAGTCGCAGAAGGCCAAGCAGCTCGGCTCGGATGCACATCCGGTGTTCACCTATCGCGGCCAGGCCGCGCTGCGCGAACCCTGCAAGCGGGTCTGGGGCCATGAGTACGCGAATCAGGTCACCGGCTGCTTCATGGCCAATCCCTCGGCCGTGTTTCGGGCCATGGCCGGCGAAGGGCCGTATCCGGTGAAGGCGCTGTTCTCGATCGGCAACAACACGCTGATGGGCTTCGCCAACATGCCGCTGATCCTCAAGGCCCTGCTGAACCAGGACCTGATCGTGGTGCAGGAGCACGTGATGACGCCGACCGCCCAGCTCGCCGACTACGTGCTGCCCGGCGATTCCTGGCTGGAGCGGCCGTGGATGTTCGATGGCTACGGCTGGCTGTCGATCTACAAGCCTTCGCAGAAATCCATGGAGCCGCCGGGCGAATGCACCAGCACCTTCGAGTTCTGGAAGCGGATCGCCGGCGCGCTCGGCCGACCCGAGCTGGTGCCCTGGCCGACCTTGGAAGCGCTGTACGACTGGCGACTGGAGGCGCTCGGTGTCGACTTTGAAACCTTCGCCGAGACCTACGAGGTCCACGCTGACAAGCTCGAATTCCGCAAGTACGAAAAGACCGGCTTCGCGACGCCCAGCGGCAAGGTCGAACTGCGTTCGTCGATCCTCGACGATCTCGGTTTCGATCCGCTGCCGTACTGGCGCGACGCACCGCCGCCGGATGCCGAGTACCCGCTCACCATGTTCACCGGCGTGCGCGAGGCCGAGTACTTCCAGACCGGTGGCCGCCACGTGCCCGAGCTGCGCGCACGCAAACCGGAACCGGTGCTCTTCGTCAGTCCGACCACGGCGAAAGCACAGGGCTTGAGCGAAGGCGAATGGGTGCAGGTCGAAACCCGCACCGGCAAGGTCGACATTCAGGTCGGCGTGCGCACCAACATGCCCGATGGCCTGGTGCGCATTCCACACGGTTGGTGGAAGCCGGAGACCGAGCGCGGCCTTGGCAAGCTGTCCGGCGCGATGCAGTACGCCGACGCCCAGCTGTGCCCGGATGATGGCGAGTACCTCGATGTCGAGCAGGGCGTGCCGCATCTGAAAGGCCTGCCCTGCCGCATCGTCAAGCGCAGCGGAGCGCTCGCATGAAGCAGCCCTACATCGTTCGCGTGGCGCTGGCCAAGGTCGGCTTCGCGCTGGCCAAGAAGGCTTCGCGCAACCAGACCTGGTTCGATCGTCTCGCGCGGCGCGTGCTCGAACGAGTGCTGCACTTCAACTTCGATCTCGACGAAATGGTGCTGACTGACCAGGGCTACGACCCGGACGAACTGGAGCGTTACCAGAACAGACGTTGAGGTCAGAACATCGAACCATGACGATCTTTGATCGCGCTGAATGTCTGTGCTCCATAGGGGTGTAGCGCCGTGACGACAGGCGAATGTCTGCTTCCCGGAATTGAAGCGCAGGCGTAATCCGTCGGCTTCGGGCTGTTACTCCGCCCGTCAGGCGCGAGGCGGATATGTGCCAACGGAATCGTACGGGACTGTCCGCTGTCGCGACTTCTCCCACCCAGGAACTGAGCAAACTTCAGCGGCGGTGCCCTTGCGAATCAGAGCACCACGAGCCGGTAAGGCCCCGGTGCGCTGCCGGTCCAGTTCTTGAATGCGCGCTGGAAGGCCGCGCTGTCGGCAAACCCCAACTCGCCCGCCAGATTGGCTAGCGAGACCGTGCTCGTGTTGAGTCGAACGATCGCAAGATCGCGGCGCAACTCGTCCTTCAAGGATTGGAATGAGGTCCCTTCCAGGGCCAGGCGCCTTTGCAGCGTGGCCGTCGACATATGCATGGCATCGGCGCAGGCAGCAAGGGCGGGCCACGCCGGTTGTGTCCTCTGCAGATAGTTGCGCACGCGGGCGCTGATTGCGTCCGCTCCACGGCGAGGCACGATGACGTTGGCCTGCGCGTCGGCCAGGAAAATGCGTAGCGCAGCTTCGTCCCGGCGCACCGGATGTTGCAGCAGCGCTGCGTCGAACCAAAGCGCCGATTGGGGGCGCCCGAAGTTCAGGGGCGCGGGAAAGACGGGGCCGTAACTGCCGGCGTAAGGCGGAGTCTCGAAAGCGAAGTCGAAACGTGCCGCCGGCAAGCGTCCGCCCGCCAGCCAGGCCAGAAACCGCCAGAAGACGCGCAGCAGCATTTCGTGAAAAAAAGTGGGGCGCGCAAGTGCCGGATTGCTGAAGTGCAGGGCCCAGCCTGCCAAGCCAGCCTCGCGAACCGGTTCCACTGCCACGTCATCCTGTAGCAGCCCAAACGTGTGCACGGAGCGGCGCATGGCCGTTTCGAGGGTGCCGGCACTGATCGCGGCACGAAAGACCATGGCGATGCTGCCGCGCCGCAGCGGACGAGACACGAATCCGAGAAGATCGTCGTCGCGACGGTCGGTCAGGGATCGGAACAGCGCCACGTACTGATCCGCCGTCACGCGCGCCGCGGCCTGCTCCAGCAGTTCAGGGGCAATGCCGGCGTCTTCCAGGTAGACGTCGCAAGACTCCCCTCGCTCGCGCACGCCGCCCAGGATGCCGTGCACGAAAGCGATCGAGATCGTGGCGGGCGTCTGGAGCGATGAACGGGAACGCGTCATGGGTTGCGGTCTTCTGCCATGCGAACGATGCAATTTGCCGTCGTGCAAACCGGCCCCAGTTTCTACCATGCAGGGCATCGACGACAGATCCACGTCCACGGCCGTTGCTGCAAGGAGACCGCATGTACCTGACCCAGGCCTTGCACCGGGCTACGCAGCAACATCCCGAACGCATCGCGGTGCGGTGCGGCACGCGCCAACGTAGCTTTCGCGAGTTTTCCGATCGTGTGGCACGGCTGGCCGGCGCCCTGCAGAGGCTCGGCATGCAGGCCGGTGATCGCGTCGCGATGCTGTCGCTCAATTCCGACCGCTATCTCGAATACCAGATGGCGGTGCCCTGGGGCGGCGGCGTATTGAATCCCTGCAACACGCGCTGGTCGGCCGCCGAGATCCTGTATTCGCTGGACGACTCGGGTTCGACGATCCTGCTGGTCGACGAGAATTTCCGCGCGCTGGTCGAGCCGTTCCGTACTCAGTCCAGCAGCCTGCGCGAACTGATTTACTGCGGAGACGGCGAGCTGCCTGCCGGCATGCACGGCTACGAAGCGCTGCTGGCCGCGGCAGAGCCCGTCAGTGATGCACTGCGTCGCAGTGAGGACCTCGCCGGCATCTTCTACACCGGCGGCACCACCGGGTTTCCCAAGGGCGTGATGCTGAGCCACAACAACCTGTGCAGCTCTGGACTCGCCTTGCACGCCGAGGGCCTGGCCTCGTTCGGCGGAACTTATCTGCACGCTGCGCCGATGTTCCATCTCGCCGACATGGGTATCTCGATGGCGCACTGGATCGAGGGCAACACGCATTCGATCCTGCCGGGCTTCCACCCGGAACAGGTGCTCGACACGCTCGACCGCGACCGCGTCACACACCTGATGCTGGTGCCCACCATGATTCAGATGATGGTCGATCACCCTGCGATGAAGAAGCCGCGCGATCTGAGCGCGCTGCGGATGATCGGCTACGGGGCTTCGCCGATTTCGGAAGCGGTGCTCGATCGCGCGATGGCCGCGCTGCCGGGCGTGGGCTTCGTGCAGGCCTATGGCATGACCGAGCTGTCGCCCGTGGCGACGGTGAATCCGGCGCGCTTTCACACCGCTGAAGGCCGCGCGCTCGGCAAGCTGCGTTCCGCGGGCCGCGCCAGCTTCTGCACCGAGGTTCGCATCGTTGATGCGGAGGGAAAGCCCGTACCCCGCGGCACCGTGGGCGAAGTCGCGGTGCGCGGACCCAATGTGATGCAGGGCTACTGGAACAAGCCCGAGCTGACTGCGCAGGCCGTACGTGAGGGCTGGATGCATACCGGCGACGGCGCCTACATGGACGAGGACGGATTCATCTTCGTCGTCGATCGCCTCAAGGACATGATCATCAGCGGCGGCGAGAACGTGTACTCGGGCGAGGTGGAAAACGCACTCGCCCAGCATCCCGCGGTGCAGGCCTGCGCGGTGATCGGCATTCCCAGCGCGCAATGGGGCGAATCCGTGCACGCGGTGGTTGTGCGCAAGCCCGGGCAGGAGGTCACGGCCGAGGCGCTGATCGCGCACTGCAAGGCTCTCATCGCGGCCTACAAGTGTCCGCGCAGCGTGGACTTCATCGAGGCTCTGCCCTTGTCCGGCCCAGGCAAGGTGTTGAAGACCGCGCTGCGCGATCCGTTCTGGAAGGGCCGCGAACGCGGCGTGGCCTGAACCCGGATTTCACTTTCCTTCTTTTCAATCTTCAGGAGTTCGCAATGAGTCGTGATGTGTTTGTTGCCGGCGTCGGCATGATTCCCTTCACCAAGCCCGGGGCTAACGAGCCCTATCCGCAGATGGCAGCCAAGGCCACGCGCGCCGCGCTGACCGATGCCGGCATCGGCTACGAGCTGCTGCAGCAGGCTTACGTGGGCTATGTGTACGGCGACTCCACCGCCGGGCAGCGCGCGGTCTACGAAGTCGGCATGACCGGCATCCCCATCATCAACGTCAACAACAACTGCTCCACCGGATCGACCGCGTTGTACCTGGCCCGACAGGCCATCGCGAGCGGCGCGGCGGAATGCGTGCTCGCGCTCGGCTTCGAGCACATGAGCCCGGGCGCGCTCGGCGCAGTGTTCAAGGATCGGCCCAGTCCTTTCGATCGCTTCGACGAGGCGACCGCAGAACTGGTCGGCCACAGCGAGGTGCCGCTCGCGCTGCGCTACTTCGGCGGCGCGGGACTCGCACACATGGAGCAATACGGGACGAAGCTCTCGACCTTCGCGAAGATCCGCGCCAAGGCCAGCCGCCACGCGGCGAACAATCCGCTCGCGCTGTTCCGCACCGTGGTCAGCGAAGATGATGTGATGAACGCGCCGATGATGTGGCCCGGCGTGATGACGCGCCTGATGGCCTGCCCGCCGACCTGTGGATCGGCTGCCGCCATTCTCTGCTCCGACTCGTTCGCCAAGGCCCACGGACTGGATCGCCGCGTACGGATCAAGGCGCAGGCGATGACCACCGATAGCCGCGTGACCTTCGAGGCGCGCGACATGCGCGAGGTCGTCGGCTTCGGTATGGCGCAGGCTGCGGCACGTCAGGTCTACGAAGCCGCGGGTGTTGGCCCGCAGGATGTTGATGTGGTCGAACTGCACGACTGCTTCGCCCACAACGAACTGCTCAGCTACGAGGCGCTTGGCCTGTGCCCCGTAGGCGGCGCCGAGAAATTCGTCCTCGACGGCGACAACACGTACGGCGGCAAGGTGGTCACCAATCCCTCGGGCGGGCTGCTGAGCAAGGGCCATCCGCTGGGCGCAACCGGCCTCGCGCAATGCACCGAGCTGGTCCAGCAACTGCGCAACACGGCCGAGAAGCGACAGGTCGGGAATGCAAGACTGGCACTGCAGCACAACCTCGGCCTCGGCGGCGCCTGCGTCGTCACCCTGTACGAAAGAGTTTAGGAGGAACCTGATGATCGACAAGAAATGGATCGGCCACGAGCTGCCGGTCTCGGTGCTCACGCTGGAGCGAACGCGCTTGCAGTTCTTTGCCAAGGCGATTGGCGAGACCGACCCGATCTACACCGACACTGCCGCTGCGCGCGAAGCCGGCTACGCGGATCTCCCCGCGCCGCCGACCTTCCTGTTCGCCGCCGAGCTCGATTCCGGAACCACGTTCCGCCTACTCGACGAGCTGCAGATTCCCATCGCGAAACTGCTGCACGGCGAACAGAATTTCACTTATCACCGCGCGGCCTGTGCGGGCGACACGGTAACCGTGCGCTCGACCATCAGCGACGTCTATGACAAGAAGGGCGGCGCGCTGGAATTCGTCGTCAAGACTGCGCGCGCAACGAATCAGCGTGACGAACTCGTGGCCGAGCTGCGCTCGGTTCTCGTCTGCCGTCACTGAGCACCTACGAACATGAGCACACCTACTTTCGACAGCGTTCAAATGGGCGACGTCTTGCCCGCGCTGCAACTGCCTCCCGTAGATCGCACGACCCTGGCGCTGTTTGCCGGCGCCTCCGGCGATCACAACCCGATCCATCTCGACATCGACTTCGCACGCCGCGCCGGCATGCCCGACGTCTTCGCACACGGAATGCTTGGCATGGCCTGGCTCGGCCGCCTGCTCACCGGGTGGGCGCCGCAGAGTCGTCTGCGCCGTTTCGATGTGCGTTTCCAGGGCATCACGCATCTTGGCAACGCGATGCAGTGCAGCGGCCGCATCGTCGAGAAGCTGGAGCAGAACGGCGAGCGCTGCGTGCGCATCGAGCTGCAGAGCGCCAACCAGTTCGGACAAACCAAGATCGTCGGCGAAGCCCTCGTCGCGCTCGCCTAATTCATCCATCAGGAGAAGCCTCATGACACGCAAACTCGAAGGCAAGATCGCCCTCATCACCGGTTCCGGCCGCGGCATCGGCCGCTCCATCGCGTTCAAGCTCGCCAGCGAAGGCGCACGCATCGTCGTCAACGACCTCGATGCCGAACCCGCACAGGAAACCGTGCAGGCCATCATTGAGGGCGGCGGCGAAGCCGTGAGCTGTGTCGGCAGCGTCACCGCGCCGGACTTCGCGGAGCGCTTCATCGGCACGGCGATGAGCGAGTACAAGGGCCTCGACATCATCATCAACAACGCCGGCTACACCTGGGACAACGTGATCCAGAAGATGACCGACGAGCAGTGGTACGCGATGCTCGACTGCCATCTGACCGCACCGTTCCGCATCCTGCGCGCCGCGCAGCCGGTGATTCGTGCACTCGACAAGGCAGAAGGCGCGGCCGGCCAGCGCGTGGTGCGCAAGGTGGTCAACATCTCGTCCGTCGCCGGTCTGTTCGGCAATGCGGGACAGGCCAATTACTCGGCGGCCAAGGCCGGCATCGTCGGCATCACGCAGACCCTGGCCAAGGAGTGGGGACGCATGAACGTCACCGTCAACTGCGTGGCCTACGGCTTCATCAAGACGCGCCTGACGACCAGCGCTGCGGGCACATCCACCGCCAATATCGATGGTCGCGAGATCAAGGTCGGCGTGAATCCGGACCTGCTCGCGATGATGGAACGCAGCATTCCGCTCGGTCGCGGCGGCACGCCCGAAGAGGCTGCGGGCGCCGTCTACCTGATGTGCATCCCCGAGTCGGATTACGTGAGTGGTCAGACTCTGATGTGCAGCGGTGGCCTGACGGGAATCTAGGGTACGGGGCCGAACCGGCACGGGGAGCGAGAAGGATGAATGTTCATGACCTATGAAACCATCACGCTGTCGGTATCCGATTCAATCGCCCGATTGACGCTCAACCGGCCCGAGGTATTCAACGCCCTCGATTGGACGATGCTGCGGGAGCTGCGATCAGCCTTGGACTTGATCGCTGTAAATCCCGCGGCGCGTGTTCTCCTGCTCACCGGTGCGGGCAAGGCGTTCTGCGCCGGCGCAGACCTGACGGTGCACAAGGTCCCGGGGGCGGATACGTACGAGACGAAGGGAGACGAGATTGCGGCTGCGATGTACGAGCACCACAACCGCGTGGTGCAGAAGTTGTGGGATATGCCGATGCCGGTCGTGTCCGCAATCAATGGCGTCGCCGCGGGCGGCGGAATAGGCCTCGCGCTGACCGCGGACGTGACGATCGCCGCGCGATCCTCCAGCTTCGTCTGCGTGTTCGGCCCCAAGCTCGGAATCGTCCCGGACATGGGCACGACCTTTCATCTGCAACGGCTCGTCGGGCGGGCGCGGGCACTGGGGATCGCAATGCTCGGCGATCGAATTTGCGCCGATCAGGCCGAGCAATGGGGCCTGGTCTATCGCATGGTCGAGGATGCCGAGCTCGAACAGGTGGCGACGAGCTTGGCAGCGCAACTTGCCGCGGGACCGCGGCTTGCCTTTCCCCGTATCCGCGCCGCGTTTGCACACGCCGAAACCGCCACCATGAGCGAGCAGCTGGCATGGGAGGCCGAGGCGCAGCGAGCCCTGTGTTCGACGAATGATTTCATGGAAGGCGTTTCGGCCTTCACGGAGAAGCGGGCACCGCGATTCAGCGGTACTTGATGGGATCGTCGCGAGTAGTTTGAATGTCCAGCACGACCGGATCTTGCGAATCTTCGATGATCGCTTCTGGTCACTCGAGTGGAACCACCCACTTCCATATCGTGGTCAGGCGATCACAGATCGAGGTGCGACCCGCGCCTCGCGAATCGGCAGGCAGCAAAGCGCTGCGATCGCGGCAAGCGACATGTCCGCGTACCACATCCAGCCGTAATCACCGAAGCGTGAGACGGTGACGCCGCCCAGCCAGGCGCCGAAGAAGGCGCCGGTCTGGTGTGAGAGCAAGGTCAATCCGAACAGCGTCGCGAGATAACGCGTGCCGAACAGCTTGCCGACCAGTCCTGCAGTGGGTGGCACGGTGGCGAGCCAACTGAAACCCAGCGCGGCTGCGAACAGATAAAACGTCATCGGCGTGCGCGGCGATACCAGGTAGATCGCGATGATCAGCGCGCGGCTCGCGTACATCCAGAACAGGATGTTCTTCATGCGTACGCGCGAACCGAGCATGCCCGCGCTGAGGCTCCCGGCGATGTTGAACAAACCGATCAGTCCGAGCGCTGTCGCGGAAACGCTTGCGGGCAGGCCGCACAGCGAGACTTCACCCGGCAGGTGCGTGACCAGGAACGCGATGTGCAAGCCGCAGGTGAAGAAGCTGGCGTGCAGCAGCAGGTAGCTGCGGTCGCGCATCGCGGCCTTGAACTGCGTTCTCAGGGAATTGTGCGGCGCTGTCTCGGGAACAGGAGCAGGGGACGATTTCCTTCCACGCAGGCTGGCGATCAAGGGCAGACTCGCCAGCGACGACGCAGCCAGCGCCAGCAGCGCCACCATCGAACCGAAACTCGTGATCAGGAACTGCGCGGCCGGCGCGTAGACGAACTGGCCAAAGGAAGCGCCGGCGTTGATGAAGCCGGCGGCGAAGGAACGACGCTCCGGCGCGAGCCGCGCCGAGGTCGCGCCGATCAGAATTGAAAAGCTCGCCGCACCCGCACCGGCTGCGGAAAGAATTCCGAGCGACAGCATCAGGCCGAAACCGGAATCGGTGAACGGGGCCAGGCCCATTCCCACCGCGAGCAGCAAGGTCCCGAATACCAGCACCATCGTTGCCCCGTAGCGGTCGGCCAGAATGCCGAACACGGGTTGCACCGCGCCCCACACGAACTGCCCCACGGCGAGCGCGAAGCTGATCGAGACGATGCCCAGCCCGGTGCGCTCGTTCAGGGGCGCGATGAACAAGCCGAGCGACTGCCGCGCGCCGGTGGTGATCATCAGGATGCCTGCGGCCGAGAGCATCAGGACCCAAGCGGCGCGAGAACTTGGGGTCGCCGCGTTCATTGCCCTTTACGCCAGCCCTCGTGCTTCCTTGATAGCGTCGTAGGCCGCGGTGATGTCGCGCGTCTTCTCTTCCGCCATCTGCCGCATGCTCTCCGGCAGGCCGCGCGCAGCCAGCTTGTCCGGATGGTTTTCGCTCATGAGCTTGCGGTAAGCCTTCTTGAGGTCGGCGTCGCTCGCGGAAGGCGGCACGCCCATGACCTCGTAAGCATCGTCGAGCTTCTGCTTCGACGAGTTGCCGTGGACGCGCATGGCTGCTTCGAGCTGCTGGACCTCCGCTTCCGACAGGCCCAGGCCGCGCGCGATGCGCACGAGCATCTGGTGCTCGGCCGCGTTGACGGCGCCATCAGCCGACACCGCGGCGAGCTGCACCTGCAGGAACATGTTGTAGAGCACGCGCTGGCCGCGACAGGCCTTGGCGAACGAGGCGACTTCCGCGTCCAGATCGAAGCCGGGTGACTTGCCGCGGTTGAACGCTGCGCGCGCGGACGAGCGTGCATCCGGCGGCAGCCGCAGGCGCTCGAACAGCGCTTCGGCAACACGGACTTCGTTTTCCGAGACGCGTCCGTCGGCCTTGCAAACCGCGCCCATGACCGCGAACGTGGAGTCCAGAAACCGAGTCTGAATCGTGCGCATCAACTGCTGGCGCAGCGTATGACTGATCCAGTAGCCGATCAGTGCTCCGAAGAAAAGGCCGGTCCAGCGGCCGACTGCGAACCCGATCAGGGCGCCTACGAGAACGAACGGATTCATTGCGCGATTGATTGGCGGCGCATTGCGAAGAGTGGTGGGCTGCCCCGGACTCGAACCGGGAACCTACTGATTAAGAGTCAGCTGCTCTACCAATTGAGCTAGCAACCCCACGGACACGCTCCCTTCCAGTGCCGGCTAGCCCTAGAAGCTCGACAGGGTAACAGCAGGGACGTTCAGCAACACCCGGTTTCAATCACGAACCGGAGCGTTTCATGAACAACCTGTCGAGCGGAACACTTATTTTAACCGTTTGTAGCACCAAAGGTGGGGTAGGAAAATCCACCTTGACGGCGAACCTGGGGGCGTTGCTGGCGGACGCCGGCCACCGTGTCCTACTGGTGGACACGGACAGCCAGGCCACCCTTTCCCACTACTTTTCTGTCGAGCAGCCGTCAAAGCGGGGCATCACAGCCTTTCTCACCGAGGGCGACATCGAGTCCACAGTCGCCCAGACGGCGTCGGGTTGCGACCTGATTCGTTCGGATCACTCGATGGGCGAGCTTCAGAACTGGGTCTTGCACACGCCGGATGGCCGGGTGCGGATGAAGTACACGCTGTCGCAGATCAACTGGTATGACTTTGTTCTGATCGACACCCAGGGCGCGGTCGGGCCGCTCCAGGATGCGGCCGTGCTCGCCGCCGACCTGCTGCTCTCGCCCATCGTTCCCCATGCCCTTTCCGCCCGCGAATTCGCGCGCGGCACGCTCGCGATGATCGACCGCCTCAAGCCCATGCAGTATCTGGGTGCGCCGGTCGGTCCCTTGTATGGGGTGATCTACAAGATGGATCGTACGGCCGAGGCTTCGCGCATCGCCGGCGAGTTTCGTAAGGAGTCCTTTGCGCAGTCGCGCGGCGCCATTCGCATCCTTGAAACCGTAGTGCCTGAAAGCGTCAGCTATCGGGAGGCGGCCACCTCCCGGCTCCCGGTGCATCTTTACGAGAAGTCCCGTCGGGGCGTGATGCGTAGTGCTCGCGATGTGATGATCTCGCTCGTCCGCGAGCTGTTCCCCCACGTCGAACTGAATGCGGTGCTCGACGGCGAAACGGAGAACGGCCAATGAGCAAGAAGCGCCCCTCCGACGAAGAACTGCGCTCCGCATTGAACCTGAGCGCAGCCCCTCCCCTGCAACAGGAAGCTCGGATCGCGCCGTCCGATCCGGTGATCTCCATGCCGATGAAGGTGAACATCCACCACATCGAGCTTTACGACCGCAATCCCCGCCGCAGCCAAAACAGCGCCTACGAGGACATCAAGGAGTCCGTGCATGCCCAGGGTCTGAAGCAGCCGCTGGTCATCACCCGCCGTCCCGGCGCCGAGCGTTACATGCTCAAGCACGGCGGCAATACCCGCCTGACCGTGCTCAAAGAGTTGCTTGCCGAGACCGGCGACCGCCAATTCCAGATTGCGGATTGCATCTTCGAGCCCTGGAACGGTGAGACCGATGTGCTGGTCAGCCACATCATCGAGAACGAAGTGCGCGGCAGCCTCAGCTTCATCGACAAGGCCCGCGCCGTGCGTGAGGCTGCCTCGATGATGGAGAACGATTCCGGCGACAAGCTCTCTCTGCGACAGCTTTCCGACGCGCTACGCGAGCGCGGGTTTCGCATCAGCGCCGGGATGCTTTCTAAGTGCTTCTATGCCCTGGATACCTTGTTGCAGGCGATTCCGGTGGCGCTGGACAAGGGCATCGGCAAGCCCCAGATCGAGAAACTGCGGCAGCTTCAGACCGGCGCTAGGTTGGTCTGGGACAACCATCGCCTCGGAACACCGGAGATGTTCGAGGCGGTCTTCGTCGAGGCGCTGGCACAGGCTGATGGCGAGGACTGGAATCACGACAACGCCTGGCGCAGCGTGGAAGTGGCGCTAGCTCAGCGTGCGGGTGAGCCAATGAACCGAATTTCCGCCGAGCTGGATGCGGTTCTGGTGGTAGGAATTCGGGGCGAGGACGAGCGCAGTCAAGCGGCCGACACCCAGCCCCTGCTCGCGCCATCGCCCGAGCCGGATCGGTTGGAAGATTTCAGGGAACAGGCAGCCGTTACACGCCCTGAACCACCAAGCGTACCGAGCAGAAATGCGGATCGCACATCCGCCGCGCCGCGCCCGATCACGCGCGAAGCTCCGCACGGAACGTCGTCTCCTCCGCCCCTGACGGCCTCGCCCGAGCCACGACGGGAAGCCGTCGAATCCACGACGGGCATCGAACAGTTACGGGAGCGCATGTTCGAGACTGCGCGTCGCGCCGCCGCCGAGCTGGGTTTGGCCCCCTGCGTCGCTCGGCATCCACAAGGTGCGGGCTATCTCGTGACGCAGTTTCCACCGGCGGGCTTCGTCCACGGTGATCCGAATCTCGTGCAAGCCACCTCCTGGTGGTGGTGGTTTCTGGTGAGCATGAGCGAGACGCTGGAAGTGCCGCCGGCGCAGGCGCGCAAGCTGTTTCCAGCGGACAGCGCCGTCGCGCACGCGCATGCGATGAATGACGAGCAGGCGCGCTACGACGCCATGTTCGCGCAGGCCGGTGCGCCGGACGTATCGCGCTTCGGCTACTGCGTACTCGCGCAGATGAGCACGAGTCTGCTCAAAGCCTACCGCCAGCTCGAAGACGACTACCGAGCTTTGGGTGAGCGTTATCGGCAGCGTGGCCAGTCCTTCCACGCGCAGGGGGTGTGAGATGAACACGGCACCTGTTATCCGCGAACGCAGCAAGGAAAATGACCTCACCTTCGCAGTGCTGAACTACGCCTCGCGCTGCGTCGCCGAGGGCGACTTCCACGCTTTCCGTGGCCTGGGCTTTCAGATCGAGGACATCGGCGTGATCGAGCGGCTCTCGCTGGCCGAGCTGCAATTGCTCTCGACCTCGCGTAGCCATGCCATCAACGTCAGCTTGGATCGCGAAGCCTGGGGTTGGCTTCTCAAGCGCGTTCGCCGCCAGCGCAGCCGCGACGCTCTGGCTCTCGCCCTGATCCGGCTGGATGCGCCTAATGCGATGATGGCCTCGCTGTTCAGCTACACCGACCGCGACTACGCCAGCCGCCGCGAAGCCTGCGGCATTAAGGAGACCCTTGCGGGCGGGCGACCACCCTCCGCGAGCGAGGATGACGAACGCCATCTATGGGACCTCTGGGTCCGTTTAGCGAAGGCGGACACGCCCCAGCAACTACGCGCCGACGACCTGTGGCTAGTGGTCGCCAAAGAGGGTCGCCCGCCTGTCCGCACGGCGTGGAACTTGATCCAGAAGTGGGCGCACGGACGCCACGAAGTCATGGCTTGGCAGCGGGATCGCGCCACGCTTTCGCCCGACGAGATCCGCCGGACCGAAGTCGATCTGCGTGAACGCCACGGCGTGCGGCTCTTGGAGGACGGCTCGTGAACCCGCCCAAACCTCGACCGGGTATGGCCTCACCGCGCACGCAGGCGTTGGACGTCATGATCCGGGTCTCGCTGGAACGATTGATCGAGACCCCGACCAGCGCGCAGGCCGCGGGCGAGGCTCTGCTGTTCATGGGCAACTGGCACGACGCCATGCCTCGCTTGCTCATACAGGACGCGGTATTGGAGCCGGTGGACAAGATCGTCTGGCAGGTCATCAAGCTCCAGGCGCAGGCCCAGACCGCCACCAGCTTTCCCAGCTACGCGCAGATCGAGCGCTACGCCAACGTCTCGTCGGACGCTACGGTTTCCCGCGCGCTTGCCATTCTGCGCGCCACACGCTGGCTGACCTTATGTGCCCGAGCCCGCGACCAGCGGGGCCGCTTTCGCGGCAGCATCTATGCCCTGCACGATGAGCCGCTGCCGCTGGCCGACACCCTGTATCTGGATCAGGACTACATGCAGTTTCTGATGCACGCCGCGCAAGCGCACTCGCACGACCGCGCCCGACAGGTTGCGCAGGCCGTCATCGAGAGCCTGCAAGGCGAGATCGAGGACGGTGACGACGTGCTGGTAGTGTCCCCACCGCAGGCCCAGCGCTTGGCGTTGCAGACGGTATCGAGCGGCCAGGCAATGCCCGGTGCGTTATCGCGTGGGATGGCCATTGGCGCACGCTGGGTCGCCTCCTTGCATCGGGCACATGCCGAGCCGATGAATGGCCGACTTCAGAAATCGAAGGCGGTGGAATCACCGGCTGCATTCCGGCTACAGGAAATGAAGGCGGCTGCACCGCCTTCAGATTTCAGGGCGACTTCAGATTCTGAGCTTCTTCAAAATCTGAAGACGGCACCCGGTAGTAGTAGTTGTAGTAGTAGTGAAATTACGAGAACAACCACTACCACAACAACTGCGGATGCCAGTTCCACGGAGTCGGTCGCGATGGCCGTGGGCGGGATGCTCAAGACCCTGCGCTTCCCGACGCGGCTGAACGATAACGACCGCCGCATCGCCGCCATGCACCTGCGCAAGACGCCGGAGAACCTGCGGCAAGTAGTGCTGGACCTGTTGGATCGCAAGCTGAAGGCCGAGGAACAGGGCGGAGAGAGAGTGCTGTTTCCCACCGCCTACCTCGCCAAACTGTGCCAGCGTGCGCAGGCCAATGCCCTGGTACTCGAAAGCAGCCTGCCGACCCAGAGCCGCACCGAGCAGCGGGCTGAGGGTGAGCATGAAAACCATCTGAAGGAACTCACGGCCCAGGCCCAAGCCGCGCAGGGCAACATCCAGCACTGGACGCGGATGCAGAAGCTCTACGCCGACTCCCGCCCCGATGACCCGTTTCCTGGCAAGAGTCTGCGGGATGCGCAGGAGCGGCACGCTCAGATTCAGACGCAGATCAAAGCCCTCACCGAGCGATGGACTGCATCCAGCCGGTCGCTGTAGGGACGGGCGCAAAGTGTTTCCACTGGAAACACCCAATAATCAGGTGCAAAAATAACCTACTTGGTTATAGTCGCTGACGAAAAGTTTCAGGAGCTGTAGACATGAAATGCCCGGTGTGCTCGGCTGCTGAGTTGATTCAGGACACCCGTGATTTGCCCTACACCTACAAAGGTGAAAGCACGGTCATCCCTGCCGTGACGGGACAGTTCTGCCCAGCCTGCTGCGAAGCGGTGCTGGACATGGCCGAGTCGCAGCGCACCAGTGTCTTGATGCTGGACTTCAACAGGCAGATCAACGCCGCCATGGTGGACCCGCAGTTCATTGCCAGCGTGCGTAAGAAGCTGGCTCTGGATCAGCGTGAAGCTGCCGAGATTTTTGGCGGTGGCGTGAACGCCTTCTCGCGCTACGAGAACGGCAAGACCAAGCCACCGCTGGCGCTGGTGAAACTGCTGAAGATGCTCGACCGGCATCCCGACCTGCTGGCGGAAGTGAAAGCGGCTTAACTGTTTCCACTGGAAACAGTCCGGTCGGACACTAACCCGGCGCCCTTGCGCTTCGTAACCCTTGCGGAGATCAACGACTCGATCAAGAGCTGAGCAACCGACATGGCACGAACAGACTCAGGGATCCGACGGTTTTGGCACCCCTCTGCCAATCGGTCGTTTGGCCACCGTTTTAGGAGCCGCCGACGCGATCAAGGACGTATCGCGGATCAGATTCCGAAAGACACGCGCCGTCGGAGTCCAGTCGCCTTCCATCGCTCGCGCACCCGCCTGACCATACGCGGCCTCGGGTCTGGGTCGGAGCCGGATCACGGGCGGCACGCCGTATCGCATGAACAGGTAGTTCGCCAGGATTCGGGCCGTGCGTCCGTTGCCGTTACCGAAGGGATGAATACGCACCCACTCGGCGTGCGCCCATGCACTCAAATCGATAACGGCAGCCAAGCCGTCGGCGTCCAGCTCTGCATCTGACTCATAGCGTTCGTCGAGTGCAGCCACCACGGCTTGCAGACGCCGCTCGAAGGCTTCGAGTTCGCTGGCAATGTCTGCGGGGGAGGTGCCTTCATGACGACCGACCCAGACCCGGCAGTTCTCCAGACCTGGCTCTCCACGGAAGTGGCCGATATAGCGGGCGTCCGGCACCTCCAAACCCGCCATCGTGGCCGTGTGCCAGCGGCGAATCGCGTCCAGCGTGGGCAAGTCCCTTTGCCGAGCACTCCTGGTGATGTCGCGCAGGACTTCTGCGAGGTTCTGGCGTAGCCGAGGACTGTCCTGATCCCAATCAGCCACGCAGCAGCTCGCGCACCAGGGTCTGCGCGGGGCCGGTGACCGGCGGCGTAGGTTGGCCTTCCACCGGGTCTTCGCTGCCCAGACTGGCTTCGGCCTCGATGAATTCAGCAATGGCGCGCTCGAATTTTGGATCCGATGCGCGATAGGCCTTGAGGCGATCCAAGGTCTCCTGAAGATCGGACTGCACTTCAATGGACCGCTTGCCAATAAAACCTTGCACGGCTTCATTGACCAGTCGGTTCAACGGCTTCTTGAGCACCGCACCCAGCAGTACCAACCCCGCCTGAACGGGCGGGTCGAGACGAAAAGTGGTGGCCTTGCGTTCGACGGCAATACGACCAGGGCTTGTGCTTTTGAGCTTTTGGGCCATGTCTTGGGGCAGATTCTTGGTGGACGTCGCAGCACTGTAGTCTTGGCTTTGAATGGCGTCAATATCGTGTTATGACATCATTTATACGCAACCGATTCCGGGAGTGCGATCACGTCGGTCGGTGTGTCCAGCCCGTAACTGTCGCGGTGATGCCGATCAGCCAGGCTTCGTCGACCGGCGTGGCGCACGCCGCGCCCGCGCCGCTGGAGGCATTGAAGCTCAACTGGACCTATTCACCCGGAAGAAAAGCCGCGAAGGCAGCAAAGCCGCCAGCTTCACCCGGTGGCACCGGCTTCCACTGATTCCAGATAGCCCAGCACGGCGTCGGCCTTGCCGTCGGCAACCAAGCGATCCGCAGTCTTGCGGTCGAAGTCCCGGATGGGGTGATTGCGAAACCAGAACAGCGCCTCGCCGACATTGCCGCGCAGATCGGTCGCCGCTTGCAACACCCGCAAGGCATCGCGCATGTAGCGTTGCAGGTCGGGCGAATAGGGATTGTTGCGCACCGTATTCCGATGCACATGCGCAAGCTCTGCCACCTCTTGCAGCGGATAGTCGAGCGCGCGAGCAAACTTGGCGGGCGAGATATTGGCGGGCCGGGTGTCGTCTTTGAGCTGGTCGAGCAGACCGTCGAAAGACATTGCATCGGCAGTTAGAGTGAGTTCGGTCATGGCGGTGTTTCTTGAGTATTGCACATACTGTGCACAAAGTAGGAACAATGAAAGCACTAGCCGAGGCCGAGTCTTTGAACGGACGGAAGTGAAGGCGGCCTAACTGTTTCCAGTGGAAACAGTCCCTGATCGGCGAACTCCGCTCCCTCACGCCTTTGTTTTTGCTTCGACTCCGCGAGCGCGCTTCCGATGATGCGCACAGACCCATTCCCGGAGCGAACAATGCCTAAAGCGCGCAGCCTGAAAACACCTATGGTCCCGTCGGCCTCTGGAACGACGACGCCCGACGACGCGGACGTGCTCGCGACAGAGGCCCTTGAGGCAGATGCCGACGAAGCGTCACCCGGCCCTTTGCGCTCGGAGTCCTGGATCACGCTGCAAACCCGACAGGCGCAGCGGCTTGTGACCGGACGGCGCGCGGAAGACGGCACGCCGGGCATCGTCGGCCTGACACGATTCGCCGCCATGTTGCGGCCGCTATGGAACGCGGCGCGTGCGGATGATCCGTGGGCCGACTGGTGGCTGCTACGAGTCCACGACGCCATCGAGCAGGGACAGCAGGAACTTGATGCGTTGCTGGAACACGTCAACCGCCTGCTGAAGCAGACGCCCAATGTCTCGGTCACTGTGGCCGTCTCCATTGAGCCGCTGAAAGTGCCACTGACCTTCACCAATCCGTATGCCTTCCGGGGGGCCTACTTGCTGGCGAAGTTCGACGACTTGGTGCGAGCAGTGCTCACCGCCAAGCATGTGGCGATGGTGGATCGCAGCAATTCCGAACGACTGATTGCCGACGGCGGGCGCCAAGTGCGGCGGGCCTACAACGCGGCGTTGGGCTATCGCTTCCTGGGCATCACTCGCGACGATGCCCGCCTGATGACGGCGCGGATCAAGGAGGCCGAGGCGCAGATGGGTGCTCTGCCACAGGAGATTCTGGATTCCAAGCTGCGTGCGCCTTTTGCGCCCGACATCGCTCGCGCCACGCGCGGCATGAGCATGTCGGCGGCCGCGGTACTCAAGCTGCGCAAGCCCGCGTCTGCCGCAGCCGACAGCGCTTCGGCTGACGGAGCGACTGGCCCAGAAGCGGTGACGGAACGAGTCGCCGCCGGGTCGCCGTAAAGGCCCTTTAAGGGTAAGGGAGCCTCGACGCGCGGAGCGCGACGCGAGGCGACCCTACCACCCAAGTTCTGCGTCAGCCGCCTAAGCGCAAGACCATGCCCCAGCTTCCATACGGGACTGGCACGGCCGGCCCCGTTGCCGAACAGCCGGTGCCTTTGCTCCTTCAACGTCTGGACATGCTGACGCAACGCCGCCAGATGCTGGAGCAGGACGCGCACGAACTGCTGGCGCACTGGCGCAGCGCCTTCCCGCCGGGGCGGATGCCGTTCTATCTCGCACGACTGACCGGCGAGTCGCTCACGCTGCTGCGTTGGCGGCGTGCGGCCAGCACGCCCGGAGTAGGGGGCAGGCGATTCGAGTTGCTGGAATCCGCGGAGACTGTCGTGAGAGACCAGCAACCCGGCGCGCGCAAAGCCTTGTTCGAGTTCGAGCGACGGCGTATGACGATCAATTACGACTACGCGCTGAGCGTCTACGAGCACGGACGGCTGACCGAACTTCTGCGCCAGCGAAGACGATTGGCTGAAGCCCGGAAACTGCTGGGTGCCTGACCGGGGTTTTTCCTTACGTGCAAGGCCGCTGCCGCGAAGACTGTTGGCTCTACGTGAGCAACAGGAGTAGGCCGATGAACCGATTCACAGGTGTGGGCAATCTGGGCGACAAACCCAAACTGAAAACAGTTCCGGTCGGAGATGAAATGCGCGACGTGCTGGAACTGCGCATCTACTTCGACCGTCCGGTGCCGGACGGCGAGGGCTACACCGACAAGGGCGGGTTCTGGTTGAACGCCAATCTCTGGGGCAACCGTGCAAAGCCCTTATCCGAACTGCTGGAAAAGGGCATGCGAGTGCGAGCGGAAGGCACGCTGATCCAGGAAACCTGGGAAGACCGCGAGGGTGAGGAGCGCAGCGGCATGAAGCTCGACCTCGACGCCGTGACGCTGGAGCTGGTGCGGGTGGCCAGCATCGAGATGCGCCAGCGCGAGAGCAGCGCCGCGACCGAACCGCAAGACGCGTCCGTCCAGGTCTCTAAAGGCAGGGCCAGCAGCCGCAAGGCTGCGGCCTAAGTGCAGCAGACAAAACATACAGGTTTCACATGGAGCTCGACCTTTCTGTCCCGGCATTTATTCCCATGATGGACATCGACGAATCCGGCTTCGACGAGCTGCCAGGCATCACGGCAGACACCGCCACCCAGGTCTTCGGCGTTGCCCGTCGGCACGGGGTACGGCTGCGGGTGGCGGCGCACTGGATCATGCGGGCGCGCGGCATGACCGTGCGCAGTCTGTCGGGTGAGATGGAGATGAGCTGCTCCCACCTCAACCAGCTATTCATCCATCCGCACCGCCATTACTTTCACCGCGACAAACGGCGGCTGCTCGCCGAGCGGCTTGGCTTCGACATCTGGCTGTATCCCCAAACGCTTTGCAGCGATTCCCGGCCTGCCGATCTGGATTCCCTGCTGCTCAGCTTGCGCCTGCTGGGGATGCCAGCGGGCCTGGCCGCGAACATGGCGCTGGATGCTCGCGGCATCGAAATCGAGCGCGATCTGTGCCCGTTGCTGGGCTTGCGCTACCGCGCCATCAAGCGGCGGCTGGATGGGGAAGTCACGCCCAGCGATGACGAGCGCGCGGTACTCGTCTCAGCTCTGGGCTTCGATCCCTGGCCGAGAGCAGTCGCAGTCTGATCGCGCCCATGCGCGTCTTCCTCTGCGAGAAACCGAGTCAGGCGCGCGACATCGCCGCAGTATTGGGCGCGATACAGAAGGGCGACGGTTGCCTGCTGGGTCAGCAGGTCGCCGTGACTTGGTGCTTCGGCCATCTGCTGGAGATGGCCCCGCCGGAAGCCTATGACCCGGCCTACAAGCGGTGGAATCTAGACGCACTGCCGATCCTGCCCGGCAAGTGGAAATCAGAGGTCAGGAAGGAAAGAGCGAAGCAGTTTCGCGCCATTCGTGGCTTGCTCAAACAAGCCCGCGAAGTGGTCATCGCCACCGACGCCGACCGCGAAGGCGAGACCATTGGGCGCGAAGTGCTCGAAGCCTTGAACTGGCGTGGCAGTGTCCTGCGGTTGTGGCTCTCGGCACTCGATCCCGCTTCAATTCGCAAGGCCCTTGGGGCCTTGTTGCCGGGCGAGAAGACCGCGCCGCTGTATCTCGCCGGACTCGGCCGCGCCCGCGCCGACTGGCTGGTAGGGATGAACCTCACTCGTGCTTTCACGCTGCTGGGACCGGAAGGCCGAACGGATGGTGTGCGATCCGTCGGGCGGGTGCAGACGCCGACGCTGCGACTGGTGGTGGAGCGCGACCACGAGATTGAGAACTTCGTCCCGCAGACTTATTGGGACATCGCTGCGAGCTGCACCCCGCCAACCAGCGGCCGTTACTTCAAAGCCCGTTGGAAGCCCGCGAACGTGCCGGTGGACGCCGAGGGCCGTTGCACCAGTGAATCTGCGGCCCGCACCGTGGCGCAGCGCATTGCCGGCCGCGGAGGGCGCGTCACGCTCGCTGAAACCAAGCGCCTGTCGGAACCACCGCCGCTGCCCTTCGATCTTTCCGGCTTGCAGCAGGAATGCTCCCGCCGTTTCGGCATGGGCGCGCGGGAAACCCTGGATAGCGCGCAGCGACTCTACGAGCAGTGGAAGGCAACCACCTATCCGCGCACCGATTGCTCGTACTTGCCCGAATCGCAGTTCGCAGACACCGCCGCAGTGCTGGCCGCCATCGCAGCCAGCGACCCGGAAGCCATGAACGCATTGG
>JBQTHL010000070.1:0-28973 GCA_052389915.1 Panacagrimonas sp.
ACTCGGCCCTGGGCCATCAATCACCCATCAACTACGAAAGGAAAAACCCCAACACGCCACTTCCCAACACAACCGCCAACGCTTGAGAATCAAATCCCAATCCGTCCGCGGAACCGGGTCAACTCCACACTTCTTGCAGCAATTGCTCCCGCTTTTGCACGAACTGATCGAGGTGGTACTTCGTCAGATTGAGCCGCTTGGTGAAGGTTGGATCCGCAAGGCGTCTGGCGATCTCGGGAATGAAGCGCGGGTGCGCAGCCACCGACGGAAGATGCGGCTTGATCTTGGTCCTGAACGCAGCCGGCTGACTCCCGAGCTTCAAGTGGTTATAGAGGATCTGCTGCTTCTCTTGGCTTGAGAGGTCGTGAACGTCGATCACTACTTGGCTCTCGTGGAACAGTGGGAACGCTCCCTCTTTGAGGTCACGTCGAGCACGCTTGTAGATGTAGTCCCGCGAAGTCATCACGATCTTGGCCCCCTGCCGCAACATCGTCCTTACCTGCGGAAGGATGTGGTTCCATGAGTGTGCCAGCGACGATTCGTACTGCATGATGCCGAAGGCGTCATCGACCCAAAAGAACTGCAAAGACTCCTCCGGATTCCATCGATCTTCCACCTTGGCGGGATCATTCAGCTTTAGCACTGACGAGCCCCATTTGTCGGCAGCGGCCATGGCCAACATGGAGGCAATGGTTGTCTTGCCTGCCGCAGGCTCGCCAATCAGCATCACGAACCCGTGTGTGTTCAAGGCTTTCACCGCTTTGCCGTAGGAGGCGGTGATGACCACCTTCGCGAGGTCTTCGCGCATCGACTCCAGCACCGCGCGCGCTTGCGCGTAGGCGCGCTCATCCAGTATCTGGCTCAAGTCTCCAAGCCCGTACATGCGCGGCACATGCATGCGCAGGTTCTTTCTCTCCCTGACCTGCTGGTTGATCCAGGTTGAGCCAAAAACCAGCACGTGCACAACCCCGGCCTGCGCCAGCAGGGCTTTAACCTTGGTCGTCTACGCCCCCGAAACCCCAGCATTTGTCATCAATACGTAAACGTCGCACTGACCCGCGGCTACGAGCTTGTGAACCTTCTCGATTTCGTCGTTGATGTCTGATGGTTTTAGGTTATGCCCGGCGTCTGCCGTGAACTTGCACTGGATCACGAAGCGGCCTGCATAGACTTCGCCCGGCGCAGGAGTCCAAGTACCGGCAAAAGCGCCATCCTTGCCCGCGTCGTTCGAGTCGAGGAACGATTCGACGGTCTGCCCCAAAACCTCGCGACAGATCGTCTGGCATAGCTGCTGAAAACTGTTCCAGCCTAAGCGGTGTAATTCGTACATGGCTAACGGCCCACGCGAAGGTCAAGAGCATCCAGCGCCTCAAGGGTTTGGACCATTGCCTCCACAAGGGTAGCGTCGAAGTCGTCCCGGTTCGCTTCTTCGTGTGTGCCCTTGTTCAGATTTGTCCACACTAAGTTGGCGGCTGGGATGCCAAGAATCATGTCGTAGGCGGCCACCAGTACCGGCTTGTTGGCGTGGTTAAAGGTCGCCGCCTCGTGGAGTCGTTTGCGGAGCGCCTCGCAAAGATTGCGCAGGCCGGGCTCCGCGCCGACCCCGGCGATCTGCAGGCTCAGCGTGCCCAAGTCATGGCTGGCCAACCACCGCCACACTTTCTCAGAAAGCATCTCGAGGCCCTGCCGACAGGACGCCAAGGCCTCGCGGTTGTCCAGCGCGTCTTTTGATGCGCGGGCCTTCACCACATAGTTCTTGCTCGGGACATTGCCCGTCACGCGAGGTTGGTAGTCACCCGTGTGATTGCGGAACAGGTAGACCTGGCAATCGCCACGCCGCTGAGCCGGCAAGTGCTGTTGGATGTCCTTGATGAACTCATTGCTGTGGCAAGTGACGATAAGCTGTGTTTGGGCGAAATGGTCGCTCTCGAAGATCGTCTCGCGGATACCGCTGCGGTGGTCGTGGTCGATTGCGTTGATGGCGTCGTCGAAAACAATCAGTGGGCTTTGTACGCTCTGGGCCTTGGCGAGCAGGATCGCCAGGCCCAGGCAACGAACGTGGCCTTCACTGAGTATGTGCAACGCGTCCACGCGGCCCCCCGGATTGCCCCGGAATGAAATCTCGATCTTCTGCTCGCCGGTCAGTGGCAGATGGATCGCCTCAAGCTTGTCCGGCTCCAAATCATTGCGGTTGAACTCGTTGTAGAGGGTCATAGCCGCCTCGTTGAGGCCTGCCATGAGGGTGCCGGGAAGCTGGTTGCGGTAGTTTCTTATCAAGATCAGGAAGCGGTCGTATGCGGCCTTGATGGGGGCGTCGCGCTCGATGTCGCGCGCTTCCTGCGCCACGTCACGGATGAGCGCCTCGTTTTGCGCGTCGAAGGCCACGATCCGGCCCTTGGCTGCCGCTACACCATCGACGACCTGCTGGCGCTTCAAATCCTGGGCTTGGACAGACAATTGGAAGGCGTTGAGGCTATCGCGCTCGGTTATGTTGCGCTGGCGCTCCTGGCGGGCTACCAGCGAGGCCGCGTCTTGCGCCGCCGCGTGGTCAGCGACCGCCAAAATCTGTTCGAGTGTCACGGCGGCGGCTGCAGCTCCGCCCTCCTGAGGCGCCCGCTCGGGATAGACAGCTATCCACCAATCTCCCGCAGGCTCGGCCGCCAAACCGGCGAGGTATCGGCCAATCGGCGTTTCTTGCTCCCCATGGGTCGTAACGAATGCGGCCAGGTTGGCAAGCTGCCGGCGGAGTTCGCGCGACGCGGCGGCAACTTTGCCTTGCCCGATTTTATGCGCCTCCTGCAATTCGCCGAGCTCCATCAATTGCGCGAGGCCTGCAGCGGCCTTTTCGTAGGGGTTGGATTTCGTATCTGTCAATGGCGTGTCACACGCCGGGCAGTGGTCGCCTTCGGTGGCTTGAAGAGACCGGACGGCGGTGTAGAGGTCTTTGAACGAAATCTGGCTGCTTCGGGCCTGGAGTTCGGCGGCAATGCCTGAGAGCTCGTTTTGGTTCAGACGCGACACCTCGAAGGCGTTCAGGAGGCCTTCACGCGAAAGGCCAATAGCAGCTGGTGGCACGTCGTTGAGGATGCCCTCGAGCTGCTGCAGGCGGCCGGGCGCATCTGCTGTGCCGATAAGCGCCTTGAGTCCTGTATACGTCATGCCGGCAGAGTGCGTAAGGGCGAGTGCAGTCTCTTCGTTCGCCAGGTCCAGTAGGGCTTTCGCCTCGCCATTGACCATGGCTTGGTCGGTGGCCAGGGCGTCGCGCTTGCCGGTCAGCGCGAGTTGCTTCGTGGCGGTCAGCACGAGCTGCTGGTCAACGGATTCATTGAAGTGGCCCACGAACTCGTTGAACTTGTCCATTCCGAACAGTGTGGCGATTAGTCCGGTGCGTTGAGCGGGCGGCCGAGCGGCGATTCGGGAGAACGCGTCGATCCGGTTCTTCTCGATGAAGCAGAATCGGAATGTGTCCGGGTTTGAGTGGACCGCGACTTCCCGGTTCTGATTGTCTGTCGCTCGCAGGGCCGGCGGCTCAAAGCGGCGCGCGTGGAGATTGGCGAGATACGTGCGCCCGTCAATGCGTTTGGTCTCGGCCTCTTCGACCGAGCCCAGCAGGCCATACTCCAGGCCTTCGCAAAAGCTGGTTTTGCCGCTGCCGTTGGGACCGTAGAACAGGATGACCCGCTTTTGTAGATCGAAGGCCTCGGGCGTCCGAAAGCCTCTGAAGGGACCGATAGTCATGTTCTGCAGCCGTCGCCACGGCCAGGTGCCATCGGCCACCACAACTTGGATGTCGGGCGGTCCGTCGGGCGTCTGGGCCAAGGTCCTGCGTGCGTGATCGACCAAGTAGGTGGACCGCTGGCTGTGCTGGCGAACGGTTTGAGCCAGCCCATCAAAGTTGGCCAAGGCAAGGTTCGCCAGTCGCTTCACCCCTGGCGGGGCTTGGGTGGCTGGCAAATGCAGCCACGCTACGAACCGCTCAAAGTCTCGCTCAGCAGATGCCATATATCCCCTTTGTATCGTTGTCTGCTACCAACGCACTACGTGAGCTGGTTGTGGCGAAGCTCAGGTGCCAAGGAAATCTTTACGCCAATCCTAAGGACTTGACCTCACGGTAGCGCTCAGCGAAGTCACCGACCTTCGCTTCAGCCTGCATTTTGTGGGGCCTCAGAGCCGCCGGTGATGGCCGACGTCAGCTCGTGAATGGGCTTCGGTGAAAGACCGCTTCGGACGGTGTCGATCCTGTCAGCGCTGCGAAGTATGTCCACCTTTCCGCAGCTAATACCGCACGCTGATCCCAAGATCGACACGACGGTACAAGTCAGCGCGCCCTCGCAGTTAGCAGACTACGGCCACAGTTCAGGAGAGGGCCGATGACGCGACTCACGAATGCCACGGGGGCACCGGTGGCCGACAATCTCAACACCCAGACTGCGGGGCCGCGCGGGCCGGCGCTGCTGCAGGACATCTGGCTGCTGGAGAAGCTGGCGCACTTCGACCGCGAGGTGATCCCCGAGCGGCGCATGCACGCCAAGGGCTCTGGCGCCTACGGCCATTTCACCGTCACGAACGACATTACGCGCTACACGCGGGCGAAGCTGTTCGCGCAGCTCGGCAAGCGGACCGAGGTGATGGTGCGTTTCTCCACCGTGGCCGGCGAGCGCGGCGCCGCCGATGCGGAGCGAGATATCCGCGGCTTCGCCATCAAGTTCTACACCGAGGAAGGCAACTGGGATCTGGTCGGCAACAACACGCCGGTGTTCTTCCTTCGCGACCCGTTGCGCTTCCCGGACCTTAACCACGCGGTCAAGCGCGATCCGCGCACCGGCATGCGCAGCGCGCAGAGCAACTGGGATTTCTGGACGCTGATGCCCGAGGCCCTGCACCAGGTGACTATCGTGATGAGCGATCGCGGCCTGCCGCGCGGCTATCGTCACATGCACGGCTTCGGCAGCCACACCTTCAGCTTCCTCGACGCGAACAACGAACGCAGCTGGGTGAAGTTCCACCTGCGCACGCAACAGGGCATCGAGAACCTGAGCGACGCCGAGGCGCAGGACCTGGTGGGGCGCGATCGCGAGAGCGCGCAGCGCGATCTGTTCGAGTCCATCGAGCGCGGCGACGTTCCGCGCTGGACGCTGGCGGTGCAGATCATGAGCGAGGCGCAGGCGCGCACCTGGCGGCAGAACCCTTTCGATCTCACCAAGATCTGGCCGCACGCTGACTTTCCGCTGATCGAGGTGGGCGTGCTGGAGCTCAACCGCAACCCGGACAACGTATTCGCCGAAGTCGAGCAGGCGGCGTTCTCGCCAGCCAACATCGTGCCGGGCATAGGCTTCTCGCCGGACCGTATGCTGCAGGCGCGGTTGTTCTCGTACGGCGATGCGCAGCGCTACCGGCTCGGCGTGAACTTCAACCAGGTGCCGGTCAATGCGCCGCGCTGCCCGGTGCACAGCTATCACCGCGACGGCGCGATGCGCGTGGACGGCAACCAAGGCGGGCGACTCGCCTACGTGCCTAACATGCACGGCGAATGGCCGGACAGTCCCGCACTCAATGAGCCGCCGCTCACAGTCGAGGGCGCGGCGTCGCACTGGGATCACCGGTTCGACGAGGACAACTTCTCGCAACCGGGTGCGCTGTTCCGGCTGATGAGCGCGAGCCAGCAGCAGACGCTGTTCGACAACACCGCGCGCGCCATGAACGGCGTGAGTCGCGAGGTCTGCGAGCGCCACATCGCCAACTGCACGAAGGCCGATCCGGCCTACGGCGCGGGTGTGGCGAGGGCGCTCGGCTTGAATGCGTCCACCACCGAGACGTCTGTGAAGGCGGACGCTGGAGTCGCAGCATGAGCACGCCCGCAGATCGCAGCGGCTACACGAGACGCGAACTGCTGCAAGCGGGCGCGGCCGCTGCGGCCGCAACGACTTTTCCCTGGGCGGCCTGGGCCGCCGATCCACCGCCTGCATTGCCGGGCGACCAAACCGGAGTGAACACCATGGGGTATGTAACGACGAAAGATGGAACGCAGATCTATTACAAGGACTGGGGCTCGGGCGCGCCCATCGTGTTCAGCCACGGCTGGCCGCTGTGCTCGGACAGTTGGGAGTCGCAGATGATGTATCTCGCGAGCAAGGGCTACCGCTGCATCGCGCACGACCGTCGTGGGCACGGACGGTCCAGTCAGCCCTGGAACGGCAACGAGATGGACACCTACAGCGACGACCTCGCTGCGGTGATGGACGCGCTAGACATCAAGAAGGCGGTGCTGTTCGGCTTCTCCACCGGTGGCGGCGAAGTGGCGCGTTATCTCGGGCGTCACGGAAGCAAGCGTGTGGCCAAGGCCGGACTGATCTCGGCGGTACCGCCGCTGATGCTCAAGACCGCGGCGAATCCCGGTGGTCTGCCGATCGAAGCGTTCGACAGCATCCGCGCAGGCTCGCTGGCGGATCGTTCGCAGCTCTACAAGGACATCGCGGGCGGACCCTTCTTCGGCTTCAACCGGCCGGGCGCGAAGGCATCGCAGGGCATGATCGATTCGTTCTGGATGCAGGGGATGATGGGCGGTCACAAGAACACCTACGACTGCATCAAGGCCTTCTCGGAAACCGACTTCACCGAGGACCTGAAGAAGATCGATGTGCCGACCTTGGTGCTGCACGGCGACGACGACCAGATCGTGCCGATCGGCGCTGCGGGTCTGGCCTCTGCCAAGCTGGTGAAGAACGCGACGCTCAAGGTCTACAAGGGCGCGCCGCACGGCCTCACCGACACGCACAAGAATCAGCTCAACGAAGACTTGCTCGCCTTCATCAAGGCCTGAACACGCCCTCAAGGCGAGGAGAACGTAATGGGCAGCATGATCGATATCGAAACTGCGGGCGGCCGCTTCGCCGCCTACCTCTCGCGACCAGCGGCGGCTAACGCGCCGGCCATCGTCGTCAACCAGGAGATCTTCGGGATCAACGCGGACATGCGCGAGACCTGTGACCGCTTGGCGCGGGACGGGTATCTGGCGATCTGTCCCGATCTCTACTGGCGCATGGAACCGGGCGTGTCGCTGAGCGACCGCAGCGAGGCGGAGTGGCAGCGTGCGCTGGCGCTGTACCAGGCCTTCGATGTTCCGAACGGCGTGCGAGACATCGCGGCAACGATCCAGCATGCGCGTGCGCAGCTTGGTGCGGCCAAGGTCGGTGTCATGGGCTATTGCCTAGGTGGGCTGCTGACTTACCTTGCCGCGACGCGCACGGACGCCGATGCCAGTGCGTCCTACTACGGTGTCGGCATCGAGAAGTTTCTTGGCGAGGCGGAGACCTTGCGCAAGCCCTTGCTCATGCACCTGGCGGAGCAGGACGAGTTCGTGCCTGCAGAGGCGCGGCAACGCATCATCGAGACGCTGGGCGGGCGCCCGCAGATCACGATCCATCGGTATCCCGGCTGCTCGCACGCCTTCGCCCGCAATGCCGGCGTTCACTACGACCAGGCTGCCGCTGCGGCAGCGAACGAACGCACGGCCAGATTTTTCCAGCAGCACCTTCACTAACCCCCAGGACGCCTGACCATGAACTCTCGCAACTGCGTTGCTTTCGTCACCGGCGCCAACCGCGGCCTCGGCCAGGCCTATGTCGCGGCCCTGCTCGCGGCCGGTGCGCGCAAGGTCTACGCGGCGGCGCGCGATCCCGCGTCTGTCCCGCCGCAAGCCGGCGTCGAGGCGATCCAGCTCGATGTCACCAACGCCGCGCAGATTGCCGCCGCAGTCGCGCGCTGCGGCGATGTGAACCTGCTGATCAACAATGCCGGCATTCTGCGCGGGGCGAGCTTTCTGTCCGCAGGCAGCGTCGAACACGCGCGGGCGGAGCTGGAAACCAATTTCTTTGCGCCGCTGGCGCTGACCCAGGCCTTCGCGCCGATACTCGCGGCCAACGGTGGCGGCGCGATCGTGAACATGCTGTCGGTGCTGAGCTGGATCAATCTCACCGGCGCAGCGACATACTGCGCTTCCAAGTCCGCCGCCTGGTCGCTGACTAACGGGCTGCGCCACGAGCTGCGCGGGCAGGGCACGCAGGTGATCGGCGTGCACGTGGGCCTGATGGAAACCGACATGGCGCGCGGCGTTCCCGGCAGCAAGACCCCGCCGGCGGAAGTTGCGCGGCAGGTGATGGAGGCGCTGGCGGGCGGTCGCGAGGAAGTGCTCGCGGATGCTCTCTCTGCGGGGGTGAAGCAGGGCCTCGCGGCCGACCCCGGCGTCTATCTCGGCGCGGTGCCGGAATAGTCGAGGACCTATCGCGATTCGAGCACGCGCTGCAGCGCGGCGGACAGTTCCCGCCGCGACAACGGCTTGTTCAGCACTTCGTCTGCACCGGCTTCGCGCGCGCGACGCGCGACGTGTCGCCCGGCGAAGCCGCTGACCAGCATCACTGGTAGCGTCTCACGCAGCGCCCGCATCTTGCGGATCAGCGCGGTGCCGGACATGCCGGGCATGCGCTCGTCGGTGATCAGCGCGTCGAAGCGCTCGGGCGCTGCATTGAAGGCGTCCAGTGCCGCGGCACCGGAAGTGAAACCGAGCGTCTCGTAACCCAGTTCGGTCAGGGATTCGCAGGCCAGACGCAGCAGCGGCTCCTCGTCATCGACGATCAGGATGCGTTCGCCGTTGCCGAGTGCGAGGCTGCGCGTGCCCGTTGCGGCCGGCGTGCGCGCATCACCCGCGCGAGGAAGCCAGACCGTGAACGTGCTGCCCTGGCCGGGCGAGCTGCTCACCTCGATCGCGCCGGCGATCTCGCTGACGATGCTGTGGACCAGCGACAACCCAAGGCCGGTGCCCGCCGCAGATTCCCGGGTAGTGAAGAAGGGATCGAAGATGCGCTCCATCAGATCCGACGCAATGCCGATCCCTGTATCCGTGACCCGCAGCCGCAAGTACTCACCCGGCGGCAACGTCTCAGAACCGACGACTCGCGGCGGATCGCGATGCTGCAAATCGAGCCAGACCATCAGCGTTCCGCCGTCCGGCATTGCCTGCACGGCATTGGTGACGAGGTTCATGACGACTTGGTGCACCTCGGTCGCATCGCCGAGCAGGGCGGCGCGGCCGCTGTGGATCTGTCGCTCGATGCGGATGTTCTGCGGCAGGCGCGCTGCGATCAGGTCCAGGGCCTCGCCGACCACGGCGGCGATGTTTACGGCCGTGCGCTCGCCGATGCCGCTGCGGCTGAACGCGAGGATGCGATCGACCAGCGCGCGGCCACGTTCGCCGGCAACCATGATGCTGTCGAGGTCGCGCCGCAGCCGGCTGCCGTGCGCGGCATCGCGCAGAGCCATCTCGCCGTAGCCGAGCACCGCGCCAAGAATGTTGTTGAAGTCGTGCGCGATCCCGCCGGCCAAGGTGCCCATGGCCTCCAGGCGTTGGGACTGTCGCCGCTGTTTCTCCATCCGCCGCAGCTCTTCCTCCGCGCACTTGCGGTCGGAGATATCTTCGATGGAACCGGCCATGCGATACGGCCGGCCTGCGGCGTCGCGCAGCGCGACGCCGCGATGGCGGTACCAGCGCACTGTGCCGTCGCGCTGCGTGAGTCGGTACTCGACGTCGTAGGCCGGCACCTCGTTCGCGAGGTGCGACTTGAGCGAGCGCAGGTATTCGGGATAGTCCTCGGCGTGCATGTGAAAGCGACTGAACCAGTCCGGGCGGCTGCGCCAGGGTTCGCCGGGTTCCAGGCCCAGCACCGCCTGCGCGCGCGGCGACAGGAACAACTGGTCGGTGCTCATCTCCCAGTCGAACACGCCTTGGCTGGTGCCGGCGATGGCCATCTCGAAACGCTCTTCGGAAGCCTTGCGTGCCAGTTCGGCACACTTGCGATCGGTCACGTCGGTGTACGAGCCGGTAACACGCAGCAGAGTGCCCACGCGGTCCCGCTGGTAGACGCCGCTCAGGTGCACCCAGCGCGTCTCTTCACGCACTCGCAGGCGCAACTCCTTTTCGATGCGTGGCAGTCCGCTGCGCAGATGCAGGTCAAGCTCGCGCACGACCTGCTCCCGATCTTCGGGATGAAGGGGTAAGCGCGCGAGAAAGTCATCGCGGCCCGTGAAGCGCGTATCGGGCAGCAACCCGCAGATTTCCAGGAAGCGCGGCGAGCTGTAGAACTCATCGCTGGCGACGATCCAGTCGGTGTGGCCATAGCCCGCCGCGTCCGCAAACAGATAACGCGCCTCGGTCACGCGCAACGCCGCCTCGGTGCGCTCCTTGGCCTCGAACAGCAGCGCGTTCTCGAGCGCAATTGCCGCCTGCGAGGCGAGCAGCTTCAGCACGGCCAGGCGACTGGCAGTGAACACCTGCGAGGCCAGCGGATTCTCCAGGTACAGCACGCCGATCAGCGACGACTGCTTGATCAGCGGCAGGCACAGCACCGAGCGCGCACGGCGTCCCGCAAAGTAGGGGTCGGCGCGGTAATCCGTAGAGAGACTGGCGTCGTCCAGCACCACGGTTTCCAGCGTCCGCACGCTGTAGTGGACCATCGAAAGCGGGACGTGGCCGGCATCCAGATCGATGGCGTGACGCTGCATCTGTACGCGCTCGACATCCACACGCGCCTCGGCGACGAGTTCCAGGCGATCGCCGCGCGGCAGGATCAGCAGGCCGTACGCTGCACCCGCGCTCTCCAGCGAGGTCACCATCAGCGTATCGATCAAGCGCCCGGTTTCGATCTCGCCGGAGATCGCCTGACTGAGCTTGAGCACGGTCGCGAGGTCCAGTTGCTCAACGGCGGTATCGACACTCGACATCGCCCGCGACGCTGCACGCGCCTCGCCCAGTTGCGGGTGCAGGGTTTCAAGCTGGCGAACCTTTCCGTCCGCGCCCCAGCGTTGATAGGCGTAACGGCTGCGGCGAAGGTAAGCCTGCGCGGGAAGCACGTAACCGCGCGCAGCGTAGTAGAGCCCTGCGAGTTCGCAGGACAGCGCTTCGCTGTGCACGAGTCCGGCCTGCTCCGCGCTGTGGATCGCCTGCTCGTAGTGCCGTTGCGCGTCCAGCTCGCGATCCTCGATGCGCGCCAGTTCCGCAGCGACCAGCGCCGCCCGCGTCACGAAGGTTTCGGCACCTTGTTTCGCCCATATCTCCAGCTGCCGCAGATGCGCGGCGACCTCGTCGCGACAGGTCGCGCGTGCCTGCGCGCCTGGAACCTGGTCGTGTGTTCCCGCCTGCGCCAGCGCCGCGTAGTAGTGGTACTCGGCCAGTTCGAAATGGCCGGGTGAGGTCCAGTCCAAGGCCTTCGCGCGCGCCGCTGAGTCCAGCGCGGTGGACCAGTCGCGGGCATGCACGCAGGCTTGGAGCTTGCGAATCCAGTACCAGCACGCGGCGAAGGCCAGCATCAAATCATCGAGCGTCTGCTCGAATCGCGCGGCGTCGAAGCTGTCCTGCTCGAAGCTGCCGAAGTCGCGGGTCTGTCCGCGCAGGCTGCGGATCAGCGCAAGCTGCCCGGTGATGATGTCCGCGACCAGGCCCACGCCCATGCGCTGGGCGAATTCGAGCCCGGCCTCGGCTTCGCGCTGGACCTCGGCCAAGGCGGTGCCGGAAGCCAGCAGGAGGGTGATGAGCGTCTCCCAGCTGTAGGCCGCGAAACTCAGGTCACCGGAGGACTGTGCAAAGGCATGCGCCTGCCGCACCAGGACAAGGCTGGTGGGCAAGGGCCGCGACCAGGTGTTCACATGCGCACCGAAAGACATGCAGGCACGCGCGCGGAAACGCAGCAGGCCGCGGTGCTCGACCAGTTCGTGTCCCAGCTTTCCGAAGCGGAAGCCTCGCGCGTAGTCGTTGAAGTTCGCGCCGAGCACCACGCCGAGCACGGCATAGGCGTAGCAGGAGCCGTCGCTGTTGCCCTTCGCGAGACTGAGCCGGGCCATGCGTGCGACCACGAGGCTGTGCAGGTTTTCGTCCGTGAACAACGCGGGCGGCTGCACCGAGGTCAGCACGTCCAGCGTCGCCTGCGCGTCGGGATCGGTCATGCGCGGCAGGTCGATGAGATCTTCGATGCGACGCTCGCCGAGTTCGCGTTCGAGCTGCTCGAACTCTTGGTTGGCGTCCGCGCGCGAGGGATGCGGCGCCCACTCGATCCCGACCTTGCGCAGGTAGGCCAAGCTGACCTCGACCGCGAGATCCGGGCGGCGCAGGCTGGTGTAAAGATCGATGCGCAGGCAGGTCACGAGTCCCAGGTCGACCGGCCCCAGGGCCTCAGCGGAAAGCGCCTCGAGCCGCTCGCCGGCGGCCGCGGCCTGGCCGGTGAGAAACTCGCATTGCGCCAGACGAAATCGCAGATCGAAGGACACTGCGTAGGGCGCGTCAACTGCTGATTGCAGCAAAGAGAGCCCGGCGGCGAAGTAGGTCTGGGCTCTTGCGTAGGCGCCGGATTGTCGAGCGCGATGGCCGGCAAGACGGTTCAACTCGGCGACGCGGAGCGCTTCGTCAGGATCCTCCAATGCGTCGATGCCGCGGTCGAACTGGCTGGCAATCTCGAAGACGTTCTCCTCGAGTTGCGCGCGCGGCGTGCGGTCCGCCAATCGGCGTGCGACGTGCAGGTGCAGCGGCGCGCGATCCGCGGGCGGGATCAGTGCGTAGGCCGCCTCCTGCACGCGGTCGTGCAGGAAGGCGTAGGCAGAGTCGAGCGGAACGACCAGCCCGGCCTGGACCGCGCTCCACAGCTGGTCGTGCAGGGTCTGCTCACCGTCGCCGACCACGTTGACCAGGGTTTGCATGGAGACCTGGCTGCCGATGCAGGCGAAGGTACGCAGCAGGGCCTGGGTGCGAGTGGGCAGGCGGCCGAGACGCTCCACCATCAGGCCAACGACGTTGTCGGTGATCGACTTCGCGGCGATGAGTCGCGGGTCCCAGTTCCAGGAAGCGCGTTCAGGGTCGAAGCTGATCAGTCCCTCGTCGGCGATCAGGTTCAGGAACTGGATGGTGAAGAAGGGATTGCCGCAGGTGCGCTCGTGAACGAGATGAGCCAGGGGCAGGGCGCGGCGCAGTTCGCAGCGCAGGGACTCGGCGATCAAGGCGGCGAGATCGTCGACCGCCAGCGGCGCGAGTTTCAGCTCCAGCGGAGGAACCGCGGAGCCGCGCAGACGACAAAGCGTCTGGCTCAGCCGGTGCTGCACGTCGACTTCGTTGTCGCGGTAAGCGCCGATCAGCAGGAGGTGGCCGGGCGAGGGGCCTTCGAGCAGTTCGCCCAGCAGGTCCAAGGTCGCGCGGTCCAGCCACTGCAGGTCGTCGAGGAATAGCACCAGCGGATGCGCGACCGTCGCGAACACCCCGAGAAAGGCGCGCAGGACGCGGACGAAACGGCGCTGGGCATCTGCCGCTGTCAGTTCCGTGATCGCGGGTTGCGGGCCTATCACCAGCTCGAGTTCCGGCGCGAGCGTGATGAGCAGTTGCCCCTGTTCGTCGATGGCGGCGAGCAGCGTCTGCCGACAGGCCGCCAGTTCCGTGGGTGATTTGCCGAGCATCGCGCGCACCAAGGCCTGCACGGCATCGGCGAGGCTGGCATAGGGGATGTCGCGCTGGTACTGATCGAACTTGCCGGAAGCGAACCCCGCGCCTGTCGGTTCCGCAGACGCCCGAAGCGCGCCGACCAGCGCCGACTTGCCTACGCCTGCTTGCCCATCGATGAGCACCCATTCGGCACGACCACTCGCGGCAACGCGCGCGTAGGCATTCCGGAGCGAGATCAGTTCGCGGTCGCGCCCAAACAACCTGTCCGTCACGTGCAGACGGGCGGGGAGGTCTTCCCGACCAAGCACGAAGCTTCGCGGTCCGCCGGGTGCGTCGAGAGCCTGCTGCGCCGCGCGCAGGTCGGCCTCCAGTCCCGCCGCCGACTGGTAGCGATCTTCCGGGGCCTTCGCCAGCAGCTTCATCACCAGCTCCGACAGGAGCGCCGGAATCCCGCGGCAGCGCTCCTGTGGCGGCTGCGGCTGACGCGCAAGATGACAGTGCACGGCTTCCATCACGCTGTCGGGCGCAAACGGCAGCGTGCCGGTGAGCATTTCGTAGAACGTGATGCCGCTGGAATACAGATCGCTGCGCGTATCGACCGGACGATTCATGCGACCGGTCTGCTCGGGCGACATATACGCGAGCGTCCCCATCATCTGCTGGCAAGGCGCATGCGTAGGGGCATCGTCGGCGATGCCGAAGCCGGTCAGCCAGAGGGCGCCGAGGTCTGGGCGAACGAGCAGGTTCGCGGGCCGCAGGTCACGGTGAACCAGCCCGCGGCCGTGCAGTGCACGGAGCGCCCGCACGAGAGCGAGCGCGACCGGAAAGAAACGACGCGGCTCCCAGGCCAGGCCGAGGTGATTGCATAGACAGTCGCCTCCGGGGTCTTCGAGCCACAACTCGATGCCTCCGATCGGATCCTTGAGTTCCAGAGGAAGTGCTGCCCAGGCTGCGTCCACACGATCGCGCAGCGTGAACTCTCGTTCGAGGCGCGCGATTGCCATCGAGGTAGGCGCATCGCCGGCAATAGTCGAGATGAGGCGCGATGCTTCGTTGTCCAGGGCACTTCCGCGCACCCGGAGCAACAGCAGTTCGCCGTCGTCACGAAGGATCTGCCTGCTCTCGCCTTGCACCGCACCCATGTCGCGGTTCGTGCTCCCTGGTCCGTCGCGGACGCCGCGACCCTGATATCGCAGTGCCTTTGCGCTCTACGCTACGACGCATGGGAACATTTGGCGAGCGCGCAATCACGTGATACGTCGGTGCGCAGCGCGTGCGCTGGGGCGAGGCCAAGCGGACTTGGCGCTATGCCGCAGCGTTGCGAGTGAATCTCGCCTGCACTGGTGCTGGGTGTCGCTGCGCATGTCAGTTGATACATGCACGCGCAGGAAATCGACTACCACTTCATCATCGGCATCGGGTTCCAGGGCTTGCGCAGGAGCTGACGCAGGCTCAGTTGCACAAGCCTGCGATGGAAACCGGCGTTCGGAAAGACCGTTCGCACCTGGTGCACGAAATCGCCCGGCAGCCCGAAGCGCAGCAGGCCGAGCGATACGTCGATCCAGTCGGCCTTACGGAAAGCCTCCGCCAGTGCGCCGCCGGCACGCGCGCCGCGAATACGATGGTGCTCCTGAACCATCGCGCTGATCTCGGGCGCCCACTCCGCGCAGCCGATCTCCTGCAAGTACGCGAGGGCGCGCGACTCGGATGGGTCGAGATAATCGAAGGTGCCGTCGGTCCAAATGCCGAGATCATGGAAGGCGGCGGCGATCGAGAGCTTCTGCAGCGTCTCGGGCTCGCGGTCGCCCAGCAGCTCTGTGCAGAAATTGACGACGCGGTAGTTGTGATTGCGGTAAGGCACAAGGTCTGCGCCGAGTACACCGATGTGGCGATCAAGCAGCGAGTCAAGCCGTTCAAAGCGGGTCAGCATCACGGGTCTCCTTCAGGACAGTGGTGGCAGGCCGTCGTGGCGAGGCAGGGTGTCTTCGAATCGCATCCATGACAGATGACGGGCGTGCCAGATGTGCATCTGTGGCTGCAGCGCCTCGGGGTCGTCGAGGCTTCCGACAGCGATATCGATCAGGCCGGGCAGGAAGCTGGCGGTGAAGCTGAGCGGAGTGCCGCACTGTGGACAGAAGCCGCGCCGTGCTGTGGGCGACGACGCATAGATCGAGGGTTGGTTGAAGACGAATCGCACATTCGGCTCCTCGAACATCGCCCAGGCCACAGCCGGTGCGGCGTGTGCGCGGCGGCACATGCCACAGTGGCACAAGGCAACCGCCAGCGGCTCTCCGCTGAGCTCGTAACGAAGCGCGCCGCACTGGCAGCCACCCTGGAGTGCAAAATCGGACATAGCAGCATCGACTCGAATAAATCCCGAAAGAATGCTGAACGTCTGTCGCGTGCCAGGTAAGAGCTAGATTTGCAATCATGCGTTGCGCGCGCAAAACAACAACGAAGACATGAGCGGAAAGCCGGAACTCGACTGGAACGACATCCCGCTAGTGCTGACACTGGCCCGATGTGGTCGCATGCGCGAGGCGGCCCGCGAAATGCGCGTTGAAACCTCCACCGTGAGCCGTAGGCTCACCGCACTCGAGAAGGCGCTGGGGACGCGCTTGTTCATTCGAGGTCCTCGCGGCTACGAACTTACCGACGCGGGCCGCGCGTTCGTGCTGCGAGCGGAGAGCGTCTACGGCGAGGTGCAATCGATTTGGACAACAACCCGCGCAGAGGCCGAAGGCGTGCGCGGTACCGTGCGCATCAGTGCCGTCGACGCCCTGTTCGACTACTGACTCGTGAGCCACTTGCCGGTGCTGCTTGCGTCCCACGCGGAGCTGCAGATCCGGCTCATCGCCGACAACCGAAATTTGTCCTTCATGCGCGGTGAGGCCGATCTCGCGCTACGCGCCGGACGTCCTGACGGCGACGCAGCCTTGGTCATGCGCAAACTGGGCGAAATTGATTTTTACGTTTACGGCGTCGCCCAATATGCGGGCGCGGTGCGAGAGAGATGGCCGTCGTTACCTTGGCTTGGGTATGACGAAGACTTGGCCGGAACGCCGGAGACTGGGTGGCTGCATAATTTCGTGGAGAACGCGCGACCGGTGCTGCAGGCGAGCAATGTTGGAACGCTGGCGCGCGCCTGCGTTGCGGGCCTGGGTTTGGCCTTACTGCCGCCTCTTGTGGCTGAGCCGCACGGCCTTGTACGCCTCAGCTCTCACCCGGAGTTGCGCCGCGAGATCTGGCTGCTGGCGCACCGCGATGCGGCCCGGCTACGCCGCTTCAGCGTCGTCTCGGACTGGATCGTGAATCTAGTCGCCGAGCAGGGGCGAAAGTTCGACCCAGTCGTACGGCCTGACAAGGTGCCGAAGTGAGCGGGTCTACTTTGAACGCGCGGCAACAGCGCAGTGCTGTCTCAGCCTTGCTCGACCAAAGTCTGTACCGGCACAGAAGCTTCCCGCGAGACTTCGTGCTTCAGGGACCAGTCTTTATCGAATTCGGGCGCGGCTTCGACTGCAAGACGCGAACGCACGCTTGCGGCGCGCCAATGGAGACGCAAACACGGTTGCAACGGAGTTGGGCTATGTGAGCTGCTGGGCGTTCAGTTGGGCGCTGGAGAGTTGGCGGCGGTCCGAAACTAAGGTTAGAGAGTACGACGTGAAAGCCATACATGGGCGGTCCAAAAAATCCGGCTGATTCCTAAGTCCATCCCGAGGATTTCGGTCAATGCCCCGATTATTCGAGTCGGTTCGTGCGAGCTTGTCCGCAAGTTTCCGTGGACAAGACCGCGCAAAGGCGCTCCGTCCGCTAACGATTCTCGAACATTGCCAGGGCAGTAGCGACGGTTCTCGAACATTCCTCCAGGATTCACCAAGCAAGATGTCGACTTTTCTCGAACATGAGTTGTTCGTCCCTTTGGGGATCACCACGTGCGGCCTTTATCGAAGTAGATATGGACGCATTGAATATTATGTAATATTAAAGAAGATATCTCGAAGCGATGCCCCCCGTTCGGGGGTTATTCCCTCGGCGCTCGCTTCCTAAGCTTGTTCACTCGTGAACAGGAGTTGGGCGCGACGTGGCCAAGCTGATCAATATCGATAACGGCGGCACCTTGACCGACATCTGCGTGATCGACGGCAGCTCGGTGCTGCACACCAAGACGCTGACCACGCCCTACGACCTTTCGAAGTGTTTCGTCGAGGGCCTGCGCAAGGCAGCGAAGCTGATCTACGGCAAGGACGATCAGCTCGACGAATTGCTGCTGTCGACCGACCACGTCCGGTATTCGACCACCCAGGGCACCAATGCCATCGTCGAACGCAAAGGCCCTCAGCTCGGACTGATTCATTCGCCCGATCTGGAACCGGCGGCGCTGCGGCGGTTTGCCGAGGACGGTGCACTGTTCGATGCGCTAGTGGGCCAGCGAGTCATGTGTCTCGACCTGAGCGCCGACGAGAAGACCTTCGAAACCCGGCTCGCGGCGGCGGTGACCGGATTGGTCGCGGTCGGCGCGAACCGCATTGTCGTGAGTTTCGGCGGCGCCGATTCGCGTCAGCAGGAAGCGCGCTTCAAGGATGTGGCGCTGCGCAAATTCCCGCGGCAGTTGCTGGGCGTGGTACCCATCCTCTGCGCTTGTGATCTGGTCGAGGATGCCGACGCGCTGCGCCGCACCTGGACCGCACTGCTCAACGCTTTCCTGCACCCGGTGATGGAGAGCTTTCTCTACAGCGCCGAAGGCATCCTGCGCGAGCACTATCATCGTCATCCGCTGCTGATCTTCCGCAACGATGGAGACTCGAGCCGCGTCGCGCGGACCGTGGCACTCAAGACCTACAGCTCCGGTCCGCGCGGCGGCATGGAGGGCGCCAAGGCGTTGGCCGCGCACTACGGGGCCAAGCGCCTGCTGTCGATGGACATCGGCGGCACCACGACCGACATCGGCCTGATCGAGGACGGCTCCGTGCGCGCACACGCCCGGGGCCGCATCGAGGGCGTCAGCGTCTCGCTGCCGCTGTGCGATGTGGTCAGCGTCGGCGTGGGTGGCTCCTCGATCCTCAAGGTCGTGGACGGCCGGATCAAAGTGGGGCCGGAATCCACGGGCGGAGCGCCCGGCCCGGCCTGCTTCGGCCTGGGCGGTCAGCTCGCGACGATCACCGACGTGTTCCTGCTCAACGGCCTGATCGATCCGGCGACGTACTTCGGCGGCGCGATGAGGCTGGATCGCGAGCGCGCGCAGGCTGCGGTGGAGACGCATATCGCGACGCCGCTGAGGCTGAAACTCGCCGAGGCGCTCGCGCAAGCCGAGCGCGCCTGGGGTATGAAGGTGGCGGAGACCCTCAAGCGCTACTGCGGCGGGACCATTGGCCCGGACACCGTGCTCGCCGCATTCGGCGGCGCGGGCCCATTCATCGTGACGGCAGTGGCCGAAGCGGCGGGTATTTCAAAGGCCATCATCCCGGGTCTTGCGGCCGTGTTTTCCGCTTTCGGCATCGGTTTCTCCGACATCGCACACAACTACGAGGCGCCCACCTCCGATGAGGCGCGTGAGCTGCTGATCGTTCGCGCTCGCCGCGACATGTTTGCCGAAGGCTTCGAGCTGGAGCAGTGCGCGCTGAGCTGGGAGACGCGTGAGGAGCGCCTGCACCTGCGCGTCGTCAAATCCATCCACCACGCGCGGATCGACTCCAGCGCTACCGTCGCGGCAGAGCCGGCGCGCAGCACGGGTGTTCGCACGCTCGCCGTGCCGGGTCACGGGACGGTGAAACTGCCGATCTACCGCGTTGAAGACCAGCCGCCCGGCGCCTGCGGAGAAGGTCCCTGCATTCTCGAAGAGGCGTACTTCACCGGCCGCATCGATGCGGGTTGGCGTTTTGAAATCCGATCGAACCGCGACACGGTCCTGACCCGGATCGATGTAGCAGGGGCTCTGCCCCGACCAGCCGCTCGACCGACAGATGAGCCGCGCATTGCGAGCGCCCCGTCGGGGCAGAGCCCTTCCTACAAGGAAATTCGATGAAAGTTCTCATCACCGAGTATCTGCGCATCGACCTCGACTCCGAGCGCTGGGAATGCCGCGTCTGCAATCACGACATCGGACCCGCGCGCGGCAACTACAAGGAGGGCCTGCTGGTTCACGACCGCGATCCGCGCGAAATACACAAGCCGCTGCTCGATCCGAAGCGCTACACCTACACCTTCGCACCGAACCCAAAGTGGTGCGCGATTCTCGAATACTGCTGCCCGGGTTGCGGAACGATGGTCGAGGTCGAGTACATCGTGCCGGGTCATCCGCCGGTGCACGACATCGAACTCGACATCGACGCGCTGAAACTCCAGTGGGCGAGCCGGACCGAGCAGCGCGAGCACGTCGCCGCGGGCGATGCGCCGCGCGAGCATCACCATCACCACGGCGAGCAGGCACGATGAGGCGCGTCTCCGTCGACATCGGTGGCACCTTCACCGACTGCTTCGTGGTCTGGGACGGCCGCTACATCGAAACCAAGGCACTCACGACGAAGCACAACCTCGCACTTGGCTTCAACGAGGCGCTGGACCAGGCTTGCGAGACCCTCGGCCTCAGTCGCGGCGGCCTGCTGTCGCAGGTCGATTCGGTGCGCTACGCGACCACGCTCGGCACCAACGCGCTGATCGAGCGCAAGGGACCGAAGATCGGCCTGCTCACCACCGCGGGTTTCAAGTCCACGATCACCATCGGCCGTGGTCGCGCCTACGGCGAAGGACTTTCCTTCGAGCGCCAGCGCGACGTGCCGCAGGCCGATCGCCCCTCGCCGCTCGTGCCCATCGAGAGGGTGCGGCTGGTGCGCGAACGCATCGGTTTTTCCGGCGAAGTGCTGATGGCGATGGACGAGGACGACCTGCGCAAGCAGATTCGCGAACTCGTCGATATGGGCGCCGAAGCCATCGTCGTCTGCCTCGCGAACTCGGTCGTGAACCCGGCGCACGAGCTGCGCATCCAGCGCATCTTCGTCGAGGACTATCCCGAGCACATGCTGGGCGCGGTGCCGATGCTGCTCTCGCACCAGGTCGCGGGTCGCAAGGGCGAGTACGTGCGCACCATGTCCACGGTACTCGACGCCTTCCTTCACAAGGTCATGCACTACGGCCTGATGGCGCTGGAACTGAACCTGCGCGCCTCGGGTTACACCAAGCCCATGCTGGTGGTGCACAACTCCAGCGGCATGGCGCAGTTGAATTCCACCGACGCCCTGCAGACCGTGCACTCGGGGCCGGTGTCCGGCGTGGCGGCGGCGGAAGATTTAGCGCGACAGGCAGACCTGGGCAACGTGGTCGCCACCGACATGGGCGGCACGAGCTACGACATCGGCCTCGTCGTGAAAGGCGGCGTGAAGTTCTACGACTTCATGCCGGTGATCGAGCGCTGGCTGGTAACGGTGCCGATGATCCATCTCGTCACCTTGGGCGCCGGCGGCGGTTCGATCTCGCGCTACGACGGCATGTACAAGACGGTGAAGTGCGGACCGGAATCTGCGGGCTCCGATCCGGGCCCGGCCTGCTACGACCGCGGCGGGTTACGCGCGACGGTGACGGATGCCGATCTTCTGCTCGGCTATCTGGATCCGGCGAACTACGCGAACGGTCACATCAAGCTCAACCCGCGGCGCTCGAAGCAGGCCATAGCCGAGCAGGTCTGCGAGCCGTTGGATCTCGACGTGGTCGAGGGCGCGAAACTGATCAAGCGCACCGTCGACGCGGACATGGCGAACGGCGTCGCGACCGAGCTGCGCGCTTTCGGCTATGACCCCGGCGAGTTCACCTTGCTCAGCTACGGCGGCAACGGGCCGCTGCACGCCTGTGGTATCGCACGCAATCTCGGCATCAACCGGATTCTCGCGCCGCCCTTCGCCTCGGTGTTCTCGGCCTGCGGCGCCGGCACCCTGAACCAGATGCACATCCACGAGATGAGCACTTTTCTCGTGCTGTTCCAGTCCGTGACGAAATCCCTGTTCACCGACTACGCGACCTTCAATCTTATGGTCGAGGAACTCGAACGCCGCGGCCGCGAAGATCTGCTGCGCCAGGGCATGAACGAGGCCGATATCCGCTACCGACTCGAACTCGACATGCGCTATGGCAATCAGCGCGTGACCACCTCGGTCGTTACCGACCTGACGCGATTCAATTCGCTGCACGACGTGGCCAAGGTCATCGACCAGTTCCACCGCGCCTACGGCGAGCGCTTTGGCCACGGCAGCCAGTCGCCGGCCGCGGGCGTGCGCATCAACACGGTTCGTGTCTGCGCTTTTGTCGAAATCGAATCCGTGCGCTTCGAGGACATCCGCCCCGGTCTCAAGACTGCATCGGCGCCCGAGCCGATAGGGCGGCGCCACTGTCATTTCGTCGATCACGATGAGGCGCTGGACACACCGATCTACGACCAGCGTGCGCTCGCACACGGCGTGAGCATCGACGGACCCGCCGTCATCACGACACCGCACACCACGTATCTGGTCGAACCGAACTGGCGCTTCGAGGCCGCGGCGCAGAACGCCGGATGGTTTGTGCGCAACCCCTCTCAGGAGAACGCTCATGGGTGACACGGGCGCGACGGCGCAGCTCAGCGCGGCAGAACAGAAACTGCTGAAGGATTTTCTCGACGACAACCGCCTGTTCTACGAGCCCGACCAGGAGATTCTCGCCAATCACGGCCTGGAACCGCGTTCGGATCGCGAGGACGCCGCGATGACCGCGGTGAGCGATGCGCACCGGCTCAATCAGGTACGCGGCCGCATCGTCTCGGCGATGGAAGAAAGCTTCCGCATGGTCGAGCAGATGGGCTCGGCACCGGGCGCGAAGTGGGGCGACCTGGTCACCGCCATCTTCACCGCGAGCGGCGATCTTTCCGAAAGCTCGGCGGGCATCATTGCATTCGCAACGGTGTCGCCCTACCCCATCAAGTTCATCAAGAAATACTGGGCACCGGAACCGACCGTGGGCCTGCGCCACGGCGACGGCTTCATTCACAACGATTCGCGCTACGGCAACATCCACAACACCGATCAGTCGATGATCCTGCCGGTGTTCCACGAGGGCGAACTCATCTGCTGGGTCTCGTCCACCGTGCACGAGGGAGAGAACGGCGCCTGCGAACCGGGCGGCATGCCGGCGAGCGCGATCTCGCCCTGGGACGAGGGGCTGCGCATGCCGCCGTTCCGCATCGTCGAGGACTTCAAGGTGCGGCGCGACCTGCTGACCTTCCTGCAAAACTCCGTGCGCGACCCGAAGCTCCAATACGAAGATGTTCAGGTCAAGCTGTTCGCCTGCCTGCGCATCATGGAGCGCGTGAAGACCTGCATCGCCGAGTTCGGCGCCGATGCGCTGATCGCCTACCTTCGGCGCAATCTCGAAGACACGGAAGCAGAAGTGAAGCGCCGCATCCGTGAGATGCCGGACGGCATCATCCGCTATCCGTCCTGGGCGGATTCGACCTTGCGCGAGCCCGCGCTGATCAAGACCAATTGCGAGTTCCACAAGAAGGGCGACGGCGCGAAGTGGGTCATCAAGGGCACCTCGCCGCAGTTGAACAATCGCGCCATCAACTGCCTCGCGTCCTCGATCAAGGCGTTCATCCTCACCGGCCTCGTGCAGCAGCTTTGGCCCGACCTGCCGCGCAACCAGGCGGTGTTCTCGGCCTTCGGCTTCGAGGCCGATCCGCGCACGCTCGTGAACTGCGACAACGAAGCGCCGATGCCGATGTCCATCCTCCCGGCTTTTCGCTATCTCATCAAGCCGGGCCAGTTGATGAACAAGATGCTGTACAGCGTGCCGCTCGAAGTGCGTGCGCGCACGACGATGGTAATGGCCGCGCAGTACAACCAGCCGGCGACCTTCATTTACGGCGGCGTCACGCAGCACATGGAAATCACCGGCAACTTCTGCGCGGACATCAACGGCGCAGGCCAGGGCGCGCGCTCGAACCGCGACGGCGAGCACTCGCTGTCCGGCTGCTTCGTGTTCATGTCGGACACCGGCGAGCAGGAGCTGATCGAGGAAGAGCTGCCGATGGTGCGGCTCGTCGCGCAGCAGCTCGCGAAGGATAGAGTCGGCTGGGGCAAGTACCGCGGCGGTCTCGGCTACGAGCAGATGGTGACCTCGCGCGGCACGCCGATGTGGGGCTTCATGACCGGCCAGACCGGCGCCGAGTTCTGTTCCGCTCCCGGCCTTTTCGGCGGCTATGCCTCGCCTGCCTACCCGCTATGCCGCGTGAAGAACATCAACGTGTTCGAGTGGCTGAAGAAGCCGGAAAACGCGAAACGCTTCCCGCACGACATCGTGCGACTGATGAACGAGCAGCCCATCGAGGGCGGCAAGTACATCACCTCGCCCGGCATCACTTTCGAGCCGACGACCGAGGGCGAGATCTACATGATGTGCCAGGGCGGCGGCGGCGGTTACGGCGACTTGCTGGAACGCGATCCGGACCTGGTGATGAAGGATCTGCGCGAGGACCTGATCTCGGATGAGTCGGCGCGCGATCTCTACCACGTGGCCTATGACGCGGCGACGCGGCGTGTCGATGTCGAGGGCACGAAGTTGGCAAGAAACGCCGAGCGCGCGGCGCGCAAGGCGCGCAGCAAGCCCTACAAGGAGTTTCTTAAGACCTGGATTGTGGACGAGCCTCCGCTCGACATGCCGTACTACGGGTCCTGGGGCGACAACTCGGTGCTGTACGCCGGCTCCGGTCCGACGCGGCAGAAGATGAGCGCCGACGCGGTGACGCCGGTCTGGATTCAGGATCCGCGCGAGGTGCGTATCGCCGAGCTGGAAGCGCAGCTCGCCGAACTGCAGGCCCGGCTCCCGTCATGAGCGGTCCGCTCAAGGTCGCGCACTTCGAGCCGAGCTTCCCGACGCATCGTTGGACCCTGCCCGCGGTGCTCGAACACCAGGCGCTAACCATCGGCGCTCGCCCCTTCCTGCGCTGGGACGACGACACGGAGTTTCTGTCTTTTGACGAGGTGAACCGCAAGGTCAACCGTCTCGCGCATGGACTCGAAGCGCTGGGCATCGGTCACGGCGCGCGCGCTGCGCTGTTCATGCCGAACAGCCTCGATTACGTGTACGCCTGGTTCGCGCTTAACAAGCTCGGCGCCGCTGAGGTGCCGATCAACGTCGCGTACAAGGGCACATTTCTCGAACACCAGGTCAACATCAGCGGCGCAACGAACCTGATCGTGGACATGGACCTGCTGGACGCAGCGCGCGACAGCATCGGCAACATGCCCCAGCTCAAGCGCGTGATTCTTTGGTCGCGCAGCGGACAGGTGCCTGCGCCGCTGCCAAAACTCGGCCACTGCGAGGTGCTGCGCTTCGACGCGCTGTACTCGGAAGCCGAGAGCAATCCGGTCGTGGAAGTCAGGCCACAGGACATTGCCGCCATTATCTTCACGTCCGGTACCACGGGCCTGTCGAAAGGCGTGCTGATGCCGCATGCGCAGTGCTATCTGTTCTCCGAGAACGGCGTGCAGGTGACTCAGCTCGAGTCCGAGGACCGCTACGCCACGGCCTTCCCGCTGTTTCACGCCAACGCGCAAGTGCTCACGATCTATCCCTGCCTGATCGCGGGCGCGAGCTGCGTGATGTACGAGCGTTTCAGCGCGACGAACTGGGTGGATCGGCTGCACAGCAGCGGCTGCACGGTGATCAATTCCATAGGCGTGATGCTGCCCTTCGTCTACGCGCAGCCGCCGACCTCGCGCGATAACACGCACCGGATGCGGCGCATCCTCGCCGCGCCAGTGCCGGACGGAATTCTCGACGAGTTCAAGCAGCGCTTCGCGGTGGATCACATCACCACGGCTTTCGGCCAGACCGAGATCTGCCTGCCCTTCATCTCTCCGTTGGAACACAACGATGCCCGACCCGCCGGTGCGGCGGGCCTTATCGTCGACCAGTTCTTCGAAGCGCGCATCGTGAATCCCGAGACGGACGAGGAAGTTGCGCCCGGGCAGATCGGCGAACTGATCCTGCGTCACAAGCAGCCCTGGACCATCAACGCCGGTTATGCCGGCATGCCGGACAAGACCGCCGAGGCCTGGCGCAATCTCTGGTTCCACACCGGCGACGCGCTCCGGTGTGACGAGCAGGGCTGGTTCTACTTCGTCGATCGTTTCAAGGACGCGCTGCGGAGACGCGGAGAGAACATCTCTTCCTTCGAGGTGGAGGCGCCCATCCGCAAGCACCCCGCGGTCGCGGACGTCGCAGTGATCGCGGTGCCAGCCGAGTCCGGCGGCGAGGACGAGATCAAGGCCTGCATCGTGCTGAAGGACGGCGCGAGTGCGACGCACGAGGAAATGATCCGCTGGTGCGAACCGCGCCTGCCGTACTTCGCGGTGCCGCGCTACCTCGAATTCATGGACGTCTTTCCGCGCACGCCCTCGGAGAAAATCCAGAAGAACCTGCTGCGCGATGCCGGGTTCACACCCACCACCTGGGATCGCGTGAAAGCCGGCGTGCAGCTGGCCAACGAACTCAAGCGTGCCGAGCGCCGGCGCAACCCGTAAGAACCCAACAACCGAGACGAGACATCACATGGCCTACAAGCACATCCTGTTCGAGAAGAAGGGCGGCGTCGCCACCATCACGTTCAATCATCCCGAGCGTCACAACAGCTTCGACTACGAGATGATCTCGGAGTACGGCGATGCGCTGTGGGCCGCGCATGGAGATGGCAGCATCGGTGTGGTCGTTGTCACGGGCTCCGGGACCAGGGCGTTCTGTGCCGGTGGCTATCTCGCCGACCTCACGAATTTCAGCGTCGAGAAGGGCCGCAAGCTGTTCGACGCGGCGACCAACGGCCTCACGGCGATGCGGCGCATCCGCCAGCCGGTGATCGCTTCGGTCAATGGATTTGCGATTGGCGGCGGCAACGAGGTGGTGATCTGTGCCTGCCTCGCAATCGCCTCCGAGACCGCGAAGTTCGGCCAGGTGGGTCCGAAGATCGGCAGCAGCCCGGTCATCGGCGGCACAAACATGCTGGCCATGACCATCGGCGAGAAGAAGGCACGCGAGGTCGTGTACTTCTGCAAGCAGTACGCCGCGGCGGAGGCGCTGGAGCTTGGGTGGATCAACAAGGTCGTACCGGCAGACAGCCTCAAGGAAGAAACACAGGCCTGGTGCGAGGAACTGCTCGACAAGAGCCCGTCCTACCTGGAGATCAGCAAGATCTCCTCGAATGTCTGGTTCGATTCCATCACCCCCTCGCTCGAACACGGCAAGCACCTCATCATGCGCATGGCAGGCAGCCCGGAAATGACCGAGGGCGCGAATGCCTTCATGGAAAAGCGCAAGCCGAACTTCAGGCAATTCCGCGAGAACGAAGAGTAAAGTCCAAGTCTCAATTGCAGGAGCAAACCGATGATCAGTGCCAAGGATATCGAGCTGCACACACCCGCCAACGTGGATCACGAGTGGGCGGAAACCAATTACTTCGGCTTCTACATTCCCGAAGAGCGTCTGCTCGGCAGCATCTACACGGTGGGCCGCGCGGGCACCGGCGCCTGCATCTCGGACATCATCGTGTACCAGGGCCTGTCCGCCGATCGGCTTAACGCGGTGCACTTCGATGTGGCGCAGCACCTGCCGATGCCGAAGAGTTTTCTCGACTACGAGCTGCCGAACGGCCTGCGCGTGAAGGCGGTCAATGCGCCGCGCGATTACCGCATCGATTACAAGGCGCGCAACGGCACCGAAATGCACTTCGACGTTGTCGGCCTGATGGACCCGTTCGACATCCACGACCCCAAGCAGAACGCACGCGCCCAGGGCGGCTCCGCGGCGCAGGCCGCGCACTCGGGCTTCGGCGCGGGCTACAGCGGGCACTTCGACCAGACCTGTCATGTGAAGGGCGAGCTGGTGCTGGGCGGCAAGCGCCTCAAGGTCGATTGCGTCGACACGATGGACCATAGCTGGGGTCCACGCGCCGAATACAACATGAAGACCATGTGCTGGATGCACGCGCACTTCGGTCCCGACCTCGCGGTGCACCTGATTCTCGCGTTCAAGCCCTTCGCGCCGCGCGAGGAGCAGTACGCGCTTGCGCACGGCTACGTGCTGCGCGACGGCAAGGTGCACTCGGTCGTGCAGGCCAGCGCGCGGGCTGATCGCGTGGGCTTGCAGGGCGTGGCGATGGAAGTCGAAGTCGTCGATACCAGCGATCGCCAGCTCGTGATTCGCGGCGGCGCCATCGCGGGCGCGCCCTGGCCCTGCTACCTCTGCATTCATCCGTACAATACCCTGCATCGCTGGGTCACGGACAAGGGCCGTGTCGGTTACGGCGAGGTGCAGGACGTGTACTCGGTCGACGCCATCGCGGAAAACAACCTCAAGGCCTACCTCGGTTAAGCCGGAAGCAATCGCACCGTCCGGGCTGCGGACGGTGCGCGTGTGGCACCATCCGTTCCCCCGGCTTCAGCCCCGCGCATGAGCCGTCGGCAACGGAGGAGCCATGCCGAAAAAGTCGGACGCGACCCTCATCCCGGTCGCGCGAGTCATTCGTACCAAGCTGGGTCCGCCGCGCGCGCCGCGGCGGATGGTCAATCGCGACGCCGTGCTCGGCACCCTGGCACTCGGCACGGAGCGCACGCTCACCGTGCTGCGTGCGCCGGCCGGTTTCGGCAAGAGCACCGTGCTCGCGAGTTGGCGCGAGCGCCTGCTGGGGTCATCGTACACCTGGAGGAAAAAGACCCAGTTTAGAAGTTCTGTAAGATCATGATGTTACGATGTATGAAGGAAAATATTCTTTATGGATCATGATCTTACAGAACTCCAAAGAACCTGCTTTCTGAACCCAGATATCTGGTCTCGTGGTGCTAGTTCGAAGGAATAACGGCAGTTCTGACTGAGACCGGCCTATATCCATACGCTTCAGTATTGAAACGCACTGTCACCTCGCCTGCCGATCGGGCTGGCTCTCATCGGGCGCATCCAGGTCGAGTTGGCGTTGAGGTTTCCGCTGCTTCTTGAGTTCCGCCTGCACACTGGCCAACTGCTCGGCCAACGCGTCACACCGGCCACGTAGCGCAGCACCGTCTGAAAGCGCTTGCTGATGGTCGCCCTGCGCCCTTTCCAATGCAGCGCGGACCTGATCCCTCTCGTTAATTGCTACGTCGCTCTGGCGCCGTGCCTCGGCGAGTTCCCGCGCATGAGCCTCTTTCGACGACGCCAATGCCGCCTCGGCGATCACCTTCGCCTGCTGTTCGCATGCGAACACCTCTCGCGCCGTCGTCAGCTCTTTACGAAGTTCGACGGCATCGGCCGCAGCTCGCGCCAGGCCCGATTCCAGCTCGGAAACGCGCTTGGCACTGGCTGTCGCATCCTTCTCCCGCTCTGTCAGGGGTGATCTGACCCTTCCAGCGATTCACCACGGTAGCCGGGCCTTGTAAATCAAAGAGTTACGCCGGTATAGGTTGTTTTTATCAGCAAATACATGGCCTTATGGTTTTCCGCTGTTTCTTGATGC
>JBQTHL010000071.1:0-25875 GCA_052389915.1 Panacagrimonas sp.
GACGAAACCGATCCGCCGCAGTGCAGCGACGGCAAGGACAACGACGGCGATGGCCTGATCGATTTCCCTGCGGACAAGGGCTGCACGGGCGCTGACGACAACGACGAAGTCGATCCCTGCAAGACGCCTGCACCGGGCGAGCGCATCTCGCTCAAGGGTTGCGGACTGGGCGACATCATTGTTCTCAGAGGCGTCAACTTCGAGTTCGACAAGGCCCGGCTCACCACCAACGCCAAGACCATTCTGGATAACGTCGGCGAAGAACTCGCCGCGTATCCGGAGATCGAAGTCGAACTCAGTGGTCATACCGACGCCAAGGGTTCCGACGAGTACAACCAGACCCTGTCCGAGAAGCGTGCCGATTCGGTCAAGGCCTATCTGGTCAAGAAAGATATTGCCGAAGCTCGCATGACCACGGCCGGCCTGGGCGAGGCCCAACCCGTAGCCGACAACGAAACCGACGAAGGGCGCGAATTGAATCGCCGGGTCGAGTTGAAAGTCACCAAGGGCGTGGCCGCTGGTGGACCGACGGTTGCAACCCAGACCGCAGGCGAAGCCGCAGTCGTGGCCGACCCCTCCGAGACGGCACCTGGGGACGCAGCTGCCGAACTCGTCCCGCCGGCGGCGGAAGCAGCGGCACCTGCCGAAGCCGTCCCGAACGACCCTTTCGCAAACGCAACGCCCTGAACTATGGGAGCTGCAAACACAAATGGGGCGGCTGGGTCCGCGGCGCTGCGTGAGGTGTAGCAAAGTCTGAATGCTTTGCGTCCGACCTCGAGCGCCGCAGACGCGGCCTCGCTCCTCGGGTTTATCGAGTCGTTCCGATCCTGATCTGTCCGCTCGGCCTGGCGATAGCACTGTCACCCAAGGGTCGAGTGTCTACCCTCCGCAGTTCTCTCCCCTTGCGGAGGGATTTTTGCGCGCGGCGCGTCCCGATGGACGGGACCGGCGACATGAACGATGCTCGGTACCTTGCAGGACATAGCGAACCGCGAACTGAAGATCATCGAGGGTCTGAGTGTCGGTCTCCAAGGTCCTCTGTAATGGAGGTTGATATGGATGCCAGGAAAATGGTTGGACGTGAGTCATCGGGCTGCGGCCGATGGGTGCTTGCGATGGCCGCCCTGTCCCTCGCAGCGACGTTCGACGCGGCGCTTGCGGTGGAGATCGGTTTCCAGCCCATGACGGCCGAAGCGCCGCCGATGCGCCGGCTCATGCTGGACCCGGATCGTCCCAGGGACGCACCGACGGCGCAGTTGATCGAAGTCGTCGGAATACAGGACGACTCGGATTCCGCGCTGCGCGTCGCCATCAAGGCCTACAACGCCAGCGTTCGCGCCTATGGGCTGAGCGACCCGCGCCGCATCGTGCCGCTGACCAATCTCGCCACCGCTCGCCTGCGGGCCGGCCAGCCGGCAGCCGCCATTCGTGATTTTCAGAGCGCCATCGAATTGGTACCAGTCGAAAAAAGCCCGCGCGATCCGCGCCTGGCCGAGGCCCATTACGGCCTGGGGGCCGCCTACTTTGCGCAAGGGCAGTGGCCGCAGGCGATCAAGGCCTTCGAGGATGGCTTGCAGCAGCATCGCGTCTACCACGGACTTAGCAGCGAAGGGCAGATCGATTTTCTGCGCGCGCTGGCGGCGAGCAACCGGGAATTCGGAAAAGTGCGCGACGCCGACCAGTGGCAGCAGCGCCGGGTCGACGTCGCCGAGCGCGTGTTCGATCGCAATGCCGACCGCATGGCCTGGAGCTATGTCAGCGCCGGACGCTGGTTTCGCGACAGCGGAAACGTCGAGGACGCACTGACCTTGCACGGCAGGGCCGTGAGCGTGATCGAGGCGGCCCACGGCACCTCGACGCCCTTGCTGATCGGGCCGCTGCTCGACCTGGCCATCAGCGGCGCCTTCGTCAAGCCCAAGTCCGGCAGCGCGCCCCTGCCACCGAACCTCAGTCCGGACTGGGTGCTGAGCCGGGCTAAGACCCTGGCCCTGGCCAACCCCGGCGCAGCGAGCGCGGAAGGTGCAAGGCTCCTGGAGCGGGTGGCCGATGTGTACTGGGTGTTCGGCAGAAGTAGCGACGCTTTGCCGCTCTACGCTCGCGCCAAGAGCGTCGATCTGAGCGTTCCCGCGTTCCTGGTGTTTCATCCGCCGATCCCGGCCGCAGACGCGCCGCTTCCCAGGGGCTACGTCCTCGCGGAGTTCGAGGTGGATGCGCGCGGCAAGGCTAGGAACGTCGCCCTCGTCGAGGGAATTCCGCCGTATCTCTCCGCCACTCTCGGCACGAAACTGCTGGCCGCTATCCGCTCCGCCAAACTGCGGCCTCGGATGCTCGATGGCAAGCCGGTCGCGACGGCCGGCGTGCGCTATCGCATCCAGGTGCCGACGGGGGACGACCGGTCAAGCCCGGTTACTTCCGTTGCGGCAAAGGGTTCGCGCGAGGCCGACGCGGGAATGCGTCCAGGATGAAACTGGCTGCGTAGATTTTAGGAAGGTCTGCGCAAGGCGTCGGCAAAGGATTGCCGACCAACGTAGGGCGGCAATCCTTTGCCGCCGTTTCGGACTCAAGGAGACAAGACATGGCAATCAAGCGTTTCACAAAGATCCTGGCCGTGGCCGCGTTCACGGGTGCCCTGGGTATTCAGGAGTCTTCGGCCTGCGGCGATCCGTTCGACATGATCTCCCTGGCGAATCCGCATCTACAGGTGCAGCGGGGGTTCAATAGCGGCCCCGTTTTTTCGTCCCGCTACTCGCCGCGCCTGAGCCCGGAGCAGAAAGAGAAATACCGCAATGCCGGAGCGCCCGCCGGGGACGAGACGGCCCGGCCCGCCGTCGGCAAGCGGCTCGCCGCGGCGCAGAAGCTGATCGACAAGACCCAGTTCAGCGAGGCGCTGGACGAAATTGCCAAGGCCGAGACCAAAGCCCAGCCGGAGCCCTCGCCCTACGAGATTTACGCGATCGCGGCGCTGCGGGCGTCCGCGCTGGCCGGCAGCGGCAATTCCCTGGGCGCTGCGCACGCATACGAAGTGGTGCTCGACACAAAGCGCCTGCCGGCCGACCGGCAGTTGAAGATGACCGAGTCGGTCGCCGTGACCTTCTTCCTCGCCAAGGACTATCCGCGCGCAGTTAACTGGGTGCGCCGCTATGCCAGGGAAGGCGGGGCCGACGGCGAAATCCTGTTCCTGGTGCCCAAGGCCTATTACCTCTCAGGGCATTTCCAGAACGCTGCGCACGAATCCTCGGCCCTGATCGCCGCTGCCCGCGCCGTGGGGCAGCAGCCTTCGCAAGCCTTGCTTGGCCTATGGTCGAGCAGCGTTGCGCAGCAGAAGAACGTCGAGCCCGCGGCCAGTCAGACCCTGGTGCGTTATTCGCCGCCGTCGTAGGAGGCGTGTCTGCGTAAGTGTCGGCAAAGGAGTGCCGACCTACGCTACTTTCATCAAACAAGAATCCGATAAGCCTCGTGTAGGAGGGGCGCAAGCCCCGACAGGCGCTCGCCAGTCCAACCTCGCTGCGCAATTCGAACATCCGGTCGGGGCTTGCGCCCCTCCTACAACGGCGCGGTCCGCGTGGATAGCTCCTGCGACACACTCCACTGCAGCGGCAGCGATTCCAGTCCCATCACCATGCCGGCGCGGTAGGCCGGCTGGTAGTTGTCCGCAAGGCGAAACTCGCCGATCTGCTTCATCCATTCCGTGATCAGCGTGCGCATTTCCGAGCGCGCGAGAAAATGGCCGATGCACAGATGCGGACCGGTCGAGAACGTGATCAGCGCACGACTCGGACGATCGATATCGAAGCTCGCGGCGTCGGAGTTTTTCGTCGGATCCCAGCCCGCCACCGGCAGACAGTTAAGCAGCATGTCGCCGGCGCGGAATTTCACGCCGAACCTCTCGCAATCCTTGACCACCACGCGCGGCGTGTTGACCACGCCGTAGAGGCGCAGCGATTCCTCGACGAAGGGCGTGACCAGCGAGAGGTCCTCGCGCATGCGCTTCTGCAACGCGGGTTGCGTGGCGAGATAACGGCAGCCGAAGCTCAGTGCGTTGGTGACCGTGTCTAGCCCACCAAGAAACAGCAGGAAACAGGCGGAGATCATCTTGTCGAAGGCCACTGGTTCGCCGCCGATTTGTGCTCCCAGCATGTGATCGATGATGTCGCTGGCCTCACCCTCGCGGGATTGACCCATGCGCTCCTGCAGCAGCGCCACCAGGGTTCCGATGATCTGCTGCGAGATCGCGCCCACCGCCTCCGGCCCGGTCGCCTTGAAGAAGCGGTCGGCGAGATCGCGGAACTCGTCGAAGCGGCTCAGCGGCAGGCCCATCATGCGCATGAACACGGTGACGGGGTAGGGCGCGGCGACGTCGCGCACGAAGTCGCATTGACCGCTGGCGGCGACGCGCGACACCACCTCGGTCGCGAAGGACTTCAGTTCTGCCTCCATGCCCGCGACGGATTTCGGCCCGAAGAAGGGCGCGAGGATCATGCGGTACTGCGTGTGCTCGGGCGGATCGAGATTGAGCGGAATCAGCAGCGGCGCGTTGTCCACACGTGGAATCTGCGACTCGCGCGCGGAGAAGTGTTCGAAGTCCTTGACGATCTCCGCAATGATGTCCTGGCTCGTCACCATCCAGTGGCCGCCGTTGGCGGGTGTCCAGAACAGCGGCGGCGCATCGAGGTGCAGACGCGCGTAGGCCGCGTGCAGGTCGGTGCGCAGGGACGCTTCGCCGTAGATGTCGAAGTCGTGGACGCGCGAGGCGGGCACGTGGTCCGGTACGAGCTTGGGATGGGTTTGCTGCATGCCTGCTGCTCCTTGTGTCTTTGTCGCAATCAACGTTGTCGCGGTGGAATCCTGAGCTGGATGCCGTCGAGTGACGGCTCCATTGCGATCTGGCAGGACAGGCGTGCGTGCGAATGAGGTGCGGGCACGCAATCCAGAATCTCGCGCTCCATCTCGCTGCTCGCCGGCAGACAGTCGAGCCAGCGTGGATCGACGTAGACATGGCAGGTACCGCAGACCATGGAGCCGCCGCAGTCCGCGTCGATGCCGGGAATGCCAGCGTCTTTCGCGGCGCTCATGAGCGAGGCGCGGGCTGCGACCTCGACCTCAATGTGCCGTCCTTCGGGTGTTTTAAACACCGCTTGCATGGCGACGCTCATGACGATGGCCGATCACGGTGGGCAGTTCTCCCGAAGCTCTTGTGGTGAAGATCCCTCGCACACAACGGTTACGGTGGCCTGTCCCGGCTTCTCGACGGTCATCTCCAGTTCGATGCGGCCGGTGACCTTCAGCTCGACACGACGATTGAATTCGCGGCCTTCGTCGGTCTGGTTGTCCGCCACCGGCAGGCTCTCGCCATGGCCGAGCGTCTTCATGCGGGGGTCCTGCACGCCCTCGCTCACGAGGTAAGCTTTGACCGCGGCCGCGCGCTTCTCCGACAGCTTCTGGTTGTACTCGTCCGAGCCCTTGTCGTCGGTATGACCGCTCAGCTCGATTTCGATCTCGGGATAGGCCGTCAGCTCTTCCGCGACGTTGTCGAGAATGGTTTTGGCGTTGGCGGTGAGCCGCGCCTTGTCGAACTCGAAGTTGACGCCGCGCAGCACAATGACATCCCCGGTGCCGCAACCCTTAAGCGAGATGCGCTCGCCCGGCGCCGGGGTCTTGCACGGATCGGTCTCGTCGGTGTCCTCAGCGGCCGTGCAGCCCTTGTCGCTGGGAAAATCGATCAGGCCATCGCCATCGTTGTCCTTGCCGTCGCTGCATTGTGGAGGATCGATCTCGTCGTTGTCGTCGGCAGTCGAGCAACCCGGATCGCCGGGAAAGTCGATCAGGCCGTCGCCGTCGTTGTCCAGCGTATCCGCGCAGATCGAAACGGGCGGCACCACTTCAACCGGCGGTGCGGGCGGCGGCGCAGGCTGGCGGGAACCGAACGGCAGGTGCACGCCGAGATTGAAGACCACGTCGTCGAAACGGCGCGGCGCATCGATATCTCCGAACTCTCTGACATCCTTGTCGCGCCTGCCGGCCACGTACAGCGCTTCGGCCCTGACCGCAAACTCGTACAGGCCGACCGAAATCGGAAACAGGTGCCCCACACCTGCGCCGACGCGGGTCAACGAGAAGCTCTTGCCGGTGTCGGTCTCGGACGGATTGTTGGGCGTTACCGGGTAGTCCTTCAGGGACGCGGCGCCCAAGGTTGCGATGCCGTACAGATTGGGTAGCGAAGAAAACGGAAAGACCAGACCGTTGACCGCGCCGCCGCTCAGCTCCGGGGAGTTGTCGGATTCGTCCGATTCGATGTCGGCCAGAATTCCGGCAATCTCCACCGCCCAGGTTCCGCTGCGCCAACCCAGCGCCAAGGTGCCGCCGAGGCCGCCATCGAGACGCTCCGCGTCGGACAGCAGATAGGTGGCCATGGGGGCGACGTAACCGCCGCGATAGAACGGCGCTTCATCGTCCGCCATCGCTGGCAAGGCCAGCGCCATTGCGGACACCGAGCCCAGGAAGCGCACGAGCTTTTTCCACACCGGTTGATCGTTCACTGATCTCTCCTTGGTTATTTGAACGACCAATCCAGGCGCACACCGAAATTACGCGGTGGCGCCAGAAATTCCTGCACGCCGGCATCAGTGTGGAATTGCGTGAGCGCGTACTGCTCGTCGCTCAGGTTCTTGCCGAGCACGGTCACGCGAATGCTGGATCTGCGATGCAGGTAGCTGAGCTGCGCGTCCACGGTGTAGTACGAAGGCTGGCGCGAGATGGCGTGGTTCTGCGCTTGGAAGAACAGGTCGCTGCTGAAGAACGCACCGGCGCCGATTTCCAGGTCGCCATGGGAGAACTCCGTTATCTGGTTGGCCGCCAGATTGCCGCTCCACTCCGGCGTGCGCACCGTGCGGTTGCCGGTGAAGTCGCCGGTGCGGAAGTTGTACAGTCCGGTCGGCTGCGAGTACGCGCTGGCGTTGGTATAGCTGTCGTAGGTGGCATCCAGGTAAGTGACCGACGCGGCCAGTAGCAGGCCCGTGTTCCAGTCCGGCTTGAACTGGATTTCCGCTTCGGCACCGGTGATGCCCACCTTGCCAGCGTTCTCCAACTGCACGGCGCCGCCGGCGAGCAGGGAGACGAATTGCACCTGTTGGTTTTCGATCTCGTTCTCGAACACCGCGCCGTTCAACTGCACCTGTCCGCCGGCCAGAGTCACCTTGGCCCCGAGTTCGTAGCTCGTCACTTCCTCGGGCTCCACGAACTCCGGCTGGGTGTAGACGTTGACCGTGTTGAAGGTGCCGCTCTTGAAGCCCTTGCTCCAGGAGAGATAGAACAGGCTCGCGTCGAAGGGCTTGTAGCCGAGCACGACCTTGGGCGAGAAATTCGTGTCGTCATTGGTGGGCCGGCCGAACTGCACGAGTTGCGTGCTGCTCTTGTCCACGTTGGCCACGCCGATGCTGGACTCGATGACCTTTCGCGTCTCCTCCTGGAAACGTCCGCCCAGGGTCAGGTCGAACTGGTCGCCCAAGTGAATCGTGCCCTGGCCGAAATAGGCCGTGGCCTCGACCGCCTGCAGGGACACCAGTGCCAGTGAAAATCCATCCGGAATGGCGAGCTGCCCGGTGGCGTCGGCAATCCGGTTGAGCAGCACGTTGAGCTGGTCCGGCACCGGGAACAGGCCGAGCACCGAGCCGGTGGACAGGTCCAGGTCCGCGACCGAAAGCCGGTTCAGCGGGAAGCCCACGTCCTGGTCGAGGTAGTAGATGCCGGCCACCCACTCCAGCCAATCCGGTCCCCAGTCGCCGTTGGAGATGAACTGGAGCTCGGCCGTGAATACCTCGGCAAACTGGCCGCGCGCGTCGAAGGTAATGAAGGGCGCGCGGGTGCCGTCGAAGTCGTAATTGTTATCGGTCTCCACGTCCTGCTGGCTTGCGAGCAGCTTCACGTCGAACCAACTGGGGTGCAGCCCGAGCTGGCCGTAGACCACCTCGTTGTCCAAGGTGAAGAAGCTTGGCACGTCCACGTTGACCTCGTAGTCCGGCGGTGGGACGTACGGCTCGCCCCGGATCAGGGTGTGCAGGGTCTGCGTGATGAGGCTGGGCTGGATGTTGGGCATGGCGCTGGACGCCAGGCCGCGCTTGCTGTGCTTGAGGCCGGTCACCGTCAGGTCCAGCCAGTCCGCGGGTTTCCACAGCACCTTGACGCGCGCGCCCTTCTCGGTTTCGCGCGGCAGGGGTTCGCTGCCGGTGTCCTCGCCGTTGCCTCGCGTGCCCTCGTAATAGTTGTCGCCGACGTTGTAGGTGAGTGAGACGTTGGCTGCGAGCGTATCGGTGAGCGGCACGTTGCCGAACACGCGCGAGGTGAACTGCTCGAAGTCGCCGTAGCCGGTCGAGATCGACAGCTCGGGCTCGAAGCTCGGAGCCTTGGTGGTGATGTTGAACGCCCCGCCCGTCGCGTTGCGGCCGAACAGCGTGCCCTGCGGACCCTTCAGCACCTCCACCCGCTCGATCGCGCCGAACGACTGCGACAGACCGTTCGCGAACGGAAAATAGATGCCGTCCATGTACATGGCGACGCTGAGGTCGGAGTCCGGCAGGAACGCGTCGGTGCCGACGCCGCGCACGTAGATGATCGAGAAGTTGACGGTCTCGCCGTAGGTCACGCCGGGGATGGACTGCGCGAGCGACTTGGCGTCGCCGACGCCCTTGGCATCGAGCGCGTCGCCGGAGAATGCCGAGATCGAAATCGGCACGTCGAGAATGTTTTCCTCTCGCTTCTGCGCGGTGACGACAATCTCTTCGAGTACGCGGCTGCGGCTTTCCGTCGGAGGCTTTTCCGGAGCTTGCGCGGCAGGCTGTCCGACATCGACCGGGATGGTTTCGAGCGGCGCGGCCTGGGCGTTAGCAGCCTCGGTTTCCTGTAGCGCCGGTGCCTCCTCTTGTGCGTTCGATCTTGCTGCAAGTGCCGACAAGGCCACTACCATCGAGACTGCGATTCGCTTGCGCATCTTCTCCTCCTGTTTCTTTTTGGACGAACCTCTAAGGGTCCGTTCCTGGGTCCGAACTTAAGTCTGTGTCTCAGGCAGCCGCAGCACCAGACCATCGTACTCGTCGCTCATCCTGATCTGGCAGGACAGGCGCGAGTGGGGCTCGCGGCCGGTCACGACATCGAGCATCTCGAACTCCATGTCGGACGGCGCTCCCACGCGCTCGCTCCATTCGGGGTCCACATAGACGTGACAGGTCGCGCAGGCACAGGCGCCGCCGCAGTCCGCGAGGATGCCGGGAATCATGTTGCCGACCGCGCCTTCCATGAGCGATTGACCGGAGCGCACTTCGATCTCGTGCATCGCACCGTTGAACTCGATGTAGGTGACTTTGCCCATCGTCAGCGCTTCGCACCCGGCGTGAAACTGACCGGCAGCGATTTCATTCCACGCGCCTCGCCCGCCAGGTAATCCGGTTCGAAGTCCGCAGTCGTTCGATAGTCCTTCAGGCGTTCGAGCACGGCCTTGAGCAGCACTTCAATTTCCAGGCGCGCGAGGTTGCGGCCCAGGCAGATGTGCGCACCGGCACCGAAGGCCAGGTGCGGATTCGGCTTTCTGTCCAGCAGACACCGGCCGGGTTCACTGAACACCGCAGGATCGCGATTGGCGGCGCCGTGCATGCCAAACATCCAGTCGCCCTGCTTCAGCGCCTGCCCTTCAAGCTCCGCATCGCGCGTCAGTGTGCGGCGCAGGCCCTGGATCGGAGAGGAGTAGCGGATGAACTCCTCCGCGGCGGTCGGCCACTCGTGTTCGCCGGCGAGCAACTTGTTCTTCTCGTCCGGATTGCGCGCGAGGAACAGCAGCGATTCGAGCATCACCGCGCTGGTCGTATCCAGCCCGCCGAAAAGAATGATGAGCACCGTGCGGAAGATGTCCTCGTCGCTCAGCGGCGTGCCGTCCACGCTGGAGGTGAGCAAGATGCCGATGACGTCGTCCACCGGCGCCTGCGCGCGACGCTTCGCCACCAGGGTCATGAGGTAGATGCCGATGTCCTCGCCCGCCTTGGCGACACCCGCGAGATCCTTGGCGCGGCCGCGCGTGAGGTACTCGATCCAGGCGCTCATGCGCGGCTGATCTTCGGATGGCACACCCAGCAGCGGCAACACGATGGCGGGCAACAAGGGACGCACCAGTTCCAGTGCAAGGTCCGCGGAGCCGCGCTCGATGAAACCGTCGATCAGCTCGTTCACCCTGGCTTCCACCTCCGCGCGCTTTTTTGCGACGCTTTCGACAGTGAAAGCGGGATTCAGGATTCGCCGGAACCGGGTCTGCTGCGGCGGGTCGAGGTCGATCGGAAACATCTTGTAGGGGTGCGGCGGAATGCCGACGCCCGTTGTGGAAGAGTAGGTCGAGTAATCCTCGAACACCTTCTTCACGCCTGCATAGCTGGAGACGAAGTAAAAGCCGCCGTGCTGCGCGGATCGGCCGACCGGGCATTGCTGCCGGAGCGCCTCGTACATCGGGTACGGGTCGCGCATCTGCGCTTCGGAGGCGTGATCGAATTGCTCGCTTAAGTGCTGCACGTCGTCGGCGCTCATGCCGCGTCTCCCGGAACGCTCGTTCTAATGTCCGAACCATGATACAACTCTACGTATCTGTCAATGACGGCGCAGAATGAACAGAGCAAGTAAACGGGCCGCATGCGGAGAATCAATGGATCGCAGGACTATAGAGCGGCGTCAGACCCATTTCGATGCGATACAGCGATCTTTTTGTGTTGCACCCCGATGACGGCGCCAAGCTTCGGCAGTGCGGACTACGTGATCGTCGGTGGCGGCACGGCGGGTTGCGTGCTGGCCAACCGGCTGACGGACAATCCCGCCAACCAGGTGGTGCTGGTGGAGGCGGGCGGCGAGGCTAAATCCTTCCTCGTGCAGATGCCGGTCGGCTTCGCACGACTGCTCGGTCATCGCCGCTACGACTGGCATTACGAGCAGGAGGCGGACCCGTCGATCCAGGGCCGGCGCTTCATGTGGTCCGCGGGAAAATTGCTGGGCGGCAGCAGTTCCATCAATGGGCAGGTCTACATCCGCGGCACGCGGCGCGATTACGATCGCTGGGTCGAGCAGGGCGCCGTCGGCTGGAGCGCGGACGAGGTCTGGCCCTGCTTCAAGCGATTCGAGAACTGGACCGGGCTGCCGCATTCTTCGCTGGGGACGCAAGGGCCTTTGAGCGTGTCGCCGATGCGCGAATTTCATCCCCTGTGCCGAACCTTCTTGCAAGCCTGCGCAGAGACCGGCATCAAGACGCTTGCGGATTATCACGACGGCGAAATGGAAGGCGCGTTTCTCACCGATGCCTCACAGCGCGACGGCTGGCGGTGCAGCGCGGAGAAAGCGTACCTGCGACCCGTGCGTTCGCGTCCCAATCTGCGCGTGCTCACGAACGCCGAGGTGCGCAGCGTTCGTGTCGAGAATGGTCGTGCGCTCGGCATCATGCTGGTTCGCGAGGGCCGTGAGTATCGGGTCGATGCGCAACGTGAAGTGATATGCAGCGCCGGCACCGTTGGGAGCGCCGCCCTGTTGCTGCGCTCGGGCCTGGGCCCGGGCGCGCACCTTCAGTCCCGTGGGATCGCGGTCGTCCGCGATCTGCCGGGTGTGGGCGAAAACCTGCAGGAGCATCCGAGCGTGGGGCAGAACAAGTTCGTCAACGTCTCGACGCTCAATGTCGAGATGGGTGCGGTGGACATACTGCGTCATGCGCTTCGATTCATGATCGGCAGGAAGGGTCCGCTGGGTGCCCCGGCAGTGCAGGCCATGGCGCTCGCTCGCACGCGAAAGAATCTCGAAGAGCCCGATGTGCAACTGCACTTTCTGCCGTTGAGCTACGACATCGAGCCCGATACCGTCTCGACCGCAAGCGCGAAAATGCCGAAGGAGCCCACGGTCACGATCAATGCAACGCTATGCCATCCGAAGAGTCGCGGCCGGGTCGAGCTCGGTGAGGACATGCAACCGCGAATCCTGCACCGGTTCTTCAGCGATACCCGCGACCTCGACACACTGGTCGCCGCGCAGCATCTGCTGCATCGCCTATATCAAACTCACGCTTTCCGCGCGATCGTCCGAGCAGATCGTTCACCCGACCCGGTGCCAACCGACGATGCGGGCTGGGCCGAGTACGCGCGCTGGAAAGCCTCGCCGGCCTACCATCCGGTCGGCACCTGTCGCATGGGTATGGACGACGAGGCGGTGGTCGATTCCAGGCTGCGCGTCCGTGGTATCGAAGGCCTGCGCGTGGTCGATGCCTCGGTCATGCCCAGCCTCACCAGCACGAATACCAACGCACCTACCGTCATGATTGCGGAGCGAGCGGCCGAGATGATTCTGGCGGCGACGTAAGAGGAGACATCCGATGTACTTCAGCAAGGAACGCAATGCACGCCTGGCCGAAAAGCTGTTCGACCACGTGCGCGATACGACGACGGACCGGCTCGACGATATCTACGAGTACGAGCTGTCGATCTACTCAAGCCCCGAGATCGCGTCGAGAGAACGCGCGCAGATTTTCGAGCGCGTACCGATGATGGCCGCGCATTCCAGCCAGGTTTCCGCGCCCGGCTCGTTCATCACGCTTCAACTCAACAGCAGCAGCGTGCTCGTCACCCGCCAGAGCGACGGAACCGTGGGCGCCTATCTCAATGTCTGCCGTCACCGCGGCTCGCGTCTGGTGAGCGCAGACTGCGGAACGCGCAATCGCTTCACCTGCCCCTACCACGGCTGGACTTATTCCAACGACGGCGCACTGCGCGGCATCGGCTTCCAGAAGTCTTTCGGCATCAAGCCCACGGAAGATCGCGGACTGGTCAGGCTGCCGGTTGAGGAACGTCATGGCTTCATCTGGATCGTCGAGAATCCCTTGGGCGAGATCGACGTGAAATCGCACCTGGGTGAAGGCATGGACCAGGCGCTCGCCGAGTATGGGCTCGACCGGTTTTTCTTCTACAAGAGCCAGGTCTTCGACTTCCCGCAGAACTGGAAAGTGATGATGGACGGGCTGATCGACGGCTACCACGTGCAGTTCCTGCACGGCAAAACCATCAGCCCTTATTTCTTTCCCAACATGATGGGCATCGAGATCCTCGGTGCGCACGCGCTGTGGGGGAATCCGCGCCGTGCGATGGAGAAGATTCTGCACGAGCAGCCGGGCGAATCTGCGCTGGACCGCTACGCCATTATCGGCAATCTGTTCGTACCGAATGCCTCGATGGTGCTGCACCCCCATCACGTCGAGTTCTGGACGATCTACCAGCACCCCGATAATCCTGGAGCCTGTCGCGTGCACCTTCGCTACCTCACGCCCAAGGCCGAGCACGACGAGCCCGGCATCGAGATACTCGAAAAGAACTGGAAGATCGCGACGGACGCGATCATCAACGAGGACGTGCCGGTCGGGAACGGCATCCAGGCGTCCGCGAAAATGGCGCATGCAGGCACCGTGTGCCTGGGGCGCAACGAGGTCACCAACCAGGTGTTCCATCGCGCCTGGCGGCGCTACATGGACGCGCCGTAACTTCAGCCGACGCCCAACGCGCGCCGAAGCTGCGCTTCCACCTCCGGTAACGCGGCCAGGCTCACCAGGCTGGTCTGCTCGCTGCGCAACTGATCGTGCAGCGAGCGATTTGCGCTGTCGCGCAACAGCCGGCGTGTGGCGCGTGCCGCTCGACCCGACGCAATGAGACTCTCGGTTCGCGACAGGACTTCGGACAGGAAGCTTTCGTCGTCGGCGTCGATCAGTTCGGCGAAGATCCCCAGCGCGAGTGCGACCGGTGCGTCGATCCGGTCGGTGCTCAACAGCAGACGCAGCGCGTTGCGTTCGCCGACGATGCGCGGCAGGAAGTACGTGCAGCCGGTATCCGGCGACATGCCCAGGCGCGAGAAGCCCGAACGCAGCGCGGCGCTGGGTCGCGCGTAGGCCACGTCGCAGGCACACACCAGGCCCATGCCGGCGCCCGTCGCCGGCCCGTTGATCGCGCCGACGATCAGAGGCCCTGCCGACACCATCCGTTCCAGCGCGGAGTGGACCTGCGTGGCCCATCCGTCGAGCAGATCGGCAAGCGGGGTCGAGCCCGGCGCGGTGCCCGCGAGCGCCTCGCGAAACACCGAGACATCGCCGCCGCCGCAGAACACGCGGCCGGTTCCGGTCAGTACGAGCGCATCGACGTTCGGCGATTCTTCCAGGCGTGACGCGAGCGTTTCGAGCGCAGTCGCCATGTCGCCGTTGATGCCGTTGGCGGCCTTGGGGCGATTCAGTCGTGCGAGCAGGATGCGTCCGTCGAGGTGGGTTTCGATCTCGATGGCAGGGGTGGTCTTATCCGTCATGGTGTTGTGAGCGTGCGGTTGTGGAATAGCGAATCATCGCGGAGCGAGCGCGCCGACCAGGTCGGCAAAATGATCCATATGGGCCTTCAGAAATTTGCGCGTGCCTTCGTTCGTGACCGTGCCGTCCGCATCGACCAGGTCCGGTTTGAACTGGAGATAAGCCTCGCCGCCCATCACCACGCTGCCGAGGATGCCCAGGATCTGCCGCAGGTGTTGCTGGCCCACGGCGGTGCCGATGACGCCGGGTGAGGTCCCGGCGATGGCGGTGGGTTTGTTGCGCCAGACGTTCTGCTCGGCAGGCTTGGAGCCCCAGTCGATGGCATTCTTCAGCACCGCGGGGAGTGAGCGATTGTGCTCGGGCATGACGATGAGCAGCGCGTCAGCTTTCGCCACTTCGGCGGTGAAGCGGCGCACGGTTTCGGGGCGGTCGGGCTCCAGATCGCCGTTGTACATCGGCAGGTCGTCGATGCGGACCCAGCGGCACGCGAGCGATTCCGGAGCCAGCTTGATCAGCGCCTGGGCAAGCCTGCGGTTGATCGATTCGCGGCGGTTGCTGCCGACGATCACGGCGATGTCGTATGGCTTCATGCGGTGCTCCTATGGTGAGTGCGTTGGCCGAGCGTAAAGCAATCTCGAAACCGCGCCCGATCAAACCGTCCAGGGCGCAGCGTTTTCCGTCGAGATGCCGTAACGCCGAATCGCCTCGCCTGGAACCGCCTGGTCGATCTCGCCCGCACGGGCGAGCGCATCGAGCGTCGCCAGCACGATAGCGTGACGATCCACCTCGAAGAATCGACGCAGGGCGGAGCGCGTATCGCTGCGGCCGAAGCCGTCGGTGCCCAGCGTGACGAATCGACCTTGCAGGTACGGCGTAATGAGCTGCGGGTAAGCGCGTACGTAGTCGGTGGCCGCCACGGTCAGGCCCGCGCCCGCCAACTGCTGCTCGACATGACTCACGCGCCGCTCGCCATCTGGGTGCAGGCGATTCCAGCGCTGCACGTCGGCGGCCTCGCGCGCCAGCTCGCTGAAGCTGGTGATGCTGTAAACGTCCGAGCCGATGCTCCAGTCGCGCGCGAGCAGTTCGGCCGCCGCGATGACCTCGCGCAGAATCGCGCCCGATCCGAGCAGCCGCACGCACGCCGATGCCTTGTCCGGTGCCTGCCCGCCGTAGCGGTACATCCCCTTGATGATGTCGGCCTCGACGCCGGCTGGCAGCGAGGGCTGCGCGTAGCCCTCGTTGCCCAGGGTGAGGTAATAGAACTCGTCGATCTGCCGCTCCATCATCTGCCGCGCGCCGTGATCGAGAATCACCGCCAGCTCGCCAGCGAAGGCCGGGTCGTAGGCACGGCAGTTGGGCACGGTAGCGGCCACGACGTGACTGGTGCCGTCCTGGTGTTGCAGGCCTTCGCCCCCCAGGCTCGTGCGTCCGGCGGTGGCGCCGAGCAGAAAGCCGCGCGCCCGCTGGTCCGCCGCGGCCCAGATCAGGTCGCCCACGCGCTGGAAGCCGAACATCGAGTAGTAGATGTAGAACGGCAGCATCGCGAAGCCGCTCACGCTGTACGAAGTCGCCGCCGCGGCCCAACTCGATAGCGCGCCGGCCTCGGTGATGCCTTCCTCCAGCAACTGGCCGTCCACCGCTTCGCGGTACGACAGCATCGAGCCCGCATCTTCCGGTTCGTAGAGCTGCCCCACGGGCGAGTAGATGCCAACCTGTCGGAACAGGTTGGCCATGCCGAAAGTGCGCGCTTCGTCCGCCACGATGGGCACGATGCGCGGCCCGAGCGCCTTGTCCTTGAGCAAGGTTCCGAGCATGCGCACCGCGGCCATGGTGGTGGACATCTCCTTGCCTTCGGCCTGGAGTGCGAACGCGGCGTAGCGAGCCAGCGGCGGCACCGCGACCGGGTCTGCGTCCTTTCTTCGCGCCGGTAGATAGCCACCGAGCGCGGCACGACGCTCGTGCAGGTAACGCAGCTCCAGGCTGTTCTCGGCCGGACGGTAGAAGCGCAGCGCGGCGACATCATCGTCCGACAGCGGCAGGCGGAAACGGTCGCGGAAAACCTTGAGTGCTTCCACGTCCAGCTTCTTGGCCTGGTGCGCAGTCATGCGCGATTCGCCCGCGCCGCCCATGCCGTAACCCTTCTTGGTCTTGGCCAGAATCACGGTTGGCCGGCCGCGATGATTTTTCGCCGCAGCGAAGGCCGCGTGCAGCTTGCGCAGGTCATGACCGCCGCGCTTGAGAGAGTCGATCTCCGCGTCGCTCATGTGCGTCACTAGCTTCGCAAGCGCCGGGTCCTGCTGGAAAAAGTTCGCGAGGTTATAGGCGCCGTCTTTCGCACCCAGGGTCTGGTACTCGCCGTCCGGCGTGCCCGCGAAGATGCGCAGCAAAGTGTGTTCGGTGTCGCGCGCGAACAGCGCGTCCCAGTCCGAGCCCCACAGCACCTTGATCACGTTCCAGCCCGCGCCGGTGAACAGCGACTCCAGCTCCTGGATGATCTGGCCGTTGCCGCGCACGGGGCCGTCGAGGCGCTGCAGATTGCAGTTGATGACGAAGGTGAGGTTGTCGAGTTTCTCGCGCGCCGCGAGGGTGAGGCCGGCGATGGATTCGGGCTCGTCCATCTCGCCGTCGCCGAACACGCCCCAGACGTGGCGACCATCGGTCTGCACGAGTCCGCGATCGCGCAGGTAGCGCAGAAAGCGCGCCTGGTACACCGCGCTGATCGGGCCGATGCCCATCGAGCCGGTGGGGAATTGCCAGAAGTCCGGCATCAGCCAGGGATGCGGGTAGGAGCACAGACCGCCACCCGCGACTTCCTGGCGATAGCGCGCGAGTTGCGTTTCGCTCAGCCGTCCCTCGAGGAAGGCGCGTGCGTACACGCCTGGCGCGGAGTGCGGCTGGAAGTAGACGAGATCGCCACCGTGGACGTCGCTGCGCGCATGGAAAAAATGGTTGAAGCCGGCTTCAAAGATTTCCGCTGCGGAGGCATAGCTCGCGATGTGCCCGCCCAGATCGCCATAAGCCTGATTCGCGCGCATGACCATGGCCAGCGCGTTCCAGCGCACGATGGCGGTGATGCGTTCCTCCATCGCCAGATCGCCCGGGTACGCGCCCTGCCGTTCCAGCGGGATGCTGTTGCGATAGGCGGAGTAGGGTTGCGCGAGCGCGACGCTACCGGTGTCGCGGAGCCGTGCTTCAAGTCGTTGGATCAGGAACTGCGCGCGCTCGCCGCCGGTGTGCGCGAGCACGGTGTCGAGCGCGTCCAGCCACTCGCGGGTTTCGACGGGGTCGGGGTCAGCCCCCGCCGATGCGGGGCGATGGGAAGAAATGGGGTCCGCTTTCATGGTGAGGGCAGCATCACCACCTGACGCAGCTTGAAGCGCCAGCCCTCGTCGCTCAGCACGAAGTCGTCGTGGTAGCGGCATCGCAACGTTTCCAGCACGGTGTCATCGCCCACTTTTCCGCGCTTGAGTTCGAGGTCGAGCGTGCCCTTTGCGTTGCGCCCGTCCGGCGCGAGTTCAAACGTGAAGTTGCTGCCGATATGCGTCTGCCACCATTCGCGCGGACGGTTGGCGATGAAGTCGCGAATGGTCTCGCGACCCTCGATCCGTCGGCCGAGGCGGTCGAACACGCCGTTTGGCGTGAACAGGTTCGCGAGCGCTTCGGCTTCCCAGGCGTCCGCGTGGTGGCCGTAGGCGTGCGACAGCGCTTCGCAGGCCTCTCGGGCCGGGGCGTCGCCGGGTTGTTTCATGCCTTTCCTCCATCAAAAGCTTTTGGACGCGGATCACGTCGATGAGCGCGGATCAAAATCTTGTGTGGCGTTATCCGTGTGATCCGCGTCAAAAATTGCCTTGCTTGATTTGGGGGCGCGCTCAGACCGCGCCCGGCGGCGGAGGTAGCGTCGTGAACACGTAGGTCTTCTCCGGCGGCACGGGCGCAGCGCCTTGGCGGACCAGCTCGGCGACCGGCACGCCGCTGCGCAGCTTCTGCAGCAACATCCCGGGATCGAAATCCACGCCGATCGGGTTGGCCGCGAATCCCGGCGATGCAAACCAGCCCTTGCACTCTTCCATGCTGGGGAAGTTGTCGACTTGCAGTTCGATCTCGTTGCCGTCCGGATCGCGGTAGTACATCGAGGTGCTCATGCCGTGGTTGATGCACCAGAACGGCGTGATGCCCGAAGCCTGCAAGCGCTCCCAGGTGTGCAGCAGCGCGGGCAGGTCCTCGTAGGTGAAGGCCACGTGGTCGACGCCGGTGCGCATCGTGTCTGGCTCGGGCAGGTGCGCGGTGTTGAGGAAGGCGATGCGATGGTGTTCCTCGTCGTACGTGAGGAAGGCGATCACCGGCGCTTCGAACGAGGTCTGCAAGTGGAACACCTTGCGATACCAGGAGAGCATTTCCTGGAAGCGTTTCGCGCGAATCACGTAGTGCGCGAGCTTCGTCGGAACAACGACGGCGGGTGCGGTGTCGGCCAGTTTAGGGGCAGGGCTGTTTGCGTTCATGGTCTCCTCCAGATCGCGCCCGTTGTGTACTTCCGGGGCGTGCGCGACACGGTGTCTGGTTACAGCGGGTGCGGGAGCGCACGCAGGCGGCCACTCCCGCACCCAAGCTATGCGGCACCGTGTCGTGGCCGCCCTTGCAGTCTGCATATTTTTACCATATGGTCAACTCACGCGATGCAGGATCATCGCGACGAATCCAGAGGAGAGTTCATGCGACTGGCCATGTTCCGTACGTCCGGCAGCAGCCGTCCGGGTCTGATCGTTGGAGAGGGTGTTCACGATATCGGCAAGCACCTGCCCCATGCGCCCGGCAGCATGGCCGGCATTCTCGAATCGCTCGCCACGCTGCGCGCCGATCTCGATCAATTGGCGAAGCGACCGGCCGATCACGCGCTCGCCGATGTTCAGCTCACCGCGCCAATTCCGCGTCCCGGAAAGATCCTGGCGCTGGGCCTGAACTACCGCGACCACGCGGTCGAGGCCAACATGGCCTTGCCGGAACACCAGACCTGGTTCGCGAAGATGACGACCGCTACCAACGGACCCTTCGATGGAATCAACCTGCCGCGCGTTTCCACGCGGCTCGATTACGAAGCGGAACTTGCGATCGTGATCGGTCAGCCTGCGAAGCACGTCTCGAAAGAGCAGGCGCGTGATGTGATTGCCGGCTACTGCGTGGCGAACGACGTGAGCGTGCGCGACTGGCAGTTGCGCACCACGCAGTTCGTGGTCGGAAAATCTTTCGACACGCACTGCCCCTTCGGGCCGTGGATCGTCACCGCCGATGAAATCCCGGACCCGCAGGCGCTGGGCATCCGCTGCACGGTGAACGGCGAGAAGCGCCAGGACTCGAACACGCGCGAGATGGTGTTCGACGTATTCGCAATGATCGAGCACCTGTCGCAGGCGATGACCCTGGAGCCGGGCGACCTGATTCTCACCGGTACGCCGGCCGGTGTCGGCGCCGTAGCTAAGCCGCCGCGGTACCTGAAAGTGGGCGACGTGGTGCGTGTGGAAATCGACGGCATTGGCGCCATCGAGAATCGCGTGGTGGCCGAGCCGGGCTGATCCGGGTCGGCAAGTCCCAAACGACGAGCGCCGCAGAGCGCATGGTCGAAAGACGAGAGGAGATGACATGCAGGACCAGACTTCACTGCCTCCGGGCTACGAGGAACTCGAACCCTTCGTCGAATATTGGGCCGGCGCAACCAACGACATCCGCTGGGACCGGCGCTCGCGTGCCGCGATGCTGGAGATTCGTCGCTACTACGATGCGATGCTGCCGCGCGCCGACGAGGCGCTGAGCTATCTCGAACAATTCCCGCTCGGCGACATGCCTGCGGACGCGACGCGCTTGTTGCGACTGCTTCTGTCGCTGCCGCATGCAGCCATGGCGGTCGAATTTCACCGCCAGCCGCGCGCCGCGTCCTCGCCGTTTCCGCACGGCATGCACATCCAACCGGGACCCTGGCCGCAAGGCGGGTGACATCCAGGAGAGAGCCAGATGACCCAGCATCAACCCGACATCCAGCCCGAGTTGCTGAAGAATATTTTCCCCAAGCTCACCGAGCCCAACGGCCTCGGCACCGGGCCTATTCCAATCGAGCCCTACATCTCCCCGAAGTGGTTCGAGCAGGAACGCGAACGCGTGTTCGGCCGTGCCTGGCTGTGCATGGGCCGGGTCGAGCAACTGCCCGAGGCCGATACCTTCATCGTCAAGGAGATCGAAATCTGCGGCGTGATCGCACTGATCACGCGCGACAAGGCCGACAAGGTTCGCGCCTTCCATAACGTGTGTTCACACCGCGCCAACATGCTGGTGCATGAGCCGGCCGGCAAGGGCAGCCGCTTCGTCTGCAAATACCACAACTGGGGCTACCGCAACGACGGCGACTGCATCGGCGTGCCCGACCGCGCCAACTTCTTCAATCTCGACATCAAGAAATGCGGCCTCACGCCGATTGCCTGCGAAGTCTGGGAAGGCTGGATCTTCATCAACCTGCAATCGCGACCGGAGGTTTCGCTCCAGGAATTCCTCGGGCCTTTCGGCGAGGCCTTCCGCGGTGCGCCGGCTCCGTTCGCCGACGAGGCCTTCACCGTCAACGTGTCGAACATGCGCGCCAACTGGAAGGTGACCATCGATGCGTTCTGCGAGTCCTACCACGTCCCGGTGCTGCACCCTCAAACCATCGGCACGACGTTCTCGAACGAAACCAACCCGCACTCGCGTCCCCTGAGCGGCAATGTTCGTGGTGCGCATCGCACCATGACGACCTTCGGCAATCCCTACTACCAGCCCTCGCCGGAGTCGCTGGTGGAGCGGCTGGCCTACAGCAATGTCGATACCGGCAACACGCTGGGCGGCAGCGCGGCGGCCGAGGTGCAGGCCCTGCAGCATCACCCCGCGATCAATCCGAACAAGGTGCCCAACTGGGCCACCGAGATCGCCTGGATGTTTCCCAACTTCCTGATCTTCTATTCGCCCGGCGGTTTTTTCACGCTCGAATTCTGGCCGCTGAGCGTCAACACGACGCGCTGGGTGGCGAAGATGCACATCCCGCGGGCCAAGGACGTGCGTCAGCGCTTCCAGCAGGAGCACCACAACTGCCGGATGGCGGAAATCTTCCTGGAGGACGTGGGCAACCTGGAGCGCCAGCAGCGCGCGATGGAGTCCGGCGGCAAGACCGAAATTTTGTTTCAGGATGGCGAGTTCCTGCTGAGGCATTCCATCGAGACGGTCCAGAAATGGGTTGCGGCGGCGAGCGTGCGTGAGGCCTTGAGCTGAGCCGCCCGTGAACCACCACCCGTCATTCCCGCGAAGCCTGCCCCGGCATGTTGTAAACCGGAGGCGGGAATCCAGTCCCTCAGTCCCAACGGCGGTTGCGCGCTCCGGTGCTGCCGGTCGTCTGATCACACAGAGGTCATCGACGATGGATCAACCATGAAAAGGGAAGTTGATGTTCTGGTGGTGGGCGCGGGAGGCTGCGGTCTCAATCTTTCGATCTTTCTCGCCGACCTCGGCGTGGATTTTCTGACCGTGGAGCGCAACACCTCGCTCGCGAATCTGCCCAAGGCGCACTACCTCAACCAGCGCACGATGGAGATCATGCGCCAGCATGGCGTGGCGAGTGACATCTACGCCGGCAGCACTCCACCGCAGAACATGTCGCGCGCCATGTGGCTGACGACGCTCGGCGGCGACGGCCCGCACGATCGCAAGATCATCTACGAGATGGACGGCATCGGCGGCACTGGCGAATCGCAGCGCGCGCGCTACGAGCGCGACAGTGCCTGCGTGTGCGCGAACCTGCCACTGATCCGCTCGGAGCCGGTGTTCAAGCACCACGCGGACGCGCGCTCGCCGGGCCGCTTGCGCTTCGGCCACGAGTTGCTGAGCTTCAAACAGGATGCGGACGGCGTGGACTCGCTCGTGCGTGATCTGAACTCCGGCAAGGAGCTGAGCGTACGCGCGAAGTATCTGGTCGGCGCCGACGGCGGCCGGACCATCGGCAAGGCGCTGGGCAACAGGATGGTGGGGCCTTCGGGCCTGGCGAAGAACGTAACCGTGCACTTCAGCGCCGACCTGTCCAAGGTGCTGCTGGACGATCGCGTGATGCTGCACTTCTTCATCCACCCCACGCGTCGCGGACCGCTGGCGAGCGGTGCGCTGGTGCCGGCGGGTGGCGACGACTCTCGCTGGGGGCGGCACAGCAAGGAATGGATCTTCCATTTCATGGTGGCGCCGGACGATCCCTCGCGCTTCGACGAGGCCATGGTGACCCAGCAGATCCGCGAGTTGCTCAAGCTGCCGGACCTGTCGATGCAGGTGCACAAGATCAGCCACTGGATGATCGAGGCCGTGCTCGCGGAGAAATACCGCTTTGGTCGCGTGCTGATGGCGGGCGACGCCGTGCATCGCCATCCGCCGGCATCAGGCCTGGGGCTCAACACCGGCATTCAGGACGCGCACAACCTCGCGTGGAAGCTCGCGCTGGTCACGCGCGGCCAGGCCGGCGACGCGCTGCTCGACAGCTACGAGCAGGAACGCCGGCCCATCGGTTCGATTAACGTGGCCTGGGCGCTGTCGAGCTACTGGAATCATTTGCTCAGCGCGGCCTCGATCTTCGCGATCCACCCGGCGAACGTGTACGAGGTGATCGGCCAGCCCGACGAGGACAACGAAATCTCCGGCCTGTTCGCAGACACGCCCGACGGCCGCATGCGCCGCGCGCGCATGCAGGAGGTGTTCGCCACGCACCGTGTGGAAATGTTTGATCACGACATCGAGCTGGGCTTTGTCTACGAGCGCGGTGCGCTGGTGCCGGACGGCACGCCGCTGCCGGAGCGCGATCCCTGGGGCAGCGATTACCGGCCGACTACGCGGCCCGGCCATCGCCTTCCGCACGCCTGGCTCGAAGTTGAAGGCAAGCGCGTGTCGACGCACGACCTGCTCGACGACAAGGCTGGCTTTCTGTTGTTGACGAACGCTCGCGGTGCCGCGTGGGCGGCGGCGGCGCAGGCCGCGCGAGCGCTCGGCGTACAGCTTCGTTGCGTTCGCATTGCGCCCGGCGGCGATGCGCTGGACACGGATGGCGACTGGCGCCGACTGAGCCAGATCGGGGAGGACGGCGCGGTACTGGTGCGGCCGGATGCGATGGTGGCCTGGCGTGCGCAGTCGGCGTCGCAGGACGCGATCAGCGAACTGAGTGCGGCGCTGCGTCGCGTTCTCGGCCGCGATTGAAAGTTCCAAAGGAGCGTTTGATGAGCCACTCCTATCTGCACAACGCCTGGTACGTCGCTGCATGGTCGAGCGAGGTCGGACGCGACCTGCTGGAGCGCAGGATTCTCGATCAGCCGGTACTGCTCTACCGTAAGGAGAACGGCGAGGCGGTCGCCATCGGCAATGCCTGCGCGCATCGCCTCGCACCCTTGTCGATGGGCAAGCTGATTGGCGACACGGTGCAATGCCCCTATCACGGCCTGCGTTACGACGGCAGCGGCGCCTGTGTGCTCAATCCACATGCGGACGGGATGATTCCACCGCGCATGAAGGTGCGGCGCTACACGCTGGTCGAGCGGCACGGAATGATCTGGCTCTGGTTCGGTGAGGAGGACAGGTGCAGTCCCAAAACGATCCCTGATTTCAGTTGCCACCTCGATCCGGAGCTCGCCTTCGTCGGCGGCGTGATCGAGATGAAGGCCAATTACGAGTTGATCGCCGACAACCTGCTCGATCTCGCGCACGGCGAGTTCGTGCACGAGGGCCTGCTGTCCAGCCCGGCCATCACGCGCAGCAAGCTGGAGACGATCGAGAAGGGCACCACGATCTGGTCGAACCGCTGGATGCCGGACGGCGAGGCGCTGCCCGCGCACGCGATGCTCTGGGAACACTACATCCCCGAGAAGAACTGCGACCAGTGGGCCTACATGCGCTGGGACGCACCCGCGCACATGCTGCTCGACGTGGGCATCACCGGCCTCGGCCGGCCGCGCGGCGAGGGCGCCTGGGTCTACGGCACCGACATTCTCACGCCGAAGGACCAATTCAACACGTATTACTTCTGGGGCATCACGCGCGGCTACAAGCAGAACGATCCGGCCGCTGGCGAGCTGTGGCGGCAGGTCATCAAGGGCGCATTCGAGGGTCAGGATCAGGTCGTCATCGAAGCGCAGCAGCGCATCCTCGGCACGCGCTCGCTCGAAGAAGCAGAGCCGGTGATGTTCGCGTCCGACGTTGCCGCGCAGCGCGCGCGCAAGCTGCTGGCGAAACTCGTCGCTCAACAGGCCGCACCTGCGCCGGACAACACGTCGCTGCGAGCGCTGCGAGGAAAAGTCGGCGAGACGCGCTCGCCCGTGCTTCCGATCGTTTGAGCGCCCGTGGAGGAGCTATGAAAGACAAGCCCTATTTGCTCAACGCCTGGTACGTCGCCGCGTGGTCGAATGAAGTTGAGCGCACGATGCTGGAGCGCACGCTGCTGGAGCGGCCCGTGCTGATGTATCGCAAGGAGAATGGCAAGGCGGTGGCCATCGGCAACGCCTGCGCGCACCGCCTCGCGCCGCTGCACCTGGGCAAACTGGTGGGCGACACGGTGCAGTGTCCGTACCACGGCCTGCGCTACGACGGCACGGGCAAGTGCGTGCTCAACCCGCACGCGGACGGCATGATCCCGGCGCGCATGTCGGTGCCGAGTTACCCGCTGGTGGAACGTCACGGCATGGTCTGGCTGTGGATGGGCGATGCGGATAAAGCGGACGCGACGCAAATTCCCGATTTCAGTTGCCACACCGATCCGACCCTGGGCTGCGTCAGTGGCGTGATCGAAATGCGTGCGCACTACGAACTCATCACCGACAACCTGCTCGATCTCGCGCACGCCGAGTTCGTGCACGAAGGAATTCTTTCCAGCGAGGCGATCACGCGCAGCAAGCTGGAGACCATCGAACAGGGCACGACGATCTGGGCCAACCGCTGGGCACCCGACGGCATGCCGCTGCCGGCCTACGTGCCGATGTTCGAGGGCGTGCGGCCGGACGAGAAAGTGGACCAGTGGTTCTACATGCGCTGGGACGCGCCCGCGCACATGCTGCTCGACACCGGTATCACGCGGCCGGGACAGTCGCGCAACGAGGGCGCATGGGTCTACGGCACCGACATTCTTACGCCCAAGGACGAGTCCACCACGTATTACTTCTGGGCCGTGACACGCAACTACAAGATCAAGGACGCGGCGGCCGACGAGTTCTGGCGCCAGGTCACCAAGGGCGCGTTCGAGGGCCAGGACAAACCCGTCATCGAGGCGCAGCAGCGCATGCTCGGCACGCGCTCGCTGGAGGAAGCCGGTGCGGTGATGTTCGCGTCCGACACCTCGGCGCAGCGAGCACGCAAGCGGCTGGCGGCGCTGGTCGCAGCCAACACCGCGCCGCAGCCGCGCAACCCGGAACTCGCGCAACTGCGTGAGCGCGACGGCGCGAGCACATCACCGGTGTTGCCCGCGGTTTGAAGCGAGAACACGCGGCGCTGGCCGCAGCATGAGA
>JBQTHL010000072.1:0-70128 GCA_052389915.1 Panacagrimonas sp.
AGTCGGTGGCCGCGCCCATCGAGCAGCAGGTCAACGGCGTGCAGGACATGCTGTACATGAGTTCCAAGAGCGGCAACGACGGCTCCTACGCGCTCACCGTGACCTTCGAGATCGGCACCGACCAGGATATCGCGGCGGTGCAGGTGCAGAACCGCGTCGCGATTGCGCAGCGCCAGTTGCCGCAGGAAGTGGTGCGCCAGGGCGTCAGCGTGATCAAGCGCCAGCCGCAGATCCTGCTGCTGGTCTCCCTGCTGTCGACCGATCCCAAGTACGACTACCTGTACCTGAGCAATTACGCGACGCTCAACGTGTTCGACGCGATTGCGCGTGTGCCCGGCGTCGGCCAGGTGATCGTGTTCGGCGCACGCGACTACGGCATGCGCATCTGGCTGGACCCCGAGAAGATGGCGCGGCTCGGCGTGACCACGCAGGACATCGCCAGTGTGCTTAACGAGCAGAACGTGGTCGCGCCGGCCGGCACGGTCGGCGCGGAGCCCGCGCCCAAGGGCCAGGAAAAGCAGTACGCGGTGTCGGTGCGTGGGCGGCTGACCAGCGTCGAAGAGTATGAGAACGTGGTGGTGCGTGCTCAGCGCGACGGCAGCCTGGTGCAGATCAAGGACATCGCGAGAGTGGAGCTCGCCGCCACCGACTACACGCGCTCCAACCGCCTCAACGGCCAGCCCGCGGCCGGCATCGGCATCTACCAGTTGCCCGAGGCCAATGCGCTCGACGTCAAGCGCGGCGTGCAACAGGCGATGGACGAATTGTCGAGGACGTTTCCGAAGGGCATCGAGTACGTAATGCCTTTCGACACCACGCAGTTCGTGTCGGAATCCGTGCACGAGGTGGTGGTGACGCTGGCCATCGCCAGCGTGCTGGTGCTGATCGTGGTGTTCCTATTTCTGGAAAGCTGGCGCGCCACCCTGATCCCGATGCTGGCGGTGCCGATCTCCATCGTCGGCGCGTTCAGCGCTTTCGTGGCGCTGGGATTTTCGATCAACACGCTCACCCTGTTCGCGCTGGTGCTGGCGATCGGCCTGGTGGTGGACGACGCCATCGTCGTGGTCGAGGCCGTGACCGCAAAGATGGATGCGAAGGGTTTGTCCGCACGCGATGCCACGCGCGAGGCTATGCAGGAAGTCGCAGGGCCGGTGATTGCCATCGCGCTGGTGTTGAGCGCGGTGTTCGTGCCCGCCGCCTTCCTGCCTGGATTGACCGGACAGTTCTACCGCCAGTTCGCGCTCACCTTGTCGGTGTCGGTGCTGATCTCCCTGCTGGTCGCGCTGACGTTCACGCCCGCGCTGTGTGCGCTGCTGCTCAAGCCGAGCGAGGAGTCGCATTTTCCCGGACTGCTCGGCCGTTTCTTCCGCGCGTTCAACCGCGGTTTTGCGCGCGCCACCGCGGGTTATGCGGCAACCGTGAAGCACGCCATCCGGCGCTCCGCGATTGCGCTGCTGGTGTTCGGCGCCGTGCTTGTCGCCGCGGGCTGGCTGGTGCTGTCGCGTCCCGGTGGGTTTTTGCCCGAAGAGGATCAGGGCTACCTGCTGGTCTTGCTTACGCTTCCGCCAGGCGCTTCGCTGCAACGCACCGAAGCCGCGATGCTGGAGTACGACAAGATCGTGCGCGCCATTCCCGGTGTGGCCGGCGTGACCGAGATCACCGGCTTCAATGCACTCGCCGGCATCACCAGTTCTTCGTCCGGTACCTCGTTCGTTGCGCTCAAACCCTGGGGCGAGCGCGGGCCGGAAGAGAGCGCCGCGAAAATCCTGGCCCGGCTCACCGCCGACGCGGGCAAGATCAAGGACGCGAATATCCTGGTCATCAATCCGCCTTCGATTCCCGGCATCGGTCAAGGCGGCGGATTCGAATTCGTGCTCGAAGACCGCGGTGGCCGCGACTTGAATCAACTGGTCGCCGCAATGGACGGCTTGCTCGGCGAGGCCAGACAGCGTCCGGACCTCACGAGAGTCTTTACCTTCTTCAATCCCGCCACGCCGCAGATCGAATACGTGATTGATCGCGAGCGCGCCAAGACCCTGGGCATTCCGATCTCCGATATCTTTTCGTCCTTGCAGACGTTTCTGGGTGGCAGCTACATCAACGACTTCAATCTCTACGGCCGCACCTACCGGGTCACCGCGCAGGCCGACGGCCCCGCGCGCGCCGTGCCGGAGGCGGTGAACCAGCTCTACGTGCGCGCCGCCGAAGGCGAGATGGTGCCGCTCTCGACCCTGGTGAGCATCAAGACCAAGCAGACGCCGGACTACATCGAGCGCTTCAACATCTTCCGCGCCGTCACCATCAACGGCTCTGCCGCGCCGGGCTTCAGCTCGGCCGAGGGCATGGAGGCGATGGAAGAGCTTGCCGCGAATCTGCCCGCCGGCTTCCGCCACGAATGGACCGGTGTGAGCTACCAGGAGCGCAAGGCGGCGGGCCAGTCGGTGTACATCTTTGCCGCCAGCGTGCTGTTCGTGTTCCTGGTGCTGGCGGCGCAGTACGAAAGCTGGATCGTGCCTTTCGCGGTGCTGCTCGGCATTCCGTTCGCGGTGTTCGGCGCGTTTGCGGCGCTGACCCTGCGCGGATTCTCCAACGACGTGTATGCGCAGATCGGGCTGGTGATGCTGATTGGACTGGCCGCCAAGAATGCGATTTTGATTGTGGAATTCGCGCAGCTCGCGCGCGAGCGCGGCGTGCCGCTGGCGCAGGCCGCACTGGAGGGAGCGCGCGCGCGCTTGCGGCCCATCCTGATGACCTCGTTCGCGTTCATTCTCGGCACCCTGCCGCTGGTGATCGCGAGTGGCGCCGGCGCTGCGGCTCGGCAGGTGCTCGGCACCACCGTCGTGTTCGGCATGCTGGCGGCGACGCTGATGGGCATCTTCCTCGTGCCGGTTTTCTACGTGGTGTTGCAAGGGATGGTCGATCGGTTCCGAAAACCTCTGAGGCACCGTTCCGGGGAGCTCCCATGAACGCGCCTGGGCGCGTTGTCGATCCGTCGGGGAGGTTTCTTTGCCTGAGGGCGGCATTGCCGATCCTGGCTGCCACGCTGTCGGCCTGCGTCCTCGGCCCGGATTACGCGCGTCCGGAAATCGAAACGCCGGACGCCTATCGCTGGCAGACGCAGGCCGACGCGCCGGGTTCTCTCGGCGATCTGGACTGGTGGAAGCTGTACCTCGATCCCGAGCTTAAAAAGCTGATCGAGACCGCCGTCGCGCGGAATCTCGATCTGCGCATCGCCGCCGCAAGAGTCGAGCAGGCGCAGGCCGCGCTGGGTTCCACGCGGCTCGGATTGTTCCCGCAGATTTCGGGTAACGCCGGTATCGAGCGCGAACAATCCAGCGCAGACAACGCGCGCGGTGACAATCGTCGCAGCACCTCCGAATCGGCCAGCGTCGCGCTGTCCTGGGAACTTGATCTGTGGGGCCGTCTGCGCCGCGATAACGAAGCCGCGCGCGCCGAACTTCTCGCGGTGGAACACGCGCGTCGCGGCGTCATGGTGAGCCTGGTGTCGGACGTCGCCACCGCATGGTTTCGTCTGGCCAGCCTCGACGAGCAGTTGCGCGTCACGCGCGCCACCAGCGAGACGCGCGAGCAATTTCTCAAGCTCACGCAGGCCCAGTTCGATCGCGGTACCGTCAGCGGTCTGGACGTCGCCACGGCCGAAGCGCAGCTCGCGCAGGCACGCGCCAGCATTCCCGAATTCGAGCGCCAGTTCGCGCAGACCGAACACACGCTGTCCCTGCTGCTGGGCCGCAATCCCGGCGAGTTCGCACGCCCCGCCTGGGACTCCGCGACTGCGATGGCGCCGGACGTGCCGGCGGGCCTGCCGAGCAGCCTGCTCGAACGCCGGCCTGACATTCTTCAAGCCGAGCAAGCTCTGGTCGCGGCCAACGCGCGCATCGGAAGCGCCAAGGCCGCGCTGTTTCCCACCATCTCGCTCACCGGCAGCTTCGGTTCGCTCAGCGGCGACATGACCGACCTGTTTACCGGCCCGGCCGAAACCTGGTCGGCCGGCGTCAACCTGCTGCAACCCCTGCTCGATTCGGAGCGCAATCTCTATCGCGTGGACCTGGCCGATGCGCGCAAATCCGAAGCCCTCGCGTCCTACGAAAAATCCGTGCGCAACGGTTTTCGCGAAGTGGCCGACGCGCTGGTATCACGGCAGAAATTCGGCGAGGTCGAACGGGCACAGATCGAACTGGTAGGGGCCCAGCAACGCGCCGAGGAGATCGCCAGCGCGCGCTACAAGGTCGGGTATTCCTCCTACTTCGACGTCATCAACGCCGACCGCGACCTGTTCAACGCCAAGCTCACCCTGGCGTCCGCGCGGTTCAACTCGCGCATCGCGACGGTGCAGCTTTATCGCGCGCTGGGCGGCGGCTGGTAGGTTACAAACGCCTCACGCGATGTCGAGCACCACGTTTCCGGACGCCTTGCCGCTCTCGACCCGCTCGTGCGCTTCGACCACGCGATCCAGCGGGAAACGTTCGGCGACGTTGTGCTGGAGCGATCCTGCTTCGAGAATCGCCGACACCTCGGCCAGCTCGCGCACGCGATCCGCCGCGCCGAGGTTGTAGACGATGAAGAACCGGAGCTGCACGTTCTTCATGATCCCCATCACGAACGGCACCGGCACCTCGGGCACGCTGCTGCCGTAAGCCACGATGTCGCCGTCCTGGCGCACGACGGAAAAATCCAGGCCGACGTTGGCAAAAAAATCCATCTCGATCACGCGGTCCACGCCGATACCGCCGGTCAGTTCCATCACGCGTGCCGCCACGTCCTCGCGCTTGTAGTCGAGAGTCACGTCCGCGCCCGCGGATTTGGCGAGCCGCGCTTTTTGCTCGCTGCCGATCGTCGTGACGATCTGCCTGGCGCCGCGCAGTTTCGCGAACTGGATGGCGTAGTGCGCCACCGCGCCGGCGCCGCCCGCAATCAGCAACGTCTTGCCCGCCACGCCGCCGTCCATCGTCACCGCGTGGTAAGCCGTGAGCGCCGGAATACCGAGGCAGGCGCCGGCAGCGAAGTCGAGAGAATCCGGCAGGTGCACCGCCTGTGTCGAAGGCAGCGCCACGTACTCAGCCGCGGTGCCGAAAGGCCGGCGCCAGGCTGCGTTCCAGGTCCACACCCGCTCGCCGATGCGGGACTTCTCCACGCCGTCGCCCAGCGCGTCGATCACGCCCGCGCCGTCGCTGTGCGGCACGATCAGCGGAAACGGCAGACTTTTCGAGCGCAAGCCGAGCCGGGTCTTCACGTCGGAGGGGTTGATGCCGGAGGTAGCGAGCCGCACGCGCACTTCGCCGGGACCGGGTTCGGGTGTGGGCAGTTCGATCAGCTTCAGCACTTCGCGTGCGGGTCCGATGCGGTCGTAGGCGGCAGCGCGCATGTCGTTTGTCCTGCGTTGTTTTCGAGGCGGCGAGACTAGCAGAGGGCTGGATGTCGCTTGCCGTAATGTCGGGCGTGCTGTCGGGGAAGCCCCTCCTTACACTTTCCTCTCTCGCGAGCCTAATCTTGGCTGGCCTTCATCACCGAGACTCGCCATGCCCGTCAGGAAATCCGGTATCGATCACGCCAGGCTCGACCAGGTCGTCGCCGATGCGCGGCGTGCTGCCGACCAGCGGAACCTCGGCTATCGGGAGCAGGCGATGAAGATGTATCCCTGGGTCTGTGGACGCTGCGCTCGCGAGTTCACCAACGCCAACCGGCAGGAATTGACGGTCCATCACCGCAATCACGATCACGATTTCAACCCGCCCGACGGCAGCAACTGGGAGCTGTTGTGCGTGTACTGCCACGACAACGAACACTCGCGTTATCTGGACGCGAGCGGGCGACCCGCCACGCCGCGGGGGGAAGGGGCGGCTGCAACCAGCAACCCGTTTGCCGATCTCAAGGCCCGGCTGTCGCGCTCGTGAGCGTCCTGCAATCGGACACGCGCGCTCCTCCGGAGGGTGTTCATGAAGCCGAATAAGATTCCCGCCGCACCCGAAGCGATTCATCCGGTCGACGACCCGGACAAGGCGAAGCAAGCTGCTGCGGCGGAGGCGAACGCCGATCAAGCTCAAGCAGCTCGGCCCGCGGTCGCGCCGCCGGCTGCCGTTGCGCCGCCGGCCGAGGCGTTCTGGAAGGCGGCAGGAAGATTCTCGCGATTGCGTTGAAGGGGAGATTCGCATGAGTGTCAGCGTCGCCAGCCCGGCTACTTCGGGGACCGCGGTCGTCAGCCAAGCGGAGGAGCGCCGCGTCATTTTCGCGTCCTCGCTCGGCACGGTGTTCGAGTGGTACGACTTCTTTCTCTACGCCACGCTGGCGCCGTTCTTCGCGGCGCTGTTCTTCCCGCCGGGCAACGAGACCGCGGCCTTGTTGTCGGCCTTCGCGACCTATGCCGCGGGCTTTCTGGTGCGGCCGTTCGGCGCGCTGGTGTTCGGGCGCATCGGTGATCTGGTCGGGCGCAAGTACACCTTCCTGGTGACGATCGTCGTCATGGGCGTGTCGACCGCGGCGGTCGGATTCCTGCCGACGTACGCGGCCATCGGGATTGGCGCACCGATCATTCTGGTGACCTTGCGCCTGCTTCAAGGTTTGGCACTGGGTGGCGAGTACGGCGGCGCTGCGACCTACGTGGCCGAGCACGCGCCGGATCATCGGCGCGGTTACGCCACGAGCTGGATTCAGCTCACGGCCACCATCGGGTTCTTCCTGTCCTTGCTCATCATCGGCGGCTGCCGCGTGCTGATGGACAAGCCGAGCTTTGCGGAATGGGGCTGGCGCATTCCCTTTCTCGTGTCGATCATCCTGCTGGTGTTCTCGGTCTACATCCGGCTCAAGCTCAACGAGAGCCCGGTGTTCCAGAAGATGAAGTCGGAAGGCAAGGGCTCCAAGAGCCCGCTGACGGACAGCTTCCTGCGCTATCCCAACAACAAGTTCGTGCTGCTGTCCTTGTTCGGCGCGGTGGCCGGGCAGGGCGTGGTCTGGTACACGGGGCAGTTCTACGCGCTGTTTTTTCTCACCATCACGCTCAAGGTGGATTACCTGACCGCGTACACCTTGCTTGCGGTGGCGCTGCTGATCGGCACGCCGTTCTTCGTGGTGTTCGGCGCGCTGTCGGATCGCATCGGCCGATTGAAAATCATCCTCACCGGCTGTCTGCTGGGCGTGCTGACGTTCATCCCGATTTTCCAGGGCCTCACGCACTTCGTGAATCCGGCGCTCGAACAGTTTCAGGAGCGCACGCCGATGAGCGTTGCTGCCACGGATTGCAGCTTTCACATCTTCGTGCTGCCCGGCACGACCTTCAGCGACTGCGACAAGGCCAAGGATTTTCTGACCAAGTCAGGGCTCTCCTTCGAGTCGTTACCGGCGGAAGGCGAGGCGAGCGTAGTGACACGCATCGGCGACACGGTTCTGAGCGGCTGGGATGAGGCGGCTTACAAGACTGCGCTCGCGCAAGCCGGGTATTCGCCGGCAGCGGATACATCGCAGATCAACTACCCGATGACGGTGCTGCTGCTCGTCATCCTGATGCTCTACGTGACCATGGTCTACGGCCCGATGGCGGCCTGGCTGGTGGAACTGTTTCCCACGCAAATCCGGTACACCTCGATGAGCCTGCCGTACCACATCGGCAACGGCTGGTTCGGCGGCATGCTGCCGCTGCTGGCCACGGCCATGGTCGCGGCCTCGGGCGATATCTATCGCGGGCTGTGGTATCCGATCGGCGTGGCGCTGATGACGGTGGTGATCGGGCTGCTGTTTCTGCGCAATACGGATCGGCGTTCGCTTTTGTAGGAGGGGCGCAAGCCCCGACAGGCGCTCGCAATACGGCCCCAGTCTCGGGCTTCAAAGCGCCTGTCGGGGCTGACGCCCCTCCGACGTCGCTCGGCGTGCCGGTGGCGATCAGGACGAAGATCAAGCAGAGTAGTCCGGCGGCTCGCGGACACGAGAAGGGGAAACGGATGCGCACAGTCAGCGGGTGGTTCGGATCGGCAGCGATGGCGTGGATTGCCTTCGGCAGCGGAATTCCGGCAAGCGCAGCAGACCCGCTCATGCCTTTCGAGGCGAAGTGGCAACACGCAGGCGTCGCCACTTGCGCCGGCAGCAACTGCCATGGATCCCAGCAGCCCTTGAAAGACTCCCCGGTGCAGCAGGACGAGTACTTCCTGTGGCAGCGCCAGGACGCGCACTCGAACGCCTTCAAGGTATTGCAGGGGGAGAAGGGCAAGCGCATTGCGGCCAATCTCGGGCTCAAGGACGCGGCATCTGCGCGCGAGTGCCTGAGCTGTCATTCCGACGATGTCCCCGCCGGGCTGCGAGGCCGGCGCTACTCGCTCAGTGAAGGCGTGGGCTGCGAAGCCTGTCACGGCGGCGCCCAGAAATGGCTTGGGCCGCACGTGTCCGAGTTCAATCATGCACAGAACCTGGAAGCTGGCCTGTACCCGCTGGAGGATCCGATTGCGCGTGCGCGCCTGTGCCTCAACTGCCACATGGGCACCGCCGCCAAGCCGATCGACCATCGCATCATGGGCGCAGGTCACCCGGCACTGGAGTTTGAAGTTCAATTTTTCACCGACATCCAGCCCGCGCACTTTCGCGTGGATGCCGATTACCGTAAGCGCAAGCCGGCGTACGCCGCGGGGGCAAAGGCGTGGGCGATCGGCCAGATCGTGGCGGCGGAAACCTTCCTCGACGGGCTTCTGAGCCAACGCTTCGTCGACGGAGGCATGTTCCCGGAACTGGTGTTCTTCGACTGCAACGCCTGCCACCACAACATGCGTCCGCCTCGCTGGGTTGCCGGCCTCGGCGGCCCGCTGGGTCCGGGCCAGCCGCGGCTCGCGGATGTGCATTTGACCGTGTCGGCCATCCTGCTGGGCGTGCTCGCACCGGATACCGCCAATCAATGGAACGCAGCACTAGCGGACCTGCACAAGGCTTCGGGCACTTCCACGGCCCAGACGCGAGACACCGCCAAGCGCCTGCGCCAGATCACGGCCACAGCGCTCGATGGCCTGCGTGGCAAGTCGATTGGTCAGGCCGAGGCCGCGACCCTGATCGATCGCCTGGCCGAAGCCGGCGTCGATCGCTTTGCCAGCGACTACACCGCGACCAAGCAGATTTACTACGGGATCGATTCCCTGTTGCGCTTTCTCCAGCAGGATCACGGCCTGTCCAAGGACAGCGTGAAAACCGAGATGGGCCTGCTGTTCGCGTCACTCGATGCGCAGCGCTACGACCCGGTTGCCACCCAGAACGCCTTGCGCAAGTTGCGCGCTGCGGTCGGGACGCCGCCTTGAGGAGTCGCCGCATGAATGCGGTCTACGCAGGGTTTCGTCCGCGATTACCGCGCGCTGCTGACTTCTGTAAGTCTCAATAATTCCTGACGAACCACGGCGCACCCTCGGCATCCAAGTACAGCCGCTTCTGTTCCTCCAGGTTGAACGGCCGCGAGCCGATGCGCCCGAACACGGCGATCTGCCCTCCGGTCTCGTCCACGGCGCGGTCGCGGTGCAAGCCTTCCGAAATCGCCAGGGCTGGAGCGGTCGTCTTCCTTGTCGCGATGAGTTGCGGCTTCGGATCGGGGGAGAAGCCGTAGAACGCCGGCTGGGTTTCCGGGCTCACGAGCTGGATGAGCTTGAGACCGCTGTCGCCGTCGGCGACGTAGGCGAACAGCGAGGCATTGGTGGCGCCGACCTTCACGTCCCAGGCGTCGGTGATTTTTCCGTCGGCGTTGAACTGCTGGTAGAGCCTGGGCGCTTCCGGGTTGGTGATGTCCACGATGCCCAGGCCTTCGGCGCCGGCCGCGACATAGGCGTAGGTTCTGACCAGATAAACCCGACGCGCGTCCTTGAACGGGACCAGGGCCTGCTCGATCACGCGCGGCCGATCGGGGTGCGTGATGTCCACCACTCGCAGGCCCTCATCGGTGGTCGCGAAAAGGTAGCGGAACTGCACGGCGCTGGCGCGCACGTTCTTGAGCGGGAGGGTGGCGACCAGTTTCGGCTGGAGCGGCTGACTTAAGTTGAGCACCACCAGTCCGGCGTCGGCCGCCACGTAGACCCAGTCGCCGGCGACGGTGAGATGGCGCGCGCCCTTGAGCACTTCCCGGGAATGTTCATCCCCGTTCCAGGTCAGCGCGCGCTTGAAATGGTTGTTGCGCGGGTCGCCGTCCGCGAGCGTGTTGACATCCACCAGAATCAGACCCTCGACGCTGTCGCTGATCAGGGCGTAGTTGTAGATCGGATGGAAGGGCTGTTCCTGATTGATCACGCGCATCAGCTCGCCCTGATTGCGGTCCGGGTGAATCGGCTGATTGCTCGGCAGGGCGACGCAGGTGGCGTTTTTCGTGGACACATGCGTGTCGTGTCCCAGCCCCGAGGCGGGCGCGCTGATGATGCGCTGGCTGAAGCCCTTGTTGGCGACGGAGGCGACGTCGTAGGCCTCAAAACCCTTGGCCCCCTGCGCCACGTACAGGTACTCGCCACGCAATTGCAGACAGCCCACCCTGTCGCCGGTGGCGTGCGACTGCTCGACTTCCAGTTCGCGGCCACGCGACTCGTGCAGCTTGTTGCGCTCGGGGTAGGCGTAGCGGTGCAAGTAGGAGCCGATCACGGCCTGCGGCTCGTCCCACTCGGTCACGGTGACGCCGGAAATCTCGCCGTCACCGCCGACCCAGGCGTTGTAGCCGATGAAGTTCATGAAGTTGGTGCCGTGCAGCAGGAGCTGCGCCATGATCGCGTTGTTGTCCTTGGCGCTGGACAAGTGGCAGTCCTCGCACTGCTTGGTCTCGGTCTTGCGCTCGGTGTGCGGGTAGTGCGGCGCGAAGGCCTGCGAGGAAAACCCGCTGGCCGAAACCGGTGGCTGCTGGATGTAGATCTTCTCGCGATTGGAGTTGGTGGACGACAGCACCAGCGCGCTGGACGATCTCACGGGTGCAGTGCGCCCGCCCTTGGCGGGACCGTGCTTGCCGAGCTGGAACACATCGTCGCGCGCAACCTGCGGGTTGTACGTGGCGTAGTTGCGCGACTCGCCGCCCTCGTAGTGCAGACGATCCGATTTCCAGTTGGCCTGGATCGGCAGATGGCAGCCGCCACAACTCGTGGTCCACGAGGTGTGGCAGGTGGCGCACATCATTTCCTCGTCCTTGTGCGCGCGATCCGACGGCATGACGTCCGCGCCCCATTTCTGGGTCTTGACGTCGGCCGACACCAGCTTCGCGCGCGCCGCCTTCTCGTTGTAATGAGCGTTGCCCGGCGTGACGCTGTCCTTGACCAGGCTGACTTCCCACTTCAGCTCGGCGTCCATGTTGGAGCGCTGGACCAGCTTGCCCCCGATCCATTCGAAACGCAGTTCCCCGAACGGGGTGCGGGCAACCGAGAGATCGGTTCCGCCCGCGGGCGCCGCGGGTCCGCTGGTCAGCAGCGAGGGGTAGGCGTCCGCGTTGCCGTGGCAGTCCACGCATTCGATCTCGATGGCCTGTGCCACTTCGCCGTAGATGTGACCGTCGCCGTGCATGTCCTGGGAGAAATGGCAGTCCACGCAGTGCATGCCGGCGTCGACATGGACCGAGGACATGTGAACCGACTTCTTGAATTTCTGCGGATCGGTGTCCGACACGATGTTGCCGCCCTTGTCGAGCAACCTGCCCTTGCGATCCCGCTTGTAGACCGCGCGGAAATTCCAGCCGTGTCCGTGGTAATCGGCGAACTGCGTGTCCTTCAACTTGGGGTTGAGTTCGCTGACCTGTTTCAGGAACTCCGGATCGCCCCAGGAGCCGCGGATCGAAGCCTCTTCGGGATTGCGCTTGTTGATCTCGCGGATTTCGGCGTCGGTAGGTTGCTTCTCCTTCTTCGGCCACATGTACGGTGCATCGGACTCGTAGTCCCACATGGTGTAGCCGAGGAAGCTGTTCACGAACACGTTCGGCTGGTGCATGTGGCAGACCATGCACTGGCTGCTCGGGATGGACGAGGTAAACGCATGCTGGAGCGGATGCCCGGGCTTGTCGTGGGCGATGGTCGGATCCAGGGTTTGCGACAGGCCGGTATGCCCGGCCTTGGCGTAGACCCCGCTGTGGCGGGCATCGCGATCGTTGGCGTAAACCACGTGACACGCAGCGCAGCCGGAGGAACGGTAGTCGCCCGGTTGCTCGTTGGTTCCCATGAACCAGGTGTGCGGATCGTTCAAGCGCGTCTTGTGGATGTTGAGCACCGGAACGGCAATGCGATTGCCGGTGCCGGGCCCACGGTTGGATTGCTTGAGGTCGGGGCGCCCCGGTTCTTCGAGCCGTTGGATGTTTCCGGCAACGTTCGGCAATCCGGTTTCCGGAAAAAGACTGAGGACGTTTCTGCCGCCGCGCTCGAAGACGCGGAAAACATCCTTGACCGGCGTGGTTTCCCAGGACGGCAAGGGGTAGAGCTTTTCCAGCACTCCCTTGGCGGCCATGTTTTCATCCGGCTTGACGGGCCCCAGAATCATCGCGGCGTCGCCCTCGGCGGTGTGCGATTCGCCGAGAATGTAACGCTTGAACGGCAGGATGCCGTTGTTGTACGACGCGCCTCCCCAAAGCATGGCGCTGGTCGCCATCAGGCTGCGCTCTGCGCGTTCGATCACCCGAAGATGGCAGGCACCGCAGGCCTCGCGCGCGGCCCGATAGTCGCTGGGATTCACGAAGCGGACGAACTCGGGACTTTCGCGATTGAGCAGGGCGAAACTTTGCTTGGGATTCGCTGAGTCCGGCCAGTGCCAGGTCTTGGGATAAAGCGGCAGCACGTGGGCCTTGGCCAGCGCGGCCTCGTAAGGCGCGGACTTACGCTCGAAGCCCTGCGGTCTTTCGATCCTGGCGTCGCCGCCGTGGCAGTCGGTGCAGCCCAGCACCACGCCGGGGTTGCTGTGCATGGTTTTCTGGTCGGTGCTGGTGTGGCAGCTCACGCAGCCGGTGCTTTTTTCGTCGGCCGCGGCCTGGGTTTGTCCGCGCGGCGCGGGAGGGGCGGCGGTGTAGGTCAGAGAACCTGGGGATTCGCCGCCGTCGGCGTGAAGTGGCTGAACGAACAGAGCGAGCAACAGCAAAACGAGGGCTCGTCGTAGGAGCCTTGAGCGCGTTACTGCGCTGTGATCGCGCAGCGAACTTGCGGCGGGCCCGGTGGATGCGCTGTCGCTTATCCACCCTACCCATCTGGCGTAGGGTGGATAAGCGATAGCGTATCCGCCACTGCGCTCGATCAGGGAAGGGTCTGATGTCCGTGCCATATCAGTAGTTCAAGATCAGATTGATCAGCACGGAATATCCCGCCTCGTCGCCATACAACTGTTCGTAGCCCTTGCCCGGCAGGAGCGTCGCGGCCGAACCCCGGAAGATCACGTTCTGCGTGGCAAACGGCCGCCAGACGGTGGCGACCGAAACATCCAGGCCGATGTCCTCGTCGATCGAACCCTGGTTGCGAAATACTTCCACCACGGCGCTATCCGCCAGCCAGATCTGGTTGACGTTGAAGGAAACGCGAAACTGCGCCATCAGATCCAGATCCGCGCCCACGCCCAGCATCACCGTGCCTGGGTTGGCGAAGTTGGACTGACCTTCCGCGAGCGAAGAGCGCAGGGAGTTGAGCTGACCGCCGCGGCCCGAGATGCCCACGATGCCGCCGCCGATCAAGGGCACGCTCTGCCGCGTCCAGAAATTGGTATCGGCGCCACCCGCGAAGAGCGGGTTCTCGAAGACGGAATCGAAGCCCGTCTCGACGTCGTCGAAAGGATCGTCGTCGGGGCTGGCATACAGCGCTGACACACGAATGCGTCGCCAGTCGAAATCCACGGACGCTTCGGCCGCCGCGAAGAACGCGCGGACGTCCACCTCTCCCGGGTGCAGGACGCCCTCGTCCTGATCGCCAAACACGAAGTACGCGGAGCTGGTGAGATTGAAGCGCTCGAAGTGACCGTCGCCATTGACGCCGAAATAGGTCACGTCGTAATTGCGCGGGACTTCACGGCCCAGCGAGGCCGGCCGCTCGATGAACCCGTTGGTGTTGAAGTAGCGCCCCTCGTCGCCCTCGCGATTCCGGTTGTGCAGGATTACGGCCTGGGCGGTGTGACCCAGCACCGGAAAGTCCTGGCGATAGAGGTTGAACACGTAGACATCGTCCTTGCGCAGCGACTTGCCCAGGTCGTTGAGCAGCGAATTGGAGTCCTTCTCCACCCGCCGGAAATACGCGAGGTTGTACTGCCAGCGATTGTTGTCGCGGGTGCCGAACAGCCGCGCGCCGAGTTGCAGGTCCTGGAACAGGAAGCCGCGGAAGTCCGCGGTGAACGGCTGGATGCCGAGACGGAAACTGTCGAAGTCGTAGCGATCGGAAACGTTGCGCAGATGCCGATCCAGGAACAGCTCCTGCACGCCGAAGTGGTCGTCTTCCCGGGTCTTGCCTTCGCGCGGATCGATGCGCAGCGCGCGCACCTGCTCCACCTCGACGCGGTTGAACTGAAACGCGGGGGTGAAATGGAACTCCCAGTCGGGCGGGCGGAACGTGGTGTCGCCCTTGAGGTAGACCAGTGCCGCGCTGACGGTTTGCGCGAATACGGTCTGCTCGCCATCGCCGATCACGTTGAGCTGCCCGGCTTGCCCTTCGGCCTGCGCACCCACCGGCGTGGGGATGCGTCGCGGCTCCAGAATCGTGTCGGAAGTCAGATTGGCGCTGAAGAACCAGTCGTCGTAAAGCGGCCGATCCGCCTTCAGCGTGTTCTGGTTATAGGGGTCGTACCAGGGGAAATTCGTGAGGCCCAGCTGGCGCGTGAGCTGCCAGCGATCGGCGACCCGCTCTTTCGTGAACACGGCGTCGGGCGCAGGCTTTTCCACTGCCAACAGGCCGGAGCGGCGATTGGGGTCGAAAGGCTTGCGCTCGACGCTCCGGGTTCGCAATACGGCGTCGGGCTGACCGGGACGGCGCCGTTCGCCGTCAGCCAGAGCGGTCGGTGGTTTCGGCTCGGCGGCGACGGGCGGTTCCTCGGCGCCCGGGCGTGCGCGTCGAGCCTCGGCGGGTTCGATCGGCGCGGGTTCTGCCTGGGGCTTCGCTGCTTTCGTTAGGCTCGCAGGCTTGGCGGGTTTGGTCACCGGCATATTCCGCTCCGCGCGCTCGCCTGGCCGCCGACGTCCGTCCTGCGCTGCGGCGGGCAAGGCCATCGCAACCATCAGCGCACCGGCGATCCAGTCACTTGTTCGCACAGGCGTCCTGTTCGTCGGAGTCGATGAAAGGCGCTTGCGGGCACTGGATATAGCGCAGCCGCACGCCATCGACGACCACTTGATCTGCGCGCATCGCGGGCGGCGCGTTGCCGACCACGCCGTTCAGCGCAAGCCCGGCGTTGTGCACGCCGAGGAAGGCGACCATGTCGTCCTGATCGATGCCATCGCCGGAGACGCCGACGGCGCCGATCAGCGTATTGCCGCGGTAGATCGGCACGCTGCCGGGAAAGATCTGGATACCGTTTGCGCCCAGCGGCGGAAGACCCGGGGTAGGGTCCAGTGCGGGTGTCACGCCTGCGCAAACCTGACCGACATCGGTGTCGACCAAGCCGAGGACAAATGCGACATGGCGCACGACGGCGTTGTAGCCCAGGTCGAGCTGCAAGCCGGTCGAGAACGGGCTCCACTCGCCAGCGGGCTTCGACAGCGGGCCGTGACGCGTGCGGGCAATGCCGTCGGGGAAGAATGGGCGCGCCAGATTGCCGATCGAGCGGTTGGCGAACGCAAGGCCGTCGACCAGCGCAGCGGGATTGCCAAGGACCTGACGGAAATCGACGACGTAATCCGCCGGAGCGCTGAGACGCAGCAACTCCGGAGCGGCCTGGTCGGGCTTCAGATACGCCGCGGGCGGCAGCGAGGCCAGAATCTGGGCGGCATCCGTGCGCGAGAACAACAGCGCGGCGCGCGCCTTCTGCAGCGAAACATCGGCGCCGAACACCGGGGCATCGCGGGTGCGCGCGATGCCGAGGATTTCTCCGGCGCTGCCCACGACCGAAATCGTTGCGCGCATCTGGCTGCTCAGCGGGCGCCGGATCTGGGCACGCGCACGATTGGCGACATCGAGTGCCGACAACAAGACCTGACGAACCTCGGCCGCGGAAAAGTCCGTGCCGGCAATCGGCGGATAACGGTTGTCGCCCGCGGCATCGACGAGAAGAAAAGCATCGCGAGCCGCGAAGTCGGATTCAGTGGCGGCAGCGAAGCCCGAGCGGTTCTGACCAAAAGCCGTACCCGCGACGATGGCTCCGGAAATTTCCGTGTAGCCCCTGACGGTAACCAGCGCCCCATCGCTCAGCATGCCGAATGCAGGCGCCTCGGACGGGTTCGTGACCAAATCGTCGAATTCCACGTCCGAAAAGCGCGCCGTCTTCCCATCGAGGGTGATGCGATCCGCACGTCTATCGTTCGGCGCCGCGAAACCGAACGTGCCCGCAACCGCAATCAGCTCATCCATATCGCGGTCGCGGTCGAGCAGAGAAGAATCGAGCGTGTAGGCGCCATCCGCCTCAACGCCAAGGCCGCCCACGAGGGTGCCGTTCTTGTACAGCGGCAAGCCTCCCGGATCGGCCGACAAGCCCAGCGGCGAACGATGCGGCCCTGGCCCTGCTCCCGCGCCAGCATCGAAACGAGTGGAGAGATCGGAACAAGGTAGCTGGGAGAACTGCACTCCAAACAGAGGGCCGCCGGGCTGATCCGTTTCGCCCGGATTGAAATTCGCCTGCACGATCTGGCTCGCGGTGCGCGTCGTGAAAGCGTTGCCTTCCGACGAGAGATAGGCTCCGGTAATGGCCTTGGCGATGGCCGAAGCTTCTGCCGGCACCAACGAGATCCCTTCCAGCCCGCCGCCGATCTCGCCGAGTTCGGGCGGGGAGCCCACTCGCACGTTGGCCGGCGCGTCATCCATGCGGTAGACCGCCAGAACGTTGCCAACGCGATCCGTCACCGCGAGAACCGCCGGCTTGCCGTTGGCGCGTGCCTCGGCAACGCCCTGCGCGATGATCTGGCGCACGTCTGCAACTGACAACGAGGTGGGGGTGTCCTGGCAAAAGCCATCGCACGCGGTCGCGCCGGAACCCGTCCCCGCGTTGCCCGGGCCGCTTCCCCCGGAACATGACATCAGCAGACTCGTGAGCGCTGCCGTCAGCAGACCTGCGATGGGCCGCTTAGCCCTTCTTGTCGAATGCCTCCCCATTCGCAGGTTTCCCCTTCTTGCCGAACTGCGCGTCCATCCAAGGTGTTTTTGCCCGATGAAAGCGATGGCAGTCGATGCAGGTGGATGGGATCTGTGTGCTCGAATCTACCCCGCCGTGACACGACCTACAAGTGTCGATTTGAGGGAGCATGAGGTCGTCGGAATTCGCCGAGTTTTCCGCTGCATGACAGCTATCGCAGGCCACCCATTTGTGTGGTGCGTGGGTGAAGCGGGCCATCGACATCCAGCTCTGACGCAGGTCCGGCGGCCTCACGGCGAGCGGTTTCCCGGGTATTCGGTCGATCTCGTGGCACTTGGCGCACACGCGTATTTCGAAGACTTCCTCCGTCTCGTCCGGGCCGCCCTCTGCCTTGCCGCGATCAGCCAGATCGCCGGGTCTTCTAGGTTGGTCCGACTCGGCAGCGTACGGCTCCGTGCTGACCGGCTTCGCCTTCACCGCGGCCTCCAGCAGGGAGCGCGCAGCGGCATTGTCGCCGTGCGGAAGGAGTAAGGGCACGCCGCCGATATGGACATCGAGCTGATGGCAGCGCTGGCAATCGTTGGCATAGCGCTGCGGCCGGAAGCCGGCTTCGGTCGGATCCGGCGCATGGCAGGACACACACGCCAGAATTTCCGTCTTGCCTTCCGCATCGCGCACGCCCTTGGCGTTCAGATGGACATCGTGCGGGAAGATCAGCCCGGAATGATCGCGAATGCTTTTGGAGAGCGTCTCGCGCATCGCCTTGGGAGTGCTGTCGGTCCGGCCGATGAAGCTCACCTTGAAGGCCGGGTGCACCTCGCCGAAATCCTCGACCGTGCCACTGCCGGCAAGCGATGGAAATTTCTTCGGGGTCGCGTGGCAATCGGTGCAGATGCCGGGATGAGAGGGCATTACAGCGTGCTCTCCTCCATGCTCGAAATGGCAGCTTGCGCAGCGGCGTTGGTCCAGCCCTGCCTGTGTCATCGCGGCCGCATCGTCTCCGTGCTGGGCGGTCGCCGCATGGCAGGCCAGGCAAGACTCGTCGCGCACCTGCTGGAACACGCCCACGTGGCAGGTCTCGCAGCGGTCCTGGAACTGCGCGTGCACATTGCTGACGCGCCCGGGAGACCACAGGTGATCGCTCGGTAGCCAATGGCCCAGAGCCGCGGAAGCCGGCACATATTTGAGCACCAGCGGCAACAACAGCAGGAGCACAAGAATGGTGCCGGCGCTCCAGTATGCGGGCCGGCGCATGCGCCAGCCGGCTTCGCCGAGACTGGTCAGGGCCTCCACACGTTCAGCAGCGCGGCCGGGGTCGTGCTCGTGGATTTCCAGGATCAGTTGCTCGTTGTCTGCGTCGAAGCCCACGCGGACCCGGTTTGCGCCCACTCGCAGTTCGTCCCCCGCAGCCACCTCGGCCGAGCGCCGGCCGGCTACGCCGTTGACCACGATATCCGCCCTGCCGAGGCACTCCACGTACAGGCGCAGCGCGGACAGGGGTCTCACCCGCAAGTGGTGCAGCGCAACCAGCAGACCCGGCAGCACGACGGTGTTGTCGGTCCCCCGGCCGACGGTGAATTCGCCTTCGACCGTCTGGTCCGGTCGAGCGTCGTCCGCGGACAAGCGCCGAATGAGCAGGGCCATGGCCTACCAGTAGATGAAAACGGCAAGCACGTGCACGAACAGCGCAGCGATCAGGGCGATGGTCATCGGCACATGCACGAACAGCCACACGACCAGGCGCGCGCGCAGAGTGATGTCACGGTTGACCCGTTCGAGCAGTGCGTTGCGTCTGGCGAGGGTGTCCAGCAGCTTCTGCAAGGGCTCCCTGCCTTGTCCGATGCCGCCTGCGAACAGTTGGTCCTCCAGGATCGTGATGGCGCCCTTGGCGCCGCCTTCGGCATTGACGGCGGGCTCCATCGCCTGCATCTTCCTTTCCAGCTCGGTGCGCTTGAGCTCGAAGAATTCATCGAGCACGCCGGCATCCCCGGGCCTTCGGTAGCGGCCGCTGAGCTGCTCCCAGGCACCGCCGCCGACCGCGGCCCGGGAGACCGAGCGCACGACGAGCGCGTGCGTGTCCGCATCGATCCTGTCTGCCAGCGCGAGCGCGGACTCGTCGAGTTCCCGCACCTGCTCCAGCATGGTGCCGAATTCCATCTGGTTGCGGATGGCGGTGATGCGCTGCGGCAGGACGGAGTAGGCGAAGAGTCCGTAGATGCCGCTGGCGATTACCAACACCATGAGCGTGTATGCCAGGGTGTGGACGTTCCAGCCGAACTGGAATCCCGTGTGCAAGGTCGCCACCACGAGGAGCGAGAGCCCCAGGTAGACGTGCGCCGACACCCAGGCCTGCATCGGCGCGCGCGACTCGCCGAACCGCCGCTTGCGCACGCCCAGCCAGGACAGCCAGACGACGAGGCCGGCAGACAGTGTGCCGAGGGTGTACCCCAGCCAGGTGCTGCCGCTGCTTCCTTCTACCGGATCGTGCAGGGCGTAAGCCAGGATGGACAGCACACAGATCAGCAGCGCCAGCTTGAGGTAACAGCCGCGCCGATAGACCAGGAAGGATTCATGGCGGCCCGCCGGAGCCTGCGCCGCGCCCAGCCCGCGAAGACGCCGTAGCTGCGCCCTAACGTCCGCCACCGGCGAGCACCTCGAAGAATTCCTTGGGTTTCACCCGGATGGCCGCGCCGGTCGGGCAGGCCTGCACGCAGGCCGGCCCCGCCGCGCGCGTGCCGCACATATCGCACTTCAAGGCTTTCTTGGGGGCATCCTTGGGATAGTCGTGGATATCGCTGCCCGGCGCCGGCCCCTTGCCCAGCACCAGCCAGCGCCAGAGGCTCGGTGCCTGCGGCGTGGCCACGCCCATCTGGATGACGCCGTAGGGACAGTTGCGCTCGCAGTTGCCGCAACCGATGCAGGTCTGGTCGATGAAAACCTCGCCGCCGGGCGCTCGATGAATCGCATCGGGCGGGCAGTCCTTCATGCAATGCGGATGCTCGCAATGGCGGCAGGACGTGGGCACGTGCAGGTTGTCGAAGGTCGCTCCCGCCTCGCGGTCCAGGCGCGAAACGTTGCCGTGGGTGGAGGCGCAGGCTTTCTCGCACTGGTCGCAGCGGATGCACAGCTTTTCGTCGATCAGCAGCACATCGGTGGCCTCGCCCAGCCCCTCCTGCAGCAGAAAATGCATGCGCGCACCGCGTTCGGGATTGCGCTCCATCTGCTCGCGCTGCCGGATCTGCAACAGGAAACGTGCGCGCACCGTCTCCCGCATCTTCGGATTCCGGGCCAGCAGTTCGAGGAAGGGCCTGGCGCCGATACGGATGATCTCGGTCTTGATCGCGGCCCGGGCGGTGTGCGTGGACGGCGTGCCGGCGATGACGTCCACCTCGCCGAAATACTGTCCCGCGGCATGGTTCTGCAGGACCACATCGCGTCCTGCGATCCTGGCCGAGAGCGTCACCGAACCCGACCGGATCAGATGAATCTGCGTGGCCTCATCGCCCACCGACTGAATCGTTTCGCCCGCCTTGAACTGGCCCAGGCTGACCGATTCCAGAACCTCCCTGAGCTGCCATTCTTCGGCCCCCGGCAGCAGATAGCGCTCCAGCGCGTTGGTTGCAAACACGCGGTCGATGTAGTTTCGAAGCACGACATTGCCGGCGATCAGCTTGAGCATTGCCCGGCGCGGAATCTCGATCAGCACACAGGCGTGCCCCGCCACCACTCCGGCCGTGCGCGGCTGTCCGGAAATCAGGGCCATCTCGCCGACGATCCCGCCCAAGCCTATCCGCTTGAGCTTCAAAGGGTCGTTTTCGTCCAGCCGCACCAGCACCTCGCCCGACACGACAACGTAAACCGCGTGCCCGGAGTCGCCCTTGCTGTAAAGAAGCTTGCCCTCTGCCGGTGTCAGCACCCTGCTTTCCAGCAGCAGCTCGCGCAATTGCAGCCGGTTGATCGCCTCAAGGACGGGAGATCGTTGCGCGACGATATCCAGGCACACCTCCACGTCCCGACCCATGCCGCAGGCAAGGAATTTCTTCTCCAGGATGGGCTCGTCGGCAGGCTTCACCGGACGGCCCTGGATGAACTCCACCACCTCGTAGCCCTGGTTCATCGCCTGCTTGATCAGCGGGTACCCGGCCAGCGCGCCGATGATGTACAGCCCAGGCACGTTGGACTCGTAGGTGGGCGAAATCTGCGGGATCGCGCCCGGGTCCTTGCTCGGGAACATCACGCCGCAGGACTCCACGAATGCGCGCGGCGGCGTGGCGCCCAGGCGCGCGATGATGCGATCGCAGGCGAGTTCGACCACACCCTCCTTGGAATTCAACTTCAACATCATCCGGCGATGGCTCGGATGCCCGTCCGGCAGCGCCGTCACCGACTCCGGCACGCTGTCGTAATGGCACTTCACCCGGCCCTGATCGATGGCCTGCAGGATCAGCGCGTTGTTGCCCTCCTTGGCGCGAGAGAACTCGTTCTTGCGGTTGACGATGTGCACCGTGTTCTGCCTGGCCAGGGCCACGGCATTTTCGATCGCTGCGTCGCCGGCGCCGACCACGACGATCGCCTCGCGCCGGTACTCGTCGGGGTCGTCCAGTTGGTACTGGATGTTGGGCAGGTCCTCGCCCGGCACCCGCATGAGATTGGGATTGCCCTGCACGCCGATCGAGAGCACGACCTTGTTGGCGACGATGTGGCTGCCGGACGACAGGGTGAGCCGGAATCCCTCGTCGAGTTTCTCGACCCGGGTCACCGCCGAGCGGAAACGCACATTGACCTTGTGCCGCTGCGTATCGCCGTTCCAGACCTCCAGGATGCGTTCGCGCGTTCCGGCCTCGAAGGCGGTGGCCGCGCGCAGCGGCAGCACGTTGGGCTCCGCCATCACGTGCTTGCGCTTCTGGTAACGGAAGACGGTGTGCGAAAGGTGGCTCTGCTCTTCCAGCAGCACGTGCGAATCGCCCATTTCCGCGGCCCGGCAAGCCGCCGAAATTCCGGCAGGCCCGGAACCGATGATGGCGATTCGATACGACTCGGTCTCCACGCGCTCCTCCCGTCAGCAGCGAAACCCGACGCGCCTAATCTGAGTCATCGGGCAGGGTTTTGCCAGTGACGGCCGACCATCATTTGTGCGTGAACGTGAAAGCCCCATCCCAATCGTTTCCGGGCGGATTGGCTCTCAGGAACCGGATCCGATCAAGGAAGATCTCGTAGACCTTGTGCGGACGACCGCAGTCCTTCAGACCGGTGAACGCCGACTCCGCTTCGTCCCACTGCTGCGCGCGGTACTTCACCATGGCGCTGGCCAGACGCTCAACGTCATCCCCCAGGTCGGCATGGACCTGATCTAGCGGCCCCAGCGGCTCGTAGATCGCGACCGGTTCGTTCTTGCCCTTGACTCTCACCCGGTCCAGTTCGCGGAACACCCAGTTGCCGGGCGCCAGGGCCTTGGTGAACTGGGTACAGATGAGGGTGACGCCGTACTCCTTGGTCAGGCCCTCGACCCTGGAGCCGAGATTCACCGCATCGCCCATGACCGTGTAGGCCATGCGGAACTCCGAGCCCATGTTGCCGACGTTCATCGGGCCGCTGTTGATGCCGACGCCGATGTGCAGCGGCGGCCAGCCGCGCTGCGCGAGGACCGGGTCCAGTTCGCGCACCGCCCGGCACATCTGCATGCCGGATTGGAGCGCGTGCAGGGCGTGCAGCTCGTCGCGCAGGGGCGCGCCCCAGAAGGCCATGATGGCGTCGCCCATGTACTTGTCGATGGTGCCGCGATATTTCTGGATGACGCCGGTCTGCTGCGTCAGGAACAGGTTCATCAGGGCCGCCAGCTCCCTGGCATCGAGCTTCTCCGAGAGGCTGGTGAAGCCGCGCACGTCGGAGAACAGCACGCTCATCTGGCGGCTCTCGCCTTCCATGGAAATCTGTTCCGGATGCGCGGCCATTTCCTCCACGAGTTCCGGCGGCACGTACTGGCCGAAGAGCTTGGAAATCTGCCGCTTGTCGCGCGATTCGATGAAGTACCCGTACAGCAGGTGGGTGGCGAACAAGACCACGGTAAAAAGGATCGGCACGCCCATCGGCATGATGAAAAGCGCGTCCGTCCACATGTAGAACGCCAGCCCCGCGGTGAAGGCAAGGATACCCAGCACCATGCCCGCGCTCACCAGCGGCGAGAGCTTCGGAAACAGCCAGGTCACGACGAGCACGACGAAGGCGAACGCCGTGACCTCCGCGCCGACGTAGTACGGCGGCCGCTCGCGCACGCCGCCCCGCAGAATCCCGGAAATCAGTTGCGCGTGAATTTCCACGCCGGCGAACCGGCCGACCGGCGTGGAACGGATGTCGAGCAGGCCCGCGGCGCTGGTGCCCATGATGACGATGGCGCCGCCGAGCACTTCGGCGTCGGCGGCCTGGCTCAGAACGTCGGTGGCGGAGACGTAGGCGATCGTGCGGTAGGGACCGCGGTAGGGAATATAGGCGGCGACATCGCCGTCCACCGGCACCGCCAGGCCGCCGATGCGCAGCCGCTCCAGGTTCAGCGAGGTGCGCTCGTCTGGCGGTTCGAACTCCAGGCTCACCGGCGGATTTCCCAGCGCCGCGCGCACCAGGGCCAGCGCCAGAGAAGGGTACAGGGCGCCCTCGTATTCCTGCAGCAGCGGCACCCGGCGATAGGTGCTGTCGGAATCCAGGCGCGGGTTGTCGAAGAAGCCGCAGAGCGGGTTCGCGTTCGCAAGGAGCGGTGCCGAGCCGACATAACCCCTGGCCCTGACGAAATTCACGCCGTAGGCCGCGGTCGCCGCCCGGTCGAACAGGGGCGGGCAAAGGCTGCCGGTGGTCGCGGGCTCGCCCGGCGCCACCCTGGGCTTGAACAGCAGGCCGGTGACCACCGACCTGCCGCTCAGGCTCCGGGCGAAGAGGCGATCGTTGTCGAACTTGTCCTGCAGCGCCGCGGCCCTTGCGACGAAGGCGGGTACGTCCGCCAGGTCTTCGCGGACGAGATGGCCCAGCAGCTCGCGTCCCGAGCGCCGGTCCGGCTCGGCGAAGGCAATGTCGAAACCCAGGGTGCTGACCCGGTAGTGATCGAACAACAGCTTCACCAGGCGCGCGAGCCGATCGCGCGGCCAGGGCCACTGACCTTCCACCGCGAGGCTCTTCTCGTCGATGTCCAGCACCACCACCAGCGGATCGCCGGTACGCGGCATGGTCATCCGCAAGCGCAGGTCGTAGGTCAGGGACTCGACCACGGTCAGCAGGCGCAGCGGCATCAGCCCGGAGCTGTGACAGAAGAAGATCACGAAAACCGCGGCGCTCAGTCCCCACCGAATTCCGCTGCGAAGAATCACGCAAGGCCCACGGTTGCACAGCGTGTCGAGGCCCAGGTCTGCATGATTTCAGCGGCGGTAGTGCTCAATCGCAGCCCAGGCTCTCCACCGCGAACGTCACTGTCGCAGGAGCCGATTGCAGGGCGCCGTCGGTCGCGCGATAAGTAAAGCTGCTGCTGAACATGCCGACGGGGACGCAAGACTCCGGGATGTAAACAAAGCTGCCGTCGGCAGGCAGCACATCGAGCCGGATCAGTCGCACGTCGTCGATGATGATCCCCGCGCCGTCCTCGCCCGCGTGAGCGAACGTGATGGGGGTGCTGGTGGGCGCGGCGACCGTGAACGGGAAGTACCGCTCCTGAAGTGGGCCGGAGAAGATGAAACCAAATTCGGTTGTGAAGCCCAGGGATTGCCCCGCGACCGTAACCGTCATCGAGTTGATCGGATTGCCTGGCGCCTCACTGTTGTTGCTGGCGCGGAAGCTCAGCAGGTAGTCGCCGGCTGGCAGGTTGAAGCTCTGCTTGGTCTGAATCGTCCCGGCCCCATCGGGAGGCGCTGTGCCATCCAGGTCGAGCAGCAGGCCGCCGCCAATAAGTTGTGCGAAGTCTGAAGGTCGATGGAGGCCCACTGTGCCCGCCGTAATGGTCCAATTGATGAGCGAGGCGACTGGCGATGCCCCACCCGGGCCGGGATCCGGCTCCCCGTCGAACGTGTCCTGGAACAGCAGCGAGCCGAGTCGGTCGGAGCCGCCAGCAGGCTGCAGCGGGGTCACCAGCAGGGCGGCGAGAGGGTCGCCGTCGGGATCGGTATCGTTGGCCAGCAGGCCCGGCGCGGGCACCACCAGGGAGACGCCTGTGAACGTGCTGAAGTTGTTGGCCACCGCGACCGGCGGATCGTTGACCGCATTCAGCGTGATGGTCACCGTGGCGTCAGCCGAAAACAGCGAGCCATCGGTGGCCCGGTACCTGAACGAATCGGTGCCGACCGAACCCCCGAACGGCACGTACTGGAAGTCGCCGGTGGAGTTGAACGTCAGCATCCCTTTGGTGGGACCGAAGCCCGGGACAAACTGGGTGGTGATCGAGTTATCCGGGTCGGTATCGTTTTGCAGCACACCGGGTGCAGCGACGTTGAGCGTGACGCCCTCGTCGGTCGAGTAGCTGTCATTGACCGCGACGGGTGCGTCGTTCACCGAGTTCACGGTCAGGGTGACGGTGGCTATGTTCGATTGTCCTCCCGTGCCGTCCAGGGCGCGGTAGGTGAACGAAGTGCTGCCGTTGAAATTGGGATTGGGCGTGTAGGTGAAGCTGCCGTTGGAGTTCAGCACCACCCCGCCTTGGCTGGGACCTGAGACAAGCACTGCTGTGAGCGCACTACCCTCCGTGTCGGAGTCGTTGCCGAGCACGCCGGGTGCGGCGACTGTGAGCGGCGTGTCTTCGTCGGTCGAGAAGCTGTTGGAGTTGGCCACCGGCGGGTCGTTCACGGGGTTCACCGTCAAAACGACGACGGTGTTAGCCGATTGCGCCGTACCGTCCGAAGCCCGATAGATGAAGGGGTCCATGCCGCTGAAATTGGCGTTCGGCGTATACGTGAAACTGCCATTCGGGTTCAGGTTCAAGACACCGTGGGCGGGCGCGGCGATCAGGACGGCGGTGAGCGGATTGTCTTCCGCATCGGTGTCGTTACCGAGCAAGCCGGGCGCGACAACATTGAGCACCGTGTCTTCGTTGGTGGAGAAGCTGTTGCTGAGCGCCACCGGCGGGTCGTTTGCAGCATTGACGGTGAGGGTCACCGTGGCTACGTTCGATTGCGCGGTGCCGTCCGAAGCGCGGTAGGTGAACGAAACGCTGCCGTTGAAGTTCTCGACGGGCGTGTAGCTGAAGCCGCCGTTGGCGAGCAGGTTCAGCGTGCCGCTGGCCGGACCGGCAACCAGGACGGCAGTGAGCGGATTGCCGTCCGGGTCGGAGTCGCCGGCCAGTACACCGGGCGCGGCGATGTTGAGCACCGTGTCTTCGTTGGTCGAGAAACTATTGTTGACTGCCACCGGCGGATCGTTCACGGCGTTGACGGTCAGATTCACCGTGGCCAGGTTCGATTGCGCGGTGCCGTCGGAGGCGCGGTAGGTGAACGACACGCTGCCGCTGAAATTCGCGGCCGGCGTGTAGCTGAAGCTGCCGTTGGGCGACAGGTTCAGCGTGCCGCTGGCCGGACCGGCAACCAGGACGGCAGTGAGCGGGTTGCCGTCCGGGTCGGAGTCGCCGGCCAGTACACCGGGCGCGGCGATGTTGAGTGCCGTGTCTTCGTTGGTCGAAAAACTGTTTGGGCCTGCCACAGGCGCGTCGTTCACCGGCGTGACGGTGATGTTCACCGTTACCACGTTCGATTGCGCCGTACCGTCCGAAGCCTGGTAGGTGAACGAGTTGCTGCCGCTGAAATTGGTGCTGGGCGTGTAGACGAAGCTGCCGTTGGGGTTGAGGATGAGCGTGCCATTGGCAGGACCGGCGACCAGAATGGCCGTGAGTGCCGTGCCATCCGGGTCGGAATCGTTGCCGAGCACGCCGGGCGCAGCAATGTTGAGTGCCGTGTCTTCGCTGGTGGAGAAGGTGTTACCAGTCGCCACCGGCGGATCGTTAACCGGACCTACGGTCAGGCTGACTGTGGCCGGATTCGATTGCGCCGTACCGTCCGAGGCACGGTAGGTGAACGAATCGGTCCCGCTGAAGTTGGCGTTGGGCGTGTACCTGAAGCTGCCGTTGGGGTTGAGGCTCAGGGTGCCGCTGGAAGGTCCGGCCACCAGGATCGCGGTGAGAGCGCTGCCGTCCGCGTCCGAGTCGTTGGCCAGTACGCCGGGTAAGGGGACATCGAGCACCGTTTCCTCGGCGGTCGAGAAGGCGTCGTTGACCGCCTGCGGCGCATCGTTCACGGCGTTCACGGTCAGGCCGACCATTGCAGGATTGGATTGCGCGGTGCCGTCGGACGCACCGTAGGTGAATGAATCGCTGCCGCTGAAATTGGCGTTGGGCGTGTAGGTGAAGCCGCCGTTGGGGTTCAGGCTCAGGATGCCGTTGGCCGGGCCGGTCACCAGAACGGCGGTGAGCACCGTGTTGTCGGGGTCGGAATCGTTGCCGAGCACGCCGGACGCAGGGACGTTGAGCGGCGTGTCTTCGTTGGTCGAGAAACCGTCGTTGACCGCCACCGGCGCATCGTTCACGGCGCCGACCGCCAAGCTGACCGTCGCCGGATCCGATTGCGCCGCACCGTCCGCGGCGCGGTAAGTGAAGCTATCGACCCCGTTGAAGCCCGGGTTGGGAACGTACCTGAAACCGCCGTTGGGGTTGAGGCTGAGCGCGCCGTTGGCAGGACCGGCGACCAGAATGGCGGTGAGCACAGTGGCGTCCAGGTCGATGTCGTTGCCGAGTACACCGGGCGCGGGGATGTCGAGCGGCGTGTCTTCGCCGGTCGAGAAGTTGTCGGCGACCGCTTGCGGTGCGTCGTTGACGGCGCCCACGTTCAGGCTCACCGTCGTTACGCCGGATTGCGCCGTCCCGTCCGAGGCCTGGTAGGTGAACGTGTCGGTCCCGCTGAAATTGGCGTTCGGCGTGTACGTGAAGCCGCCGTTGGAGTTCAGGCTCAGCGTGCCGTTCGCGGGTCCGGTAACCAGGATCGCGCCGAGTGCCGGGCCATCGGGATCGGCGTCGTTGGCCAGCACGCCGGGCGCGGCAACTTCGAGCGCCGTTTCCTCAGCGGTCGAAAAGGCGTCGTCGGCCGCCAGCGGCACATCGTTCGCCGCATTCACGGTCAGACTCACTGTCGCCACGGCGGACTGCGCTGCCCCGTCCGAGGCCCGGTAAGTGAACGAATCGGATCCGCTGAAATTGGCGTCCGGCGCGTACGTGAAGCTGCCATCGGGATTCAGGTTCAGGGTGCCGTTGGCAGGACCCGAGACGAGCGCGGCTGTGAGCGCCGTGCTGTCCGGGTCGGAGTCGTTGCCGAGTACTCCGGGTACCCCGACAGTGAGCAGCATGTCTTCGTCGGTTGAGAAGCTGTCGTCGGCCGCCAGCGGCGGGTCGGTCGCGGCATTCACGGTCAAGCGCACCGTGACCACACCGGACTGCGCCCTTCCATCCGAGGCCTGGTAGGTGAACGAATCGACCCCGCTGAAACCAGGGTTGGGCGTATAGGTGAAGCCGCCGTTGCGCCTCAGCGTCAAAGTGCCATTGGCCGGCGGCGATACGAGCAGGGCACTGAGGGTTTGTCCGTCCGGGTCGGAGTCGTTGCCGAGCACGCCGGGTGCGCCGACGCCGAGCGGCGTGTCTTCTCGGGTCGAGTAGCGGTTGCCGACTGCGCGTGGCGGGTCGTTTCGCCGCCCCACGGTGATCGTGACGGTGGCAGGGTCGGAGTTCTCGACGCCGTCGCTGGCGCGGTAAGTGAAGGAGTCGGTGCCGTTGAAGTCCCGGTTGGGCGTGTAGGTGAAACCACCGTTGGCGTCGAGCGCAACCGTGCCGTTTGCGGGCGCGGCAACGAGTTCGGCGATCAGTGACTCGTCCTCGCTGTCGATGTCGTTGCCGAGTACGCCGGGCGCGGCGACGACAAGTGCGATGTCCTCGGCGGTGCTGAACAGATCATCGCGCGCCAGTGGTGGCTGGTTGTCCAGATCGAGGTCGGCGGAAAGCCGATCCTCGTCGATGCTGGTGGCATCGAGCCCGTTGTAGGCGGCGAAGTTGTTGTTGCGGAACCGCACCACGGCATCGGCCAGGATCACGCCGGAGGGTAGGGGCTGGGGATTGCCGAGCACGGGAACCTGCGCGCCGTCGAGCCGGCCGTCGACACGGCCGTCGGAGAAGTCTTCGATGAAGGCGTGGATGGTGGGAAACGTCGGGAAGATTCCCAGCGCAGAAGCCTGGGTTTGCATGGCCAGCGCCGCGCCTCCGAGCAGTACCGCGTACTGGCGCGCCGCGAGCGGCGCCGCCGGGTTGGGTGCCAGCGGCGCTTCTGGAATCACGACAAACGGGTCGAAGCCGAACGCCTCGACCGCGCGTACGCGAACGGCGTCGAAGAACGTGAGGAAGTTGGCACCGTTGGCGGCGCGGCGCGCGAGCAGCAGCAGCGCTTCGGTATACGGCGTCACCACCAGCGTGGTGGCACCGGCCGGCAGCACGCTCTCGAAACCCTGTTCGCCGCTGAGGCTCACGCGGCGCTTGCGCTCCGGATCGGTCTGCGGGTCGGCTTCGTCGACGAAGCTGCCGCCGCGGGTGACGGCGAGCAGGGCCGGTCCATCCGCGGGGCGGGAGAATTCGAAGCGGCCGGAGGCGTCCGTGGTCAGCGTTTGCAAGGCCGGGCCTGTGGCGAAGCCGCCGTCGTCCAGTGCGAACAACTGCACCTGCGCGCTCTGCACCGGGCCCTTGACGACGGCGCCGCGCACCGACTGCACGGGCTGCGGCGCAGTTCCGCCGCCACTGCTACTTCCACCGCTTCCGCCGCCGCAGGCAGCCAGCGCGAGCGCAAGCACGACCAGGCCAAACCGTCGCATACAGGTGGTCGTGTTCATTGTGCGTTCCCCTTGGCGCGAAATGCCGCGCTGCCGGAGACCGTGCTGTCGCCATTGCTCAGCGAGTAGCCCAGCCCGGCGCCGCTCGCATCGGGCGTGATGAAGCCGTTGAACTGCCCGCTGCCGCCCTCGGAACCCTGGACGGTGACGTCGTAGCTGCCGCCGAACAGGCCGCTGTCCGGCGACAGATTCCCCGTACCGGTGGCCCTCCAGATGGTGTTGTCGATGCCCAGGCTCAGGGAACTGGAAACGGTCTGATCGGAGAAATTCGCCGACAAGCTGGCCGAGCCGAGAAAGCCGATGTTGCCCGCCGTGTCGGTGGGGCTGGTGTTGCCGGACAGGGTGAACTCCGCGCTGCCGGTGCGTGGCAGATTGGGCGTGCCATCGAACGGCTGCTCGTAGATCCAGGCCAGGCTGCGATCTTCCAGGCGGGTGGCGACGCCGCCCACCACCGCCTCGCCACCGGACCAGCGGCCCCAGCGAATACCGGTGGCAGGATCGAAACCGACCTCCAGTTGCCGCGCAGTGCCGATGTCGTAACGGCCGTCCACGCCATTGAATCCGTTGAGGCTGCCGTCGCGGCCGATGATCGCATCCGATGCGTCGCCGAGGCGCGTGCCGACACCGCTGTCCACGCCCGGCGTGTGCGCGAACGCCAGGTTGGCGCCCGCCGGCCGTCGGCGCTCGAGCGGTTCGAGCACGTCGTGTTCGACGCCGAGCGGCGCCTGCACCAGAAGCAGCCGGGAATCGGCCTCGTCGTCGGGCGCCAGCAGCAGCGGCTGGCGTGAGGAGGTATCGGTCGTGCCCGGTGGCGGCAGTTCCAGGCTCATCTCCTGCGGCGCTTCCAGGCGGCGCTCCGGCGGCGTGCTGCCGTCCTTGACCCAGGCATATCCGTTCTCACTGAGCAGCAGCTTGTCGCCGGCACTGTTGGTGATGAGAATCGCGCCGCGGCTGACCCGCGCGTGCAGGCCGTCCGGCGCCTGCACGCAGTCCCCGTCGCAGTACAGAAGACTGAAATCCGTGCCGCGGATGCCGATGGATGCCACCGGCGTATTCAGTTCGAATTCTTGCCGGTCGAGACTGCCGATGGCGCCGGTGAGCGTCCGCAGTCCGCCCTTGAGCAGCTTCATGACTGCTCGCCCTCCGCGCTGCGTGGTGCTCGGCGGCGGCGCGGTGTAGGTGTCGATGCTCAACTGACTGGAGGCCTTGAGCGCGATCAGCGCGCCATCGTCCATGCGCATCTGCAGGAAACTGCCGGCGTCGGTCATCACCACGTCGCCCGCCAGCACCGCTACGCCCGGCGCCAGAGGCACCGCAGTGGTCCCGCGCTGAGCGTTCGCCGTTCCGGAGACGAAAACCACGGTTCCCGCTCCCCAGGCCGCGCCGCTGCACAGGCAGAACAGCAGGAGACCGGAAAGGCTTGCAAGGATGCGTTTCATGGCGTTCATGATCGGCTACCAGCGGCGCTGAAGATGTAGACCCGCCTCGACCCGCGCGTAGTCGTAGAGCGCGATATCGGACTGGTTGTCGACGTAAGTCAACGAGGGCCGCAGGATCCAGTTACGGAACACGCCGGGGATCTCCACCTGGAATTGCAGCGTGAGCTGGCTATCGCTGCGCTCTTCGCCGAAAAACAGCCCGTCGTAATCCGAGTTCAGGCTGCCGAGCGAAGTGCGCCAGATCCAGCCGCGCGACACTGCGGAAACCTCCGCGCGCGCGCCGATCAGATTGCGGCCGAAGGGAGACGCCGGGTCGTTTGCGTCCTCGCGTCCGCCCAGGGGACCGAACTGGAACTGCCAGCGGCGCGCGGCCAGCGGCCGCCATTGCAGGGTTAGTCCGCCGACCCATTGATCGACGTCCTGCACCTCCAGTTGCTCGTCGTAGCGCACCTGCGCTGCGCGCAGGTTGGCGATGCCCGCGGTGGTCGCGGACAACTGCTTGTGGCCGTAGAGATCGAGCGCGATCACTTGCCGGTTGTCCTCGCCGTCGAGCATGAGGGCTTCGGCGGAAAGGTCGGATGCGATCTGCCAGTCGGAGCCCGCCCAGGCCAGCCCCGAGCGCAGCCTGCCGCTGGTCTGGGTGACGAAGCTCGCGTCCGGATACTCGCGGTGCCGCGCGTCAAGCGCGGCTCGCCAGCCGAGCACCGGCGTCAGCGGCGAGGAGTACGCCACTTGCCCTTCCAGGCCCACGAAACTCGATTCCGTTTCGACGCTCGCCTCGTTGAGATCGAAGCCGAGAAAAACCGAGTCCGCGGTACCGCCGTTGGCGTTGCTGTCGTACCCGCCGCTGAACTCGGCGACGCCCTGCCAACCGGACCGGTAGCGCTGCGCCTTGCGGTCGATGGCGTCGAGATAGCGGCGGATCACGGCCGCTGCCGCAGGGGGCGGTTGCTGCCCGGCCGCGACATTGAATTCGCGTCGCGCGTCCTCGTTGTCGCCGGCCTCGAAATAGGCGCGCGCCAACTCGATGCGCGCACCCGCGAAGCCCGGTTCCGCTGCGACCGCACGTAACAGCGCGAATACCGCATCGTTCGGTTTGCCGGCTTCGAGCGCTGCGAGTCCCAGCAGATAGTTGAAATCGGGGTCGCCGGATTTCCCGAATTCCAGCGGCGCCAACAGCACGTAAGCCTCGCCTGCTGAAGGCCGGTTGCCGGACAGCAGGAGGCTGCGCGCCTGCGCCACGCGGTTCCGCGCGTCTTCCGCAGAGTTCTCCATGGAATGTTCAGTGACCGCGGGTGCGGACTCCGTGGGCGCTGCTTCCACGGGCGCCGTCTCCGTGGGCTCAGGAGATTGCGCGGCCGCTCGCGTCGCGAGCATCAGCGCAAGGAGCGAGTACCCCAGCACGGCCCTTCGTGCGCGCTTTGCCGCCCGAATCCGCACCGCGGAACCACCCACGAAGGCGGTATTCGGCGACGACGGCGCGGAAGGCGAATCGGTGTTCAAGGTCTCATCCCCGGGTACGAACACGGCGTGCATTATTCGTTATTCATTTGAGTGGATGCTATTCCGAATCCCGGGAATTTCCCGAAATTTTTTGTTGCCAGCACCCACCGTTCGTCGGTATGCGTCTATCGTCGAACGCCTCAAATCCGGTACAGCTTGGTGCGCCTGCCGCACCAGATCGGCAACGGCGCGTCCTGCAGGAGCGGGCCATGGCCGTGACACGCAGCCCGGCACGCCCCGTGCACAGCGCGCGCACCCAACTGCGCCTTTTTCGAAGGCGGTCGCCTATATTTCGCGTCTTGCAGGAATTCAAACGAGGAGAGTCCATGAGCAACATCCAGTCCGTGCTCGAAGAGAAGCGCCTGTTCCCGCCGTCGGCGGAATTCTCCGCGAAAGCACGCCTCGACGTGGAGCGGCTCTCCGCGCTCAAGGCCGAAGCGGAAAAGGATTTCATCGGTTTCTGGGGTGAACTCGCGCGCAAGCAGATCGCCTGGCAGACGCCGTTCCGCACCGTGCTCGACGACAGCCAGGCGCCGAACTACCGCTGGTTCCATGACGGCAAGACCAATGCTTCGGCCAACTGCCTGGACCGGCACCTCGCCACCAAGGCCGACAAGATCGCGATCCGCTTCGAGGGCGAGAAAGGCGATACGCGCAACTGGACGTATCGGCAGCTCCACGCCGAAGTCTGCAAGCTCGCCAACGGTTTGAAGTCGCTGGGCGTCGCGAAGGGCGATCGCGTGGTGCTGTACTTGCCGCACGCGCCCGAGGCCGTGATCGCGATGCAGGCCTGCGCGCGCATCGGTGCGATTCACTCCATCGTGTTCGGCGGCTTCTCTTCGACTTCACTGCGCGACCGCATCGAGGATGCCGGTGCCAAGCTCGTCATCACGGCGGATGGTGCGACGCGCGGCGGCAACACCATCGAGCTGAAGAAGGCAGTGGACGAGGCGCTGTCCGTCGGCTGCAAGACCATCGAGAAGGTCATCGTCTACAAACGCAGTGGCCACGAGGTCGGCCATCAGAGCGGGCGTGACATTTGGTGGAGCGACCTGACCGCGAAGCAATCCGACCACTGTGATCCGGAGTGGGTGGAGGCCGAGCACCCGCTGTTCCTGCTCTATACCTCGGGTTCCACCGGCAAGCCCAAGGGCATCCAGCATTCCACCGGTGGGTACCTGCTCGGTGCGCATATGAGCTGTCAGTGGGTGTTCGACATCCAGGACTCTGACGTCTTCTGGTGCACCGCCGACGTCGGCTGGATCACCGGCCACAGCTACGTCTGCTACGGCCCGCTAAGCAACGGCGCCACCATCCTGATGTTCGAAGGCGCGCCCACCATTCCTGACGCCGGCCGTTTCTGGAAGATCGCGCAGGACCACGGCGTCACCATTTTTTACACCGCACCCACCGCCATCCGCGCGCTGATGCGGCTCGGCGAGGAATGGCCGAATCAATACGACCTGTCGAAGCTGCGCCTGCTCGGCAGCGTTGGCGAGCCGATCAATCCGGAAGCCTGGATGTGGTACCACCGGGTCATCGGTAAGGAAAAGCTGCCGATCGTGGACACCTGGTGGCAGACCGAAACCGGCAGCATCATGATGAGCCCGATCCCTGGCGCCACCCCGACCAAGCCCGGCTCCTGCACGCAGACGCTGCCCGGAATCTTTGCCGACGTGGTCGACGAAGCCGGTGAGCTGGTGACGGGTGCCGAGGCCGGCGGGTACCTGGTCATCACTAGGCCCTGGCCCTCGATGCTGCGCACCATCTGGAACGACAACGAGCGATACATCAAGACCTACTGGGCGCAGTTCAACAACAAGTACTACGTGGCCGGCGACTCCACGCACCGCGACAAGGACGGCTACTACTGGATCATGGGCCGCATCGACGACGTGCTGAACGTCTCGGGCCATCGCCTGGGCACGATGGAAGTGGAAAGCGCGCTGGTCTCACACCCGAGAGTGGCCGAAGCCGCCGTGGTCGGCCGTCCGCACGAAGTGAAGGGCGAGAGCGTGTTCGCCTTCGTCACCTGCAAGGGCCCGCGACCGCAGGGTGCCGAGGCCGAAGCGCTGGCCAAGGAGTTGCGTAATCACGTAGCGAAGGAAATCGGCGCACTGGCGAAGCCCGACGACATCCGTTTCGCCGACAATCTTCCCAAGACCCGCAGCGGCAAAATCATGCGGCGACTGCTGCGCTCCATCGCCAAGGGCGAGGAGATCACGCAGGACATCTCCACCCTGGAGAATCCGGGAATCGTGGCGCAGTTGGCGGGGAAGGCTTAGTCAAGTTTGACGACTGATGAAAAGCGCAATCGACACTTGCCCCCAATGCGGTTTGGAGTTCCCGGTTCGAGAACATAAGAAAACTGCCTCACCGCATTACTCATTGCCCACTTGGCGAGGAGAGCGAGCCATAGTCAGGTATATAGACTTTTATATGGCCGTCTGTCCGCGGTGTAGCGACGAGTTTCCATCAGAGAAACTAAAGATGTTTGGGTTCATTGGCCCATACATGGCGTGGATACCCGTGGCACTTATTGCGGCGCTGATCGTGGCGACATTGGTTTTTGTTTCTTGATCCAGGAACACAAGGGTGGGCAAACGCTTTCTCGTTTGCCCACGCGGCTGGTAGCTCCATATCGACATAGGTGACGTGCGCGTGGCGGGCAACGCATGGAGCCGCGTTGCCCGCCCGATTGCTCTACAGCTGCGGCACCACCTCGTCGGTCCACACCTTGAAGCTTTCGAGCACATGCGGTCCGTAGGTGGTGGTGATGGCCACGTCGGCGGCGTCACGGCCGCGGGCGATGAGAACCCGGCCGATGCGCCGCTGGTTGTTGCGCGGATCGAAAGAGTGCCAGGCGTTGCCGAGAAACACTTCCATCGATCCGGCGAAATCCATCGGGGCATCCACCTTGGGAACGCCGATGTCGCCGAGATACGCCGTGCAATAGCGCGCCGGGATGTTGAGGCAGCGGCAGAAGGTGATGGCGAGGTGAGCGTAATCGCGGCACACGCCCTGGGCTTCGTTGAAGGTCTCCCAGGCGGTCTTGGTCGGGCGGGCCCACTGGTAGCCGAACTGGATGTGCCGGTTGACCCAGTCACAGACGGCCTGGACTCGCGGCCAGCCCAGGGGCGTGTGGCCGAACAGTTTCCAGGCGACGCCGCTGAGCTGATCGGTTTCGCAGTAGCGGCTGCCCAGCAGATACACCAGGGTTTCCTCGGGCAGGGACTGCACGGGATGCTGCTCGGCGTGATACGTCGCGGGTTCGGGAATGCCGCTGTCGTTTACCAGGGCATCGGCGGTCAGGCGGATGCGCCCCGCAGGCGCGACGATGCGGCTGCACCAGTTGCCGAAACCGTCGCGATACATGGCGACGGGAACGGCGGGCTCGATGCGCAGATGGTCCGGCTGCACCAGGTCCGAGGCGCGCGTGTAGTGGACGTGAAGATTCAGAATCATCGGTGTCGGCTGCGGACACTGGTAGACGATTTCGTAGCCGAGGCGAATTTGCATGGAATTTGTTCTGGTGGTTTGCAAAGCGCAGGTCCGGAAGCGCCGACGCCGCCGCTATTTCAGCGGTTCCGCCAGAGGACGCAGTAAGCGCGCCAGTCGTTGTGCCCATTGGCTTTGCCCGGCATCGTCGGCAATCAGGTCCTGCCGGATTTCGAGTTCGACATGCGGCAGTCCGCGGCGCTCGCCGTGCTCCGGAATGGAGTAGTCGGTCTCGTCGCTGACGTCGTAGGGCTGGTTGTCGCCGACCACCAGCCCGGCGTCGCCGCGCAAGGCATCGCGCAGCGCATGCGCCATGCGCGCATCGCGGTTGTAGAGCACGCCGACGTGCCAGGGTCGCGCGATGCCCAGATAGACCGGTGTGAAGCTGTGCAGCGCGATCAGCAGGCTCGGCTGGCCACTCGCTCGACGCGCATCGAGCGCTTCGGTGATGCACGCATGGTACGGCGCGAAGATTTCGTGCTGACGCCGCGCTATGTCTTCAGCATCCAAAGCACGGTTGCCGGGAATAGCAGTGCGCTCGCTGATGCGGGCGATGGAATCCACGCTGTGCAGAGGGCGATTGCAATCGATCACCAGACGCGAATAGCGCTGAAGGATCAGGGTGGCATCGAGCGCTTCGGACAGCTTCAGCGCGACACAGGCCGCGCCGATGTCCCAGCCGATGTGCCGTTGCAGCTCCTCGGCCGGCAAGCCGAGCGAACCCATGCTGTGCGGAATTCGGTTGCTGGCGTGGTCGCAGATCAAAAAGAAGGGTGAGCGGCCTTCGGCGCGCTCGACCTGCCAGGCTGGGGGTTCGTCCGCAGCCAGCAGCGGGACGACGGAATCGATCATGGCGAGGAGTTGCTCTGCGTGAGTGGTGCGCCCGGAGAGATTCGACCAAAAGCGCGCAGCGCGTTGGCGTGAGCGTAGCGAACTTCTCCCGACCGTCGGGAGTGAGAATCTCCGGTGAAAGATTGGAGAGACGTGGTGCGCCCGGAGAGATTCGAACTCCCGACCCTTAGGTTCGAAGCCTAATGCTCTATCCAGCTGAGCTACGGGCGCGCAACACTATTGTACGTGGCCCGCACCGGGCTGCCTGACTGGCGCGACATGCGACTCAACAAATTCATCAGCGAGACCGGCGTGTGTTCGCGTCGCGAGGCGGACCAGTGGATCGAGGCGGGCAGGGTGAGCGTCAACGGCAAGCGCGCCGAACTCGGCACGCAGGTCGGCGAGCTCGATGAGGTGCGCGTGGATGGCCGCGCCATCGGCGCCAAGCGCAGGCCGGTGTACATCGCATTGAACAAGCCGGTGGGCATCACCTGTACCACGGAACGACATGTCGCCGGCAACATCGTGGATTTCGTCGGTCACGCGGAGCGCATCTTTCCGATCGGCCGGCTGGACAAGGATTCGGAGGGGCTGATCCTGCTGACGAACCAGGGCGACATCGTCAACGAAATCCTGCGCGAGGAGAACGCGCACGAGAAGGAGTATTTGGTCACCTTGGATCGCCCGTTCGACGACGTATTTCTGACCGGCATGGCGAGCGGCGTGCGGCTGGAGGAGCTGAACGTGACGACCCGTCGCTGTGGCATGCATGCGGTCGGGCCGCGCACGTTCCGGATCGTGCTCACGCAGGGCTTCAACCGCCAGATCCGGCGCATGTGCGAGGTATTCGGGTATCAGGTGAGACGGCTGCAAAGAGTGCGCATCGTCAATGTCCACCTGGGCGGGCTAAAGCCGGGAAAATGGCGCGATCTCAGCGAGGCGGAGCTGAGGGGACTCCTGCCGGAGCGGTTTGCGAAAACCTGAGACTCCTGTAGGTCGGGCTTCAGCCCCCCATGCCCGCCCGGATGTCGGGCTGAAGCCCGACCTACATGGGATCGCTCAGGCGAGCTGCGCGACACAAACCCGGTCTTCGGCGCGGCGTCCGTGCGCGGCGGAGTCGCGCTGACCGGGGACGCGCCGACGTGCCTGCCGCAGACGGTCCAGCCAGTCCACGACCTGGTAGTCGTTCATGGCCGGTCGCAGCACGCCGAACCGGTCATCGAGCAGGCGCGCCTGCGGTCCCTGGAAATTCGTCTCCAGCCGCAGGAATCCGGCGTGAACCAGCGATTCGAGCCCTTGGGCCAGATCGGTTTCGCGCAGCCCCGAATCCGCCCAGGCAATCATCAGATCGCGCAGTCCCAGGGTGCCGCCGACAGCGACGGAGCGTCTTTCGAAGATGCGGTAAATGGCAATCCAAAGCGTTCTTGCGGTGATGTTCACGAAAGCGGTTTTCGGCAAAGAGGTACAGGTCTTGGCGGGATGACTCCAAGTTCTGTGCCTGCTGCGCGTGCCAACGAATTTCGCTCCCGATTTCAGGCGTCCCTCTCACCGCTCGGGGACTCGCCCGGCGCCGCCTGTCACCACGGCGGCGAAACCCGTCCGCTGAACCGGGTCGCGGGGTGTCGGCCCCGAACAAGCGCGTATCACGTAAGCCACGCAACGCCGGCCCGCACCCGCAACCGGCTCCGAACGTGGAAGGGGAACGACATGATCGACTGGATGATGGCAGGCGCCCTGGCGGCGGTCCTGATGGCGGAACTGGTGGATGCCTGGGCGCTGCGCGAACTGGCGCGCCGCTGCCAGGGCATCAAGCCTATTTCCAGCGAGGACATCCGGCTGGTGCGCTGGTACGCGGAAGGCTTCGAGGATTCGCGTGCGGTGACGGCCTGGCTGCGCGCCAGCAGCCTGGTTCTGACCTTGTTGAGCGTGCTGCTCGGTGCGCATGCGCTGGTGATTCTGGTGAGCGTGCTGCTCGCCGTGGGCGCGCACGGCGAGTGCCGCTTCAGCGCGGTTCTGCGGCGTCGTTTTTCGAGACTGGAACTGCAAGCTTTCGAAACGAACGGGCTGAGAACAAATCGACGGTGACGGGCACGGCCCGTCACCCATGGACCGGCGTGGTCAGGCACACCTCTTACGTCCGTCACTCACGCCGATTGCGCTGCAATTTCCACTTCGTTGCTGCCGCGATCCGTTGCGTGTGCGGCCACCAGATGCCGACACAGGTGAGACTCCGACCACGCGTGGGGCAGGCCCAGCGGTCCGGCCGAAACGAAGCCGACGTGGCCGCCCTGAGCGGACAGTTCCAAGGTTACGTCCGGAGCCAGCGTGTTCGCAGCCGGAACGATCGCGGGCAGCATGAAAGGATCATCGATCGCGTGCAGGATCAGGGTCGGACGGCGAATCTGTGACAGGTACTGACCACAGGCGGCACGCGCGTAGTAGTCCGCGGCGTCGGTGTAGCCGTTCGCAGGCGCGGTGAATGCGTTGTCGAACTCGAAGAAGTCGCGCGCGGCGAGCGCCTTGTCGAGATCGATCGGCGCCATGAGCGGCAACTGCGCGTGCTTGCGTTGCACCACGTTCTTGCAAACGCCCAGCAGTCGTCCCTGATATACGCGCGCAAAGCCGCGGCGCAGATGTTCTGCGCATTCGTGCAGGCGAAACGGAACGCTGACCGCGCAGGCGCTATCGACCGGCGCGTGGCGGCCTTCCTCGCCCAGCGCCTTGAGCAATACGTTGCCGCCCAGCGACCAGCCGACCGTCGCGATATAAGCCTGCGGCTCGCGCTCGCGCAGATGACGCCAGAGGTGACGCAGCGGCGCGGTGTCGCCGTGGTTGTAGGCGTGCGCCAGGCGGTTGGGTTCCAGGCCCGCGCCGCGCTGTTGCAAGGCGCACACACGCCAGCCGGCAGCGACGAGGCGCCAGCCGAGTCCGAGCACGTACTTGGATTCGAAACCTCCGCCCAGGCCGTGAATGAGAATCGCAATGGGGCTGTCCTTGCCCGGCTTGCCCGCCCAGCCCAGATCGACGAAATCGCCGTCCGGCAGTTCCAGCCGTTCATGGCGCAGTGGAAGGCCGGGCCGTGGGCGTAACAGCGCGGGCGCGATGGTCTGCGCGTGCGCGCCCTGCATCAGCGGATGCGGCCGGAAGCTGGAATCGACGATACGGCCGTGCCGGGACGAGGCGTGCGCAGTCATGAGCGGATGGGTGAGGAGTCTTCGATTGTTTCGAACCGGCAAGGTCCGTGCCGCGCTCAAGCGATCGGATCGCTCCGGGTAGCCGGCTCCGCTTCTGCCGGCGCGCGGCACATGTCCTGCGCGTTGCGCAGCCACACGTCGCGCTGGGGAACAGGCACCTCGATGCCGTGCTCGCGAAAGCTTCGATAGATGGCAAACCGCAGATCGCTGGCGACGCCGCCCTTGGCGTTGATGTCCCTGACGTTGGCGCGCAGCTCGAAGTTCAGGCTGGATTCGGCCAGCGCGGTGAACGTCACGAACGGACCCGGCACGTCCATGCGCTCGCCGTCCGGGATCACCAGCGGATGCTCCTTCGCCACTTCCAGCAACAGCTCTCGCACCTGTTCGGGGTCGCTTCCGTAGGCCACGCTCACGGCGACCGCCGCTTGCCCGATGGTGTTGCGGTAGTTCCAGTTCTGCACCTCGGCGCTGAGCAAGGTCGAGTTAGGCACGATGATGCTCACGTGCTCGCCGTTCTCCAGTTCGGTAGAGCGGATGCGAATCTGGCGCACGAAACCTTCGGTCGTGCCCACCTTGATGTAATCGCCCAGCCGCACCGGCCGCTCGAACAGCAGGATCAGTCCGGAGACGAAATTGTTGACGATGTTCTGCAAGCCGAAGCCGATGCCGACCGACAGCGCGCCCGCCACGATCGCGATCTTGGAAAGATCCAGACCCGCCGCCGACAACCCGATCAGCATCGCGATGATGAAGGTGATGTAGCCGTAGAGGGTGGCCACCGACATGCGCACGCTCGGCTCCATGCGCGTCAGCGGCAGCCAGTCGCGTTCGAGCTTGCGTTTGAACCAGCGCGTGAACGTCACCAGCAGGAGAAAGGCCAGCAGTCCCAGGATCACCTTGCCCGGCACGATGGTGGCGGTCCCCACGGCGAAGCCGGTACCGAGCAGCCTGTCGACGAAGGCGAGGGACAAGTCTTCCAGGCCCCAGACCTGCAACAGCACGAAGCCCAGCAGCGGCCACAGGATGAGTTGCAAGGCGAGCGTGACCCAGCGCAGTTCGGCGATACGCTTGTCGGGCGCCACGCCCAGGCGTCGGCGCAGGGACGATTGCCAGCCGTAGCGTCCTTCGTCGAGCGTGCGGGTGAGAAATTCCACCAGCCAGGACAGCGCGATCCCGAAACCGACCAGGGCGGTGCCGGTGAGAATCCAGTTGGAGGGCAGGTCGATCATTTGCGGATTTTACGTCGCGGCGCCGGCGGTATCTTGAGATCGTGCCCTGCCGATCGGACCACGCTCGCGTTGCGCGGAACTCGGTTGGGGCTACGCCCTTCCTACGGTCGGCGTACTCGCAGGCGTCCGCGCGCCAGCACCAGTTCGATATCGCGACCCGGCTTGACGGCCTGCGCGTCGCGGATCACCGCGCCGGTTTCGGTACGCGCGATCGCATAGCCGCGATCCAGCACGGTTTGCGGCCCCAGGTTGTGCAACAAGGCTTGCTGGTGGCGCCAGCGCTCCGCGTGCAAGGCCAGCGACGCCGACATCTCACGCTGCATCCGTTCATGCAGGTAATGGGATCGGGTTCTCTGGTAATCGAGAAGCGCGGCGGGATGCCTCGGGCCCAGCCGCGCCAGGCTTGCCGCCAGCCGGTCCCGGCGCGTGCGGAGAGCGCGCAGCCACGTATCGCGCAGGCGTTGCTCCTGCTCGTCCAGTCGCTGTGCGCGCTGTTGCAGCGGGCGCCGCGGATGCAGTTGCTGTAGACGATGCCCGACCCGCTCCAGGCGGGTTCGCCCGGCGTACAGGGCTAGCCGAAGGGCGCGCGCAGCGGCCGCTTGCAGGCCGGCGATCTGCGCGGCGAGAACACTCTGATCTGGGCTGGCCAGCTCCGCCGCCGCAGTCGGCGTAGGCGCGCGCAGGTCGGACACGAAATCCGCAATCGTGAAGTCGATCTCGTGGCCGACGCCGGTCACTACCGGTACCGGGCAGGCGCTGATCGCGCGTGCCACGCTCTCCTCGTTGAAAGCCCAAAGGTCTTCGAGCGAGCCGCCGCCGCGAACGAGCAGGATCGCATCCACAGTCATGCGCCGCGGCAATTTTTTCAGGGCTTCGACGATGGCTGGCGCTGCGGCCGCGCCTTGCACCGGCACCGGCCACAAGCCGACCTCGACCAGCGGGAAACGGCGAGCCAGCGCCGCGAGCACGTCCTGCGCAGCGGCTCCGGTGGCCGAGGTAATGAGGCCCAGCCGGCGCGGCATCGCGGGAATCGCTCGCTTGAGCGATGCATCGAACAGGCCTTCGGCCGACAGCCGCCGCTTGAGTTCCTCGAACGCACGCAGCAATGCGCCTTCACCGGCCGGTTCCATGTGCTGGCAGATCAACTGTAAGTCGCCGCGCGCGGTGTAGAAGCTGACCGACGCGCGTACCAGCACGCGATCCCCGTTCTTCGGTTGCGGTCGCACCAGATAGTTGGCGTTGCGGAACATGGCGCTGCGAATCTGCGCCTGCTCGTCCTTGAGCGTGAAGTACCAGTGGCCGGAAGCCGGACGGCTGAAGTTGGAAATTTCGCCTTCCACCCACACGCGCGGCAGGGAATCTTCCACCAGTGCGCGCAGGATTTCCGCGAGTTCGGAGACGGCGTAGATAGTGCGGAGCGGTACGTCGTTCAAGAAATTTTCGGAGCAGCAAAGAGCGCATCCGTATAATAAGTGTTTGACGGAGTCCTCCATGCGCATACAAACCGAGGCCCTGACGTTCGACGACGTCCTGCTGCAGCCGGCCTATTCGGAAGTTCTCCCGCGTCAGGTCAATCTGACCACGCGGCTCACCTCGCGGATCACGCTGAACATCCCGCTGCTGGCCGCGGCGATGGATACGGTCACGGAATCCAAGCTCGCCATTGCCCTCGCGCAGGAAGGCGGCATGGGCATCGTGCACAAGAACATGACCGCGGAACGCCAGGCCGCAGAGGTGCGCGCGGTCAAGAAATACGAGTCCGGGGTCATCACCGATCCCATCGTGGTGCCGCCGGACATGACCATCGGCGAGGTGCTCAAGCTCACGCGCGCCAATCGCATTTCCGGTGTGCCGGTGGTGGACGGCAAGAGCCTGGTCGGCATCGTCACCGCGCGCGACCTGCGTTTCGAGACGCGCTATGGCGAGCCGGTGAGCGTGGTGATGACGCCGAAGGAGCGCCTGGTCACGGTCAAGGAAGGTGCGTCGCGCGAGGAGGTGATTGCCAAGCTTCACCAGTACCGCATCGAGAAGGTGCTGGTGGTCAATGCGGGCTTCGAGTTGCGCGGCATGATCACGGTGAAGGACATCCAGAAATCAACCGACCATCCGCTGGCCTGCAAGGACGATCGCGGCCGCCTGCGCGTCGGTGCTGCCGTGGGCACCGGGCCGGAGACCGAAGGACGCGTCGCAGGTCTCGTGCAGGCGGGTGTGGACGTGGTGGTGGTCGATACCGCGCACGGGCACTCGAAGGGCGTGATCGACCGCGTCGCCTGGATCAGGCGCCAATACCCCGACTTGCAGATCATCGGCGGCAACATCGCGACCGGCGAAGCGGCACTTGCCTTGGCCGATGCGGGTGCGGACGCGGTGAAGGTCGGTATCGGGCCCGGCTCGATATGCACGACGCGCGTCGTCGCCGGAGTAGGTGTGCCGCAGATCAGCGCGGTGATGGCGGTGGCCGAGGCGCTCAAGTCGCGCGGCGTGCCGCTGGTTGCCGACGGCGGCGTGCGCTATTCGGGAGACTTCGCCAAGGCGCTCGCGGCCGGCGCGCACGCGGTGATGGTGGGTTCCATGCTCGCTGGCACCGAGGAAGCGCCGGGCGAGGTCGAGTTGTACCAGGGCCGCTCGTACAAGTCCTATCGCGGCATGGGCTCGCTGGGCGCGATGTCGCAGGCGCAGGGTTCCAAGGACCGTTACTTCCAGGACACCACTAGCGAAGTCGAAAAGCTGGTGCCCGAAGGCGTCGAAGGCCGGGTGCCGTACAAGGGACCGATGGCGGCGATCGTGCACCAGATGATCGGCGGCCTGCGGGCTTCGATGGGCTATACCGGCTGCGGCAGTGTCGAAGAGCTGCGCACCAAGACGCGCTTCGTGAAGATCACGTCGGCGGGCATCAAGGAGAGCCACGTCCACGACGTGAGCATCACCAAGGAAGCGCCGAACTACCGCACGGAGTAGGTCCGCTTCAAGCGTTCCGAGATGAGCCGAAAGGGCCGGCAGCGTCGCTCAAGGTTCGACGGCTTCAGTCGCGGGCACGTCGGGTTTCGGCGGATTAGGAATCTCGAACAGCTCTTGTGCCATCAGCTTGGACAGGGTGTAGCGCACGCCCATTTCCTTTCGCGCCAGAATCAGTTGCGGATCGCGCGCCTGCGCGATCAGGGCTATGACCTGGCCGTCGGCCAGCGTGAGTTTCACCTCGTCGCCTTTTGAACCTTCGGGCGGGTCTGCCGCGTTCCACAGCGCGCGCGCGTTCTTCCAGCCTTCGGCCAGCGCGGCGACTTGTGCGGGCGTGGCCTCGCCCTGTTGCGGACTCGTCCATGCGCCGTCCGCGTTCTTTTCCAGCAGCAGGCCGGGCAGTTCGATCTTCGTCAGCGCCGCGCTTTCCGGGACCAGCGTCTTGGCCACAAGGTCGGAGAAATCCGCGTCGAGCGCAGCACTCGGCGGATCGTCCACCAGGCCGATCATGTCGCCGGATTTCACGTAGCGCCGAAACTTGATCGGCTCGGCGCCGCCCAGGTCGATGCGCACGTCGTCGAGCGTGACGCTGTATTTCGGCGGTTCGAGTTCCAGCTCCGCTTTGTTCACGCCACTGTCGAGCTTCGACTTCACTTCGAGTTCGGCGAGGCTGAGGATGCCATTGACCTCGAACGGATCGGTCGGACCTTTTACCGGCTCGGTCAGGTTCCACTTGCCGTCTTTCTTCTCGAGCCGGATCGCGGGCTTTCCGGGATGCTCGACGGCGATGCGCGTGATGGCGTCCTGCTTGAGCGCCGTCAGCGGCGGACCCTTTTCCTCCTTCTTCTCGCCGAACCACACGGCGGCGCCGAGGCCCGCAACCGCTGCCAGCAGAACGAGATTCAGATGGCTGCGCTTCATGAGTGCTTACCTGCGACGCCGGAGAATCCAGCGCGTCACGCCGGTGCCGATCAGCAGCAGCGGCAGCACGATCACGAAGCCCGCGCCGATCAGGATCAGCGCCCAGTTCGGCAGGAAGAGCTGGGTGTCCGGCGCATTGGGCACGTCGATGTTGATCTGCGAATCGCGGCTGGCCAGCCATTGCACGATGTTGAGACCGAGGTGCTGGTTGCCGAGCTGACTCAGCGTGCCATCGGATAGAAAATCCGCGTCGCCGACCAGCACCACGCGTTGTTGCCTGGTCGCAGCCGGCGCGGGTTCCTCGCCTTCCGCAGGATTGGTGGGCGGCGGCGCATCCGGGTCCGGCAGGTCGCGGGTCAGCGCCATGCCGATGGTGAGCGGTCCGGGGATATCGCCTTGCATGGGATCGAGCGAGACGGTGTCGCTACTCATCGGCTGAGCTTCCAGCCATGCGCCTTCGCTCGAAGTCAGGATGGGTTGCGCGGTCCACGCAGTCCCGGGCTTGGACTTCAGCGAGCGCACCAGCGGGAAGACCGTGACCTGGTCGAGCCCGCGCGTGACCGGACTCGGCGGATAGTCGAGCGCCACGAAAATTCCGGGGTGCCCGGTGCCGAGCAGCTCGTATTCCGGAAACACGACATAACCGTTCTGCCAGGTGATGGCCAGCGTGTCGGCCAGCGCAGCAAGACCGGGCGGGTTGTCCGGGTCGGCCAGCCACAGCAGGTTGCCGCCACGTTTCACGTAGTCGTCGATCAGCTTGACCTCGCCTTCGAGCAGCGCGCCTCTTGGGCTGGCGATGACCAGCACCGCGGTGTTGTCGGGAATGCCCTGCATCTTGATCAGGCTCCAGGGCTTGAAGCTCAGCCCCTTGTCCTTGAGTACCTCGGCAAACTTCGCAAAGGAGTTCTGATCCTGCGATTCGGTCACGGACCGCTCGCCGTGGCCGTCCAGAAAGAGGATGAGTTTTTCGCCGGAAAAACTCAGGCGTTGCAGCGCGCCGGTGATGTTCTGTTCCGACAGCGCGCGCAGGCTCTCGCGCCGTCCCTGGTACTCGAGCACCACTTCGCCGGCGAAGGAGACGTCGTACTTCTTGACTTGAAGCGGCTGGCTGCTGGGGTCGATGAACTCCAGCTCCACGTCCTTCTTGAAGCGCTTGTACTGATCGACGTAGAACTGGATCGACGGCCGCTCGGGAGCGCCGGGGTAGGCGAAGGCGATGAAGCGGATCGGATCCTTCATCGACGCCAGTTGCAGGCGGCTGGGTTCGGTAAGCGTGTTGCGCTGGTTGAAGGTCCAGTCCTGCTTCACGTTGTAGCGCACCGACAGCCAGCCGAGCATCACGATGGCGGCGAGAATCAGTGCGCCGTTGAGGAGCTGCTGGAGGAGGTTCTTGTTTTTTTGCTTCATGCTTGCGGTTCAGTTTGTAGGTCGGGCTTCAGCCCGACTGCAAGGCCGGAAAGTCGGGCCGAAGCCCGACTTACAGCCGGCTCCTGGTTTTATCAATTCCGTTCCATGTCCAGGCGCAGCACCGTCAGCCAAAGGAACAGCGCCGTGAACAGCAGGTAGTAGACGACGTCGGAGGAATTGAACAAGCCGGTGATGAGGTACTGGTAGTGGCTGATGAGCGACAGGTAGTCGAACAGCGGCGCGATCGGCGAATCGAACCCTGCCGGAATCTTCAGCAGCCAGATCAGCAGCAGCGCGGCAAAGCTGCCGACTGCGGCGATGGTGGGTTCGCGCGTAAGCGAGGAGATGAACAATCCACAGGCTGCGAAGGCCATGCACATCAGGAACAGGCCCAGCACGCCGGCGGCGATGCGGCCCAGATCGAGACTCACGGCCGGCAGCAGCGACACCGGCATCAGCGCGAGCAGGCCGATCATCGCGGCGACGAACGCCATCACGCCGAGAAATTTTCCGACCACGATTTCGATCAGGGTCACGGGCGCGGAGAACAGCAGGGTCAGGGTTCCCGACTTCCGCTCCTCCGAGAACAGCCGCATGGTCATCAGCGGCAGCACGAGCAGCAGCACGATGGTGGCGGAGCCGAACAATCCGCTGCCGACGTAATCGGACACGCCCACCGACTGATCGGAGAAGTTCGCATTTTGCGTGTACTGAATCACGGCGCCGGCAAAGATGTAGCCGAAGATCAGTTGCGTGACGCCGAGCACGGCCCAGGCCAGCGGCGACACGAAGATGCGCCGTGTTTCATTCGCGGCAATGGCGAGCATGTGCTTCATGCGGCGTTCCTCAGGGCCAGTTCGTCGCTCGACGTGAGTTCGACGAAGATTTCTTCCAGCGTTTTGGCTTCCAGGCGCAGTTCGCGCAGGCCCCAGCCGCGCTGCACGGCGAGCGCCGCGATGTTCTCACGCGGGTCGCTGTCGGCCACGACGGTGAGACGGAAACGCTGTTCGTCGAGCACTTCGACCGCTGCCACTCCGGTGATTTCCGCGAGTTCCGATGTAGCGGGTGCGCGCACAAATCCGACGACGATGCTGTTCTTGCCGGAATGCGCATCGATGGCCGCGTCGTACACCAGGCGGCCGCGGTTGACAATCATCACGCGATCGCACACCGCTTGAATCTCGGGAAGGATGTGGCTGGAAAGAATCACGCTGTGGCTCTGGCCGAGTCCGCGAATCAGGGTGCGGATCTCGCGAATCTGGATCGGGTCCAGGCCCACGGTGGGCTCGTCCAGCACCACCACCGGTGGCCGGTGAATGATGGCCTGCGCCAGGCCGACGCGCTGCTGAAAGCCCTTGGACAGGTTGCCGATCACGCGGCGACCCACCTCCAGCAAACCGCAATCGCGCTTCGCAGAATCGACCGCGGCCGTGCGATCCTTCGCCGCAATGCCGTGAAGGCCGGCGCAAAAGCGCAGGTACTCGTCCACCGTCAGCTCGGGATACACCGGCGGCTGCTCGGGCAGATAACCGAGCTGCTGCTTGGCTTGCACCGAGGCATCGTTCAGGGACTTGCCCTTGATGAAGACCTCACCCTCGCTCGGCGCGAGGTTTCCCGTGAGCATCTTCAGGGTGGTGGATTTGCCGGCGCCGTTGGGACCGAGCAGTCCCAGAATTTCGCCCTGCCTGAGTTGCAGGCTCAGGCCGGCCACGGCCACGTTCGGGCCGAAGCGTCGCACGAGGCCCTTGGCCTCGATCAGGATTTCCGGGTTCGCCATCGTGTTGTGAGTTGGAAGAAGGATGGACGCGCGATGGACCGCGACCCAGGCCGTCGGTTCCGCGCGGCGTGGATTGTACGGATCGGACCTCTGCGGACAAGCGGCGCCGATTTGTTAAGGTGCCGTGAATCCTTTCGATCCCACATCGCGCTCCCGATCATGAATCCGACCCTGATCCAGTCGCTAGCCGCCGTCATTTTTGGCATTGCGCTCGTACACACCTTTTCCACCAAGTTCTTCGAGGGGCTGGCTCACCGCAACCCCGCGCATGCCGGCATCTTCCATCTGCTGGGCGAGGTGGAAGTGGTGTTCGGTTTCTGGGCGATGGTGCTGGTCGTCGCGATGTTCGCCCTGGCCGGCAAGACCGACGCCATCGCCTACGTGGACTCGCGCAATTTCACCGAGCCGCTGTTTGTGTTCGCCATCATGATCGTGGCCGGCAGCCGTCCGATTCTGGAACTGGCGACCATGATCGTACGAGGATTCGCGCGCTTGCTGCCGTTGCCGCGCAGCCTTGCGATGTTCGTCACCATCCTGTCGCTCGTGCCCTTGCTCGGCTCCTTCATCACCGAGCCCGCGGCAATGACGCTGGGCGCGCTGATGCTGCGCGACCGCTTTCTGGACTGCGAAGGTCTGTCCAACAAGCTGAAGTACGCCACGCTCGGTGCGCTGTTCGTCAACGTTTCCATCGGCGGCGTGCTCACGCCGTTCGCGGCGCCGCCAGTGTTGATGGTGGCCGCCAAGTGGAACTGGGACATCCTGTTCATGCTGACGAACTTCGGCTGGAAGGCGGCCATCGCCGTGACCGTCAACGCTGCGGCCCTGACGCTGCTGTTCCGCCGCGAGTTGGCCAAGGTGCCGACGCCGGACGAGTCCAGGCGCGCGGCGATTCCGGCGCCGATCGTGCTGGTCAATACGCTCATCCTCTTCGGCATTGTGGTGTTCGCGCACCATCCCGCGCTGTTCCTGGGACTGCTGTTGTTCTTCATGGGTTTTGCTACTGCTTACCGGCATCATCAGGGCAGATTGATTCTTCGCGAGGGCCTGCTCGTGGCTTTCTTCCTAGCCGGGCTGGTGGTCCTGGGCGGGCAGCAGCAGTGGTGGTTGCAACCGCTGTTGTTATCGATGAGTCCGGACGCGGTTTATTTTGGCGCCACCGCCTTGACCGCCATCACCGACAACGCCGCGCTGACCTATCTGGGTTCGCTGGTGGAAGGCTTGAGCGACGAGTTCAAGTACATGCTCGTGGCCGGCGCGGTGACCGGCGGCGGCCTGACCGTAATTGCCAACGCACCCAATCCTGCGGGCTATTCGATTCTCAAGGTGCGCTTCGACGAGGAGACGATCGGCCCGCTCGGCTTGCTGATTGCGGCAACCCCGCCGACCATCGTTGCCATCATCGCGTTTCGCTACCTCTAGGCCATGAACGAATTCAAGGGAATCGAAGAACTGGCGGAGCGCCTCGTCGCGATTCTGCCGCCGGGCTTGCGCGGCTTGCGCGCGGAGCTGGAAGACAATTTCCGCGCTGTGCTGCGCGCCAACCTGGAACGCTGGGACCTGGTGTCGCGCGAGCGCTTCGACGTGCAGGCCGAAGTTCTCGCGCGAACGCAGAAGCGGCTGAAGGAGTTGGAGACGCGGGTTGCGGTGCTGGAAAGCGCTCGGAATCGGGAATCGGAAATCGGAAATCGTTAGAAGCAAGGGCATGTGCGGATTTACGATTCCCCACTCTCGATTCCCGATTCCCGGATCTTAAATGCCTCTGGCCATCGTCCTTTCCCGCGCTCAGAACGGCCTGGCCGCGGACCTCGTGACGGTGGAAGTGCACCTGGCGCCGGGTCTGCCGGGACTTTTCATCGTGGGCCTGCCCGAGGCAGCGGTGCGCGAGGCCAAGGATCGCGTGAAGGCGGCGCTGCAAACCTGCGGCTACCAGTTTCCCAACCGGCGCATGACCTGCAATCTGGCGCCGGCGGATTTGCCCAAGGAAGGCGGTCGCTTTGACCTGGCCATCGCGCTAGGAATTCTCGCAGCCTCGGGTCAGATTCCCGAGGCCTCGCTGAAGGACCTGGAAGTGCTGGGCGAATTATCCCTGTCGGGCGAGATCAGGCCGGTGAAGGGCGCGCTGCCGGCGGCGCTCAAATCGGCGCAGGCCGGGCATCGCTTGCTGGTGCCGCAGGACAACGGCGCCGAGGCTGCGTTGGCCGCCAGCGCACGAGTGGTCACCGCGCGGCACCTCGGCGAACTGTGTGCCGCCTTGCATGCGGGCGAACTGCCGACTGCGGTCCGCGTTGCGCCCGACGATTCGGCAGAACCCATGCCCGATCTATCGGAAGTCCGCGGACAGCACCTGGCCAAGCGCGCCCTGGAGATCGCGGCCGCAGGCGGGCATTCGATGCTGATGGTGGGTCCACCGGGTGCGGGCAAGAGCATGCTGGCGGCGCGGCTGTCCGGCCTGATGCCGCCGATGAGCGAGGACGAGGCCATCGAAGTCGCGGCCATCGCCTCGGTCAGTCAGAGCGGCTTCGACGTTAGCCGCTGGGGCCGGCGGCCGTACCGGTCGCCGCATCACACCGCCTCCGGCGTAGCGCTGGTGGGCGGCGGCTCGGTTCCGAGGCCCGGAGAAATCACGCTCGCGCATCTGGGCGTGCTGTTCCTCGACGAACTCCCGGAATTCGAACGCTCCGTGCTCGAAGTGCTGCGCGAACCGCTGGAGACCGGCCAGATCACCGTTTCGCGCGCGGCGCGTCAATCGGATTTTCCGGCGCGCTTCCAGTTGGTGGCCGCAATGAATCCCTGTCCTTGCGGATATCTGGGCGACGTGTCCGGAAAATGCCGTTGCACCCCCGACCAGGTGAGTCGTTATCGCTCGAAGATTTCCGGGCCGCTGCTGGATCGCATCGACCTGCAATTGTTTGTGCCGCGCGTGCAGCGCGAAGCCCTGACGGCCGCGGCCGATCCCGCAATGGAAACCAGCGCGACTGTGCGAACGCGTGTGATCGCAGCACGCGAACGGCAACTGACTCGCGCCGGCAAGCCCAACGCGCGGCTCACGCCCAAGGAAATCGAGCGCGACTGCGTGCTGGACGCCGCGACCAAGACGCTGCTCGATACCGCGATGTCGCGAATGGGTTTGTCTGCACGCGCGTATCACCGCGTGCTCAAGGTGGCGCGAACTGTCGCCGACCTCGCGGGCGCCGCGGGGATATCGAGAGCGCACTTGGCGGAGGCTTTGCGCCTGCGGGAACTGGATCGCGCGCGCTGATCAGTGCTTCGGCGAGCGCGGCCATGATTCTCGACCCGCGTAGTGGGTAGTGCAGCAGGGCACGCGACCGTCTAATGAGTTCCATAACATGACGGCCGCGACCGCCCACTTTCGCGGCAATCAATTCTCTACACCGAGATGCAAATGGACTAAACCGCCCGCGCGGCGGGGGCATGCTCTATGTCCTCCGCTTGTTGAGCAAGACTAGCGCGACGCCCCCGAGGATGGCGATCGAAGACGCCGCCGTCATCGTGAGTACCGGCTCGCCCAACAACGCCACGCCACCCAGCGCCGCGATGACCGGAACCGCGAGCTGCGCGGCTGACGCCTCGGTGGCCCGGAGCCCTTTCAAGGCGGTATACCAGATTGCGTAACCCAGCCCCGACGCGAGCGCACCCGATGCCACGGCGTACGCAACGCCGTGAGTGTCCCAGACTGCATTCGGCATCGCGACGACACAGAGCACGATCGCCAAAGGCGCAGCGCGCAGGAAATTTCCTGCCGTCGTCCGCGTCGGATCACCGCCCCCTCGGCCGCGCAACGAATAGACGCCCCACGACACACCCGCGACCAGCATCAGAACAGAGTCGTAGAGCAATGGCGACGCGACTCCCGGCAGCATGAGAACGGTCAAGCCCGCGAGCGCAACAAGGTATCCGAGCGTCTGAAGGACATGCAGACGCTCACCCCGGATCAATCCGCCCCCGATCATCGTGACTTGTACGGCGCCAAAGAGCAGGAGCGCGCCGGTGCCGGCGGAAATGCTGATATACGCAAAGGAAAAGCAGATGGCGTAGATGAGCAGGGCGCAGGCGGATCCTCAGTTACCCGCTCCGGATGCCTGCGTTGCGCGAAGGCGCACCACCGCCCAGAGCACGAGCGCACCCGACACCAAGCGCACCGCCGTGAAGGTCGCCGGATCGATGCTGGTTTCTTTCAGCGCGAGGCGACACAGCAGGGAGTTTCCTGCAAAGGCGATCAGGGCGATCAAGGTCAACAGCCAGATTCGCGCGCGCGGCATCGATTTAGTTTGTTTAATGATTCGAGACGGTTACCTTCGCACAGCGCTCTCGCGCCGTGTAGAACGACCTGCACGTTGACAGCGAACGCAAACGTAACGGATTATGAACCGATCAGTCCAGAATAAAGCCCGATGGCCCGTCCGCGAGAATTCGATCAGCAGAGCGCCCTGGACGGCGCCATGCATCTGTTCTGGGCCAAGGGTTATCAGGCCGCGTCGCTCAACGATCTGATCGAAGCTATGGGGCTGAGCAAGAGCAGCTTCTACGAGTCCTTCGGCAACAAACGCGACGTCTTGCTGAAAGCCCTGCGTCGTTACGGCGAATCCGCCATGACGGGCCTGGTGGAGCCGCTGCTCCGGCCCGAGGCAGGACGCAAGGAAATCGAGGAAACCTTCGGCAGGATGGTGGCGCATGCCTTGAGCCCCGTCGGGCAGCGAGGCTGCCTGGTCAACAACTGCATGGCCGAGGTGGCGCCGCACGACCCGGTGGTGCTGGACGCCAGCCTGGCTGTCAGGGACGGTCTCCAGGACGCACTCGCCAAGGCCATCGGCCGCGGACAACGCAGCGGGACCATCGCTTCACGCGAGAAACCCAAGGCGCTCGCACGCTTTCTCGTCAACGCCCTGTCCGGCATCAATCTGGCCGCGAAGTCGAAGCCGGCCAAGGTCATGTTCGACGATATCGTGCGCGTGACGCTTCGCGCACTGGACTGAATGACTAGCAGCATCCACGCAGCTCACGGAGAGAATCATGAACCTGTTGAAATCCATTTTCGTCACCAGCTACATCATGGCGGGCATGGCCGGTCTGATTTCGGCCATCGTTTCGCTCACCGACAGCGGCCTGCAATCGCCGTGGCTCGGCACCGCGCTCGCTTGCGCCGGGCCAGCGGTATTTTTCTCGCACATCATGCTGATGCCGCGCGCGCGCACCTCGCGCAATCTCAACCTGGTCATCGGCGCGGGCGTGATCGGCACGATACTGAGCCTGGTGCTGGGCGGTGCCCCCACCAGCCTGCCCGTGCTGATCGCTGCGGGTGTAGGTGTCTTCGGATCGCTGACCTACGTGTTCTGGTACTCCCGTTTCGGCGCAGCCATGAACGCGGCGCTGACCGAGGGCGCCATGCTGCCTGCCTTGGAGCTGAGCGAGAACGGCAAGCGCTTTTCGCTCGCGCAGTTGACGGCCAAGCCCGCGCTGTGGGTGTTCTACCGCGGCAACTGGTGCCCGCTGTGCATGGCGCAGATCAAAGAAATTGCAGCGCAATACCGCGAGCTGGCGCGACGCGGCGTGGAGGTGTATTTGGTCAGCCCGCAGTCGGAAGCCAAAAGCCAGGCGCTGGCCAAGAAGATGGACGCGCCGATGCACTTCATGACCGATACCGGCAATCGCGCTGCGGAGGCGCTCGGCATCAAGGTCGAGAACGGCCTGCCCGCCGGGTTCCAGGCGCTGGGCTACGACACCGACGTGCCGCGTCCCACCGTGTTCATCACCGCGCCCGGCGGCAAGGTGATTTTCTGCGACGTGACCGACAACTACCGTGTGCGCCCGGAGCCGGCGTCGTTCTTCCCGGTGCTGAATCGCCACGCGATCGTCTGAAGTTCTTGTTCAACGGAGACAACCATGATTGACCTCTACACCTCGGCCACGCCCAACGGCTGGAAGGCTTCCATCCTTCTCGAAGAACTCGGCGTGCCCTACGAGCTGCACGCGATTTCCTTGTCCAAGCAGGATCAGAAGCAGCCGGACTATCTGAAGATCAACCCGAACGGCCGCATCCCGACCATCGTCGATCGTGAGGCTGATAATTTCGCCGTGTTCGAGAGCGGCGCGATCATGATTTATCTGGCCGAGAAATACGGCCGCTTCATGCCCAAGGACGTGAAGGGCCGCTCCGAGGTGATCCAGTGGGTGATGTTCCAGATGGGCGGCATCGGGCCGATGCAGGGCCAGGCCAATGTGTTCTTCCGCTACGCGCCGGAAAAGATTCCCTACGCCATCGAGCGTTATCAGACCGAAACCAAGCGCCTTTACCGAGTGCTCGACACGCGCCTCGAAGGCCGCGAGTACCTGTGCGGCGAATACTCGATTGCTGACATGGCGAACTGGTCCTGGGTGTCGCTGCACTTCTGGGCCGGCGTGGACGTCGATGATCTACCGAACCTGAAGCGATGGATGGCGGCGATTGCGGCGCGCCCTGCGGTGCAGCGCGGCATCGCGATTCCCGAACCGATTCAACTCGGCGGTGATGGCGAAGCGGTGAAGAAGATGGCGCAGTCCATGCTCGTAACCGGCGCCAAGGCTGCGGCGTAATCCGCGTAAAGGTGGCCTATCTGGAATGTAGGACGCGCACCCGGTCGCGCCGGGTCGCGCTGACCTACCATGATGGCGTGGCATTCGAACAAACAGTATTGAGGAGAGCAGCCAATGAAATTCTACGATTGCGCGATTGCGCCCAGCCCGCGCCGCGTGCGCATTTTCCTGGCGGAAAAAGGCTTGAGCCTCGACACCGTCCAGATCGACCTGATGACCGGCGAGAACCTGAAGCCGGAATTCCTGAAGGTCAATCCACGCGGCATCGTGCCGGTGCTGCAACTCGATGACGGTAGCTGCATCGACGAATCGACTTCGATCTGCCGGTATATCGAGGACCTGCATCCCCACCCGCCGCTCATGGGCACGGATGCCAAAAGTCGGGCGGTGATCGACTCGCGCAACCGGCACATGGAGGCCGACGGCTTCCGCGCGGTTGCCGAGGCGTTCCGAAACTCCACGCCGGCCTTTGCGAAGCGTGGCCTCGCCGGTGTGGCCGCGGAGATACCCGCGATTCCCGCGCTTGCGGAACGAGGCTTTGCCGGCATCGCCCGATTCTTCGACCAGATCGAAGGCTACCTGTCGCAGTCGGAATTTATCGCGGGCGATCAATTCTCGATTGCGGACATCACGGCCTTGTGCGTCGTGGACTTCGCGGGATGGGTCAAACAGACGGTGCCGGAGCAGCACGCGCGCACGCGGCGCTGGCACCAGACTGTTTCAGCGAGGCCGAGCGCCAAGGCTTGAACCGCTCCGACGCACGCGGCACAGTGAATTGGCGCCTTCAGAAAATGAAACGGTTCGTTGTTGTGGTCGGCCTGGCGCTGGGTGTATGCGCGCCTGCACAGGCCGGTGGCGGATACTTCGTGCTCGGTTACGGCCCTCTGGCGCATCAGTCCGGGGGAACCTCGACGGCGATCGGACTGGATGCTTTTTCGCAGGAGCGTCCAACCCTGCGAAGCTGTCGGCGGCCGGCGGACGCCTTGACCTCGGCGTGGTGGTGTTCATGCCCCACCGACGCATCGAGCGTGAGGATTCAGGCACCGTCTACGATTTTTCATCGACCAGCAAGAACACCCTGTTCTTCCTGCCGGAGGCGGGCTACGCACGCCGTATCGACGATAGGTTGAGTTGGGGCATCGCTCTCTACGGCAATGGCGGACTCAACACCGAGTCCCCCGACGATACCGGCATCGCGGACACCAACGGCAATCCGAGCCGTTGTGGCAATCGACCCGGCAACTTCTTTCTGGGTTGCGGAAAGCTGGGGTTCGATCTGAGCCAGCTGATCGTCGCACCGACGCTGAGTTGGACGTTCGCGCCGGGTCAGAGCCTCGGTATTGCGCCGCTGCTCGCGTATCAGCAATTCGAGGCTATGGCCTGCAAGCCTTCGAAGGCGTCTCCGCTCATCCAGACGCGGTCACCAACCAGGGCTATGACTCTTCGTTCGGTGCGGGCGTACGCGTCGGCTGGTACGGAACGCTCAAGCCCTGGTTCGCGTTGGGCGCTGCTTACTCGACGCGCGTCTACATGCAGGACTTCGAGGAGTACCGGGGTCTGCTCGCTGGCGGTGGGTCGTTCGACATCCCCGCGAACTACAGCGTCGGTATTGCGCTCACGCCGACGCCGGAACTGGTCGTCGGCATCGACGTGCAGCGCATCGAGTTCGGCGAGATCAAGGCGCTGGGAAATGGCGTGCTGAATTCCCTGCAGGATCCGCAAGGGAGCCCTCTCGGCAGCCGCCGCGGCAGTGGATTCAACTGGAGCAACCAGACCAATTACCGCATCGGCGTTGCGTACACGGTGATACCGCGTCTCACCATTCGCGGCGGCTTCGCCTACGGCAAGCGCCCACAGAGAGACACGGGCCCTGATTCGGTGAGCTTCAACCTGCTCGCGCCCAGCCCGCTGCGCAATGTGACCGCGGGCTTCTCCTGGGATCTGAACCCCCAAAGCGCTCTGCAGTTCGCTTATGGGCGCTACCTCAAAGGAACCTACAACGGCCCTTCGGCAACGGCCGGACTTGGCGTCGGAGGCGACGAGTCCGTTACACCCTACGTCGATACGTTGTGGCTGGGATGGAGCCGGCGATTCTGAGGGCGGGCGGAGTCGATCATCGAGATCATGACGGGCAGGCCGTTCCGTTTCCGGGCGGAGCGCCAGCTTCAAAAAGTTGCAGGCAATGCCGGCCACTGAGGTCTCATCCGTGGCTCCGTCTTTCGTTCGCGTCACCGAGCTATCACGGCTAAATCCCAACGGCCGCTTTAAGGCATCGACTTTCACTCGCCGGTCGGCAGCTCAGGGCTGGTTCGCGACCTATGGGAGATGGACGCAACGCGCTAGGAACGGAAATCTGTCAGTGACGGCCATGGCCAACGTAGACCTGCGTATTGATCGACGACACGAGCGAAGCTGCGGCGATAGCAATTCGATATTCGCCGGAGCGATGCCGCTACGCGATCATCGCCGGGCGAGTCGCGGAAAAATCTTCGCGTCTATCTTTAGAGCACTTCGCTGACTGCGCACAGAGGTGCCGTGCCAGCGGCGGAAAGAACGGCTCAGCGACGTCGGGTCGCCGTACCCGAGTCGCGACGCCACCTGTGTGACGTTCAGACCGGAGTGCTGCAGGTACTTCTGAGCAAGATCTGCGCGGACGGAGTCCTTGATAGAGCGGAAGCTTTGCCCCGCTTGGTTCAGGTGCAATTGCAAGGTGCGCGTCGAAATCCCGATCGCCTGACTCACGTCGTCCGCGGAACACGACCCGTAAGGCAGCAGCACTCGGATCAGGCCCTCGACCTGTAGCTCGATCGGAGCAGCCGGGGATCCATCGTCGTCACGCAACACCTTTTGCACCAGGGATCGCACGCGCGGTTCCCCGGCCGAATGCGGACGACGCAGGATCGCCGCATCCAGCTCGATGGAGTTGTGTTCGCCGTTGAAGTGCAGATGGGGTCCGAATATCCGCCGGTGCAGCCGCAGATCCGAAGGGGCTTCGTGCCGGAAGTGCACGCCCGGCGGCGTCCAGCCCGGGGCTCCGTGCATCCGGATCTCGCCGAGAATTGTGGCGACCGCGTACTCCGACATCTGCACTTCGCTCTCACCGTGCCCGGTGGCCACCGACCAGTGGAGCAGCCCGCCAGCTTTTGTTGGCTGATATGCCATCACGGCGGCGCTGCTGTAGAGGTCGAAGTGCTTCGCCAGATCGATGCACATCTGCTCGACCGTCTGCGCGTTGCGCAGCAGCACCCACAGGGGTCCAATCACTGCACCCAGATGCGCCCTCGCCGACATCTCGAGGCCAAAAGTGCGGCGTCGGCAGGTAGTTGCCGCCAATTCGAAGAACGCCATCACAGCGCGGCCGCTCACGAGCAGATCCGGATCCGACAGGGCGGCCAGCGGAACGCCGGACTTGCGGGCGATCGGGCCAGGTTTGCGTCCGCACAGCCGGATCTTCTCGGCGGCACCGCTCAGGATGATGCTACCTACCAGTGGTCCGGCCATGCTCGGGCTCTCCAGATTGTTGCGGAAACTGCCAGAATCTTTGCGGATTCTGCCAAGTAGCGAGTAACGTCTCTCGACATACTATTGCAAGCTCGCTCTTCCGGGACGAGTCATAACGAGAGAGGAGACCACCATGAATCAGCAGTTCGACGTCGTCGTCATCGGGGCCGGCTTTGCGGGCCTTTACGCCATCCACCGGCTGCGTGACGATCTTGGCCTCAATGTCGTGGGAATCGATGCCGCTGGCGGTGTAGGTGGAACCTGGTGGTGGAACCGTTACCCTGGCGCGCGATGCGACATCGAGTCGGTGCATTACTCCTACTCGTTCTCCGACGAGATCCAGCGTGAGTGGAAATGGTCCGAGCGCTACGCCGGCCAGCCCGAAATCCTGCGCTACCTCGAATTCGTGGCGGACAAGTTCGATCTGCGTCGCTCGTTCCGCTTCGGCCGGCGCGTGACGTCCACCGTGTGGAGCGAGGCCGATGCGCGCTGGACCGTGACCACGGATACCGGCGAGACAATCACCGCGCGCTTCGTCATCGCCGGCACCGGCAACGTGACGGTGCCCAAATCGCAAGCCGAATTTCCCGGCTTCGAGCGCTACAAGGGGCCGGTGTACTTCACCGGCAGCTGGCCGCACGAGGGCGTCGACTTCACCGGCAAGCGCGTCGGCGTGATCGGAACCGGCTCGAGCGGCATCCAGCTGATTCCGCAAATCGCGAAACAGGCGGCGCACGTCACCCCGTGTTCCAGCGCACGCCGAACTACGCGGTGGCGATGCAGAACAAGAAGCTCACACCCGAGCAGCAGCAATGGAACGCACAAAACTGGCAACAGGTGCGTGACAAGACGCGGCAGCGCTTCCTTGGCGTGCCCTACGCCAACCCCGCGCCCAGCGCTCTGGCGGTCAGCCCGGAGGAGCGACATGCGCGCTATGACGAGCTGTGGGAAAAGGGCGGCTTCAACCTGCTGACGTCGAGCTACGCCGACCTGCTAACCGACGAGCGCGCCAACGCAACCGTGGCGGAGTTTGTCCGTGAAAAGATCCGCGGGAAGGTCAAGGACCCCGCGCTGGCCGAGATCCTGTGCCCCAAGGATCATCCCTACGCGACCAAGCGGCCGACCGTGGAGGAGGACTACTACGAAACCTTCAATCGCGAAAACGTCAGCCTGGTCGACCTGCGCGCCACGCCTCTCGAGGAAGTGACCGAGAAAGGAATCCGTATCGGCGGCAAGGAGCACGAGTTCGATGCGATCGCGCTGGCCACGGGCTTTGACGCCGTGACGGGCGCGTTGTTCGCGCTGGGCATCGTCGGGCGCAATGGCGAGCGGCTGCAGGATCACTGGGTGCACGGTCCCCGGACGTATCTTGGCGTCGCGAGCGCCGGGTTCCCGAACCTCTTCACCATCACCGGGCCAACTAGCGCCGTCATCCTCTACAACAACCCGCTGGCGATCGAGGACCACGTCAACTTCGCGGTCGACGCGATCCGGCATGTGCTCGCCAAGGGCGCGAAGACCTTCGAGGCGGACGCGGCGTCGGAAGCGGCCTGGTTCAAGATGGTGAGCGATACGCTGAACATGACGCTCTTCCCGCGCGCCAACTCCTGGTACATGGGCGCCAACATTCCCGGCAAGCCGCGCAGCGTGTTCATGTTCGCCGGCTCGGCGCCGCTGTATCGCGAAATGTGCAGGGACGTGGTGGACCACGGCTATGCCGGCTTCAGCCTCGACGGTGCGCCGGCGGACCGCGTGCCGCCGATGATCCGCATCGACGCCGGCGTGGCGAGCGTCGTCGGCGCCATGCTGATGGAGGAAACCAAGTCGCTCGAAGAGTGCTCCGTCGAAGAGGCGCGGGCCGTGGTCGAGAGCTTCATCGATCTGCAGAAGCCGGTGCCCGCGTCCGTCGAGCGGATCGAGACGACCTACCCGGGTCCGGCGGATGCGCGCCCGGTCTACATCTACAAGCCTCGGAACGCGAGGGGTCCGCTGCCGGTGATCGTGTATCTGCATGGCGGCGGTTTCATCGCCGGCAGCATCAACATGTGCGCCGGCGTCTGCGGCAACCTGGCGGAGGACCTGCAGGCGATCGTCGTCTCGCCGAGCTACCGGCTCGCGCCCGAAGCCCCGTTCCCGGCGGCGACAAACGACACGTTCGCGGCGCTGAAGTGGACGGCGGCGACCATCGCGAAACACGGCGGCGATCCGAAGCGGCTCGTCGTGATGGGCGAGAGCGCGGGCGGGCTGCTCTCCGCCGTCGCAGCGCAGCGTGCGCGTGACGAAGGCGGCCCAGCGCTGGCCGGCCAGGTGCTGATCTATCCGACCATCGATGCCGAAGCGAACACGCGCTCAAGAGTCGAGTACGCGAATGGACCCGTGCTCAAGACCGTTGCGGCAGTGGGCATGTGGGGCGCCTACCTCGGTGACATGGCCAAGGCTGCGTCGCCGCTGGCCTCCCCGGGTCGCGCGAAGTCGCTGGCGGGTCTGGCACCCGCGCTGATCCTTTCGGCCGAATGCGACCCGACCTGCGATGAGGGCGAGGACTACGGCCGCGCGATGCAAGCGGCCGGCGTTCCCGTGCGCATCCATCGGCTAGAGGGGCTGGTCCACGCGGTGTTCTACATGTCGCGCTATGTCCCGCGGACCGCGGAGATCACGCAGCAGGTCGGCGTGTTCCTGAAATCACTCCAGGTGGAGCACAGCGCTCGCGAAGCAGAGACGCTCGCCTGAGCCAATGCTCACCCTCGGCTTCACCTGACGGAGATTCCTACTGCCATGCCGACCCGCATTGAAGACGAGCTCGCGATCACGCGCACCATCCAGTTGGTTGCGCGCGCTTACGATCACAAGCGACATCGCGAGCTGCTGCCCCAGGTATTCGAAACGAACGCACGGCAGCACTACTACCTGCTGGGGCAGTTCGTGGAGTTCTCGATGCCGGGCGGCATCGATGTGGCCATGTCGTACCACGAGCGCTGTTACGCGACGCAGCATCTGGTCTCGCCCCCGGTGATCGAATTCGAGAGCGGCGGCGCCGTCGCGCGTACGACCAGCACCGTACACGCGGTGCACGTGCAGATCCTGAAGGACGGCACGCGCGCCAACTGGATCCTCGGCGGCTACTACCACGACCTACTCGCCCGTCATCCCGAGGGTTGGCGCATCCGCGAGCGGACGGCCATCGGCACCTACGAGGTCGGTCAATTCCACGAAGATGCGCAAGTGTTCCCGGCGCTGGTCGATTACACCAAGCCACTTTGAAAACGCAGTGCACGGGCTTACGGGAGACCGTGCCCCCACCCATCAACGACGCAGTCAAGTTGTGTTGGCCTCGTGCGCACTGCTGATCTCCACGACTGCTTCTGGGCTTCAAGTGGGGACCGCCCTGCGTCTGCTTTTGGACACGCGCCCCTTCGGGACGACTGACCGAAACGGGCTCGGTGACGCTGCACGCGGATGCGATTCCGTTGAGCACCCTGACCGTTTACGACTGGTGGTGCGTTTGCAAGTGACGTCTGGAGATTTCTTAACTACCATGCGGCGCCTCCAGCGCTCCACCCAGAAACGCTTCCAGCCGCTCCCTTTTCCGCCGCCACGGAATCGGTTTCCCTCGTTCCCATTCTCCCCACGTCCCTTCATCCACCCCAAATTGGCGCGCCGCCTTCTTCCGCGACCAACCCTGATCGCGACGACAGGCGAGTATCCGCTCCGGCAAGGTGGCGGGCTGGGGTGACGGGTCCGGGTCGTAGCCAAGAAAGCGGACGATCGCAGGAATCGCAGCGGTGGGTGGGTTGGTCTTTCCTTTCTCCCAGTTCAGAACCGTGATGGCATCGACTTCAAATTGTTCCGCAGCTTCCTTCTGGGTAAGCCCCAAGATGGTGCGGTGGCGCTTGACGTGCTCGCCGAGGGTCCGGGTGTTTCGACATAGTTCTTTAGTTTCAATCCTTTGAGCTGGACGGGCAGGCGGAGGAAAAGGGCAACGCAACCCTGTATGTGCGGTTATTTAGGGGACGTTTCGGGCCGTTGTCGTTGCACGCCAGACCAGGTGAGTCGTTATCGCTCGAAGATTTCCGGGCCGCTGCTCGACCGCATCGATCTGCAACTGTTCGTTCCGCGCGTGGAGCGCGAGGCGCTGACCGCAGTGGCCGATCCTGCGGTCGAAACCAGCGCGACCGTGCGAATGCGCGTGATCGCAGCACGCGAGCGACAACGGGCTCGCGCTGGCAAGCCCAACGCGCGGCTCACGCCCAAGGAAATCGAGCGCGACTGCGTGCTGGACGCGCCGACCAAAACCCTGCTCGACACTGCGATGTCGCGCATGGGTTTGTCGGCACGCGCGTATCACCGCGTGCTCAAGGTGGCGCGAACTCTTGCCGACCTTGGGGGCGCCGCGAACATCTCGAGCGCTCATCTGGCCGAGGCGCTGCGCCTGCGGGAACTGGATCGCGTTCGCTGATCAGGGTTTCGGCGGGCGCGGTCGTGAGGCTCTATCCGCGTCGTGGTTAGTGGATGGCGCGCGACCGTCTGGTGACTGCCGAGACTGTGTGAAAACGCAGAGCGCGATCTAGCGAGGGGGAATTCTGCGCCGGCATTCGCACGAGTCAGCGCTGAATCTGTGGCGCTTTGCGGACTGTAGCCATCGCCCGCTTTATGGATGGCCACTGAAAAAGCGAGTGACGTCGGCAGGCTGTTGATGAATGGCGGAGTCGTCCTGTGTGCTCTCCGTCCGTGCCTGCTCAGACCTACACGCCCTCGACGGAGCCGTGTCAAAGTTCCTCGGTACCACCGTGGCGCCCTCTCAACGCTTCCGTGCTTTGAACGATTTCAGCCGCTCCCTGAACTCTGGAGAATCTTCGACGACGGCCATGTGCGAGGACACGGAGTCCAGATGCGCCCGCAGGCTCATCGTGCCTCCTAAACCGTCGTAAACCAGGCGCTTGATCAGCGATACCGCCTGGGGCGGTTGCAGGGCGATACGACACGCCAACTCCAGCGCCCGATCGAGCGATTGTCCGGCCGGCGCTACATGGTTGACCAGACCGACTCGCAAAGCAGTTTCGGCATCGATCGCGTCTCCGGTCCAGAGCATCTCGAGTGCCCGCGAACATCCCACCAGTCGCGGCAGAAACCAGGCACCGCCGTCGCCGGGAACGAGCCCCATCGAGATATAGCTTTCGGCGGCGATCGCATTCGCATCCATCACGCGCAGGTCGCACATCAGCGCCATGTCCAGGCCTGCCCCGCGGGCGGCGCCGTTGATGGCGGCGATCACCGGGCACCGGATCCGTTCGAGCAATAGCGGAATCCGATGGACGTTCTCCCAGAGGTAGGCCTTGCGCGCGGGCGCGTCCATGGAGAGAAATCCCTCCAGATCGTCGGCATCTCCGCCGGCACAGAAAGCCTTCCCCTCGCCGGTGACGACCAGCGCGCGCACGTTCGGATCGCGCTCCACGCCCTCGAGCACGCGCGTCCACCGCCCAATCATTTCCAGGTTGAAAGCGTTGAATCGCGTGGGGCGGTTGAGCCGCAGGATGGCTACACCCGTTGTCGGGTCGAGTTCGTAGAGGATGCTGGCGTCTTCACTCATCGGCGATCTGTCCCTGGTTTCGTATGGCCGTCAAACGCGAAAGCTGCGGTTTGGCTTCAAGCCGGGTCATGGGGGGCGAACATCGCGTCGCTTCGACCGGTCAGATCGTCCCAGAAGCGGAGTGCTCCCTTTCCCGCGACTGCCCTCCCTAGTCTTTCGGCCCAGTAGCGGTCGTTGCCGTACTCGGTGCGCCAGGACATGAGCCGTTGCGTGAAATGCCGCAGATCGAACTCATGCGTGAATCCGATCGCCCCGTGCACCTGGTGCGCAAGCGCTACGCAGACGCCGATCGCCTCGTTGGCTCGAAGCTTGGCTGCAGCAATCTCGAATCCCGCGGCGCCATGGTCGGCGGCCGCGAAGGCACCGCTGCAAGCCGCCTTGACGGCTGCTGTCTCCTCCGCCATCACGGCCAACGCGTGCTGAACGCTCTGGAATTGCCCGATCGGTTTTCCGAACTGGCGGCGACTCCCGGCGTACTCGACCGATTGCGCCAGCACGGTGCCGAGCGCGCCGGCCACCTGTCCGACCCGCAGCAGTGCTGCCTCCTCGAACAGGCGGTGCGCGTCGACTTCGGCGGATCCGAGGACCCGCACCGGCACGTCCTCGAACGAAAGCCGAATTCGGGGCTCACCCGCAGGATTGCGATGGGCGGCCACCTGGATGGCGGCGATGCGTTCGATGACGAAGGTACTCGAATCCCCACCGTCGCCAGCAACCCCCACGATCGTCTTCGCCTGCTCTCCCCAGGGAATGCCCATCAGCGTGCCGGTGAAACACCAGGTTCCGCGGTTCTCGGTGAGACGGCCGGTACTTCTGACGGCCAGACCGATCGGACTTTCCGGAACGGGTAGTCCTGCGGCCGCCAACGCACGGGCTGCTAGCATGGTTTCCGCAAGCGGCAGCGCTGCGGCATGTTCTCCCATCGCCTCCATGATCACCAGAGCATCCTGCCACTGGCCGCCGGAGCCACCCGCTGCTTCCGGTACGAGGAGCCCTGGCAGCCCGATCTCCGCTACCTGACTCCACAGGGTCGAGCGAAACTCCCGGAGGCCTTTCGTCCGCGCCTCGCCGAACAGGCGCCGTGTCGTATCGCGAAGCATGACGGTCAGGTCGCTCATCGCAGCCCCAGATCTCGTGCAATCAAGCCACGCAGGATCTCGCGGGTGCCGCCGCGCAACGAGAACGAGGGCGAGGCCTGAAGAAGGTAAGCGAGGACGGCGGCGAACTCGTTGTCGTCCTCGAGGGCCACGCCGGCGTCCGCGGCAGCCTGGATCCAGCGTGGGAGGTCCTGCTCGAATGAATTCCCAAGGTCCTTGACGATGACGGCTTGCGTTGATGCTTCCTGGCCGCGCGAAAGCGCTCCTGCCACCGAGAGAGACATCAGCCGCAGCGTCCAGATTTGTGCGGCGATCCGCCCGATCAAAGCAGCCATCGACGCATCGGGCTCCAGCCCCACCACGCGGAGCAGCTCGACGAACAGGGCATAGCTGGACAGATAGCGTTCCGGGCCGCTGCGCTCCAGCGCGAGTTCAGAATTGACCAGTTTCCAGCCATCCCCTTCCGAACCTAGCAGCGCTTCGTCCGGGACGAAGACGTCATCGAGGAACACCTCGTTGAAATGCGTTTCGCCCAGGAGGTCTGCGATCGGCCGGATCCGAATTCCCGGCCTGTCCAGTTCGATGAGAAACTGTGAAAGTCCCCGGTGCCGATCGGTCGCCTCGCCTTCAGTCCTCACCAGCGCAATCATCAGATGTGAGCGATGCGCTTGCGTAGTCCAGATCTTCTGACCGTTGATGCGCCAGCCTCCTTCGACCCGGGCCGCCCGCGTGCGCACGGATGCGAGATCGGAACCCGTATTCGGTTCGCTCATCCCGATGACGCAATAGGCGGTGCCCCGCAAGAGCTGCGGCAGCCATTTCTCCTTCATCGCCTCGGTGCCGTGGTGCAGGATGTTGTGCGCAGACTGACGATCCGAGATCCAGTGCGCCGCCACGGGCGCTCCGGCCGCGAGCAACTCCTCGACGACGGCATAGCGCACAAGTGGACTGCGTTCGTGCCCCCCATATCGTTTCGGGAACGTCATCCCGATCCACCCGCGCTCGCCGAGCTTGCGGCTGAACTCGGCATCGAACCGTGCCCAGCTGTTGGCGCGTTTGACTGCGGAGATGGGGCCGCATTCGCGCGCTATGAAATCGCGCACCTCGGCTCGTACTTCGCGAACGTGGACAGGAACTTCGACGGGCGGAAATTCAATCGACATTCGGCACCTCGGAAACGTGCGAGGAGGGCGGGGTACTACTCCATAATGCACACGCCCCGCCGCCTTGCAACGCCTCTCCATCGATCACGTCAAAGGTGTGAACGGGAAACTGTCCGCTCGCCCGATCAGAGAAATAGCGACGCAGGCAGGCCCCTATTGCGGGATACGCCAGTTCCATCCAAGGCATGTCGTCCTCGCTTGCCATCCGCACTTCGGCGCTTTCGGGACCAGGGGCAACGAGGGAGGCGCGGGAAGAGGCGGGTGCCTGGAATCGCCCGCGGTAGATAAGGTGAACTTCCTGCACTGCCAGAGCCTGGATCACCATGTACAACCCAAGCGCCTCCGCCCGGACACCCGCCTCTTCCCGCGCCTCCCTCACCGCACCTTGCTCGCCGGTCTCGCCGTTCTCGAGATATCCCGCTGGAAACGTCCAGAAGCCATGTCGCGGCGGGATCGCTCGGCGGCACATGGCGACGCGGCCATCGTGGGCTTCCGCGATGAGGCCCACAATGATTCGGGGATTGCGGTATTGCACGCTGCTGCAGGCCGGACACACGTGGCGAGGCAGATGATCGCCTTGCGGGACGTGGACCTCGACGCGGCTGCCGCAACGACTGCAAAAGCGGATGGGGTCGCGCCCGCCTTCCATATCTGCAGGCACGCGCACCGGCACAGTCGTCCGACGCAGCCGCGAGCTCGCGCGATGAAGCAAGGCAATCGACCTGTCCTCTGCCGGCGTCGGCTGCCGCGACGTGACGGTCACGCTTGGGATCCGCTGCCGAGCGGAGATCCGGCCAACCACACCAACGGAAGCGCCTCTGCACCCTCGTCGACATGGGTTACGAGTCCGACGAATAGCGTGTGTGTGCCGTAGTCGATCGTCCTCTCGACCTTACAGACCAGCGAGCAGACGGCGGAGTGCAAGCGAGGAAGACCTCCAGGGCTTTCGCGCCAATCGCCGGAGGCAAACCGTTGCTCGCGCAGGGCCGTGTTCGAAAAGGCCTGGATCAGATCGCACTGAGCATCGCTCAACACGTTCACGCAGAAACGGCCGCTCTCCGCGAGACCTGCGTGGATCCCGGCGGATCGGTTCACGGCAACCAGCATCGACGGCGGATCCATGGAGACTGAAATGAGAGCCGTCGCCGCCATGCCATGGACCTGTCCCGCAGGGTCGCGTGCCGTGATGATGGCCACGGACGAGGCGATGCGACGCATAGCCGACCGGAACGCCTGCACCGGCGCATCCGTGTGTGACGCTGCTCCTCGCGCTCGCGCCCCAGTGGTTCCCTCTTGTATAGCAATCATGCGTGGCATCATCCTTTTGCGAATCCCTGTCTCGGACAGAGCTTCTTTCGTGCCACGCATCGTGCGCAGCGGAATCAACCCGCTACGTGCGGACGATTGACGCAGGCTGGTGCGGGTGTCGCATCGGGCTGTCGCAACTGAGACAGGCGAGACATGCACCGAGGCGCGCACGCCGCACGCGCGTTGGCGGAGCGACGCGGATGGCCTCCGAGTCTGCAATCACACATCCATTGATGCACCTGCGACAGCATCCCTGTGACACGCGCTCATCTTTGCGTCAGTTCGATTTCCGCATCTGCCTGAATAAGAAGAGAACGCCGACTGGCACGCTTGTCGCCTTCAAGGCTGCGCTCGCGGATGTCACACAGCGAGTCACAGCAGAGGAGGAGAGTCCATGCGCATTCGTAAATACGATTTCAATTATTCCCGCCGCGCGTTCCTGGAGAAGACCGCCAAGGGCATCGGCACTGCCGGCGTCCTGTCGCCGATGTGGTCTGCCGCCGCCACGAACGGCGACATCAGCAAGGCCTACCCCGACGAGCTTATGTCCATCGAGATGTACACCAAGGGAAAGATCAAGACGGGCGACCAGATCACGGCCAACAACGTCGACGTGGTCAAGGACCTCCTCGATGAGATCCAGTACAAGAACATCAAGGAACAGGGTCGCAAGATCACTATTGTTCCGACGACCAAAGACGTCTCCTCGCTCTACAACAAGGATTTTCTGGAGGCGACCTTGCGTAACAAGGGTCGCGCGAAGTTCGGGCCCGACGGCAACGTCTACACGGACGACGGCAGCAAGTGGGCTGGAGGTACACCCTTCCTGGAGCCCAAGGACGGCAAGGAAGCGCTGACCAACTGCACCCTGAGCTGGGGCCGGCGCAATTTCTCTGCCTATCCGATCCAGAGCATCGACCTCAACCCGGCCGGCGAGGTGTCCTACAAATACGATTGGCTCTGGGCCGAGCTGCAGTACTCCTCTCGCGCCGATGGGAAGGTCTTCGGCGATCGCGATGACCTGCTAAGACTGCAAACAGTGTTCTTCACCGCGCCGAACGACACGAAGGGATCTTCGTTCCTCAGCGTGTGGTACTACGACCAGCGCAAGTTCCCGGACCTTTACGGCTACTTCCCGGCGTTCAAGCGCGTGCGCCAGTTTCCGACCAACCAGCGCTTCGAACCGATCGCGCCCGGCATGACCTTCTTCCTGTCCGACGCCTGGTCGGCCGGCGATCCGATGCTGACCTGGGGTGACTTCAAGCTGATCGAGCGCCGGCCGTGGCTCGGCCCCGTGTCCGACAACTGGCAGGGCGACCGACCCAAGTGGGAAAAAACGCTGCACGGCGGGCCCAAGGGACAGACCTTCTACGAGACCTACTTCCAGCTGATCCCGGAAGTGGCGGTCATCGAAACGAGTCCGACCGGATTTCCGCGCGCGCCCGTGGGCAAGAAGCGGATGTGGATCGACGCGCGCCACAATCAATATACGTCGAGCACAACGTTCGACCGTCAGGGCAAGCTGTGGAAGTCGTTCGAGACGGGTTCGGGTCGAATGCAGAAGGGCGACAAATTCTTCAAGAACCGTGACGGTTCGCCGGCTTGGTCGTGGGATTACGTCCACTGCCACGACATTCAGTCGAACCGTATGACGCGCATTTTCCACGCCGAGACCTGCACAGGCGGATACAAGAACGAGTACGACCCCGACACCGACTTCTACAACGCGTACCTCACGTCGTCGGCCATCGCCCGTCTCGGAAAGTGAACCGTCTGCAATCCAACATTCCGTGCACTGATCACGGGTCGGTCGCCGAAGACGCGGCGACCGACCCGGTGGGAAATAAACTCGGGATGGAGCAGGACCGCGATGACCCGACCCTCTGCCCCGGCTGCAGAACGTCGCGCACGGATTTTCCGTCCATACCCTTCGCTACGCATTCACCCGGCCAGACAGTATGACTTCCGTCTTCTGAGGCGCTGACCCCCGCGAAGGGCGTAGCGCGGGTTAGCGTGAAGCCAGAGCCGCAGGAGCGAGATAGAACTGCGCTCATGGATCGGTTTCCTTTCGCGGAG
>JBQTHL010000073.1:0-38224 GCA_052389915.1 Panacagrimonas sp.
TTTTTTTTTTTTTTTGGCCCGTGGTGGGGGGGGGGCCGCCCCCCCCCACACCCCCCGGGGGGCCCCCCCCCCCCCCCCCGCGACCGTAGCGCATCCGGCTCTCGCTACGGCGATCAAGCCCGCGCAGGTTTTACGACGGTCTTGGCGACCGCCAGCGCCGCGTAGTCGCGCCCGAGATAAAGATACATCGCCGGCACGACATAGAGCGTGAACAGGGTTCCGATGGTCATGCCGCCGGCAATCACCAGGCCCATGCAGAAGCGCGCCGACGCGCCGGGGCCGGAACCGGTCAGCAGCGGGATCATGGCGACGACCAGCGCGGCCGTGGTCATCAGCACCGGGCGCAGACGAATGCTCGCGGCTTCCTCGATGGCCTCGCGCTTGCCCGCTCCAGCCGTTTGCAGCTTGTTGGCGAACTCCACGATGAGAATGCCGTGCTTGGTGATGACGCCCACCAGGGTCAGCAGGCCGACCTGGGTGTAGAGGTTCAAGGTCATACCGGGAAAGTTTGTTAGCTGAGGGATCGGACCAATGAGAGGCAGATAGCCTGGTTGATTAGTGATGCCGAAGATGTTGAGGAACAGCAGCGCGCCGCAGATCGACATGGGCACGCTCACCAGCATGATGAGCGGATCGGTGAAGGATTCGAATTGCGCGGCGAGCACGAGGTAGATGACGATCAGCGCGAAGGCGAAGGTCAGCATCAGTGCCGCACCCTCCTGCTTGAACTGGCGCGAAGCGCCCATGTAGTCGAGCGTGACGTCCGTCGGCAACAGATCGGCCGCAATCTTTTCCAGTTCTGCCAGTGCTTCGCCCAGAGTCACACCAGGTCGCTGCGCACCGAACACCGGCGCGGCATTGAGCTGCTGTGCATGGATGCGCGAGCGCGGAGTGACCTGCTCGCGAATCTTCACCACCGTGGACAGCGGCACCAGGCTGCCGTCGCGCGCACGGGTGTAATAGTTTTCGAGCTGTTGCGGATTCAGGCGCTCGTCGCGCGACACTTGCTGGATCACCTTGTAGCTGCGGCTGTCGAAGGAGAAGCGGTTGATCTCGGCCCCGGATAGCGCGGCGGAAAGATCGGCGCCGATGCGCGCCATGTCGATGCCCATCATCGCTGCCTTGTCGCGATCGATCTCGACCACGGAGTTGGGCAGGTTGATGCGCAGTTCCGGCGCCATGAAGATGAATTTCTTGGAGGCCATGGCGCGCGCGATCAACTCGTTGCCCAGGTCGGCCATCTCCAGCGGCGAGCGCGTGGACTTGAGCACCACTTCCACCGGAAGACCGCGGCCCGGAGTCGGCAGCGCCGGCGGCTGGAACACCTGGATTTGCAGCCCGGAATTGCCCGCAGTCGCGGCGGTCACGTCCTGCACGATGGCGGAGGTCGGGCGCTCGCGCACGTCCCAGGGCGTGGCCATGAGTCCGACAAAGCCCGCATTGGAGCCCGGCGTGAAGCCGCCGATGAAGGAGAAGTAGTCCTCCACGTCGGCGGTTTTATCGACGATCTTGTGTACCTCCTTGAGGTACTGCTCGGTGTACTCGCGCGTGGCGTAGTTGTCCGACTCGATGAAGACACCGAAGAACCCCGGGTCTTCTGCCGGCACCAGCTCGCTAGGCAGCGCACGAAACAGGAAGTAGCACGACACCAGCACGATCAGCCCAAACACGCCGATCACGTGATGTGTGTTGAGCGCGCCGTGCAGGCGGCGCTTGTAGGCCTGACGCAGTTTCTCGAAACGCGCATCCAGCCAGTCGGCCAGCTTGTTCGGCTGCGCGCCTTCGCCGTGCGTGGGCTTGATGATGCGCGAGCACATCATCGGCGTGAGGGTCAGCGCGACCACACCCGAAATCACGACGGCTCCGGCCAGGGTGAAGGCAAACTCGGTGAACAAGGTGCCGGTAAGGCCGGTGAGGAATCCGATGGGGGCATAGACCGCAACCAGGGTGATGGTCATGGCGATGACCGGCCCCACCAGTTCGCGCGCGCCGCGAATCGCCGCGTCGAAGGGCTTCATGCCTTCCTCGACGTGACGGTGAATGTTCTCCAGCACGATGATCGCGTCGTCCACCACCATGCCGATGGCGAGCACCATCGCCAGCAGGGTGAGCAGGTTGATGGAGTAGCCGAACACGAACATCACGAACAGCGCGCCTACCAGGGACAGCGGAACGGTGACGGCGGGAATCAGCGCGCTGCGCACCGAGCCCAAGAACAGGAAGATCACGATGACCACGATGATCACGGCTTCGATCAGGGTAGTCCTTACCTCGTCGATCGCCGCGCGCACGTAACGCGTGGCGTCGTAGCCAATCTCGCCTTTTATGCCTTCCGGCAGGCGCGAAATGATGCCCGGCCACACATCCCAGACACGGTCGATGGTGTCGAGCACGTTGGCATCCGGCCGCAGCTTGATGGCCATGAACACCGCGGGGTCGCCATTCCAGAATGCGCTGCCGTCGTAGCTTTCCGCGCCGAGGCTGACGTTGGCCACATCGCCCAGGCGCACCACGCCGCTCTGGTCGGACTTGATGACCAGTTCGCGAAACGCTTCGGGCGAGCGAATCTCGGTGCGCGCCGTCAAGGAGATCTTGATGAAGCTGCCGTTGGTCTCGCCCAGCGCGGAGAGAAAATTCTGCTGGCGCAGCGACTCCTGGACTTCCGACGCAGTGATGCGATGCGCCGCCAGGCGATCGGATTTGAGCCACACGCGGATGGCGAAGATGCGCTGGCCGTAGAACTCCGCGCGCTGCACGCCGTCGATGGTCGCCAGTTCCGGCTCGACCACGCGCGACAGATAGTCACTGAGTTGACCGGTGTCGAGCGTGTCGGACCAGAACGACATGTACATCGGCCGCGTCTGCTCGGCGTCGATCACTTCGATGATCGGATCTTCCGCGCCCGCGGGCAGCCGGCTGCGCAGCTTGTTGACCTTGGATGAAATCTCGGTCAGCGCCTCGTCCGGCGCGCGATCCGGGCGCAGGAAAGCGGAGATCAAGGTGCTGCCCTTGGTGGTGGTGGACGACAGGAAGTCGATGCCGTCCGCAGTCGCTACTTCGCGTTCCAGCGGCGTGGTGACAAAGCCCTCCATCAGCTCCGGGTCGGCGCCCGGATAGAACACCTGCACATTGACCTGCGCGTTCTGCAGCACCGGGTATTCGCGCACGCTCAGTTCCTGCCCGGCGCGCAAACCCAGCAGCAGAATCACCAGGCTGACGACGGTGGCCAGAACCGGGCGCTTGATGAAGATGTCGGTGAGCTGCATGGTTTACGGTTCCTGCAAGAACAGCGTTTCGCGCAAAGACGCTAAGACGCTAAGGAAAAATGAAAGGCTGGCTTTCTTTGGGTCTTTGCGTGACATCGCTTTTCACCCGCTTCAACCCGGCTCGGGCTTCGGTGTCTGGGTCGCTTCTGGTGTGACGGTGTTATTCACGATCACCGGCTGTCCGGTACGCAGCTTGAGCAGGCCAGTGGTCGCGATCTGCTCGCCGGCCTTGAGTCCGTCGGTCACGACAACGAAGTCGCCGCGCGCCGCGCCTAAGTGAACGAAGCGCTGAGTGACTTCCAGATCGGTGGACGGCGGCGCGCCGGGCATCGCGGGTGCAGCGGGCTGAGTGCCCGCATCTTTTTTCTTGTTAACGACGAACACCGCGTCGCCGTAAGCGCTGTAGTCGATCGCGGTGCGCGGAATCACCACCACCTCGCGCGCATCGGGCAGGGACAGGCGCACGCGTGCGAACTGGCCGGGCCGGAGCAGGTGATCCGGATTGGGCACCATCGCGCGAACCTTGAAGTTGCGCGTGGCCGGATCGACCTGGGGCTCGATCGCCAGGACCGTGCCCTCGAACGTTCTATCGGCCGAGGCCTCGGTGCTGATGAGCACCTTGAAGCCGGCCACGACCTGGCCGACTCGCTGCTCGGGCAAATCGAAATCGACCTGCAAGGGGTCCAGAGCGTGCAGGTTGGCGATGGGCTGCCCGGGGTTGAGGTACTGGCCGATGCTGATCTGTTGAACGCCCAAGGTGCCGCTGAAAGGCGCGCGGATTTCCTTGAGCGCCAGCTTGGCGCGTTGCGCGTCCACCGCGGCCTTGGAGGCGTTGGATTCGCTGACCGCGGTATCGACGTCGGACTTCGAGATGGCTTCCAGTCCGTACAGTTTCTGCTGGCGCGTGCGCTTGAGTTCGGTCAGCTCGGCCTGCGCCTGCAATTGCGCCAATTCTGCGCGCTCGTTGGCGGAGTCGAGTTGCAGCAGCAGCTTGCCCTTTTCGACGGTGTCGCCGGATTCGAAATGCAGCGCCTTGACGATGCCGGCGCTCTCGGTGGTGACGACCGTGCCAAGGCGCGCGATGACCGAGCCGGGCGCTTCGAGCTCGTTCTGCCAGGTCTGTCGCTCGGCCAGTGCAGTACTGATGGTCGCGGGCGGCACCGGCATGCTGTCGAAGTACTGAGCCATGCCCTGGCGGCCCATGTACTGCATACCGAAGATTCCGCCGAAAACGACGGCAACCAGCAGCAGCATGATGATCATTCGACGGGTGGTCATGTGCTTCTCTAAATGGTCTTCTGGTTGGGATTCAACGCGACTCGAACAGCCTGTCCAGCGCCTGCACCCGTTCTACGGTGAGTGTTCCGGAAATGGCGTTGAGCGTTAGCAGGCGGATCAGCAGGGTGTAGCGCGAGGCGTTGCGGTTGCGCCGCGCTTCCACGACCCGGCTCTTGGCATCGAGCACGTCGGTGATCGTGCGCGAGCCGGCGTCGTAACCGGCGCGCGACGCTACTTCGGCCGCGGTAGCCGAGGTCATAGCGCGCTCGAAAGCGGTCTCTTCGGCGCGCGCGGTTTCCACCGAGCGGAACACCGTGCGTACTTCGCGCTCGCTTTCCAGGACGATTCTTTGCAGCTCTGCCTCGGCCTCGCTCAGGCGTGCCTCTGCTTCGCGCACGCGGCTGCCGTTGTAGCCGCCGGCGTAGATCGGAACGGTCAGCTCAAGCCCGACGCGAACATCGTCCTGGAGCTGTCCCTGCGAGTACGCGGTGGAATCGAATCGACCGCCCTCGGCCACTACGTCCACCCTGGGCAGGGCCTCGGCGCGGCGACTGGCGAGATCGGCAGTCGCGAGCTGCACGCGCAGGCGCGCGGTGCGGGTCGCGGTACCGTCGGCCACGGCCAGCTTCACCCAGCCCTCCATATCCGGCGGATCCAGCGGCGGGTATTCAAGCTGCTCGCCCAGCCGAGGCAGCGGCGCGCGGTCGTAACCGGTAACCTCGTGCAGGCCATCGCGCTGATCTTCCAGATCGGCGCGCGCGGAGATCAATTGCGCCTGCGCAAGATCGTTCCGCGCCTGGGCCTCCTTGAGATCGGTTCCGGGAACCAGTTCCACCTCGTAACGCTTGCGCGTGTCGTCGAGCGACTCGCGCACCGCACGCGCCTCGCTCTCGGCCTGGTCGAGCCCGTCTTCGGCCAGCAAAGTGTCGAGATAGCGCTGGCACACGCGCGCGATGAATTGGCGCAGCCGATCGCTTTTGCCTTCTTCCGCGAGCCCGTCGCGAACGTCCGCGCGATCGCCGCGTGCCGACCAGTCGAAACGCAGCAAGGCCTGCCTCGCACGCAGATAGGCCGACCAGGCGGGGTAGGTTTCCGCCCCGGCGCCGAACGAGAACTGCGAGTCCGAATAGGCGTAATCGCCACGACCTTCCAGTTCCACCGAAGGACGCAGAAGAGATCGCTCCTGCTCGCCGAGTTCGGATTCGGCGGAATACGCCGCGCGCGACGCCGCAACCGCCGGATCGCGCTCGGCCGCCATCGCCAAGGCCTCGCCGAGCGTCATCGCCTGGGCCTGAATGGCCGACAGCGCCAGTCCGAATCCAAGCAGGACAGGCAAACGCAGCCGTGGTTTATTGCCCATTGCACACATCGTCAAAGACCTCGCGGCGGATGCGCGCGATCAGCGCGTCGATGGCCCCGCGGTCGGCGGGATCGGAGATGGGTTTCCAGCGATAACCGTCAAGCAAGGCCTGGATGTGCCTGCACATGAGCGGGTAGGGGTCCAGTACCGCGAAGTCTTCGAGGATCCCTTCCGCGTGAGACAGGTTGTGGTACCCGCCGCATAGCGCCCACAGGCCGACGCCCATTTCCTGCGCGGTCTGGCCCTGCGGTTCCAGGTCGCCCATGCGCCGTGCGTCCTCGACGATGCGCGAGATGATGTCGACCATCGGATCGTTGGCGTGGAGGAAGGCCTGCCGGCGCTCGGGGGACGCCGCCTTCCAGGCCACCTCGCACAAGGAATACTGCGCGATGCGGAAATGATCCGGATGGCGGCGCACGAACACTGTGTCGGCCACACCGATGGCGAACATGCGATCCCGCGAGGGTGCGTTCCACGCAGCCACCCGTTGCAACAGGGCCAGATATTCCCTGAACGAGCGCACGACGATGGCTAGCAGCAGGTCTTCCTTCGACGCGAAGTGCAGGTACAGCGTGCCGACCGCGTACTCGCAGGTCGAAGCGATGCGGGCCATCTGCAAGTTGAGCAGGCCTTCCTGCCGGATCAGGTTGAGCGCAGCGTCGAGGAACAGATCCTCGCGATCCGCAATCTCACGCTGCCGACGCTCCCGGGTTCCCATGACTCAGACACATATAATGACTAACAGAATAAATTATGAATCTTATTCAATCGTAAGGGAAGACGTTTCGGGATTGACGTCAAAGGTTTCATTTCGGAGCCAGGCTAGAAGGACGAGTGCCGAACTTGCAGCTTGTTGGCGGGGACGGCGCGCAGGTCAGTCCAGGAGTGCGCCTTATTACAGGCCGCGAGTCACGTCGAGGAGCTGCCGTCCTGCAGTGAGCAAGCTGCAGAAATAATCTCGTGGAATTCGCGAGCGTCGCTTCGTGCGGGTCTCGGCACGGCCGACCCGGTTTGCAAGGCGCCCGAAGACAGCCAGAACAATAGTCGGCGCCTTCCCGCACGCGATTCCGCTGAACCGACTTCTCGTGCCGACACCCTCAAACAAAACGCCCCACGAACTCTTCGTGAGGCGTTCGAAACTACTCCCGGGATTCGCGCCTAGCGAAGTCCGGGCAGTAGGGTCTGAACCGGGTGAACGGCCAGGTTTCCAAGCTTGGCGAAGATGCCGGTTTGCGCGACCCTGGACACGAATCTGCCGGCGATAGGCCCCGAAATGGACGTGAGCGGGGTGAGGAGTGGGTTCAGCACTTTGCCACCCACATTCAACAGCGCGCTAAGCCGGTCTCCCGGGGCAGCCGATGCAGTGGCGGACGCACAAACGAGGATAACGGCAAACAGGGTATTCTTGAACATCGCAATCTCCTTCCAAGGTTTAGGTACGTGGCCCGTCGCGATCAGCTCCCCCATCGGATCGGGTAACTCATAATTAATACGGTACGCTACAGTCTTTGGCTAACACTACAATAAGTTTTTTGCGCTCGCCACTTGATCGGCCTATCAGGTTTCAGTCGAGCAATGCGGCCAGCCTCAGCCGTGCATCGTCAGGCCACCGGAAACGCTGATCGTCTGGCCGGTCATGAAGCTGGCGTCGTCGCTGGCGAGGAAGGCCACCAGGCCGGGATAGTCGGTGGGTTCGCCGATGCGACCGAGCGGTACGCCGCGCACCATGGCATCCCGAATCTTCTGACCTTCTTCGCCGGTGCCCACGAAGGCATCCATCGCGGGCGTGTTGGTCGGGCCGGGGCACAGGCAGTTGAGCGTCACGTTCTTGCGCGATACTTCGCGCGCGAGCGCTTTGGCGAACGCGATGGTCGCGCCCTTGGTTCCCGAATACACGACTTCGCCCGAGGAGCCGACGCGGCCCGCGTCGGAAGCGATGAAGATCACGCGGCCACCGCCACGCTGGACCATGCCCTGCACCACGGCGTGCGTCATGTGCAGCGGGCCCATGTAGTTGATGCTCACGACCTTCTGCCAGAAGTCCGGCGTGGTCTTGAGAAAGGGAATGGGCTTGTCCCAGCCGGCGTTGTTGACCAGCGCCCAGGTGGGGCCGATCTTGCCTTCGATCTCGGCAACCGCAGCTTTCACCGCATCGTAATTGGTGATGTCGCAAATGCCGGCTTCCGCACGGCCTCCCGCGGCGACGATTTCAGCCACGGCCTTGGCCGCGGCCTCGGCATTGATGTCGAGCACGCCGACCACCATGCCTTCTTCCGCCAGTCGCTTGGCGATGGCCAGTCCAATGCCACTGGCGGCGCCGGTCACGAGTGCCACTTTGTCTTTCAGTCCGCGCAAAACGCATTCTCCCTGCAAGGTGAACAGCTTGATTAAGGTGGATGGCCCAACGTAGTATGGCACCATACTACTATGCCGGGCGCCGCCCGCAAAGCCCGGTTCAATGTGAGAATCACGAACCGGGCTGTAAGGAAATCTGGGCGAGGGGTGCTGGCATGTCGAAGGGCGAGGCTTACGAAGGCGGGTCGGGGTCCGTGCTGCTGCTCCTGCACGGTATCGGTGGAACCTGGCATGTCTGGAAGCCGGTTCTGCGGCTACTCGAACCGCATCACCGCGTTCTGGCGCTCACCCTCCCCGGCCATTTCGGCGGGCCGGCCCTGGCGGTCGGCGTCGAGCCCACGGTCGAGGCCATCACCGACGCATTGATCGCAGATCTGCACCGGCGCGGCATCGAGAGCGCACACGTCGCTGGCAATTCGCTCGGCGGCTGGCTGGCGCTGGAACTGGCGCGCCGCGGTTTCGCGCAATCGGTCACCGCGCTGTCGCCGGCCGGCGCCTGGCGCACGCCGCAGGACTATCAACTGATATCGCGCCCGTTCCGCATCGTGTTCGCGCTGCTGCCGCTGCTGATTGTCCTGTCCTGGCTGTTCCTTCGATTCGCTGCCGTGCGGCGCTTCCTCAACAAGCAGGCGATGAACTACGGCGACCGCGTGCCTCATGCCGACGTGTTCGGCTCGATGCGATCCATGCGCAGGACCACTATGCTCCCGCGCCTGCTGACCAGCATGGGGATGGTGGGTGCGATCAAGCCGATGCAGATTCCGGAAAATGTTCCCGTGCGAATCGCCTGGTGCGAACACGACAAGGTGATTCCATTCGAGACCTACGGCAAGCCGATGCTGGAGGCGATGGTCGGTGCGGAAATGGTGATCGTCAAAGGCGTCGGCCACGTGCCGATGTACGACGATCCAGAGCAGGTCGCGAGCGTGATTCTTGAAACAACTGCCCGAGCGGAGGGCAGTGGCGCCAAGGCGGAGGCGCGGGCCGCATGAATCTGGAGAACCTGAATCCGATCCTCGCGGCCACCCTGATCCAGCGCAAGCAGGTCGCGCGCAAGGTGGCCAGGAGCGCGCGCTTCGTCGAGCAGATCGCGACACTCGCCGCGCAGCTCAAGCTGCCGGCGAACAAAGTCGCTGCCGAGGCGCTGAGCGGGCTGGAAGAAATCGTCACGGTGCAGAGCCCGGCCTTTGCCGCGATGTTCGACTTCGGCCTTGGGCCCCTGCATACACGCGCCTGGACGGTCGATGCGGACCTGACCGAACTGGCCAAGCTGAAAGCGCTCAACGAGAAGCACGCGCTGGTCTATCTGCCCACGCACCGCTCCTACGCCGACGCTTTCATCCTGTCGCGCCTGCTGCGCGACAACAAGCTCAAGCGCAACCACATCTTGGGTGGCAACAACCTGGGTTTCTGGCCGCTCGGAACCATCATCCGTCGCTCCGGCGGAATCTTGATCCGGCGCAGTTTCCAGGACGACGAGATCTACAAGCTCGTGGTGCGCGAGTACCTCGCCTGGCTAGCCTCGCAGCAGATGAATCTCGAGTGGTACATGGAAGGCGGACGCTCACGCACCGGCAAGCTGCGGCCGCCGAAGTACGGGCTGCTGAGCTATCTCGTGTCGGCCATCGAAAGCGGCGGCGCGGACGACATGCTGCTCGTGCCCGTGTCCACGACTTACGATCAGATGCACGAGATCGGCGTGATGGCGGCCGAAGAAGCCGGTGCGCCCAAGGCCAAGGAGAACCTGCTGTGGCTCGCAGGCTATGCGCGCACGCAGCAGAAGCGCATCGGCACCGCGTATGTGCGCTTCGGTGAGCCGCTGTCGCTGAAAGAAGCGCTCGCGCGCGCCGATGCCGAGGGCGGCGGCAAGTGGACGGTCGCGAAGATCGCGTTCGAGGTGTTCCAGCGCATCAACCGCTGCACGCCGGTGACTGCGCACGCGCTGGTCACGCTGGTACTGCTCGGCCAGTCGGACCGCGCGCTGACCTTGGCCGAAGTGCACGAGCGTGTGCTGCCGCTGCTCGACTATGCCCACGCGCAGGGCCTGCCCAGCTCTCAGCTCGAACAACTGCGCCAGTCCGGCGGCGTGACGGAGACGCTCGACACCCTGGTCGGCAGCGGCGTGCTCAGCCGTTACGACGGCGGCTTGGAAGCCGTGTACAGCGTCGAACCCGGTCAGCATTCGGTCGCGGCGTTCTATCGCAACAGCGCGATCCACTGGTTCGTGAATCGCGCGATCCTGGAACTGTCCTTGCTCGACGTGACGGTGGAAGAGACCACGGGGCCGATGGAGCGCGCCTGGAACTCGGGGTTCGCCATGCGCGACCTGCTCAAGTTCGAGTTCTTCTTCAGCGACAAGGCCACGTTTCGCGACGAGATGAAATCGGAGGCGCGGCTGCTGGACCCCAAATTTCGCCAGCGCGTCGGCACCGAGGAAATGCGCCGGCAGGTCCTGTTCAACGCGCCCTTCCTGATTGCGCACCGCGTGCTGCCGCCGTTCCTGGAGGCTTACTTCGTCGTCGCGGATCGTCTCGCGGCGCAGCCCGTGGACCAGAAGATCGACAAGAAGGCCTTCACCGAGGAATGCGTGAAGGTGGGCAGGCAGTACGTGTTGCAGAAGCGCCTGCGCAATCCCGAGTGCGTGTCGCGGGAAATTTTCGGCAACGCGATTGCGCTGGCCGCGAACCGCGACCTGCTCAAGCCGGGTGCGCCCGACCTCGCGCGTCGCCGCCAGGAATTCGCCGATGAGTTGTCCGCCGCGGTGGAAAGTATGAAACAGATCGAGCAGTTGATCGTGGCGCGCCGCGCCGCGCGTGAGGCCGCGCGCGTCGCGGCGGCCAACCTCCTTCCCGAATGAACACATTAGACGCCGCGATTCAAAGAGTCCTCGATGGCCCCAAGGGTCCCAAGATCGGCGCCTTCTTCGACTTCGACGGCACCTTGCTCGACGGCTATTCCGCAGCCGCGTATTTCACCGACCGCATCAAGCGTCGCGACATGGGCACGCGCGAGGTGATCGACACGCTCAAGCTCACGCGCAAGAAAGACCTGAGCGACGCCGAGTTCGGCGACATCATCGGCAAGGGCATCCTCGACTGGGCCGGCCAGACCGAAGGCGAGATGCGCGCGCTGTGGAAGCGCCTGTGGCTGGAGAAGATCGGCAGCACGACGTTCCCGGAAGCCTGGAAGCTGGTGCGCGCGCACCAGCAGATGGGCCACACGGTTGCGGTGGCTTCGTCGGCCACGGCCTACCAGATCGAACCGCTCGCCGAGGAATACGGCATCGAGCACATCGTTGCCACGCAGGCCAAGATCCGCAACGGCAAGCTCACCGGCGGCCTCGTCGGCAAGCCGGCCTGGGGCGAGGGCAAGGCCGAAGCGGTGCAGGTCTTTGCGAAAAAACACAGCCTCAAGCTCGATCAGAGCTACGGCTATGCCAACGGCAACGAGGACATTGCCTTCCTGAAGTCGGTCGGGCACGCGACCGCGGTTCAGCCCAAGGAATTGCTGGAGCAGACGGCGAAGGACGCCGGCTGGCCGGTGCTTCGCTTCCCATCGCGCAAGCGGGGATCCACCGAGGCGATGGCCCGCACCGTCGGCGCCTACAGCGCGATGGGCCTGAGCTTTCTCGCCGGCATGGGCTACTACCGCGCCACCGGCAACCGGCGCAAGACCGTGGACATGGTCACGGCCATGGCCGCCGACTCGGCCTTCGCCGTGCTCGGTGTCAAGGTCGAGGTGGTGGGCGAAGAGAACCTCTGGGCGCATCGGCCCTGCGTGTTCGCGCTCAACCACCAGAGCAAGTTCGACATGTTCGCGATGATGTACCTCGTGCGCCGCGACTTCACCGGCGTGGCCAAGGCCGAAGCGCGCAAGGTGCCTGGCTTCGGGCGCTTCATGGAAATGGCCGAGGTCGCGTTTCTCGATCGCAGCGATTCGGCGAAAGCGGTCAATGCACTCAAGCCTGCGGTGGATCGCCTGAAGAAGGGCTTGTCGCTGTGCATCGCGCCGGAAGGCACGCGCTCCTGGACGCCGAAAATCGGCAAGTTCAAGAAGGGTCCGTTTCACCTCGCGATGCAGGCCGGCGTCCCCATCGTGCCGGTGGTGTTTCGCAACACCGGCGAAATCATGGGCCGCAACGACCAGACCATGCGCGCCGGCACCTTGCAGGTCGCCGTGCTGCCGCCGGTTGATGTATCGAAATGGAAGGTCGAAGAGATGGACGAGCGCATCGCAGAAGTGCGCCAGCTTTACGTCGACACGCTGGACAACTGGCCCGAGAAGAAGACGCCGGAGAAATCTGCATGAGCCGACCGATGAACGTGACCGTCCTAGGCGCTGGCTCCTGGGGCACGACGGTGGCTTCGCTCGCCGCGCGCAACGCGAACACGCTGATCTGGGCGCGTCGCAACGACACCGTGCACGAGATCAACCGCGAGCATCGCAACAGCAGTTATCTCAAGGAGCTGCCGCTGCACAAGAAGCTCCGCGCTACCGCCGATCTCGACGAGGCCCTGCGCGATTGCGATGTGCTGGTCATGGGTGTGCCCTCGCACAGCTTTCGCGAAACGCTCAAGCTGGTCGCGCCGCTCGTTCGTCCCTGGGTGCCCGTCATAAGTCTCGCGAAGGGACTGGAGCAGGGCACGCAGCGGCGCATGACGGAAATCATTCACGAGGAACTGCCGGGCCACCCGGCCGGTCTGCTCGCGGGGCCGAACATCGCGCGCGAAGTCTTGCAGGGCATGGCTGCGGCGGCCGTGGTCGCGATGCCCGACGAGTCGATCGCCTGCGCGCTGCAACCGCTGTTCGCCAACTCGGTGTTCCGCGTCTACACCAATACCGACGTGATCGGCTCCGAACTCGGCGGCCCGCTGAAGAACGTGATCGCAATTTCCGCCGGCATGGGACAGGGCCTAGGCGTGGGCGAGAACACGCGTGCCATGGTCATCACGCGCGGTCTCGCGGAAATCTCGCGCCTCGGCGTAGCGATGGGTGGGCGTGCCGAAACTTTCTCGGGCCTTACCGGCCTGGGCGATCTGCTGACCACCTGCATGAGCCCGCTTTCGCGCAACCGTCAGGTCGGCGAGCAGTACGCGCTCGGCCGGACCACGGCGGAGATCGTCGCGTCGATGAACATGGTGGCCGAAGGCATCAAGACCAGCAGCGTGGTGATGGAGCTCGCGGCGAAGTACGGCGTCGTCATGCCCATCGCGCGCGAGGTCGCCGCGGTGGTCAAGGGCGAGCAGGGCGCGGTGCAGGCGTTCCGTGGCTTGCGCAAGCTGGTCGCCGGAGCGGAGCAAGAGTCGGGCTGACAACAAAAAATATTCAACGCAAAGGCGCAAAGGGAAAAGAAAGGACGCAAAGTTTTTATCGGGATGACCTCGATAAGCCCGTCTGCTTCAAACCCTCTTTTCTCTGCGTTCTCTCTTTTTCCTTTGCGTCTTTGCGTGAAGTTTTTTATGGGTCTCTAAGCAATGAGCAAACCAATGGGTAAAGCCGAACCGATAGATACGGACCTTCTCGCCGAGCTGCGCGACTGGGGTGGCCCCGCCGAGATGAGCGCCTTCGAGGCCGTGATGTGGCGCGCGGAAGTCGATCCGCGCCTGCGTTCGACCACCACTTCCGTGCTGATGCTGGACCGCTCGCCGGACTGGGATCGTTTCCTCGCCGGACATCAATGGGTCGTGAACGCCGTGCCGCGATTCCGCCAGCGCGTAGTGATTCCGACCCTGGGCATCGGCAATCCGACCTGGGTGGAAGACCCGGATTTCAATCTCGACTACCACCTTCGCCGCGTGCGCGCGCCGGAGCCGGGCACCGAGCGCCAGGTTTTCGATCTGGCTCAGACCATGGCGATGACGCCGTTCGACAAGGCACGCTCTCCCTGGGAGGCGATGCTGATCGAGGGCCTGGAAGGCGGGCGCGCGGCTTACGTGCTCAAGCTGCATCACTCCACGTCGGATGGGATGGGCATCATCCAGTTGCTGTCGCGCGTGTTCACCAAGCAGCGCGAGCAGTCGGGTCGCCCGCTGCCGCCTGCACCCGCCAGATCGTCCCGCGCCGCGCCGACGCCGTCGCAACTCGCCGCGCGCCGGCTGACCCGGAGCGTGATGGCGCTGCCGTCCGAGGCCGCAGGCACGGTCTCGTCCATCGGCCGCTCGCTGGGCGAATGGATCCGCAATCCCGACGCGGCTCGCAAGGGACTTGATTACCTGTCCTCGGCGCGGCGCGTTCTCGGCAACAAGCCGGCGCCGGGCTCGGGGCTGTTCAAGAAGCGCAGCCTGTCCTGGCGCTTCGACGGTCTCGACTTCCCGCTGACCGAGTTCAAGGCCGCCGGCAAGGCGGTGCAGGGCTCGCTCAACGACGTGTTCCTGGCCGGCCTCATCGCCGGCTTCAAGCGCTACCACGAGGAGATGGGGGTTACGGTTGCGAAGATGCCGGTCGGATTCCCGATCTCGCTGCGTACCGAGAACGATCCGATGGGCGGCAACAAGTTCGCCGGCAGCCAATACGCCGCGCCGCTGGACCTGGACGACCCGGTTGCGCGCGTTCGCCACATCCAGGACTTCGTGAAGAACACCCGCGCCGAAGCGGCACTGGACATCATGATTCGCCTGATGCCGGTGGTGACGCGCCTGCCGCTGGCCGCGGTCACGGCCATGACTGCGGACTTCACCAAGGCGCAGGACGCCAACATCAGCAACGTTCCCGGCATTGCCTACCCGGTGTACCTCGCGGGTGCCGAGATCACGCATTTCTACCCCTACGCGCCGGTGCCGGGCTGCGGGATGATGATCACCATGCTCTCGCACAACGGCCGCTGCTGTATCGGCATCAATAGCGACCGGGCCGCCGTTACCGACCCCGATCTGCTGGTTCAGTGTCTACGCGAAGGTCTCGATGAAATTCTCGCGCTCGGCGCGCCTGTAAAACCTACCAAGAAGAACTGACATGGAACACCGCGAAGCCACGTTTCAGGGCAAGAAGAAGCACACGATTTTTCACCAGTCCTGGCTGCCGCCGAAGAAGTCCATCAAGGCCGTCGTGGTCATCGCCCACGGCCTGGGTGAACACGGCGGACGCTATGCGCATGTGGCCGAAGCCCTGGTCGGCATCGGCTGCGCGGTCTACGCCATCGATCATCGCGGGCACGGTAAATCGACCGATGGCGGCACCGCATTCGTCGACAGCTTTTCCAACGTCGTGGAAGACATGGACCAGCTCGTCGAGCTTGCCAAGCGCGAGCAGCCCAAGAAGCCGCTGTTCCTGCTCGGCCACAGCATGGGCGGCGCGCTCTCCTTGAGCTACACGCTCAAGCACGGCGACAAGCTCACCGCCCTGATTCTCTCCGGCCCTGCGGTGGCGCTGGACGGTGCGCCGCCGATGATGAAGCCGCTGAGCAAGTTCCTGTCGATGCTCGCTCCGAAGCTCGGCATGTTTGGCATCGATCCTTCTCTGGTCAGCCGCGACAAGGACGCGGTGGCTGCCTACGCCAACGATCCGCTCAACGCTCACGGCAAAGTGCCCGCGCGCACCCTGGGCGAGATCGTGAAGTTCGTCGAATGGCTGCCGGCCGTGTTGTCCGTCATCAAGCTGCCGGTGCTGATTCTGCACGGCAGCGCCGACAAGCTCGCCGGTGTCGCCGGCAGCGAAATGGTGCTGAAGAAGCTCGGCTCGAAGGACAAGACGCTCAAGATCTACGACGGCCTGGAGCACGAAATCTTTAACGAGTTGCCGGCGGATCGCGCGATCGTACTGAAGGATTTGACGGACTGGGTCGGGGTACGAATCTAGGGCGGCAACATTCTCACTTTTACGCGGAGCGGGTGAGTGCACATCGGAACCAGGAGTGCCAACGGTTCCGTCTTCGCAGTCGGCCTGCTGGGTGTACTGATCCTGGTCGCCCCGTTTCGGCCTGCTGTAGCGGAAACCAGTGAGGAGAGCATCGCGGCCGACGCTCCGGTCTACGACAGCATTCCGCTTCCTCCGGAGCCGGCGGAGGAGATGATCGCCCCTTCGATCCCTAAGGTAACCGTGCTCGAAGAGGTGATCGTCACCGCCACCAAGCGTGCGGTCGATATTCGCGACATTCCCTTGAGCATCGACGCCTTCGGCGGCGACGCGCTGCGCGAGATCGGCGCCAACGATATCGACTCCATCGCGCGCTTCTCGCCCGGCGTTTCCGTGAGTCCCGGCGTCGATCCCGAGGCCGCGCAGGTCATCATCCGCGGCGTGTCCACCGACACCTTCTTCACGTTCTTCACGCGCACCTTCGGCCTATTTTACGAGGATGTGTCGCTGGTCAATCCCTCCATTCTCGGCCCGCAACCGAATCTCGATCCCTTCGACATGAAAACGGTCGAGGTGCTCAAGGGACCGCAGGGCACGCTGTTCGGCGGCTCGGCGCTGGCGGGTGCGATCCGCTACGTACCGAACCGTCCGGACTACGAATCTGCATCCGCGAGATTCGCGGCGGGCATCGGTACCCTGGAGCGCAGCGACGGCCTGTCGCATCGCTACGACGGCATGTGGAACCAGCCGCTCGGCGAAACGGTGGCAATGCGAATCGTCGCCAGCCGCTCCGACAATCCCGGCTACGTGAAGGATCTGCGTTCCGGCGAGGACGACATCAATTCTTCCGACGCGACGCAGTTGCGCGGCCTGCTGAGCTGGCGCGCGAGCGACGATCTGGAATTCCGCTTCAGCGCGCTGCGCCGCGAAACGCACCAGGACGACGGCGCCTTCGCCAACAACGACGAGCGGCCCGAACACTCGAAGCGTTTCTTTCCGGACGTGCTCGATTCCACCACGGACAATCTGCTGCTGACCACCGAGTGGAATCTGGATTTCGCCAACCTCGTGATGGTGCTCAGCCAGCTCGACAAGAAATATCCGCAGACCCTGGATTACTCGCAGTTCATCGGCACCTCGCTGGTCGGTATCGGCACTTACGGCGAGACCGGCATCAAATCCTCGCAGCCCAGCGCCGAGCTGCGGCTGGCTTCGGCGCACCCCACCGAATCCACGTGGTGGCTGCTCGACGAGTGGGACTATGTCGCCGGATATTTCTTCGTCTACAGCGACCAGTTTCTGGAACTCGAACTCGGCACCGGTCTGACCGGCGGACTGCTGAATCTGCGCGGCGATGTGGACGCGAAGGAAAATGCCGTGTTCTTCGACCTCACGCGGCCCTTAAGCGAGCGCTGGGAATTCGGCGTGGGCGGGCGGTATTTCCGCCAATCCACCAAGGCCGATATTTCCACCACGGTCGTCGTCATCGACGGCCTGATCGACACCATTCCGCTGCTCGGTGTCGTCCAGCCTGTGCTAGATATTCTGCCGGGGCAGGGTGGCGTGTCGCTCGGCCGCGACGTCGGTGAAATCGGCGAGACCGTGTTCAATCCAAAGTTCACCCTGCGCTGGGAGTACAGCGATTCTTTCTCGCTGTTCGCTTCAGCCGTGAAAGGCTTCCGCTACGCCGGCGCCAACCAGAACCCCACGCGCGACCCCAAGGTGCCGCTGTTCTTCGACTCCGACGAAATCTGGAACTACGAGTTCGGCGCGCGCACCCGCTGGTTCGACGGCAGCTTGCAACTGGACGCCACCGTGTTCCAGCTCGACTGGGAGGACTTGCAGGTGCAGCAGCGCGACTACACCGGCCTGTTCGCGTACACGACCAACGTCGGCGGTGCGCGCAACCGCGGTGTGGAGCTGAGCATGGATCTGCTGCTGCCCGCCGGTTTCGCGCTCAAGCTCGGCGCGGCCTATGTCAACGCGCGCACCACCACGTTCTTCGACGACTTCCAGGGACCGGCGCCCGCGGGCAGTGAGCTTCCGGGCTCGCCGCCGTTCTCTGGATCGGGCCTGCTGCTGTGGGCAGGCCCGATTGGCGCGGCCCAATTCAGCGGCACGGTTTCCTACACCTACCAGAATCGCAACTACAACAACCTGCCACACACCTACGAGCATCCGCCGCTGGGCCTGCTCGGCGCGAGCGCGAGCCTGCGCCTGCCAAACTGGCCGGGCCGTCCTTCGTTTAATCTCGTCGGCGCCAACCTCACCAACGAATTCAAACCGGGCGTAGTGTTCGAGACGCCGAATTCGGGCGGCATTCTCACGATCTTCAATCCGCCGCGTTCGGTCGTGCTGGGAGTAGAGTTCTCGTTTGGCGGAACCTGAGCCGACCGCCGTAACCCACCCAACCGGAGCTTAGATGACCGACCGTGCCGTTCAATTCGAACTGCGTGATCACGTCGCGCATGTGAGCCTCGCACAACCACAACGCGGCAATCCCTTCGACCAGCGCTTCTGTTCCGAGCTGTGCGAAGTGGCCATCGAATGCGACGAGAACCCGGACGTGCGCGCCGTGCTGATTCGGGCCGAAGGCAAGTACTTCAGCGTCGGGGCGGACCTGAAATGGCTGGGATCGGATCGCGAACAACTGTCGCGCAAGTTGAAGGCCGCGACCGCCGACCTGCACATGGCCATCGCGCGTCTGTCGCGTTGCGATGCGCCGGTCGTGCTTGCGGCGCACGGCTTGGTCACGGGCGGCGCGGTTGCGCTCACCGCGATGGCGGACTTCGCCGTGGCCGCGCGCTCTGCGCGCTTTTATGCGGCGTACAACGCGATTGGTTTTGTCAGCGATGGCGGCGGCAGCTATTTCCTGCCGCGTCGCGTGGGCACGCGCAAGGCTGCCGATTTCGTGATGCTCAACCAGATGTGGAGCGCCGAGGAGGCGGCGGCCAACGGCTTGGTCTCGCGCGTGGTCGAAGACGGGGCGCTGGAGCTTGAGGCCATGAGCCTGGCGCAGGAAATCGCCGCAGGTCCGACCCGCACCTTCGGCGAGATGAAGCGCCTGCTGCTGTCCACCTTCGACCAGCCGCTGGATACGCAGCTGGAGCTGGAAGCGCGCGCCATCGCGCGTTGCGCGAAGACGCAGGATTCCTGGGATGCGATTCAATCGGTGCTGGAAAAGCGCACGCCGAAGTTTTCGGGGCGATAGCGAGCGGCCGCGTGGAATGTGTGTAGGAAGGGCGTAAGCACCGACTGCGCGTTCGCATACCGAACCGAGACTCCGTTCGCCTTCGGCGGGTCGGGGCTTACGCCCCTCCTACACGCCGACCTTTTCCAATGCCACGTAAGCCTTGGCCAGCCACACCTTCACGCGCTGACGTTCCAGCAGCCCCAGACCGGTGACGTCCTTGTCGCTGCTGTGCGCCGCCGCCCAGAAGCTGGTGCTGCGCGCATCGATATTGGTCATGGTCGATTCGTGCAGGCGCGGCAGCGCGACGATCTTTGCGCCCAACGCCAGCGCGCGGCTCTTCTGACCCGACTGCTCCAGGATCTCGAAGTCGTCGCCGCGCAACTGATTGAGCACGAGCACGTAGTCGAGCTGGTCGCCGAAGCGGTCGAGCAGCCGGGTCAGCAGGTCCACCGAATCCTTGCCCGAATCCATCACATGCCAGTAACGCACCGGGATGCCGAATTCCGCCGCCAGCTCCAGCATTCCCGACTCTTCCATCCACTTCACCAGCGGCTGGTGCGTCTGTGCCGCGAGGTCCACGACGATGCGGCGATTGGCGACGTCGGTGGCCGCTTCCACCACCTTGTCCAGGCTTTCGTAGCGGTCGATCACCACCGGCGACGCGTAGCTGGAGTAGAAGCGCAGCAGCGCGCCGTGCGAGCGGTCGGAATCGAAGCCGAGGAAGGGGAGGTGATGGTCGATCAGGTATTGCGCCAGCAATCGCGCCACCAGCGACTTGCCCACGCCGCCTTTCTCGCCGCCGATGAAGTGAATCGTTGCCATGCTGCTTGCTCCAGGTTGAGGCCGGCTAGTGTCTCAGCTTTAGGGCAGCAGGCTCTACGATAATTCCATCTGCACTTGGTCCCACCGTTATTGCGAGGCCCGATGAGCTTTGAAATTCACATGTACAGCGCCGTCGCCAGATTGGAGACGGCGGAGCCTTACGCCGTCGGCCAGCGACATCCCATGCTGATGTTCGTGCGGCAACCCGAAGACTCGGAGCACGACCTTGCTGCCGCTGCCGCCATTGCGACGAAGGCCGGCTGGGTGGAAGTGGACATCACCAAGGCCGGCACGCTGCCGCCCGATGCGGGTGCGTCGATGGACGGACCGATTCGCGCAGCCTACGTGTCCGCCGTCGAACGCGGCGAGGGACTCATGGTCTTCGAGACCGCGGTGCGGCCCGCGCCGCGCAAGTAGTCGGCGCTTCTCTCAAACAAGCGCCGGCCTGTAGGAGGGGCGTAAGCCCCGACTGTTAGTCGCCGACCGAGCCTGGCTCCGGAATTCGAGCGGCCGGTCGGGGCTTACGCCCCTCCTACAGTTGCCGAGCGAAAACGGCGCGACACCGCGCTGATGGCTTCAATCGAGAATCGGCTCCGATCTGGAAAACACGATCCACACCAGCGCGCCCACCGAGGTGATGCCCGCAGCCAGCAGGAACACCGAAACATAGGACCCGGTGGTATCGAGCATCCATCCGGCCACCGCGACGCCGATGATGCCGGGCAGGGTTCCCGCGGTGTTGGTGATCCCCATCAGGATGTCCGCGTGCTTGGGCGCAATCTCGAGATGGTTGGGCGCGTAGCCCGCCCAGGTCAGCCCCAGCGCGCCGAGCGCGCCGCACATGACGAGGATGGCGGCGGTCGGCGTCTGCACCTGGTTGATCAACAGCATGAAGGCCGAGGCGCCGAGCAGTCCGCCGGCCTGCATGAGCTTGCGCACGAGAGACACAGAGACCCCGCGCCGGATCGTCTCGTCCGCGACCCAGGCGCTGAGGTTCGCCATCACGAACATGCTCAGCCAGGGCGCCGCCGCGGCGAAGCCGGCCTTGGCGAGGTTGAGGCCCTGCACGTCGCGGAAATAGCTGGGCATCCAGGACAGCAGCACGTACAGAATCCAGTTGCTGCAAAAGTGATTGACGACCAGCGCCCAGAACGCGGGTGCCTTCAGCAGCTTTGCCACCGGCAGCGGCGTGCGCTCTGCCGTTGCGGCACTCAAGCCCGCCGCGATGTGCGCGCACTCAGCCTCGGAAATACCAGGGTGCCGCGCCGGCGAATCGTGAATGGCGATGAACCAGAAGATCGCGAGCACGATGCCGACCGCACCGAACACGTAGAACACGCTCTCCCATCCGAACTGCGCGACCAGCGCTCCCGAAGCTGCCAGCCCGATGACCGTGCCCATCGGAATGCCTCCGAGCGTGAACGCCACCGCGCGCGAGCGCTCCTGGCGCGGAATCCACTTGGCGAACAGGTTGTACGAAGCCGGAAACGTCGCAGCCTCGCCCATCCCCATGACGATGCGCGAAAGAATCAGCGCAGTGAACCCGGCCATCGCTGCGACGGGCGTGATGGCCGTGAACGCGGACCAGATCAGCAGCGCCGCGCCGAGGGTCACTTTGCCGCCGATGCGGTTGGCCATCCACCCCGAAGGAATCTGCCCGAGCATGTAGCCAATGAAGAACGACGACAGCACGAAGCCCTTCTGCGTGGCCGACCAGCCGAAGTGCTCGGCCATCGGGATGATGGCGATGGAGATGTTGACCCGGTCGATGTAGCAGACGAACGCCGCCGCGAAACACATCAACACCAGCATGTGACGCTTGCCCGGTCCGCTTGCCATCCTGAGCTTCTCCCCGATCGATATTTTTTAGGATGCGAATCTACCGCACCCGCAGGTCGCGCCGATGTGGTGCGACTCGCGCCGTCCGGCAAGGCTCATCGCGAAGGCAAGATAATTGCGTCCGCAGTGGCTCTCCGTCCACGGCTCATTTCGCCATGCATTCCACCGGCATCAAGGTTCGTTTGCCGGCATCCGGGCTGGTGCTGTGGGTGGTGTTGCTGTCCGTGACCGTCATGCCCTTCGCCGCCCAGGCGCAGCGGACCGTCTACACCGCGCAGGACGGCCGGCAGATCTACAACGAACGCTGCGCCATCTGCCACCTGCAGGACGGTCGCGGGTCGGTTCACAGCGACGGCTTCGAAGGCTTTCCCCCGCTGATCGGGTTGTCGGAGTGGATGAGTCTGCGCGAAGGCCAGCGCTACGTTGCCCACGCCATCATCTACGGTCCCTATGGCGGAGTCGTGGTGGGTAACCAGTTCTACTTCGGCATGATGCCGCGCTTCAGGCCGCGGTTTACCAACGAGCAGATCGTCGCGGTGATCCGGTATGTGGCCGAGGAACTGAACACGCCGCTGCCCGGCTACAAGCCCATCGATCCCGCCCTGGTCGAAGAAGCGCGCCGGCTGCCGGACACCATCGAAGCGGTGCACGAGGGGCGCAATCGCCTGCCGCCGCGCTGAGGCCTGCCCAGTAAGGGCGCCAGGCAGGGTTTCCGAACCCTTCGGCGTGCGGCCGGTCCATTGACGGCAAGTCCGCGCGTCCTTCCTTTGCACGCCGCCCAGGTTTCGATGAACCCAGCCGCTATTCTCGCCGTCCACCGCTTCGGGCTTGGCCCCGCGCCAGGGGAACTCGTGCGCGCGGCCTCCGATCCGCGGGGCTGGCTGGTGGAACAACTTTCGGTGCAGCGATCCCCGGAGGCGCTCAAGGGTCTTCCCGACACTGGCGGTTCGCTCAAGTTTCTCCCGCGGGTCCTCAAGAACGAGCTGTCGAAGGAGATCGAGAAGAAGCCGGGCGCGAAGGCGAAAGCTGCGCAGCAGAAAAAAATAGGGAAGAGCTACCGCGGACTCCTGCAAACGCATGTCGAAGTCGAAAGCTGGGGACGTTTCCGGGCGGCGGCCGAATCCAGGCAGCCGTTCCACGAACGCCTGGTGCGCTTCTGGAGCAATCACTTCACCGTTTCCGGTCTCAAGCCCACGGTGCTGCCGCTGGCCGGCGCGTACGAACGCGAGGCGATACGCGCCAACCTGTCCGGCTCGTTCGCCGATCTGTTGCTGGCCTGTACGCACCACCCGGCGATGCTGTACTACCTCGACAATGATCGTTCGGTGGGCCCGAACTCGCGCATGGGGCAGCGTCGCGAGCTCGGTCTCAACGAGAACCTGGCGCGCGAGATTCTCGAACTGCACACGCTCGGCGTCGACGGCGGGTATACCCAGGAGGATGTCATCGCCTTCGCCCGCACGCTGACGGGCTGGGGCGTGGACGCCACCGCCATCGAATCCGGAAACGGCGGCTACAAGTTTCTCGACGCGCAACACGAACCCGGTCCGCAAACTGTGCTTGGCCGGCGTTATCCGGGGGCAGGCGAGCAGCAGGCCGTCAACGTGCTGCGCGAGCTTGCGCGGCATCCCTCCACCGCGCGGTTCATTGCAACCAAGCTCGCGCGGCATTTCGTGGCCGACGCACCGCCAGCCTCCGCCGTCGAACGCCTCGCCAAGGTATTCCGCGAGACCGAGGGCGATCTGCCCAGCCTGCATCGCGCAGTCGTGGAATTGCCCGAGGCCTGGGCGACGCCGGGCACCAAGTTCCGCACTCCGGAGGAATTCCTCATCGGCGCGCAGCGGCTGCTCTCGGGCCGTGGTGGGCTCACCGGCGGCGAGGAGCTGATCGCAGCGCTCAACAACCTGGGTCAACGGTCGTTCCTCTCACCCTCGCCGGCGGGATGGCCTGACGAGATGGGCGCCTGGCTTTCCGGCGACTCTCTGTGGAAGCGCCTCGAAACGATCAGCGCGCTGGCGGCGCGTGCGCGGGTGGACCAGCCGCTGAAACTGGCGGAGGAGGCATTCGGCGATCGGCTTGCCGCCTCCACTCGCGACATTCTCAAGGGTGCCGAAAGTGGCGCGCAGGGTCTGGCGCTGCTGCTCGCGGCGCCGGAGTTCAATCGGCGATGACGAGTCCTGTGTCGAGTCCGATCGTGCTGTCGCGACGCCAGTTCATGCTGCGGCTGGCTGGTGGCGCCGCGACGCTCACCCTGTGGCCTTCATGGGCCGCGACCCCGGATGCCGATCGAGCGCGCTTCGTGCTCGTGATCTTGCGCGGGGGGCTCGACGGGCTGCACGTGCTGCCGCCGCTGGGCGACCCTGACTACGCGCGCATCCGCGGCAAGAACGCACTCGGCAGCGGCGACGTCGATGCGCTCAAGCTGGATGGCGCGTTCGGTTTGCATCCCGCGCTCACCGGCATGCACGGCCTGTGGAAAAAGAACCAGCTTCTGGTCGTGCCGGCCGTCGCCTCGCCCTACCGCGAGCGTTCGCACTTCGACGCGCAGGACGTTCTGGAAAACGGACAGGCGCGTGTGAACGAGAGCGCCGACGGCTGGCTCAATCGCGCCACGGCGGCGCTGGGTCCGGGCACCGGCGGCGACCAGGCTATTGCCGTCGGCAGCCAGGTTCCGCTGGTTCTGCGCGGTGCCGCGCCAGTGGGAACTTGGTCGCCCTCGCTGTTGCCGCTGCCAAACCAGGACTTTCTAATCCGCGTCGCCGGCCTGTATCACGCCGATCCTGCCATGGCCGATGCGCTGGCCGACGCCCGCCGCATCAATGCCGTTGCCGACACCGATGCACCGGTGGCCAAGGGCGTGCGCCCGACCATCGCATTGGCCCAGGCCGCAGCACGGTTCCTGGTCGAAAAGAACGGCCCGAGCGTGGCGGTGCTCGACGTCAGCGGCTGGGACAGCCATTCCTCGCAGTTCAGTCCGAAGGGTGGGCTAACCCGCAATCTGGGTCAGCTCGACGCCGCGATGACGGCGTTGCGCGAGGGGCTCGGCACCGCCTGGTCACGCACCGCGGTGCTGGTTGTCACCGAGTTCGGACGCACCGTCGCGGTCAACGGCAGCAATGGCACCGACCACGGCACGGCGAGCGCCGCGCTGGTGCTCGGTGGCGCCGTGCGCGGCGGCCGCGTCGCCGGGCAATGGCCTGGCCTCAAGCCGGGCGATCTTCACGAGAACCGCGACCTGCGACCGACCACCGACGTTCGGGCGCTGGCCAAGGGCTTGCTGCTCGATCACCTGCGGATTCCGGAGGCCGCACTAGAAAAGGCTGTGTTCCCGGACAGCCGCAGCGCGCCGCCGATGCGCGGGATGGTCGCCGTCTGATCGGCGTTACGCGGTGCTGAGGACAGTCGGCACAGGTCGGATTCGCAGTGTAGGTCGGGCTTCAGCCCGACATCGCAGCGGCGCAAGTCGGACTGAAGTCCGACCTATGCGGACCTCCATTGACGCGTTTGCACCGGCGTCCTGCTGCCGACAACCCGAACGGGCCAGGTTTCAAAACATCGGATCGATCCGGATCGGATCGCTGCGATCCAGCGCGACGCGCGTCGCCGTTGCCACGTCACCGGGGCGTCGTCTGGCCGGCCCGGCGGCCTCGACCAGCACATACGGTTCGCCTTCGTAATCCAGATAGGCCTCGCCCGGGCGCGGGGTGCGCGCGATGCCCAGAAGATAGTGCTGGGGCACACGCACCCCGATGATCCGCGAATCGCCCAGGTTGAGCAGAATCGCGGCCAGCAGGGCGGATTTCGTGTCGCAGTCGCCGTAGCCTTTTTCCAGCGCATGCGGCGGCGTGTAGAACCCCAGGGTCTGGCGCCCGCTTTCGAGCGAGGAGGGCAGTCGATATTCCAGGCCCGCCTGGACCAGCGCCACGGCCGCTTCCAGGATCCACTCCGAATCGCGCCCGCGCTCGCTTCCGAGTTGTTGCAGGGCCGCGGCGACGGGGCGCACGTGCGCCTGGTTGCGGCGCACGATTTCGGGGATGTCCACCGACAAGCGCAGCGGCTTTCCCGGGACGATTTTCAGATTCAGCTTGTGCTCGCGGTAATAGCCGTGAACGCGCCGTTCGAGTTCCGCCCGGTCGCAGTCCTTCGAAGCGCGGCACGCGAGCGTCACGGCATCGAGCTCCGCGCGCGAAATACCGAACTCCTGCATCGATGCCCGGCTCGCCGCCTGTTCGATCATGAAGCTGATCGACATCGGATCGCCGCTCAGGCTGCGGAAGTCCGCCGAGATGCGGTAACGGCCTTCGGAGTCTTGAGACTTCGAGTAGCGCGTCGAAGCGTCCTGCATGGGCATCGGCAACAAGACTTTCTGCAAGCCCGGGAAAAGCCGATCCGATGAGTACGCGGGAGAAGGCAGCAATGCCGACACCAGGGTCAGGCCTGTCAGCAGCGATGCCGTGCGCAACAGGGCGCGGAAGCGGCAAGGCGATGGCGGTTTTTCGGCGGGCATGATGGCGTGCCCGCAGTGCTGCAAGCCTCATTCGAGGAACCTGATGTCAGGCTCGGCCGGGTCGCGCTTGCGACCGTTTGTCCTGGTTGCGCGACCGCCCGGATTGCCGTGACGGATTGCCCCCGTACCGCTGCCGACGAGCGTTGCCGAGCCGCGGTCGGGCGGCCGGGTGTGACGACGCACCCAGAACCAGGCCTCCCGTCAAGCTTTGGCGTAATCGGACTTTTCGCAGAGGCCCTTGGTCATCATCGGTGCGATTCGGCTGTCCGGTCCGGCCTGTTCCGGCGCGCGAGAATGCCGGCAAAGTTGGAGACGAAAGGCCGACACGATTAGCATGCGCACTCCGGCACAGGCCGGCTTTGTCTCTGCGGGAGAAAACTGTGCTTTCGTCATTCCGTCACCTTTTCCTTGCGACCGTCCTCATGTCGGGCGCATTCAACGCCGTCGCCCAAGGTTCGATTCTCGGCGGGGGTACGGCGCGTCCACCCGATGGGGGCGACCCCAGAAACCGCCGGCCCTCGGCACCCGACTATCGCCAGTACGAATACGGGAAGGAGATTTTTGCGGTGAAGCTCGGTTGTTCTACGTGCCCGCTCGGCGACAAGCCCCTGGACGATGTTCTGGCGCGTCGTGTTCTTTCCGACGAATCGCTGTGGTCGAGCCTCAGCATCAAGGAAGAAGAAGCCGTCAAGACCTTTTTGCGGCAACGGTTCGCGCTGTAGAAAAGCCGTGCGGGCCAGCCGCGTCGTTTGCGGCGTGATTCGCGGGACAGGCGGGCCAGGACTTCCGCCCCTTCCACGCATGGGAGGGTGATTCCGAGATCTGAGGCTTCCATCAACAAAGCCTCTCATAAATAAGACCTTATCCGCTGAGCGGGAAACGGGCTGCCATCTGTTTCCGGGCGTGCCATTTCTGCATCACCCACCACGTACGGGAGATGTCATGAATGGCTCGACGAAGCGGAAACATTGCGTTGTTCTCGGATGCTGTGCAGCGCTCGCCTGGATATCGCTGACTGCTGCGAGCCCCGGCGACGCTCAAACACCGAAGCCACCCAAGCATCTGATCGCCAGGGTGGACCGGGACGATCCCGAAGGCATGCGTATCCTCGGTCAGTTCTATTGGCGCTATTCGAGCGATCCGGAGGCGATGAAGAAGGCGGCGTTCTGGTTCGATCGCGCCGCCAGCATGGACGATCACCCTTCCCAGGCCATCGTCAGCGTGCTGTACGAGAAAGGCCTGGGCGTGCCGCAAAGCGCCGAGAGGGCAGCCTGGTTTGCGATGCACGCCACGCGCTCCGGCGACTCCAAGGACCAGGTCCGCTATGCCCAGTTGCTGGAAAGCGGTTACGGCCTGCCGCCCGAAGCGCAGGAGGCGCGGCAATGGTATCGGCGGGCGGCGGATCAGGGACACTCCGCGGCCGCCCGCTGGCTGGGAGAGCAGCTGGCGCGCGACACCGGAAATATCGGCGGCGTCAGCGAGTCGGTTCGCTATCTCGCGATCGCAGCCCGGCAGGGCGACCAGAAGGCAGCGAGCACTCTGGCCAGGTTGAGCGCAAGGTTCAGCCCGGTGGCAAACGCGCGGCCGAACGTCAACATCCGCAAGTCTCCTTCCCTCAATGCCGATGTCGTCGCCAGGACGTCGCCGGTCAGCGTGATGTACGTGCTGGGACAGAAAGCCGGGGGCTGGGTCGAGGTGTATCGGCCCGAGGGCTACGTGACCGGCTACGCGTTCACGCGAGCGCTCATCGGCGGCTGAAAGGGCGGGTCGACCGCACGATTGCCGAGCCGCTCGGGGGGCTGGCTCAGTTGCCAACCAGCTTGATCGTGCGCCAGTCCCTCCGGTTGTGCCACGGCAAACGCGTGGCGAAATCCAAGGCAAGGTAATTGCGACAGGGCTGGCTGTCACACGGGGCCCACGACACGATGCATTCCCCAGGCTTCAAGCACGATCCGCCGAAGCGCCGGCGCATCGATACCGACCGGCGCTGGCCATCGATCCTGGCCTGCCTTCTGAGTTCGATGACGGTTGCCTGGGCTTCGCAGGCGACGGCCGAACAGAAAGCCGGCCGGATCGTCTACACGGAACAGAGCGGCCGGCGGATTTTCGACGAGCGTTGCGCGCGCTGCCATATGGCGGACGGCAGCGGCCAGTCCACCGGCGACACCGGCGTTCCGCCGCTCACCGGCATGTCGCAATGGTTCGCCACCCGCGAAGGACAGCGCTATGCCGCCCACGCCGTCATCTTCGGCCCGTATGGTGGCGTGATGGTCGGCGGCAAGCGCTATGCCGGGTTCATGTCGCGTTTCGGCACGCGCTTCACCAACGAACAGATGGTCGCGGTGCTGCGCTACGTGGCCGAAGAACTGAACCGGCCGCTGCCGGACTACAAGCCCATCGACACCGCCGTGATTGCCGAAGCACGTCTTCTGCCCGACACCATCGACGCCTTGCATGCGGAGCGTGACGCGCTGCCGGTGCGCTGAGCGACGCCTACAGGATCGCCCCCCTTGCGCGACACCGCAGGTCTGCGCACTGTTCGCGCCCTGTCTCTCTTCCGAAGAACCGCAAGCCCATGTCCAACGCCATCCGTGTCCGCAACCCCGCCACGCTCGACAGCCTCACACCCGCCACCGTCGAACCCCGCCAGCCCGGACCGGGCGAGGTGCTGGTGCGCATGCGCGCCAGCTCGCTCAACTTCCACGACTACGTGGTCGTTACCGGCAAGCTGCCGACGGCTGACGGCCGCATCCCGATGTCGGACGGCGCGGGCGATGTGCTGGCCGTCGGCGCGGGTGTCAGTGCGTTCAAGGCCGGCGACCGCGTGCTCTCCACGTTCTTCACGGATTGGGCCGACGGCGAGCCCGAGTTGAACGGCTTCAGCAGCGTGCCCGGCGACGGTTGCGACGGCTATGCCTGCGAGTTTGCGACGGTACCGGCTGCGGCACTCACCCACTTTCCGAAGCACTACAGCTACGAGGAAGCCGCGACCCTGACCTGCGCGGGTGTCACCGCCTGGCGCGCGCTGGTGGTCAACGGCCGCATCAAGTCGGGCGAGGTCGTGCTGGTGCAGGGCACGGGCGGCGTGTCGATCTTCGCGCTGCAGCTCGCCAAGCTGGCGGGCGCCACGGTGATCGCCACGTCCTCGTCGGATGAAAAGCTGGAGCGCCTGCGCGCGCTTGGCGCCGATCACCTGATCAATTACAGGAAGACGCCGGAATGGGGCGTCGAGGCGGCGCGGCTGAGCGGGCAGGGTGGCGTGCATCACGTGGTGGAGATCGGCGGCGCGGGCACGATGCCGCAGTCGATCAACGCCGTGCGCATGGGCGGGCACATCTCGCTGATCGGCATCCTCGCCGGCCGCGAGGGCGTGATTCCCACCGCGCGGCTGATGATCAAGCAAGCGCGTATCGAGGGCATCACCGTGGGCAGCCGCCGTCACCAGCTCGACCTGATCCGCGCCTGCGAGGCTAACGGTCTGAAGCCGGTGATCGACAAGAGCTTCCCGCTGCTGCAGCTCGCCGATGCTTTCCGTTACCAGGAGTCGGGCGCGCACTTCGGCAAGATTTGCGTGACCATTCCCTGACCGATGTGGGGCGGGTTAGCCGCGCCGTTTGCGGCGTAACCCGCCGCATGCCGCGAGCCCGGCCGTGGTATGCGGACGGCGGGTTACGCGCGCTCAGTCGCAGACTTCCTTGATCGTGCGCCAGTCCGCCCGACTGTAGTACTCGGTACAGGCATGTCCGTCGCGCGTCACCGACCGCGAATCGACGTTGCACGCGTAACCGGCCTCGACCACAGAGACGTAGCCGTCGTGGTTGAGATCGGCCTCGTTCGACTCCACGGGCGTGCCGGCGCACAGCGCCAGGAACAGCAGGGGCGAGCGGGGAACCCACACCAGGCCACCAAGAATGGTGAGGCCTGTCAGCCACCGGACAATCGTCCAGTCCGTTCGTGGCTTCATCCGCGGTGTTGGCGCCATGGCTCCCCCGTTATTTTCGACCGACCCAGTGATGTTACGCGGCAAGGCGGGCTGGGCGATGCAGTTGCAGAGCAACGCCAAATCCCTAAACCACCCGAGCCGCCTTGCGGCGCTTCATGGCCGCATCCGTTTGCGGCACGCGAGGATGTCGTCGCGCGTGAACTTCGCCCGCTTGCCTTTGGCATCCGGCTGTTTCGTCTTGTTGATCGATGCAGGCAGACAGGCGATCGGGAACCCGACGCCGTAGTCGATGACGGTAAACGAGACCTTTCCGAAGTCCGTCGTAATCACGGGACGGACCATGTAGGTGTGTCCTGCCAGGACGCGGAAGGGGACGTCCCCCTGCGTGAAGCTGATGCCGGCCTCGATGTTGCGAACGTACTGCACGTGGATCAGGTGAAAGCCCGGCGACAGCCAGACGCCCAGGCTGCTGTTCATGCCGGCCGGCTTGTCGCTCGGCTGCCGACCCACCGGGCTCCCTTTATCGAAAGGGACGTTGTCGACGACGGTGATCTTCAGCCCGGGTTCGTCGCCCAGGCTCGACAGAAGGGCCAGATCACGAGTCGTTTCGACGCGGGGCTGCTTCGGTTTCTGCTTCTGCGGTGGCGTCGTGGTGACGCAGCCTGCAAGCATCAGGGCTACGCCGGCTAGCGTACCGGCAAATACAAAGCGCATTTCTCGCGTCCGTTGGGCAAGCCCGGGTTCTTGATTGTGGTCAGCACAGTTTCGTGCTTTGCCCCCGGCAGAGCGAGCGACACACTGACCGGCGGCAGAACTGCGGTTCCTGAAGGCCCATCGCTTGTTCCTGAAATCACTTGACGGTCCAGACGGTATCTACGCGGGCTGTTTTCAATGCCCTCTACGGATCGACAGGCCCCGATCGGTCAACCGGTATCGTTGCGCGGGGCTGCGCGGACTATCGGGCGCACTCATCGAGACGACACCGAGCTTGAGGGCGGGGTTGAGATTCAGGCTGCGGAAGCTGTGTCGATGCTTGAGATCCAGCCGTGCCATGAGATCGGCCGCGCCAACGGATTCGTCGTGCTTGAACACTTTGAGCAGCTTTGCCACTTGGTCCCCTACTTGGACGGTACCTTGGCCGGTAACTTGGTCGGTCGCATCGAAGCTCCGCAAGGCCGTCAGCAGCGCATCGAGCATGAACTCGATGAAGGGCGTGGCCTCGCTGGCGCGATCCGAAGACGACAAGACTCGGTAGTACGCGGCTTGGCGTTCGCGCACCACTGTTTCAACCGGCAGCCAGGCCAGCATCGGCTTCCACTGGCTGAGAATCAGCGTTTGCCACAGCCGGCCCATGCGGCCGTTGCCATCGCTGAAAGGATGGATCAACTCGAACTCGTAGTGGAAAACACAGCTCGCAATCAGCGGATGCGCCTCGCCCCGCGCCAGCCAGCCGTGCAGATCGGCCATCAGCTTCGGTACGCGCTTCGCCGGAGGTGCCATGTGCAGCAAAGTCTGTTCGCGATAGATGCCGACATCGCCGCTGCGGAATCGGCCGTGATGGTCGACCAGTTTCTGCATCAGCAGGCCGTGTGCTTCCAGCAGATGCTCGACCTTGGCCGGCTGCCAGTGCGGCAGGCGCTCGTAGGCAGCGAAGGCATTGCGGGCCTCCTGCACATCCCTGGGCGGCCCGAGAACCCGCTTGCCAGCCAGCACGGCCGTAACCTGCTCGACGCTCAGCGAATTGTTTTCGATGGCGAGCGATGCCTGGATCGTGCGGATACGCTGCTCGCGTCTAAGCTGCCGCGACAGCTTCTGTTGCGGCGCCGAAGGCCATTGGCCGAGGTGCTCGGCGATGTCGCTGACTTTTTGCAGGATGTCGGCGGTGATCTGGTACGGGGGCGTGTTGCCCTTTCATGCCTCGATCGAGCCGCCGCAATCCCCGTTACGCGTGGTGCCGGGCGGTGCGGCGCTCGACCAAGCTGGCGCCCTGGGCCGAGGGCCCGCAACATCAGACGCGACGCGACTTCGAAACGAATTCGGCCGCGTGCCTTACGACGATAAACAGGGAGAGCGGTCATGGCGAGCCCCGGTCCGGGCAAGCGGCACGTGCTGGTGCTGATGTGTTTCCTGGCAGCGTTTGTCTGCTACATCGACCGCGTCAACATCGCCATCGCGATCATCCCGATGGCCGAACACTTCGGCTGGTCGGCCACCCAGAAGGGCATGGTGCTGTCGTCGTTCTTCCTCGGCTACATGATCGGCCAGATCCCGGCCGGGTGGGTCGCCAACCGCATCGGCGGCCGCATCACGCTGGGCGTGGCGCTGCTGCTGTGGTCGTTCTTCACGGCCATCACACCATTTGCTGCGATGGCCGGATTCTCGGCGCTCATCCTGTCGCGCATCGTGCTGGGCCTGGGCGAGTCGGCGACGTTTCCCGCTACCTATAACCTCTACAGCCGCTGGATCCCGCGCGCCGAACGCTCGCGCGTGGTGGCCGCGACGCTCGGCGGTGTTCCCATGGGCACGGTCATCGGCCTCGCGCTGTCGGGCATGCTCGTGACGGCCTACGGCTGGGCGTCCGTGTTCTACGTGTTCGGCATCGGCGGCATCCTGCTTGCGCTGTTCTGGTTTCCCATCGTCCACGACGCCCCGGGCCGTCATCCCGGAATTTCAAAGGACGAGCGCGAGCACATCGCCGCCAATGTCGATGTGACGAACGAGGAAAGCACGCCGCTGCCGGTGAGGAAGCTGCTCAAGGCACCGGCTTTCTGGGCGCTGGTGTTCAACCACTTCTGCAGCAACTGGATTCTCTACGTGCTGCTGTCATGGCTGCCCAGTTACTTCCGCGACGTGCAGGGGCTCAACCTCGCCAAGGCCGGGTTCGCCGCGGCCGCGCCCTGGCTGAGCCTGTTCGCCATGGCCAATGTCGCCGCGTGGATCGCCGACGCGCTGCTTCGGCGCGGCGTGCCCCTGTCCACCGTGCGCAAGTCCATGCAGGTCACCGGGCTGCTCGGCGCCTCCGCGTTCATGCTGATGATCTCGCAACCGACCACCGCCACCGGCGCGATCCTGCTCATGTGCGGCGCGCTCGGCGCACTCGGACTCACCTGGGCCGGCTATGCGCCGAACCATCTCGAGATCACGCCGAAGCATGCCGACATCGTGGTGGGCGTGACCAACACCGCCGGCACCCTGCCCGGAATCATTGGCGTCGCCGTGACGGGATGGATGCTCGACGTCACCGGTTCGTACAACGCCGTGTTCCTGCTGGCGGCGGGCGTGACCTCGGCCGGCGCGCTGGTGTGGCTGGCGTTCTCGCGGTATCGGCCGATTCTTGATTGAGGGCGGGTCATGGATCATCACGCAACATCGAACCCGGCCCTTTCGCGCGCTCTTTCGCGCTCGGTAAAGCGTGCAGTGCGCGTACCCCGGCCGAGGTGTCGGCAGCCTGACCCGCGCGGCTTACAGTAGCGAACCGAGCCGCGCCAGGCGCCTCGCAAAATATTACTCAACGGAGCTGTGATCATGGCGGATTCGCCGAACTACATCGTGTACGACACCCCGTCCGAGCATGTCGCGCGGATCACGCTCGACCGTCCGGCCCAGGCCAACTCGCAGGACACGCGGCTGCTCTACCAGCTCAACGAGGCCTTCGATCGCGCGGCGCATGACGACGATGTGCGGGTGATCATCCTGGCCGCCAACGGCAAGCACTTCTCTGCCGGCCACGATCTGCTGGAGAACCGGCAGAACTACGCGAAGAACATGGGCGAGCACCGCACCGTGTTCCCCATCTGCGGTTTCGGATGCGCAGGCGTCGAGTCACAGATGGCGCGCGAAGAAGAGCTCTACACCGGGTTTTCCGAACGCTGGCGCAACATTCCCAAGCCGACCATCGCCGCAGTGCAGGGCAAGTGCATCGCCGGTGGACTCATGCTGGTGTGGCCCTGCGACATCATCATCGCCAGTGAAGACGCGGTGTTCAGCGACATGACGGTGACGATTGGCGTCGGCGGCGTCGAATACTTTGCCCATGTGTGGGAGCTGGGTGCACGCAAGGCCAAGGAGATGCTGTTCACCAGCGACGAGTTCACAGCGGCTCAGGCGCAGGACTGGGGTATGGTCAACAAGGTTGTGCCACGCGCCGAACTGTCCGCCGCGACCCTGGAGATGGCAGCGCGTATTGCGCGAAAGCCGCCGTTTGCGCTCAAGCTCGCCAAGAAGGCCGTCAACGGATGCGTCGATTCGCAGGGCCGCGATGTCGCGATGCAGAACGCCTTCCATTTGCACCAGATCGCCCACGCGCACAACCTCAAGCTCTATGACGAGCTGATCGATCCGAACGGAATTCCCCAAGCAGTGCGCAAGAGCTCACGGGCGAGAGATGACGGCTAAGGGGCAGCCGGCCCTACGGTTCCTTCCGCGTCACTCGCGATCCATCCCAAGCACCTCGCCCCCGGCGCCCCACTCCGCTTGATAAACGCCGCGTTCCACGAACCGGTGAAAACTGGAATGCGGCCAATCAGAAACCTGTCGCACCAGCCCGTGCTTCACCGGATTGAAGTGGATGTAATCGACGTGATGACGGAAATCCCGCTCATCGCGGATGACATGCTCCCAGAAGCGACGCTGCCAGATGCCCCGCTCCTTTTTCGCGACCCGCCGATCCGACAGTCGCTCGCCAACCGGCAGGCCGCGCGCAAAACGGGACTTGATGAGCCGCCATCGCGTCGAGAAGTCAGCGTCGTCCGGCGGCAGCGTCCAGATGCAATGCAGATGATCCGGCAGCACCACGATGGCCTCGATGGTGAACGGCCGCCCCGCGCGGACATTGGCGAACGAGGCGCGCAGCAGATCGACATGATCGACCAGCAAGGTTCGACGTCGTTCGAGCAACGCCACCGTGAAGAAGAACGACCCACCGGGAACAAAGGCGCGAGCGTATTGCGGCATGCCATGAGTGTGCCAAACAAACCGAAACCGTAGTGCGGGTTAGCCGCGTTTTTTGCGGCGTAACCCGCCGGCACCGAGTGTGTGGGCGTCGATACGCGGAAGGCGGGTTACGCGATGAAGCCGCTAACCCGCCCTACGCGGGCTACGCGGGCTACGCGGGCTCTGGCCCCTTTTACTGCTTGTGCGCGGTGCGCACGCTACTCTCGCTAACCCGTCCTTGTGGGCTGTGCCAACATTGGCGAAATGTCGTTTACACGAAGGAAAGGAGCTCACCATGTTTGGACGACGACGAGAGGGTCCGCGTGACCTGCGGATTATTCGGACTGCACGAAATCGAGACGCAATAAATGAGGCGGCGAAGAGCGGATTCCGACCATTATTAAAGGCAGTGAAACCAAGTCCTAGTATTCACGGTATGGTCAACGTTTATCAGAATCGTGTAACAGGGGAAATCGAGTTAGCGGGTCACCGATGGGTCCCTGGCGAAGAATATGACCTCGTGTTGTTCCGCCATACATACTATCCATATCACTTTCCTGAGCCATTCGCCGCATATCTTTTGCCACCCGATCTGAATGAAGGTGAGCGCGTGTGGTTGGAAGATGTCATCGAAGACTTCGTGGCGATGTGGGGAAATGACGGTCACAACCTACGACTCGAATGTTGCGAGGCTACATGGTCGGGAAACGACTTCGAGATACTTTTCGATCCAGAAGCGGATGCGCCGAGACTCGTTGGATAATGAAAATCAACCTCGATACAGGTGAGCTATTTACGGACGATGGAAGTTTTCTGAAGACGTTTGGATGTCCGAGAGATGCTGACTGGGGAAGCATGGAAAAGGGGTATCACTCTGATGCCCGGAAATGTCCCAGCTGCAGCAAGCTCGTTTACGACACAGCTAAGATGAGCGACTTGGACGTTCGGAAACTCTTAGATGATCATCCCGGCGCATGTCTGACCATTACCCTTCGACAGGCCAACTGTTCTGTCATGCCGCGATTCCCGGTCGGAGCTAGCTCAGCACCTCGTCAGTCTGATAGTCCGTGATTCTGGGTCCCTCGTCCACAGCGAAGCGTTGACGTCAGCAACGGGTAGAAGAGCGAGGGAGGATTAGCCGCGCTGGCAGCGGATACTCCACATGCCACGATCCTGTTGGTTGTGATACGCGGAAGGCGGGTTACGGATTTTTCGAGGAAGAACGGACCATTTCATTCTTGTCCTTGATTTTCCTCTTCGCCTCACTGCGTACCTGATTCAGATCCTCGATAAGCGAATCTATCCAGTAATCGACTTCCGCGTCGTTCGCCAACTCTGCCGTTAACGCAATAGTCCCGTCTACATGAGACGAATGCGTGCCGACGCATACTTGAACCATGGCTGGCATTGGCAGGTCCGATTTCTTCCATTTGTCTAAATTGCACCAAGCAAAAAATTTTTCGCTCATGAGTGATCCGATCCTGAGTTGAGGTAAAACGAAACCGAATGAATCGTTACAAAATTAGACCCTCTCAGCTCTATCCTGATACTCCCGATCAGCCTAAGTGGGGCTGGTTTGGCTCCGTTGTTTTCGGTGTAACTCGCCTGCGGCGAATATCTTGGCAGCGAATGCGCAGAAGTGGAGGTGGAACGTGGGCTGGCTATCAAAAACCAGCGTGGAAATAGGGCTCGTGTTCGAGGCACCAGGATCGAGCCTTGCTTTTCGCGATCTCTAATGCTTGTTTATCTACCTCTGCCGCGGCGCGTACGTGGCTGAGTCCAAATAAAGCATCAAGAAGTTCATCTTTTTCGCCAAGGCAGGACCAAAAAAAAGCACCATCGCGGCTTTTGGTGGTACCCAAACCATCAAAAGTCATGCGAGCGAGCCTGCGCCAGAACAGACAGTTAGACGAGTTCTGGTAAAAGAAGCCGGTTTTCTTCTCAGAGGCCTTGATGAAATACTCAAAACTCGCTGCATAGTTGACCTCGCCGATATATCCCGCGTAGGTAAACTCCCCCAACATCTCGTAGGCTAAGGCTCCTTCATACCCGTCGTTCTCTGCCGCTTTCGCCAAATAAGTCAAAGCGAGCGCTTGGCTCCCCAAATCGACTATTGGTTGCTTCTTTTCGAGCGAGTAAAACATCTGGTTAAATTCGTCATCACGCAGTAACCATTTGGCAAAATCAAGCTGGTGGAAGCCAGCATCAGCGACATGTCTAAGACACCACACTGCCAAGACCGAATCGGTGAGATGTTTCCGGTCAGTGCTCTCACCTTGCATCCCCAATAGTGGAGCACCCGGCACTCTGCCTGTTTCCAGAAAGCGGCCGATAGTCCATAGAACAGCTATGTCCCCGGATCGGACTGAGTTCAGTGATTGCTGAAGGACAGCTTGCTCAAAAAAATTTAGGACGGGAGATGCGCAAGCGCGGTCCGCTATCGATAGTGCGCGCTCGACAGAGGGTTCTTGCACGCGATTCAATCCTATCGCTCTCAAGAATTTCCCGAACATGCGCTCTCTCCACTGTCGATTGTTCGTTTCTCAATCCCAGCTCAACGCCCCCCCGGTCTGATACTCCGTCACTCTCGTCTCGAAGAAGTTCTTCTCCTTCTTGAGGTCCATGACTTCGCTCATCCACGGGAACGGGTTGGTGTCGGCGCCGGGGTAAATCGCCTTGATGCCGATCTGCTGGCAGCGGCGGTTGGCGATGAACTGCATGTACTCGTTGAACATCGTGGCATTCAGGCCCAGCACGCCGCGCGGCATGGTGTCGTGGGCGTAGCGGATTTCGAGCTGCGTGGCCTCGTGAATCATCTGGCGGGCCTGCTCCTGGAACTCCTGCGTCCACAGGTGCGGGTTCTCGATCTTGATCTGGTTGATCACGTCGATGCCGAAGTTCATGTGCATGGCTTCGTCACGCATGATGTACTGGATCT
>JBQTHL010000074.1:0-41744 GCA_052389915.1 Panacagrimonas sp.
CTCCGCGAAAGGAAACCGATCCATGAGCGCAGTTCTATCTCGCTCCTGCGGCTCTGGCTTCACGCTAACCCGCGCTACGCCCTTCGCGGGGGTCAGCGCCTCAGAAGACGGAAGTCATACTGTCTGGACCTAAGGCCATGGAAGCGCTGCTCCCAGAAGAATTCGCCCTTGAGGGGCAGTGGCTCGTAAGTGAGGCGGCAGTTCGCGGCGACGCAGTGGAGCAACGCATCGCGTCTTTAGTTGAGGGGCATCTTCAGTTGCTGCGCTCGTCTCCTGACGGATGGAGCCAACTCTACAAAGACCCAAGTGACGGCAGGCTTTGGCAGCTCACTTACCCAACCAGTGAAATTCACGGAGGAGGCCCTAGAAAACTAGCGGTCATCTCGTTGCACGCGGCGCAGGAGCAGTATGGCCCGCTCGCTTAGGTCCAGCCAACGGTTCCAGCCGACCCACAGCCTTCCGCTTCGCTACAGGCTGCGGTCGGCTGAACCTGGGCGTTGAGGCTGTAGAAAAACCCCGAATTGGCACGTAACGCGCTGATGTTTTCTCGTCGGAAGGAGGACAGAAATGGCGCGCTACAAACCGGTGGATTCGCACTTATCGAAGCTGCGGCCGGTGAAGTTTTCCGAGCAGATTCTTCCCGGGACTTTCGAGTACGCCCTCAACTGGTTGGTCGATCACGAGATTGATCTGTCGGTGTTCGATGCCCGCTATTGCAACGACGAAGTCGGTGCCTCGGCCTATCACCCCGCCGTGCTCCTGGCCAAAGGGCCAAATGGGCCAGGTTGAATTCTTCCTGACACGTTCTGCATACCCCGCCTAACCGAGTGCGTTTGGATGGCGTACCGCTGCACGTCGTCCAGCGCGGCCACAATCGCGAGCCGTGCTTCTTCAACGAAGACGACTACAACACGTACAGCACTGGCTCGGCAAGGCACTTGACGAGGCGGGCTGCACCCTTCTGCCGCAAGCCAGTCCGGCTCCGCGAACGCGGAGCGGGGCCAAGTTCGCATGGGCTCGCTCAATGCAGATGCAGATCGGGCGGCGGCAGGATTTCGGGCTCGCGCTTCAGCAGACCGAGTTGCGCCGTGAGGTCTGGCGGACGATCCCAGCCCGCGACTTCATCCGACGGAATCCAGCGCGTACGGACATAGCCGAAACGGTCGATCAGGAATTCGGCGTGGCGTCTCGACATGCCGAGGCTGTCGTCACGGCCGCGATCAGCCAGGGTGCGGGTGAGCAACTGGTAGGCCTGCCACACGTCGGCCGAGCTGGGCTCCACCAGAATTGCGGCGCCGGAATGGGTCAGCGCAGCGCGCAGTTCCCCGATACGCCGCGACGAGCGCGGCTCCTGCGCATCTTCGAAAGCCACCAGCACGGGCTTGAGCCGGCGGAAGTCTTTCAGCTCGGCGCGCGTGCCGTCTTCGCTCTCGAAGTAGAAATTGGGCGCGCCCAGCCAGGGTTGTTCCGGCAAGACCTGCGCTTGCAGCACGCGCCCTTCAAAGCCCTGCGAGAACGCGCTCAGGAAATTCACCAGGTCCCAGCGTTGCTCCTCGTCGAGTACCTCGGCGAAGCCCGGCATCTGGCTGTCCGGAATGCCGTTCGAGAACCACCAGTACATGTCGCCGGCGGTGTGCAGCGCGGTGTGCGGCTCGCTCAGGTTGGCCGGTGGCTTGGGCAGGGCCCTGGCGAGCGCACCGTCGCCGAGCCCGCCGCCGCCATGGCAGTTGGTGCAGTAGGTCTCGAACGTGGCGAGGCCCTGCGCGATGGACACGCTCAGGTAGGGCACCGGCGAGCGGCGAAAGGTATCGGGATAGGCCGGTACCGACAGACCCCAGGTGGCGGTTGCCGCGCCGGCTGTCGCCAGCAACATACCGAACCCAAGTGCGCTGCCGCTCCGGCTTACGCGAAACGCGAGGCCGAGTGCGAGCACGCACAGCCCGGCGCCCAAGACGATCGCTCGACGCGAAACCGGTTCGATCCAGGTGGCCTCGAACGACAGCCGGAAGGGCAGCATCCAGACCGCCTGGTCGTGCACGGCCGGAGTGGTCTGCGCCAGTGCTGCGCCGAGTGCGAGCACGCAACCGCCGAGCAGGAGTTCGATGCGGACGTGGCGGACGCCGGTGCGGAATCCGCCGGCTTCTGCATTCCGTTCCAACTGCGGCAGCAGGAAGCGCCGCAGCCGGTTGGCGATGAAGAGGACGGCAGCGAGCAGCAGGAGCTTGCCGCACAGCAGCAGGCCGTAGCGCGTGCCGAGCAGTTCGCCTTCGGTGTCGATGAATTCCCATCCCAGCGCCACGCCGCTGAGCACGATCAGGCTCACGCAGATCATTGCCAGGATGGAGAAGCCGTGCATCGCGTTCACTGCGTATCGCGCGCTCGCCTCGTCCGCTGCGAGGGCTGCGTGGCTGGACAGCGCGATCCAGGCAGGCAGGCCGCCGAGCCAGGCGCTGAGCGCGAGGATGTGGACGATGTGCAGCGGTACGAGCAGCGCCGCGTTTTCCGTACCGGAGGCGTGACCGGAAAGCGGCGCTGCCGCAGCGATAGTCATCGCTGTCATCAGGATGGCGAGCTTCAACGGACGCAGCCCGATCGAGATCGTTGCTGCGATCAGCGCCAGCAATAGCACGGTGCCAGCAAGAGCCACGCGCGCCAGCCATAGCTGTCCGTACCAAGTGTCGACCGCCAGCGTGCGCAGCATTGCGAAACTCAAGGCCGCGTCGATGTCGCCGGTGATCTGGGCTGCCTGCGCGACCAGCGAAACGGCCAGGCTCAGCAGCAGAATCGTCGCAGCGAACGGCAGGCTGAGGACGAGCGCGCGATTCCAGTGACGCAGGCCAGATGGTTCTGCCGGTCCCGCGCGCAGCAGGAACAAACAGGTTCCGATTAGATGAGCCGAGGCCAGTACGACCAGCGCTCGCGCGCCCGTCGCCAAGGCTTCGATCACGGTTCGACGGATGTTGGAGCGGGTGGCTGGACGGTGAACGAGTAGCTGTTCTTCAAGATGTGCCCATCCTGCGACAGCACGCGGTAATTCACGCTGTACTTGCCGGCCGCAAGCGGCTTGGGAATGCCGACGTTGAGCTGGTAGGGATTGTCGGGATCAGGCGCGGGCCGATCCAGCGGCAGCACGGCGCCGCCCGCGGCTTCGAGCGAGACGGTCGAAAACTTGACTTCGACTTTCTCGTTGAACTGCAATTCGATCCGCGCGGGGGAATGGCTCAGCACCTCGCGTTTGCCGGGGATCGACTTGGTGAGCGCGGCGTGGCTCCAGGCGGGGCTTGCGAGCAACATGGCGACGACGAACAAGCCAATCGAGATCAGTGTGTAGGGCGGCCCGTGGCCGGCGGCGGCGGGCGTGGCCCGCCCTACACCGAGGTTTCCTGGGGCCGAAGCCCGACCTGCACGAACACCGATATCACGCATCCGAAATCTCCGCCGGCGCCTTCTTCAGATTGCGCCCGGTCAGTTTGTACGCCAGCCAGCTCAGCCCGATCACCAGCACGAAGGCCGGCACATATGACCAGTAATTCTTCACGCCGACTCTGAACGGAAACACCGAATGCAAGGTCTCGCCGTTCGCCGGATCGGTGGCGCTGAGCATGCCGATGTACCAGCCGGGCTGCTCGAAGCGAGTCTCGAAAGTGAGCGTGCCCTTGGGGTAGGTCTGCGCGTCCAGCTTGACCAGGGTGGCGGCGTCGATCTCGCCCGCGCCGCCCAGATCGTCGAAGCGCGCGCTCTTGCCCAGGTCCTTGGCGTCGCGCAGTACGCGGAACTCGACGCTCTTGGTGCGCATCGGATTTTCGATGAAGTCCACCACGATGATCGCCTTGCCGAGTTCGGGAATGTCCTCGCAGAACTCCTGCGTTGCGCGCAATTCGGGCTGGTAGCCGGTGAAGTGCGCGCGGAATTTGCCGATGCGCATGATGCAGTTGTCGTCTTCCATCGACACGCCGCCGTGTGCCTGCACGCCGCTGCCGCCAAATATCTGAAGCGTCAGGAGCATCAGGCCCAGAGCAAAGGCGCGCATCAACCGAATACTCCTCACCCGAACACGGGAATCATGGGCCCGCCGATTTCGACGAGGTGACGACCGCCTTGTTCGTCGAAGAAGAACAGCAGGGCGGCGACCGCGGCGTCCGGAGACTTGATCATCGTGGTCATGCGCTGGGTTTCCCACAGCGCGTCGTCGGCGTAGATCACGATGGTCTTGGTCTCTCCCGGCATGACCGGCCCGTTCTCGACTCTCAGGGAGTCCGACGCGACCAGATCGTCCTCATCCTTGAGGCTCACCTTGAGGACGCTGCTGTTGACGAAGCGCAGGTTGCCCGCGGCCATCTCGCCCACCGTCACCGGGCTGCTGCCGGTGTTGGTCACGCTGAGTTCCATGCGGAAGCTGCGACCGGGAATGCGGTAGCGCGCTTCGACCAGTTTCACTTGCACCGTCGGCGCGGGCTGTTCGAGCAGGGGCACGTCTACCCGGCCTGTTTGCAGCGGCGTGGTGATGGGCCAGCTCGCCTGGGCGTACTGGTAGCCGCCGACGATGAGCGACAAGGTCAGCGCCAGGAAAATCACGCCGATCTTGCGGTCGGTATGGGTAATCATCAGGTCGGCGTCGATGGGGCCCAACTCGTCGCGGCGCTTGAAGCGCGGCACGACGATGGGGCACTTCAGCAGCCAGTACCCGAACCAAGCGAGACCGACCGCGAACCACAGTGCCGACCAGGCCGCGGCGTTGGCGAAGCCGTAATGCTCCAGGTCGATTTCCTCGCCGAGCAGGGTTTTCGCCGTGAGCCGGAAGTCGGCCGCGTTGCCGCCGACGTCGATCCACTGGCCCGGCCCGATGATCGGCCCGGTGCCCTCGACATTGATGAGCGGGTGCAGGTGGTAGCGGCCCGGTATACGCGCCTTGAGCGTGATTTCGAAATGGTACAGCTCGCCCTTCATGAAACGCGTGGAGCGGATCATGGGCACGCCGTTGACCCGTGAATCCAGGCGTACGAACGTGGGCCCCGGAACGCCGATGTTAAGGAAGGCGGTGCCCTCGATGGACGCGATGTGCTCGGGCCAATACAGCGAGGGCATGAAGCTGCCCTTGACCACGAGCAGGTCGTTGACGTTTAGCTTCGTCGTCGAAAGATTCACGTCGAACCAGTGCACCGTGCTCATGCGCAACTGCGGCATCTGCGCGCGTTCGCCGTGGGCTTGCGCCGCCGCGGGCAGCAGTCCGCAAAGCAGCAGGATCAGCGAGCGCAGGGCGTTAATCACGTGATCTTCCGAATCCAGATCGCCTTCGCACCCAGGTATCCGATCCACATCCAGAACCAGGTGTTCATGATGTTGAGGAAGCCGGCGAACACCGCGGTCAGCGGCGTCACCGCTTCACCGAAGGTCCGCAAGGTGGACTGCTCGATGATGCGCACGTACTCGGGCATGGCGGTGCGGATGTATTCGTAGCCGAGCAGGTCGGCCACCGTGAGCATGGTGCCGTGCAATTCCACCGGCACCTGGAAGGGCGCAAGCAGCGGCCAGTTGAGCGGGTAGATCAAGAGGCCGAACAGGAAGCCGCCGAACAGGCCGGTGACGAAGAAGCTGCGCGACAGCAGCAGAATGCAATCGAAGATCAGGCCCAGCGCGACGAAGGTCGAGGGCCACACCATGTTCATCGGGAATTCCGCGAACAGGTGGAAATTCAGATACCGGCTGATCCAGGCCCCGAGCGTGAGGCACAGGATGGTCAGCGTGCCCGCCACCGGCAGACGCAGCCGGTCCCACAGCAGGTATCCGAAGACGCCGGGAAGCACGGCCAGGCACAGCGGCGTGACCAACGGCCACCAGCGACGATCCCTCCAGTCCACCCAGTAATCCCAGTCGCCGACGAGCAGCGCGAAGTGGAAGCTGAAGATGCCCATGAACAGCAGCACGATCAGCGGGATGATCAGCAGGTCGAGCTGGATGTACGCGCGGCGCTGGTCCGCGGTGGTGGTGACGGCCGAAGTCTCGGCGACTTCGGGTGGCGTGGTAGTAACGGGGCTGCCGTTTCGCATCGGTGATCTCCTCTGCGCGGGCAGGACCTTCTACGCGATCAGGCGACCGGTTTCGCAATCACCTTGGTCAACTGCACGATGCGCGTCAGCATCTGCACCACCAGCCCGCCGGCCGCGAACGTCGCCCAGCCCAGCAGCACAAAGCCCCAGTGGATCGGTGCGGCGAACAACTCCTCGGCATAAAAGAACGTGTGCCCCCATTCGTTGAAGCCGACGTTGGGCATGATCATGATCGGCCCGGCCACCACCAGCGCGAAGGGCAGGGATACGCGGTTCATGAACACCGGCAGTCGCGTGTGCGCGTACACGAAGGCGAACAGGCCGGAGAAGATGAAGCAGGGAATGCCGAAGTAGAACAGCGCGATGTGTGTGGGCGTGAAATCGGAGTCGCGGATTGCGATCTGGTGCCAGGCAGCGTCGATCTCGGTGAATACCGAGGCGGTCAGGTAGGCCACGATCGCAAACGCCAGAATCAGCGATAGCAGCACGTAGTAGCGGCGCAGTTCCTCGAACGCCGTCACCTTTTCGGGATGGCGTTCACGCGTGAACCAGAGCCGCGCGATCACGCCGAGCCCCCCAAAAGTGAGCACCGGCAACTGCACGTAGAGCAGGGTCATCCAGTAGGTGCCGAATTCCGGCTCGAAGGAATCCATGCCCATGGAGAACGCCGTGGCGTGCTGGTACAGGCGGTACGAGGTGAACACCGCGAGGATCCCGAACAAGCCCATCGCGAACTTCAGCCACGGCGCCTTGGGCATGGAAGTGAGGGCAGGGACAACGATGGTCTGGTTCATGTCGGGTCTCCAATCCGGTACCGCAAAAACTTCTGTGTGCGCGGTGTTGCTTTGCAGCCAGTGTGCCCGGGTGCTAGTCGGCCGGCTCTGCGGCAAGACGCACGATACGCCCGCGAGCCTCGTCCGGCCAAGTCAGGTGACTACCCTCATGCAGACATAGCCGCAGGCCGCCGGAGCAATTGCGGTAGGCCAGACAGCCTTCGGCATCGGCTTGCGGATCGGCGTCGCAGCGCAGGCAGCGTGCCCAGCCCTGCGCCGCGGATTCACCGTAACCGGGAAAGTGATCGTCCGACCTGCCGTGCAGGAGCAGCACGTGCATGCGTGCAGGGCAGGTCAGCGTCGGGAAATCGCTCTCCAGCAAACCGGCCGCGCTGGCGACGATGGCGACGGGCGCGGGCATCTTCTGCGCATCGACCAGCGCGATCACCTGCGCCACGGTGCCTCCATCGGAGTGGCCGGCCAGGGTTACGCGAGCGGGGTCGATGCACCAGTCGGCTGCAATTTTCGCCGGCAGGTTCGCAAGCCATCGCGCTCGCTCCAGACCCAGCGGGAAATGGTCCACGTACGCCACGATCAGACCGTGCGCGGTGGCCATCGCGGTCAGGCCGGTGAAGCGTTCGGTCAGGCCTGCGCTGAGACCGGCAGGACTGAAGACGACGAGCAAGGGATGGGCGAAACGCGCGTCGTAGTTGGAAGGCGCTCGAACGAGGTAGCGCGGCAGCCGGGCGCTTGCGTCCAAGGGCTCGGCTCGATGAGAGCACCGATCCGGTATCTCGGCGGGGTACGCAAAAGCGGAGGGTTCGAGCGCGGCGCCCCAGTGCAGTCGCGTGGCGGCGACAAAACCGAGAACGGCCAGTACCGCAACGGCTCCCAGAAACCAGCCCGTCACGCTTCTGTCTGTCGCGCGTATCGTCGGGTTCGCGGGTCTGCGCGGCATGGTGGAGGTGCAAAAAGAGGACGCCGTGGGATTCTGTCCGCTGCCTGAGTGATCGACAACCGAAGTCACGCCACACAGTAATCGCGCTAACCGTAACGTGGTGCAGCGCGTCGAAAAATCTGGAGTTTGTCCCTTCCGACGATTTACATTACGCGTCACGCCGGCATAGCCTCGCGGCACTGGTGGCGTCGTGATCCGGCAATACGCCGGACAAGAAAAATCGCGTGGAGGAAAACCGATGATTCCCAACGCAGGGAAGTGGGGTGCGGTCGTATTGCTGGGCTTCGCCGGCATGGCGCAGGCCTTCACGTTCGACTTCGATATCGGCAACGAGAACATCGAGGGCGTCTCCAACACCACGCTCATCGGTGGAGCGGCCATACGCCTGGAGGAGCGGAAGGACCGGCTCATCGCCAAGGGTCATCTCGATACGGACGTGTGCGGGCGCACGCCGGATGGAAACCTGTATTTCCAGGCCTGCCAGGGCCTGTTTCGCAACCAGACCTTCCCGGCAGAGAAGATTGCGCAGGCCCGCGGCTATGGCAGCAGCAACTTCGACCAGGGCAACCTCAATTACGACCAGGGCGATCTGACCCAGTCCGGCGCCCGTTTCGGCCAGGACGTGCTGCTGACCTGGGGCGACTACGGATTCTTCGCCAAGGGCTTCGCGTTCTGGGATCCGGTGAACGACAACTTCGATGAGAACTACGTCAGCTACATCGACTCCGGGAATTTCCAGGACGTCGGCTACGCCTCCTTCCCCGGCAGCGAAATCATCCGGGCCGGCAACCTGCCTCAGGCGCTCGGCGTGCTGGGGCCGCTGGTCAGCGGCATTCCGATCCTGAACGCCACGATCGTCGGCGAGCTGCTCGCCAATCCACTGGGCATTCCCACCTTGAGCTCGCGCAACGATTCGGCGCCCTGCTCGGCCAGCCGCAATCCCCGCGGCCAGCCCTGCGGCGTCGTCTACGGACCGGGCGGGCGCAAGCGGGTGAAGCGCGACGACAACCAGACGCTGCGTGAAATCGGCAAGGGGCTGGTTCTGCAGGAGTTGAACGTGTTCGGCACTTTCGACATTCCCGGCAAGCGTGAGCTGCTGGTGAAGATCGGCCGTCAGCAGGTGCAATGGGGCGAATCGACCATCGAATTTTTCGATTCGATCAACATTGCCAATCCGCCGAGTCTGAACAACCTGTTTCGCTTCGGCGGCAACGGGCTGGATGATTTTTATCAGCCGGTGAACATGTTCAGCCTGTCCACCAGCCTGTTCGAGGGCGCGTCGATTTCAGCGTTCTATCAATTGGAGTGGCAGCCGCTGGAAGCGCCCGCGGCGGGCGGGTTCTATTCACCCGTCAATGCCGGTACCAATGACGGCGGGCCGGAGTACGCGACCATCGGTTTCGGTCAGTTCGGGCACGATCCAGAAGGCATCGGCATGCTGCTGGACAATCCGCTCTCCGGTATCACCAACACCTCGTCCAGGATTCAACGCCTGGGCGATCGCGAACCCGCGTCGGGCGGGCAGATCGGCGTGCAGATCAAGTACTACGCCGAGTGGCTCAACGACGGCACCGACTTCGGTTTTCATTACGCCAACTATCACTCGCGCACGCCGATCATCAGTTTCATTTCCGTGGACGAAGCCTGCTCCAAGAACGCCGGCAACGCAGCCGCCTTCGCCCTGGCCTGCCCGGACATCCCGCTGTTGAACGCACTGCTGACGCCCAACCGCCCCGACCTGGCCAACTCCGACGCGGTCGGGTTCGACTCGGCGAAAGTCTTTCTGGAGTACCCGGAAAATATCCAGATGTACGGCCTGAGTTTCAACACCACGTTCGGCGAACTGGCGGTGCAGGGCGAAGTGGCGTACCGGCCCAACGATCCGCTGCAAGTGGCCATCGTGGATCTCGCGTTCGGCGCGTTCGGGCCGACCTTGAGCAACTGCCACATTCCGCCCGGATGCCTGGGGTCCAACGTGGGCCTGGGTACCCAGCCGGACGGCAGCGTCGGCCTGTACGGGTCCAGCGATTTCGTGCTCGCACCGGGCGAGCCGCTGTCGTTGCGTTTCCCCGACACCTTCGATCTGGTCATCGGTCATCTGCCCGGCTCCGGCCGCTCGTTCCCGAGCTTCGTGATCCCGTATCGCGGCGGCACGGTGGGTACCAACCCCGGCAATTCCTACATCCGCGGTTACGAGGAATTCGAGACCTACTCGTTCAATCTCGGCGCGACCCTGGTCGAAGGCACCACCGACCTCAGCGCCAAGCTGCTCGGTGCCGACCAGGTGATCTGGTTGTTCGAATTGGGCGCTCGCTGGGTGCCCGATCTGCCCGCGCTCGATCGCCTGCAACTCGAAGCGCCAGGCATCGAGTGGCACGCCAGCGCCGGCGCGGACGGCACGGGTGCGGATCGCTCGCGTCAGGCCTGCTCGACCAATCTGGCCTGCTCGTTCGGGCCCGACGGCCTGCGCTTCAACCCGCACCAGCAGAATCGCGACCTGTTTCCGGACGACATCTCGGCGGGTTATTCCATCGTCGCGCTGATCCGCTACGAATCGATTCTGCCGAGCATCAGCCTGCAGCCGCAGGTCATCTTCAAGCATGACGTCTACAACACCTCGCCGGGCCTGGCATCCAACTACATCGAGGGCCGTATCATCTGGGACACCGGTGTGGAGATTCGCTACAAGTCGAATTTTTCCGTCAACGTCGGCTACCAGTTGTTCGCCGGCGGTGGCGTGGCGAACCTGCTGAGCGATCGCGACAACGCGCGCTTCTTTCTGAAATACGCCTTCTAAATAATGGTTCGCCGTCGCAGCGTAACGCTCGACGAAAACGAGGAGTCTTCAATGAGCATCACCCGTATCAGATCGATTTTCGCCGCGGCCTTGATCGCCGCCATGCCCGCGGTTCATGCGGGTGTCTCACCCGAGGAAGCGGCCAAGCTCGGCAAGGAACTCACACCCATCGGCGCCGAACCCGGCGCCAACGCCGACGGCACCATCCCGGCCTGGAACCCTGTCAAGCAGCGACCTGCGGAGACGCTCAAGGGCGAGTACACCACCGAGGCGAAGATCGACGCGGAGAAGCCGCTGTTCACGATCACCAAGGCCAACATGGAGCAGTACGGCGACAAACTCACCGCTGGGCACAAGTACCTGCTCAAGACCTTCGACACGTACAAGATGAACGTCTACCCGAGCCATCGCCGGATCGCATGGCCGGACTCGGTGTACAAGGCCACCGCGGTCAACGCGACCAAGTGCACCCTGATTGGCGTGGACAACCCGGACGGTTGCGTGCTGGGCTTTCCGTTCCCCATCCCGAAGTCGGGCGCCGAGGTGATCTGGAACCACAAGACCAAGTTCCGCGGCGAAGGCGTGACGCGCTACAACAACCAGATGATCGTGCAGCCCTCCGGCGATTATCAGTTCACGCAGATCCAGGAAGACGTGAACTTCTATTACGCCTCCGAGAAGACCCCGGTGCCGCTGACCAAGGACACCGGCCTGTTCATCAAGTACTTCTCCAAGATCCAGAGTCCGCCGCGTCTGGCCGGCACCATGATTCTGGTGCATGAGCGTGCGGGCGCAGGTCCTGAAGGCCGACAGGCCTGGCTGTATTCGCCCGCGCTCAAGCGCATCCGCCGCGCGCCGAGCGTGTGCTGCGACAACCCCGCCGAGGGCACCGACGGTCACCAGTTCTACGACCAGATCGACATGTTCAACGGCATCCTGGATCGCTACACCTGGAAGGTCGTCGGCAAGAAGGAGATGTACATCCCGAACAACTCCAACAAGATCGCGGGCCCCACGGTGAAGTACAAGGACTTCGCCAATCCCAAGCATCTGAACCAGGAACTGCCGCGCTACGAACTGCACAGAGTCTGGGTCGTGGAGGCCGAGGTGCGACCCGGCACCAGCCACACCTTCAAGAAGCGGCGCTTCTATCTGGACGAGGACGGCTGGCAGATTGCGGCGGTGGATTGCTACGACGCCAACGACGGCCTGTTCCGCTTCCAGGAAGGCCACGTGATTGCGCTGTCGAACGTGCTGGGCGCGGGCACGATTCCGGAAGTGATTTACCACTTCGACTCCGGCCGCTACTTCATCACCGCGCTGGCCAACGAAGACAAGCCCAACGACTACACCAAGCGTTTCGAGGAAGCCTTCTTCGAGGCCGACGCGGTGCAGAAGCGCGCAAGCAAGTAAAGCTGGTTTACTGATTGGCAACGGACGCAAGCAGGAATTTATAAACCGTCATTCCCGCGAAGGCGGGAATCCAGTCTCTCGGCTCCAACTGCGGCTGGAGTAAGCAGACGAAAACTGGATTCCCGCCTTCGCGGGAATGACGGTTTGGTTTTGTTCCAGGTCTGATTTTTTTGAGTGGTCGAGGCTACGTCACACGCATGGCACACGGCGACATCAATAGTCCGTTTTCGCGGTGGTTCCTTAAGCTCACGGTGCCGATCGTTTTCGAGCACCGTCGCTGGACCCTGGTCGTGGTCGCGCTACTGACGGTGTTGATGGGCTACCAGGCCTCGCAACTCGAGCTAGACGCGGGGTTCGAGAAACAGCTTCCGCTCGGCCATCCCTACATCGAGATTTTCCGCAAGTACCAGCAGGACTTCGGCGGCGCCAACACGGTGCTGGTCGCGGTCAAGCAGAACGCGGGCAAGGGCGACATCTACCAGCCGGAGTTCATGCTCACCCTGCGGGCCGCGACCAAGGCCGTATTCTTCACGCCGGGTGTTGATCGCGCGCGTGTGAGCTCGCTTTTCACGCCGGACGTGCGCTACCTGGAAACGATCGAAGGCGGCTTCCAGGGCGGCAACGTGATTCCCGCCGACTTTGCGCCGACACAAGAGATGATGGAGCAGGTCCGCGGCAACGTGGCCAAGGCCAAGGTCACCGGCCGATACGTTTCGAACGACCAGACCGGCGCGATGATTTTCAGCGAGCTGGTCGAGCGCAATCCGGTGAGCGGCGCCAAGCTCGATTACTTCGAGACGGCGCGCCTGATCGAACAGGTGCGGCAGCGCTTCATCAACCCGCGCATGTACCAGTACCACATCAAATCCGATGCGGCGCCGTTCAAATCGGGCGACGTGGTGAAGACCGAGTACCTCGATCCGCGGCGTCTTTTCTTCCGCTTCCAGCAGGTGACGGTCGAGACGCGCGACGCCGACGGACAGGTCCAGACCTTCCCGTTCAAGGGCGGCGACTTTGAAATCGCCGAAGTCGCGAACCCCGACTACAACCCCAACGTCGATATCCACATCGTCGGCTTCGCCAAGGTCGTCGGCGACATCGCCAATGCGGTGCTCGAAGTGGTCGGCTTTTTCGGGCTCACCATTTTCCTGACCTGGCTGGTGCTGTGGTGGTATTGCAGCTCGCCGTGGATTGCGCTGCTGCCGCTGGGCTGTGGCCTGCTCGCAGTGGTGTGGGAGATGGGCATTCTCCACATGGCCGGTTACGGCCTCGATCCGTTCGCCATCCTCGTGCCCTTCCTGGTGCTCGCGATCAGCGTCAGCCACGGCATCCAGATCACGAGCTTCTGGCTGCTGGAAGTGGCCAACCGTGGCGCCAACAGCTTCGAGGCCTCGCGCAACACCTACAAGCGCCTCGTGATTCCGGGCCTGACGGCGGTGCTCACCAATGTCGTGGGCTTCGGCACCATCCTGCTGATCCCGGTGGGCATCGTGCGCGAGATGGCCATCAATGCCATGTTCGGCCTCATGGCGGTGATCGTGTGCAAGAAGATTCTGCTGCCGGCGCTGTTGTCCTACGCCACCTTGAAGAACCCCGAGAAATTCCGCCGCAGCCAGCACGCGCGCGACGCCGCGTTTGAACCGGTGTGGCAAGTGATTTCGCGCATCACACAAAAGCCGGTGGCGTTCGCCGTGCTCGCCATCGCTGCCTTGAGTTGGGGCGCGGCCGAGTACATCGCCAAGGATCTGAAGTACGGCGAGCTGCACGCCGGCGTGCCGGAGCTGCGTCCGACCTCGCGTTACAACATGGACTCGGTCGCCATCGTCGATAACTTCGCCATCGGCGTGGATGTCATCAAGGTCATTGCGGAAGGGCCCGCCAACGGCTGCATCGATTACGCGGTCATGTCGGAAATGGACCGCTTCGCCTGGCGCATGCACAACACGCCAGGCGTGCAGTCCACGCTCTCCTTGCCGCAGGTCGAGAAGATCGTCTTCCAGGCGTTCAACGAGAACAACCCGAAGTTCTTCAACCTGCCGCGTGATCCCGACGGGCTGGTGCTGGCGGGGCAGGCCTTCCCCACCTCCACCGGCCTGCTCAACAAGGATTGCAGCGCGGTGCCGATCCTGATTTTCACGGCGGATCACAAGGCCGAGACCATCGACGTGATCGTGGCCGCGGTGAAGCAATTCATCGCCGAACAGAAGCCCGACTCGCCCGTGAAATTCCAGCTCGCCACCGGCAATGTCGGCGTGATGGCCGCGACCAACGACACGGTCAAGGCGGCGGACAAGCAGGTGCTGTACCTGCTCTACATCTGCATCGCGATCTGCGTGTGGATTTCCTTCCGCAGCCTGAGCAGTCTCGTGTGCATTCTCGTACCGCTGGCCGCGGTGTCGGTGTTCACTTACGCGGTGATGGTGTACCTGGACATCGGCGTGACGGTTTCGACTCTGCCCGTCGCGGCGTTCGCGGCCGGCATCGGCGTGGACTACGGCATCTACATCTACAGCGTTTTCGAGGAATGCGTGAAGACGAGGCGCATGCCGATCCGCGAGGCCTATGTCGAAACCCTGCACCAGACCGGCAAGGCGGTGATCGTCACGGCGCTGGCGCTCGCCGCGAGCGTCTGCACCTGGCTGCTGTCGGGTCTCCAGTTCCAGGTGAACATGGGGATTCTGCTGACGATCATGTTCCTGGCCAATGCGGGAGCGGCGGTGATTCTGCTGCCGGCGTTTGCTGCGTTTTTGTTGAAGGCGCCGAAGGACGATGAACCGGAGGCGGCTGCGCAGCCGGTGCTGTCGTGAGCGCCCGTCTACATCCGGTTGTTGTGGTGGTGCGGCAACTCTTGAATATGGAATCGTCATTCCCGCGAAGGCGGGAATCCAGTTTTCTCTCGCAGTCCCAACCGCCGTTGAGGCTGAGGGACTGGATTCCCGCCTTCGCGGGAATGACGTTTTTTGTGCGTTTCGCGGTGCTCGTCGTGTTGGTTAGTACCGCAACAGCCACCTTCGCGCAGGACGCAGTTCCCGTCGCCAAAACACAAACCGAAACTTCGGAGCTAGCGACAAAAGCCACGAGCAGCCTGCTGCTCGACGTGGCGAGCACCGGAACCCAGTTGGTCGCGGTCGGCGCGTTCGGCAACCTCGTCGTATCGAATGACGGCGAGCACTGGACCCAGATCATCACGCCCGCTCGCTCCACGCTCACAGCGGTGTTCTTCACCGACGCCCAGAACGGCTGGGCCGTGGGACACGACGCCGTGATTCTGCACACGGCCGATGGCGCGAAGTCCTGGTCGGTCCAGCACTTCAAGCCCGAGCTTAACCAGCCCCTGCTCGACGTGTTCTTTCTCGACGTGACGCACGGCTACGCCATCGGCAGCTTCGGCCTGTTCCTGGAGACGCGCGACGGTGGCAAGTCCTGGCTGGAAGTCGATGCGCCAGTCATCAAGGAAGAAGGCTCGCATCTGAATGCCATGATCCGGCTGCGTGACGGCAGGCTGCTGATCGTCGGCGAGCGTGGCTTCATCGCGATGTCCGGCGATGGCGGCGCATGGGAAAAGCTGGAGTCGCCTTACGAGGGCTCGTTTTTCGGCGCGTCGCCCATGGGCGAAAAGGGCGCATTGATCTTCGGTCTGCGCGGCAACGCCTTCCTGTCGGACGACGCGCGTGCCTGGCGCCAAGTGAACCTCGGATCGACGCGTACCGCGTTCGGTGGTGCGGTCATGCCGGACGGTCGCGCGGTGCTAGTTGGTGCCGATGGGCTCGCCCTGAGCGTGAGTGCGGATGGCAGCGTGTCGGAGAAAGGTTTGGCGTCCATCGCAGGCGCCGCCAGCGGCGGCACGCTCAGCGGTGTCGTGCCCTGGAAAACCGGGGTCATGGCGGTCGGCGATCTCGGGGTTCAGCCACGCGGGGCGACCCCCTAGCCCAAGCCTGCTTCGCATGTGAGCCCTACATTAGGTTTGGTGAAAACCAAGCTCTGTCGCGCATGATGCCGGCACTTCACACTCACCCGAAACATCGACAAACCTATGTCCCACCTGCCCGCCACCCTGAGCCGCCTTTCCCTGCCGATCATCGGCGCGCCGCTGTTCATCATCAGTTGGCCGAAGCTCGTGATCGAACAATGCAAGGCCGGCGTGATCGGCTCCATGCCCGCGCTTAATGCGCGCCCCGCCTCGCAGCTCGACGAATGGCTCGCCGAGATCACGGAGGCGCTGGCCGCTCACGACCATGCGCATCCGGACAAGCCCGCCGCGCCCTTCGCCATCAACCAGATCGTGCACAAGTCCAACGCGCGGCTGGAAGAGGACATGGCGCTGTGCGTGAAGTACAAGGTGCCGGTCATCATCACATCGCTCGGCGCGCGGACCGATATCAACGATGCGGCGCACTCCTACGGCGGCGTGGTGCTGCACGACATCATCAACAACGCGCACGCGCACAAGGCTATCGACAAGGGGGCGGACGGACTGATCGCGGTGGCCGCGGGTGCCGGCGGACACGCGGGTACCAAGAGCCCGTTCGCGCTGGTGCAGGAACTGCGCGAATGGTTCGACGGACCTATCGCCCTGAGCGGCGCCATCGCCAACGGCCGCGCAGTGCTGGCCGCGCAGGCCATGGGCGCGGACTTCGCGTACGTGGGATCGGCTTTCATCGCCACCGAGGAAGCGCGCGCGGTGGACGCCTACAAGCAATCCATCGTCGCATCCAACTCGGATGACATCGTGTATTCGAATCTTTTTACTGGCGTGCATGGCAACTATCTCAAGCCCTCGATCCTTGCCGCTGGGCTCGATCCGGATCGGCTGCCCGAAGCCGATCCGAGCAAGATGAATTTCGGCAACGATGCAACCAAGGCCTGGAAAGACATCTGGGGCTGCGGCCAGGGCATAGGCGCGGTCAAGGAAGTGGTGCCGGTGCGCGTGCTGGTGGAGCGTCTGGCGCGCGAGTATTTCGCGGCGCGTGAGGCTTTGACTACGGCGTAGCGCTACATGTCCGCGACGGCGTCGTTGTAGGACAATGCGGGCCTAATACGCTGACCCGGGAATTCGATCCGGGCACGAGGAGACTCGCTGAAGTCATGCAGATCGGTGCTCTCATCCGCCGCGCGGCGTTGCACTACGGTGACGCGCCCTGCCTGACCGAAGGCACGCGCACGCTCAGCTTCCGTGACTTCGATGTGCTCACCGACAAGCTCGGCAATGCGCTGCTCGGACTCGGCCTGGAATCCGGCGACAGGGTCGGCGTGCTGCTGCCCAACGGCATCGACTGCCTGATCGCGTACTACGCGCTGGCCAAGAACGGCCTCGTGCGCGTGGGCCTCAACACGCGCGAGACCTTGGAGAACCATCGCTACAAGCTCGCGGAGAGTGGCGCGCGCGGGCTGATTCACAACCTCTCTGAAGGCTCGGGTAGCGAGATCGCCACAGAAATAGAGATTCCGCTCGATCGGCTTGCGAACCTGATGAGCAGCGGCGAAGACAAGTCCTGTGCAGTGGACCGTGCACTCGACGCGCCGTACCGCTTGGGCTTCACCGGAGGCACCACCGGCCAGGCCAAGGCCGTGACCTTGACGACGCGCGGAGAACTGGCCGAACTGTCGGCCTTCCTGATGGACCTGGTGCCTGACCTCAAACCCGGCGAAACCTTCCTGCACGCCGCGCCCATCTCGCATGCCTCTGGCGCTTTCTTCCTGCCTTCGCTTGCACGCGGCGTGCGCTCGCTCGTCATGACGAAGTTCGATCCCGCGGAGTTCCTGGAACTGGCGGCGCGCGAGCAGGCCACGCATACCTTCCTCGTGCCGACGATGCTCGCGATGATTCTCGAACAACCCGACACTCACGACGGGAAACTGAATCTGCGCTCGATCAGCTACGGTGCTTCCCCGATTTCGCCGAGCGTGTTGTCGCGAGCAGAATCTCGTTTCGGTCGCATCTTCGCGCAGACCTATGGCCAGGCCGAGAGCCCGATGGTCATCACGTACCTGGCGCCGCAGGATCACGACCGCATCGGTTCCTGCGGCCGGCCGTATAGCTTCGTCGAGGTCGCGATCTTCGACGACGAGGACCGCGAACTGCCGGCAGGCGAAGTCGGCGAAATCGTGTGCCGCGGCCCGCAACTCATGTCGCATTACTGGAATCGACCCGAGGCCACTTCGACGGCCTTCCGCAAGGGCTGGCTGCACACCGGCGATGTCGGCCGCATGGACGAGGACGGTTTCTTCTACATCCTCGATCGCAAGAACGACATGCTGATTTCCGGCGGCTTCAACGTGTATCCGCGCGAGGTGGAGGACGTGTTGCAAGGCTTTCCTGGTGTGGTCGAATCGGCGGTGGTGGGCCTGCCGGACGAGAAGTGGGGGGATCGCCTGCACGCGGTGATCGCGGCGCGCGACGGTGTCGATGGCGAAGCGGTGCTGGCGTTCGCTAAAGCGCGGCTGGCGGGCTTCAAGTGTCCGCGTTCCATTGAGATCTGGCCGGAGCTGCCCAAGTCCGCGGCGAACAAGATTCTGCGTCGCGTGGTGCGGGATAGAGTCATCGCGCGCAACAAAACTAAATCCCCTCCCCCGCTCGCGGGGGAGGGTTAGGGAGGGGGCGCTTCATGCAGGAAATGCATCTCGTGCTGCACGGTCTCGCGATCAAGAAGCACGCGACCGCAGAGGCTGTTGCCGAACTGGTCGGCCTTCCGGCCGAGCGCGTAAGCACGCTGCTCGCCGACGCCGAGAAGCGTGGCCGCGTCGCCCAAGCCCAGGGGCGCTATCTGCTGACGCCGATGGCGCGCATGGCGCTCGACGGCGACTATTCGCGCTACTACGACGGCCTGCGCAAGAATGCCGATTTCGTGGCCGCGTACGAGGATTTCGAACGCATCAATGTCGAACTGAAAACGCTCATCACCGACTGGCAGACGCTGGAAGTCGCAGGCCAGCGCGTGCCGAACGATCACTCCAGCAAGGAGCATGACCGGCGCGTGATCGATCGGCTCGGTGATTTGCACGAACGCGGCGACAAGATCTTCGCCAGGCTCGCGGCCGGCCTTGCGCGCCTGAAGATTTATCGCGACAAGCTGCTGGCCGCGCTGGAGAAGGCAGAGGACGGTGAGATCGCCTGGGTCAGCGACGTGCGCATCGACAGCTACCACACGGTGTGGTTCGAGCTGCACGAGGAGTTGCTGCGCCTGGTGGGCCGGAGCCGGACCGAGTAGCCACGGACATGGCCCGCACGCTCGGAAAATGGACGCTGGCGCTTGGAGCCGGGGCCGCGCCCGAAAAATCCCTGATTGGTGGCAAGGCCTGGTCGCTTGCGCGCATGACGGCGCTCGACCTTCCGGTGCCGCCCGCCTTCGTCGTCACCACACGCGCCTGCGTGCATTACCTGGAACACGGGTTGGAGCCGCCGGAGTTGGCCGCGGAACTCGCGGCGGGCATCGCCTGGCTGGAAGCGTGGACCGACAGGCGCTTTGGAGCAGGGCCCAGGCCGCTGCTGATTTCGGTGCGCTCGGGTGCCGCAATTTCGATGCCGGGCATGATGGACACCGTGCTGAATCTGGGCACCAACGACCTCACGGAAGCGGCGCTCGCAGGCGAGTGCGGTGATGTGGCGTTTGCACGCGACACGCATCGGCGCTTTCTCGAGCTGTATTCGAGCATCGTGCTGCGCGCCGCATCTCCGGAACTCGACCGCGACGCGTCACCGGCGCAATGGCGAGCGCAGATCGCGTCTGTGGCCGGCACACCGGTACCTCAAACCGCGTTCGAACAATTGCAGGCGGCAGTGCGCGCGGTGTTCGAATCCTGGAATTCGCGGCGCGCGAAGCGTTACCGCCAGCACAACAACATCGCCGACGACCTCGGTACCGCGGTGACGGTGCAGGCGATGGTGTTCGGCAATCTCGATGAGCGCTCCGGCACCGGCGTGCTGTTCACCCGCAACCCGCTCGACGGCAGCCCCGAGCCCTTCGGCGAGTATCTTCCGCGTGCGCAGGGCGAGGACGTGGTCTCCGGCAAGTTCACGCCCAGGCCTCTCGAAGAGATGCGCAGATTCGCGCCCGATGCGCTGAGCCAGTTGCTGGACAGCGCGCGCAGGCTGGAAATCGAGCACGGAGACGTGCAGGACATCGAGTTCACCGTCGAGCGCGGCAAGCTCTGGCTGCTGCAATCGCGCGCGGCCAAGCGTGCGGCGCCGGCGGCGTTGCGTATCGCGGTGGACCTGGTGAACGAGAGCCGCATCGATATCGCGACTGCGCTCGGACGCGTGACACCCGAGCAACTCGCGGCGCTGACGAATCCCTGTCTGCGCGATCCGGACAACGGCGGCGTCGCTCCCCTTGCGAGCGGCGAGGGCGCCTGCCCTGGCGTCGGTATCGGCGTGGTGGTGACGGATTCGGACGAGGCCGAACGTCGCGCCGCGGCCGGTGAAGCCGTGGTGCTCGCGCGCCAGACCACCAGCCCGGAAGACCTGCACGGGATGATCGCGGCCACGGCGATCATCACCGAACACGGCGGCAGCACCTCGCACGCGGCCGTGGTGAGCCGCTCGCTCGGCCGGCCCTGCGTGGTCGGCTGCGGGGCCGGTGCGCTCGCAGGGCTGTCCGGTCGCACCGTGACGGTCGATGGTCAGGCCGGTCGGATTCACGATGGCGCCTTGGCCGTGACCAGGCCGGACGAAGGTGGCAATCCGCGGCTTGCGCAATTCATGGCGTGGAAGCGCGCCGCGTCACAAGGAACCCAATGAACAAGCCGACGCCGGGCGATGTGGAAGCGCTGATGGAGTTGTTCGAGAAATCGGACTGGAAAGAACTCGATCTGCGGATGGAGGGGTTCGAGTTGTTTCTGTCGAAGGATTCGGCAGCTCGCCGTGCCGGCTCCGTCATCGCGAAAGGAAACTCGGACGTAGGGCGGGCCGTGCCCGCCGACCCCGGCGGCCATGGGCCGCCCTACGCCAGCGCTCAGGCGGCACAAAATGCCGCCCCCCGCGAGGCACCGCCTGTACCGTCCAACTGGCTCGCCGTACGCGCGCCCAATCTCGGTACCTTCTACCGCGCACCCAAACCGGGTGCGCCTCCCTACGTCGAACTCGGCCAGCAGGTTGTTGCCGACACCGAGGTCTGCCTGATCGAGGTGATGAAGCTGTTCACTTCCGTGCGCGCCGGAGTCGCGGGCGTGGTGCGCAAACTCGTCGTGCAGGACGGCGAGATGGTCGAGCACGACCAGGTGCTGCTGTATATCGAGCCGCAGTAGCGATGCCCCTTCGCCGCCTGTTGATTGCCAACCGCGGAGAGATCGCGCTGCGCATCGTGCGTGCGGCGCGTGCTTTGGGCATCGAGTCGGTGCTCGCCGCGTCGGCCGCGGATCGCGAAAGCCTCGCGGCGAAGGAGGCAGACCGCACAGTGATTCTCGGACCGGCCAAGGCCTCGCTCTCGTACCTGAATGCGCCGCTCGTGGTGCACGCGGCAAAGGCCACCGGCTGCGATGCACTGCATCCGGGATACGGCTTTCTTTCCGAGCGCGCCGAACTGGCGCGCCTGTGCGAAGACAACGGTATCCGCTTCGTCGGGCCGACCGCGCAATCCATCGAGCAGGTTGGCGGCAAGATTGCGGCGCGCGAACTGGCGCAGGCCGCAGGTGTGCCACTGGTGCAGGGAAGCGGCAAACTCAACGACGCCGAAGAGGCGCTTCGGTTTGCCGACAGCGTCGGCTACCCGGTGGTAACCAAGGCTTCGGCCGGTGGCGGCGGGCGCGGCATGGTGGTCGCGCACAACGCGGCGCAACTGAAGGCGGGCTTCGAGCGCGCTTCGGTGGAGGCGCAGGAAGCTTTCGGCGACGGCACCTTGTTTCTCGAACGCTTCGTCCAGACCGCGCGCCATGTCGAAGTGCAGGTGATGGGCGACGGCGCGGGCCGGGTGCTGCACTTCGGAGAGCGAGACTGTTCCGCGCAGCGCCGCTACCAGAAGATGGTGGAGGAAGCGCCCGGTGCGATTTTGCCTTCGGAAATCCGGATGCGCCTGCACGAATCGGCGGTGCGGCTGCTGTCCTCGATCCGCTACCGTAACGCCGGCACGGTGGAGTTTCTGTATGACGTCGAACGCCGCGAGTTCTATTTCATCGAAGTCAACGCGCGCATCCAGGTCGAGCACCCGGTGTCGGAAATGATCTGCGGCGTGGACCTGGTGCAGATGCAATTGCGCGTCGCGGGCGGCGAACCACTGCCGCTGCAACAGGCTGACATCCATCCGCGTGGTCACGCCATCGAAGTGCGCGTGATTGCCGAAGACCCGGATCGCGGCTTCGCGCCTTGTCCCGGACGCATCACGCGCTGGCAGACGGCGACGGGCGAAGGCGTGCGGCTCGATACTGCGATGCACGAGGGTGCGATGGTGCCGCCCTACTACGACAGCATGATTGCCAAGCTCATCGTGCATGGAGCCGATCGCGTGCAAGCCGTCTCGCGCCTACAAGCTGCGCTCGATGCTTTCGTTGTCGAGGGCATCGCGACCAATCTCCCGCTGCTGCGCCACATCGCGGCGCACACGGATTTCGTCGACAACCGCATTTCCACTCGCTGGTTGGAGCAGACGCTGCTGCCCGGTTACGCGACAGCCGGGAGATGATGACCCTGCGTCGCTGTCGCGAAACCGCGCCACGTCCGTCTCAATCGTTCGCCTGTATCGCCACCTTGGTGCTGGTCTGTGTACCGGACACCGCGTTGGTCAGCGTACCCAGGCTCAGGGTGATGATCTCCTTGGGTTCGCGACGGCTGTCATTGACGATCTTGACGGGCACGTTGGCCTCAGTAGCGCCGGCTTTGAAGGTGATGCTTGCCGGTGCGGTGTAATCGTTGCCGCGGGTCGCCGATCCGGTATACCGAATCGCGACGGTGACCGCTCTGCCGCTGATAGCCGACAGGCGGACCTTGACGTTGATGGTCTTGACCACCTCGGCCGTGTCCAAATTGCCGACCAGAAAACGCACGGACGGCAGCGGATCGTTGTCCTTGATGGTGAGCGTGCGTTGGCCGGGAGTGCCGACGATGGCGTTGGTCGGCGTTCGCATGGTGAGCGTGATTTTCTCGTCGGCTTCGTCGCGGCGGTCGTCCACGAGGTTCAACGGAAAATCGGCCTGGATCAGATTCGCGGGAATGGTCACGCGGGTCGGCCCCGTGAAGTCGCCGGGGTTGTTGGCGGCTCCGCTGTAGACCAGCGGCACGATCACGTCCGCCTCGCGAGGATCGGACAGCAGAACCCTGATCTGATGTCTGCCGATACCTTCGGAAACACTCGCGGACACCTGCGCGAAGCGAACGAAAAGTTCCCGCTCCACGGCGCCGATGTCGCACGCGGCGCCCTGCACGCGCGCCACGCCTCGCTGGTCGGTGACGGCACAAGTGCCGGCCGCGGCATCCACCGCCGGGCTCTCGACCGGCAACGCGTGCGTGAAGGTGTGGCCGCCGTTGTTGGCCAAGGTGCTATCGAGAATATTCGCCAGCGGCGTGCCGGCGCCGGTCGACGTGGCATTGATGTCCGTAGCGCCGGGAGCGAATCCAAAAAATGCCTGCGCATCGCTCAGACCCGCATGGCCAAAGAGATTCGAATCGCTGGCCGTCATGGTGCCTTGCGAGCGGTGAATCTCGGCTCCAGCCGGCGAGTTGTTGCCCGAGATCAGGCTGCGAACCAACGTGGTCACGGTCAGACCGCCGGCCTGAAACAGGCCGCCGCCCTGATTGCTGGCGCTGTTCCCAGAAACCGTGTTGTTGGTCAGGGTGAGGCTGCCGGCAAAGCTGTAGAGGCCCCCACCCTTGCTGGCGGAATTTCCGGAAACGGTGCTGTCGGTGAGGGTGCCGCCGTCCCGGGTGAAGATGCCGCCGCCCCGGGCAACGTTACCGGTGGCCGTGTTGTTCGACAGGGTGCTGTTGACGATCGTTACGGCTTCGACGCTGTAGATGCCGCCGCCTCCTCCGCTGACGGCGCTCGCGGTATTCCCCGACACGGTGCTGTTGTTCAGGGTCAAGGCGCCGGGAGCGCCGATGTAGATGCCGCCGCCGCTGCCGCTTGCACTGTGTCCCGTTACGGTGCTGTTGCTCAGGCTGAGGGTGCTGTAGCTGAAGATTCCGCCGCCTCTGGAACTCCTGCCGCCTGTGATGGTGGTATCCCGAATCGTCAGGCTGTCGTTCTGACCGACATAGAAAATGCGAAACGCGGTGGTGGCGGCAGGATCCCGCCTCACGGTGCTGCCGTTGCCCTGAAGCGTGATGACCGAACTGATGTTGGGCAGCGCGGCGGTAAGGGTCTGCGTACTGTTGGCGGGCAAGCTGATGGTGTCTGCTCCGCTGCCCGCGGCGCAGCCATTGCCGCCGCCGTTGTTGTCGAGGTTGGCGTTGGCAATGGCCTCACCCAGGGTGCAGGCTCCGCCGACGGCGATGGTGGCCGCCAGCGCCGCTTCGCCGGGGATGACCAGCCATCCCGCGGCGAGGGCGATGGCAAGAGGGGTCAGCCGCAGCGACGGGCCACTGCCAGACGTACGCGAAGGGGAACGAAGACGCTTCACCGGAACGGCACATCTCTGCCTGGGCAAGGGAACATCCTCCTATTTCTGTTCGGCCGAATTTTAGCTTGCCATCCGATCTGCGACGTACCCGATCACGTCGTCCAGGGCAGCTTGATCGGCGAGCCGTCCGGGAAGCGCGCATCGACCGGCGAGGTGCTGAAAATCGCGACCATCCCCAGCGGCTCGCTGCCCGAGTTGAAAATCTGGTGCAGGGCGTTGCGCGGAACGCACACGGTGGTTCCGGCGGCGAAGCTGAAGACCTCGCGGCCGTCCACATGAATTTCTCCCCGTCCGGCGGAGCACAGCACCACCTCCTCGCAATCGTGACGATGCGGCGGTGTGGCCGAGCCCGGTTCCAGGACCTGCTGCCAGACCGAAAGCTGGCGAAGACCCTGCGCCGAGCCGGCGAGGGTGACGTGGTCGATGCCCGGCATCGAAGCGTGAGGCAGTTCGGCGTTGTTGAGGATGTGCATGGTGATCTCCGTGGACGAGTCGCCGGTGTGGCGACGGCGTGCAGTTTCCGCGGACGCACGAGCGAAGAGAACGATCTGCCGTGCCACTATACTGACGACAACAATTCGGCAATCGGATGAACAACGTCCAGCAGATGCTCGCCTTCGCCAGCGCCGCGCGCCACGCGAGCTTTGCCAAGGCCGCGCGCGACCTGGGGCTGGCGCCGTCGTCGATCGCCAAGAGCATCGCGCGGCTCGAATCGGAACTGGGCGTGAAGCTTTTCCATCGCACGACGCGGCAGGTGAGCCTGACGCCGGACGGGCGTGAACTGTACGCACAGTGCGAAAGAGTTCTCGACGAGATCGAGGCGTTGCAGGCGGTTGCTGCCGGCGCGCGCGGTGCGCCGGCCGGCTTGTTGCGCATCGATATGCCGCTCACCCTCGGCAAACAGGTGGTGCTGCCCGTGCTCGCCCGGCTCAGCGCCCGTTATCCCGGACTCGAGATCGACGCGCGCTTTTCCGATCAGCACTGCGACCCGATCCGCGACGGTCTCGATGCGGTGATTCGAATCGGTGAATTGGCCGACTCGCGCCTGGTCGCAAAAACCTTCGCGCAGCAGCATCTCGTGCTGTGCGCGAGCCCGGACTACGTGCGGGGCAAAGGTCTGCCCACGCATCCCGACGACCTGGAAGGCCACGACTGCCTGCTGTTCCGCATTCCGACCACCGGGCGTTATCGGCCCTGGCAATTCCGCGTGGACGGCGTCGCCGTGGAACGGCATCCGCGTTCACGCATGCGCCTGGGCGATGGCGAGGCGCTGGTTGCCGCGGCAATCGAAGGGCTTGGATTGGTGCAGGTGCCGGACTACATGACGGCGGATGCCATTCGCGCCAAGCATCTGGTCGAACTCTTGCCCGAGTATCGTCCCGCGCCATTGCCGATCAATATCGTGTATCCCGGCAGCCGCATGCTGCCACCCAGGGTTCGCGCGCTGATCGATGCGCTGGCCGGTGGCGACTCGTAACCCCTATCGCTCGGAAAAACCAAAAATGGCTCATATCGAATTTCTCGACGAAACGATGCGCGATGGCCAGCAAGCTCTGTGGGGCATGCGCATGCAGGCCGGCATGGCGCTGCCGGTGGCGCCGCTGATCGACCGCACCGGCTTTCGCGTGATCGATCTCACCGGCTCTTCGCCGTTCGAGGTGATGGTGCGTGTGTGTCGCGAGGATCCCTGGGCAGGCCTGGACCTGCTGGTGCAGTCCATGCCGCGCACGCCGATCCGCGGCGGCATGCGCTCCAACGCGAGCGTGACGTTTGGTGTGACACCAGACTCGCTGATGGACGCCTGGATGCGCCAGCTCAACCGTCACGGCTGCCGGTCTTTCTGGATTTACGATGTGCTGTTCAACATCGACAAGATGCACCGGCTCGCGAAGGTCGCGAAGGAGTTCGGCAGCGAGGTCGCGGGCAGCATCATGTTCGCGCTCTCGCCGGTACACACGGACGATTACTACGCCGACAAGGCGGAAAAGATTTCGGCTTCGCCCGACATCGATACCTTGCTGCTCTACGACACCGCCGGGGTGCTGGAAAAAGAGCGCATGAAATCGCTCATCCCCGCGATCAAGGCCAACAGCCGCGGCAAGCCCATCGAGTTCCACTCCAACAACATCCTAGGCCAGTCGGCCAAGGCCTATCTCGATGCGGTGGAGTTGGGCGTGAGCATCCTGCACACCGCCAGTCGGCCGATGGCGAACGGCCCGTCTGTGCCTTCGACCGAAATCATGGCGCACAACCTGGAGCTGCTCGGGCACACGCATTCGCTCGACAAGAAATTGTTCGCACCGGTGGCCGAGCACTTCGAGAAGGTGGGCAAGGCCGCGGGCTTCCTGGTCAACCAGAGCAACGAGTACGACGTGCTTTCAATGCGCCACCAGATTCCCGGCGGCATGACCGGAACGCTCAAGGCGCAGCTCGCGACGCACGGCATGAGCCATAGGTTGGAAGAGGTGTTCCGCGAAACCGCGGTGGTGCGCAAGGAGTTGGGTTATCCCGGCATGGCCACGCCGTTCTCGCAGCTCGTCGGCATCCAGGCCGTGCTCAACATCGTGACTGGCAAGCGTTACGAGACGGTGCCGGACGAGGTCATCCAGTACGCCGCCGGCTACTACGGCGAAACCGTCGCGCCCATCGATGCCAATGTGCTCGACAGGATTCTCTCGGCGCCGCGCGCGAAACAGATTCTGGCTACACCACCCGAGCAGCCGAGTATCGAAGAGCTGCGCAAGCGCTACGGCACCGACGATGACGACGAACTGATTCTGCGCGCGCTGGTGCCGCAGACCGACATCGAGAAAATGCGCGCCGCCGGTCCGGTCAAGACCTCATACCCGCTGCTGTCCTCGCCCGAACTGGAGCAGGTGGCGCGACTGATGAAGCTCGCCAAGTCGCCGGTGGTGCAACTCAAGACGGCGGAGATGTCGCTCGAATTGTCGCGCTGAGAGCGCGCGACGTTCACCCGCCCAGGTAGACGCCGATGATCATCGCGCACACAACGATCACCCAGCCCTCGAAAATAAAGCGCAGCGCGACAGGCGCGTGGCCCAGTTCCATGAAGTGAATGCCGACGAACCGGATCTTGATGAAGGCCACCACCATCAATCCGATGGTGGCGGCGGTTCGGTTGTCCGAGCCACCGTCGCCGGACAGCCACCAGGACAGGCCGGTCGCTGCCATCAACAACAGCCAGATCGCCCACGCCGGATGTTTCAGAAGAGCGTGCATGGTCATTTCATCAAGTAGAGCAGGGGAAACAGCGCGATCCACAGCAGGTCCACCATGTGCCAGAAGCACGCGCCGCTTTCCAGCATGGCGATGTCGCCCCGGTCATGGGTCGGCCTTCGCGAGAGGAACCACAGGTACAGCAGCACGCCCGATCCGATGATGAGATGCAGGAAGTGGATGCCGGTGAGCACGAAGTAGTACATGAAAAAATCGTTGGTCGTGAGCGTGATGCCTGCGCGAATCTTTTCGCCGTACTCGATGAACTTGATCGCCGCGAATCCGCCGGAACAGGCCAGCGCCAGCGCGAACAAGGTGGGCGCCACACCGCGTATGCCCTTGCGCACGGCGTCCACCGCCAACACCACGAACAACGAGCTGGTGAGCAGCAGCAAGGTGTTGATGGCGCCGTAGCCGATGTGCAGCATCGCCTGCGACTGCGCATAGAGCGCCACGTCCTGCGCGCGGTAGTACGTGTAAACGCCGAAGAACAGCGAGAACACGATCATGTCGCCGCCGATGAAAACCCAGATGCCGATTTCGCCGGGGATGTGTTTGGCCCGCGGCGGCAAGGCGGTGGAGGTCGAGGACAAGAGTCGGATTCCTGAGTCGGATGAGTGGAGGATTGTGCAGGGCCCGGCGCTCAGCGCCAGCCGAGCGAGAACACCAGCCCGATCAGCTCGAAATGTTCGCGCGCATTTTCGCCAAACGGGAGGTTGGTGTTGGTGTAGCGTACCGTCTCGGGCAACTGGTACTGGAGCGCCATCCCGAATATCCGATGCTCGTCGAGCACGCGCGAGAATCCGAAGGTGATTTCGTTCTTCGCGAAGATGTTCAACAGGGGCGAGGAATTTTCGCGCGGACTCGGATTGCCGACGCGGTCGAAGCCCATGCGCAGCACGGTCTTCTCGTCGTAATTCCACGCGGTGCCGACGGCAAGCGCGTACTGATCCTTCCAGTTCAGCGTCTGGCGCAGCTCGACCGACTGGAGCTCGTCGGAAAGGTTCTGCGCGGAGGGACGGCTAGCGTGCACGCGCGTGGACTTCAGCGCGTTGGACCAGTCCAGCCAGTTCACCTCGGCGGCGAGCAGCCATCGAGGTGTGGCCCGCCAGGCCAGGCCCACGCCGAACTCCTGCGGCAGCGCGAAGCCCTTGAGTTCGGCGTCGGTGTACTTCACGCGACCCAGACCCAGCGCCTCGTAGTTGACCGTCAGGGATGCGCCGTCTAGGTCCAGCGTGATCTTGCTGTTGTAGACGGCGGCGAGAGTCAGGGTCGCGGTGGTTCGGTACTGAAGTCCGAGCTTGAAGTTGGGCGCAAGGCTTTCTCCGCCGTCGAAGCGCAGTCCGTAGAAATTCTGTTCGGGCGAGGGGCCGAGCACGGACGTGTCCGGAAAAAATTTCTGCCGCGCGCTCGCGTACGACAGCCCGAGGTTTGCGCCCACGCTCAACTTCTCGCTCACCCGATATCCGAATCCGGATGCGAGCTTGAACACGCCGAAGATCGAAGAAAAATCGTCCTTCGTGCCGAAGACATTGGGCATGTCGTCGTAGGCGTAGCCGGTGCCGCCCTGGGCGAACAGTCCGATGCCGACGACGAGGCCGGGCCAGCGTGCCAGCGGCAGCGCGTGACTGGCGGTCGCAATCACGCCGAACGGAATGTCGTTCTCATTGTGGTCGTTGCCGAACGAGTCGGAATGCCCCAGGCGCCCGGTGTGGAAAGGTTCGAGCGTGACGTCGGTCGCGCGCCGCGCGAGTTGGGTCAGGCCTGCCGGATTGAGGTTCACCGCTGCGGTGTCGCGTGACACGGCAGCATCCGCGCCGGCCATGCCCATCGACTCCGTGCCGGCGCCAATCACGTTGAGGCCATGTCCGGCGAGGGCAGCCTGGGTGCTGGCGACGAGGATGGCGGCTGTAAACCCGACACGGCGGCCGAAGTCCGGCGCGACTCGAAAGCAAACGCACTTCATTCTGTCTTCTTGTTTTTTGATTGACCCGGGCGAGAGTGCATGGGCGGTTCAGGTGCGGCAATGAGGAACTGCCCTTGGGCGCGGCCTCAACTGGTGATGACGTGGGAGTATTCGACGCCGAGGTCTTCCATCATCCGTATCGCGGTGGCGCGCCCGCCGCCGGTAAGTCCGCCTCCCGGATGCATGAACGGCCCGCTGAGGTACAGCCCTTCCGCGCCCGGCACGCGGTACTGCGCAAGTTCCGGCGTCGGCCGGCGGCCGAAGAACTGGTAGATGAACATGGCGACGCCGACGACATCGCCACGACGGAACGAGGGCGAGTGCCGCTCCATGTCCAGCGGCGAGTCCGCGTGCCGCGCCAGGATGTTGCTGCCGGAAATATTCGGTGCGTAGCGTGCGAGGCGCTGCATCATCCAGTCGGCGCGTGCTTCCTTGATCGCGTCCCAGCCTTCGAGTCCGGTGTCTTTCAGTTCCCTCGGTGCAAAGCCGGCGAAGTACAGCGTGTGCTGGCCCGCGGGTGCGCGCGACGGTTCGTAGATCGTGTGCACCGAGGTGTAGCCGCAGAAATGCGTCGGCAGTTTTCCGTACTTGAGGTCGTCGAACACCCCGCGGAAATCTTCCACGCTGGTGTAGTCCACGTAGTTCACGCACAGACAATCTTCCGGGGCTTGCCCGACATTCCAGACCGGCTTCTCGCGCAGCGCGGCATTGATGAGAAAGATGCCGTAGCTGGACAGCTCTACATTTCGCGCGCGCTCGACCAGACCCGCGTCCAGACCCGGGACCATGTCGTCCAGGGCATGCGGATGAATGGCCGCGACCAAGGCTAACCGCGCATTCAGAACCTGTCCGTCTTCCAACTCGACGGCCCGCGCGATGCCATCCTTGTTGAGGATGCGGCGGACCGTGCTTCCCGTGCGCACTTCGCCACCGTGATGCTCGATGCAGCGGATCATCGCGGCAGTGAGATTCTGCGAACCACCCACCACGCAACCTGCAGGATTGGAGTGCGAGGAATAGATCAGGAACAGCAGGGTCATGCCCGTGGTTTTCTCTTCCGGGCTGCACGTCATCTCCGCCATCCACTTGAGAAAGTGCAGGCGCACCTTGGGATGCTCGAAGCGCTCGATGACGAGGTCGTACGAACTGCGCAGCATCGCCATCAGCATTTCCTGCCCGATGTCGGATTGTTCGAGAAAGGAGATGAAGCGGCCGAAGGGCAGTGGCGGCTTGGCCATGCTCATCGAGATCATCGGCCCGAGCTTGTTCATGAACACCGCCATCGCGCGGTAGGCGTCCGCGTCCTTGCGCGAGTAGCGGGCGATCTCCGCACAGGTCCGGTCGAGATCCAGGTAACAGGACAGGGTGTCGCCGTCGTCGAACAAGGTCATGAAGCTGGAGTCGGGGAAGACGAACTTCAGGCCGAATTTCGACTTGAGTTTCAGCTCGTCGTTCTTCAGCAGCGGGTGCCCTTGCAGGTGCACTACCGCGGTGGCGTGCGTGTCGTGGATGAAGCCGGGCAGGGTGAGCGACTTCGAGACCGCGCCCCCACCGGCAATCTCGTTGCGCTCCAGCACCAGCACGCCGAGCCCGCAGGCCGCGAGATACGCGGCCGCGGTCAGCGTGTTGTGTCCGGCGCCGACGACGATGACGTCGGGTTGTTCAAGTCTCGACATGACTCGTTGGCGCCCGAGCTTCGTAGTCAAACATGTGGGAGAGATACGTCATGTCCGCGAAGGCGGGCATCCAGTTTTCGCCCGCAAATCCAACCGCCGCTCGGACTGAGGGACTGGATTCCCGCTTTCGCGGGAATGACGGAGGTGACTTCAGGCCGTTCGATGCGCAGGCGCAGAAACACCAGCCGCAGAACGCTCAGGTCGCTTGACCGCTGCCGTGGCGGGCGACATGAAGCTCACCGTGTCTGCCGCCAGCACGCGCGAGCACAGGAAGGCAATCAGCAGCGCGAGGCTCACCGAGGCCAGGCCACTGAGTTCGATCAGCCAGATCGGAGCCGAGGAGTTCACCGCGTTGTAGTAAGGAAAGCCCGCGCCGAAGTGGCCCATCTGCGCGCCCATCGCGGAGAGCGGAATCACCAGCAGCTGTTTCCAGCCCTTCATCAACGGGTAGAACAGCTTGATCAGCGTCAAGGCCATGTAGATGCAGCCGGCGTTGACGAAGGTCCAGAACAGCGGCATGCCGCCCTTCCACAGCCACAGCGCCTGGTGGTCGTAGTAGATCCAGAGGCCGATCTGCACCGGCACGATCTCGATGCAGTAGGCGAGGGCGCAGGTGAAGAAGTAGCTCTTCCATACGAAGGCGCGGGTGAAGCCGCCGGTGCGGATGCGCTCGAACATGAACATGTAGACGGCGCCGAAGTAAAACGAATAGATCAGCACGATGTGCCAGGGAATGGCGCGGTCCGCGGCCTTGAAGATCGTGATCTGCCCGATCTCCGGGTGCACCGCGTGGCCCATGTGCGTGACCAGGGTCTCCAGCAGGATGGTCACGAAGCCGGCAACGAGAAACAGCGGTGGCAGAAGAGACCGGGTCTTTTTCGCCTGGATGAGCGAGAGGATGAAGAAGCCGCTCAGCGCCACGATGGCGATCCACAACACGATCTCCTGCGCCGCTGCCGGCATCACGGCGTCGAAGGGAGGCTGCGGGTAGTCGGGGATGTTAGCCATGACGCTCTCCTCTCTATGAAGCTGAAAAGCTGATTACTTGCTCGTATCGCTCAACCGCGGATCGTCCGGCGCAATCGCGATCGAACCGCGCTTGGGAATCGGCACTTCGCGACCCGGGCAGGCGTAGGCAGAGCGCTCGCCGCAGATATCGGCCGTGAGGTACGACGGGTATTGCGGGAACGAGTCCACCTTCATCGAGAACAGCAGGTAGGGCGTGTAGTACATGATCATGATGTTCGCGCTGAGGAACCCCATGATCGCGAACTGACGCAGCACGCTCTTGCCGGCCGCGGGGAGCTGCACCTGATCGATGCCTTTCTCCGCCCAGCTATTGCCCTTGTCGTCGCGGAAATAGCGCAGGCTGGTCATGCCCATGAAGAACATGGCCATGATCACCGAGTTGTAGAGCGGATACTGATGCTCGGTGCCGGCGAAGACCGTCAGCGGCGCGTAGGTGCCCACGTACTTGAAGATCTCCAGGTACTGAAAGATGCCCTCGGCGATGAAGTCGAACACCATGAACGCGCCGAACATGATGCCGAGGCGCGTCATCATCGAATAATCGGGGCGTGCTTCCTGCAGCTTGCGCATGGCCCAGCAACCGATCGCCACCGGCGCGATGAACCACCAGATGTACAACCCGCCGACAAAGAACAGCGGTTCAGGGAACAGGTGCTGGTTGGGCGCTTCCCAGCCGGGAATGAAGCGCGTCCACGAGCCCATGTTGAAGAAGCCCGTGTTGTACATGAAGGTGAAGTTGAAATAGTTGTCGATCGGGTCGGTCCACCACAGCAGGAAGCCCGAGATCATGAACATGCCGTCCCAGCCCAGTTTCCCGGTCTGGCGCCAGGGCTTGATCATGAATTTCCACAACAGCCACACGGCGCAGCTCAGCGCCACCACCTCGGTGATGCGCAGCGTCCACCAGACCGAATTCGGCAGCGGGTCCGGTCCCATCGGCGAAGGCTTGAAGTCGGCCGAGCCGAGCCAAGAGCCCATCGCAAAGAGGCCGATGCAGAGCGAGATGACGCCCCAGGCCGCGAACAGATAAACCGGCTTGGACTGCGCCGCGACCTTGGCCTTGCGGCGGGTATCGACGCTGGCGGGTGCCGTCATGACTCGGGACATCGGGGCTCTCCTGGGACTTGCGCGGAACTCGACCGCAGCGTGCCGAAGTTAAGCACCGCCTCGCACTCTGCGCCAGCAAAACCGTTTAACGTCTGTTCAAGCCAGCCGCAGACTTCGTTCGGGCTTGGCGGTCTACGCCAGAACCGCTTCCACCACGCTCACTGCCGACGCGGTGGGCACCACGCGGACAACGCGGAAGCCTGCCTCGCCGAGCAGGGTCGAGTATTCGGCATCCGTCCGCTCCTGGCCTCCGGCCACGACTAGCATCGTCATGTCCAGCATCTTGCCCGGATGGGGGGTATCGCCCGCGGGCAGCACCATTTCGACAATCAAGAGGCGGCCGTCCGGCTTCATGACTTTTCGGCAGTGGCTCAGGATGGTGAGACACTGCTGTTCGTTCCAGTCATGGATGATGTGCGACAGCACGTAGGCATCGCCCCCATCCGGGACCGTCTCAAAGAAATCGCCGGCCTCGACGGACACGCGCTGCGCGACGCCGCGTTCCTCGAGCAAGGCGGGCGCGTCGGCGACCACGTGCGGCAGGTCGAACAGCACGCCGCGAGGCCCGGCATAACGGCCCAGGATTGCCGCCAGCATGTTGCCGGTGGCGCCGCCCACATCCACCACCGTCCCGAAGTCCGAAAAATCGTAGGCCGCAGCAACGGCAGCAGGCTCGGCACTGTGGAAGCCGACCATCAACTCGCTGAACCTGGACGCTTCTTCGGGATGCTGGCCGAGGTAATTGAAGACCGGCATTCCCATGGCTTTTTCAAAGCCGGTTTCGCCTGTTTCCAGGGAATGCAGGATGTGCTGGAAGGCGTCTACGAACCAGGGGCTGCCGAGTGCGAGCACACTGGATCGTGCGGAACTGGGAGCATCCGTTTTCAACGCCGCTCCCAGCGGTGTCAGGGCAAACCGCTGCGCATTTTCTTCGGTGAGAAGGCCCAGGCTGGCCAGGGTGCGCATCAGCCGATGCAAGGCGGGTGCGTGTGTGCCCGTGATAGGCGCCAGTTCGGCAGCGCTTTGGGGCGCCGCCGCAAGCTGGTCGGCCAGCCCCAGCTTGGCGGCGGCGTAAACCAGCTTGGAGACCCAATAGGCGGAGGCCATCTGGATCAGTTGGGCGTGAGGGGGCGCTGCCGCGTCCGGGTTCTGTTGATCGATGCTCATTTCATGCGCCTTGGCGATTTGGATTTGCAAATGCTTTATCCACGCTCCAATGCCCCGCGAACTGGAGAAATGGGTTCGTGCACGGTTCGTATCAGCAATTCGGTATCGGGCGCGCCGGCCCGTAGACGGCTCAGCCAGCTGTCTGGATCAAACTCCACTCCGACTGGATTTTTGATTCGCGGCGTGTCGCTCGGTTCTGGCGGGGCCAGTCGTTGCGCCTCGAAGGTCTCTACGAAAAACTCCATCTGGTTCCCGTCCGGGTCTGCGTAATACATCGAGACGGAGTCGCCATGGTGAATACACCAATACGGCCTGATGCCTTTCGACTTCAGATATTCGTAATTGCCGAGCAGGTCGCCGATGGAGTCGAGGGTGTACGCAACATGGTCCACACCCACTAGTCCAGGTCGGTCGAGTGCGGTGCTTCCCGGCTTCATGGCCTGGAGGTTTGCGATTGCGAACCTGTGGTCCTCGTCGTCGAATGTCAGGAATGCCATCGCCGGGCTCCGGCTCTTCACTCGCGCTCCAAAGACGTCTTGATACCAGGCAATCATTTCGTCGTACCGGTTGCTGCGATAGACGACGTGACTCATCTTTTTTGGGACGGCTCGCGGCATGGATGTTCCTTTCTTACAGCTTGTTGGCAGCCATGAAAGACTCGATGTGGTCCCGGACCTGTTGCGGCACCTCGATGCTCGGGAAGTGGGAACGCCCCTCCAGCCGGCGCACCGAGAACCAAGCATGTGCCGCAGCAAACGACTCCTGTGCGGCCAGGTAAGCCGGATCGGCGGGCTGTGCGAAGAGATGCAGCACCGGCGGCGGCGCCATCGCGGCAAGGGCGCGAAGGGGATTGCCCTCGCGGGCATACGCGCCAGCGATCTCCCGGCCGGCGCGCGCCCACATCGCGGGCGGATAAGAGCCCATGTCCTCGCGCACGAAGCGCCGCACCTCGGCGTGCGTGACACTCTCGGTCCACATCGCAAAAAGTTGGTCGCGCACCGCAAGTGACTTCGAAATATCCGTCATCGCGGCCAGAGCGCCGAGGAGCGGGGGCGGCGGATCCGTGACGATCCAGTCGAGCAGTACGATGCCTGGAATCCGAGTTCCCAGGCGACGGCGCAGCTCAATGGCAACCCAACCCGCGTGCGCCGTAGCAACAGGCACCACGCGCTTTACGCCAGCGGCTTCGATGACCGCGATGGCGTCGGCTACCAGCTCGGCCGATCCGAAATCTTCCGCGGCCGCACTCGAATCGCCGTGGCCACGCCAGTCCATCGACAACGTGCGCCGGCTCTGGGCAAGCGCCGGCAGAAGCTCGCGGAAGGACCCCCGGCCCGCACACCATCCCGGCAGGCACAGCAGGGCGGGTTCGGTCGCGCCGAGATCCTCGTAGGCGAGTGTGATATCTCCAATCCGTGCTGTCTGCATGCTCTATCTCGAGAAATGTGGGTACAGGGTTACCGCTCAGCGTGAGAGCTGCGCAACCGCTTTGCGGGCCGGGATGCGGTTTGGCTGCGGCCCTCGGTTACTTGTAAGCGATTACCGCGCTGGTGGGGCCGGCAAGAGAAATCTTGTCGAAGTCCCGGAAGCCTGCCTCGTCGCACCAGGCCCTGAAATCGGCGCCCGTGTAGTCGAAGGCATCGCCAAACTCGATCAGCATATTCAGCGACATCAGCAGGCCAGCCGCGTTCTCCCGTCGGGCATCGTCGATCACGTTCTCGATGGCGATGAAGGCGCCGCCCGCGGGTAGGGCGTCGTACGCTTTTTTGATCAGGATCTTTTTATGCTCGAGATTCCAGTCGTGCAGGATATTGCCCATGGTGACGACATCCGCCTTCGGCAAATCGTCCTTCAAAAAATCTCCTGCAATCGGTTTGATCCGGTTTTCCATCCCGGCCGCTTTGATACTTTCAAGTGCGAGCGGCGCCACCGGCGGAAGATCAAAACTGGTGAAGGACAGGTGCTGATGATGTGCGCCCACAACTCTCGACAGCAGCGCCAGGGCCCCACCCACATCGCTGACGGTTTTGTATTTCGAGAAATCGAACTTCTGCGCGAGCACCGCAAAGTTCGCAGCCTGGAAGCCGGTCATGGCTTCCAGAAACTCGCCCAAGGTATCCGGGTTCGCGTAGAGCGTCTCGAAGATCGAGGTGCCGCCGTGCTTGATCTCGTTTTGTGGCTTGCCCGTTTTCAATGCGATTCCGAGGTGGTTCCAGAATCCGAACAGGCGGGAGTTCAGCATCTGCGGTAAGCCGCCGATGTACGCGGGACTTTTCTTGTTCAAAAACGCTGCCGTCTCAGGCGTGTTCCTGTATTTCCCTTCTGCGCCGTCTCCATCCCGGTCGAGAAATTTCAGCGCCACCAGCGCATCAAAAAAATCATACGTGCCGCGAGGGTGCAGCCCCAGCGCCTCGCCGAGCTGTGCTGCGGATTGTTGTCCGTCTCCCAGCGTCGTAAATAAATCGAGCTCCACCGCGGTCAGCAAGACCTTCGACGCCCAAAACGCAGTGGCGGTTTGCATGATGTGGGATGGATCGAGTTGCTCTTTCATTACCGTCTCCGTAGTTGAAGCATTGATACATCTGGATGTTCAGCTTCCGCCAGTTGCCGGACGTTTTTTTCCCGCCTGCCAGCGGTCGAGTTTGGCGCGCGCGCCGTTGCTCTCCGGGTCCATGGCCTGGTCGTGGTGGGGCAGCTTGGCGGTGAGTTCGATCACGTAGCCGTTGGGGTCGCGGAAATAGATCGAGCGGAGGAAGTCGTGGTCCGAAATGCCACGCGTCTCGATGCCGCGCTGCTTGCCTTCCGCGAACATGCGCTCCAGCACTGCCGGCTCGACTTCGAGCGCGATGTGCAGGTCGAAGTCGTGCTGGCGTTTGAACTCGAACGCCATGTCTGGCGCCTCGAAGAAGGCGAGATAGGAGCCATCGCCCAGCCGGTAGAAGGTGTGCAGCGCCTCGGTCTTGCGCCCGCTCTTGGTCTCCGCGATCTCGAGCGTGTGCGACAGCGACAGGCCCAGGAAATCCTCGTAGAACTTGCGTGTTTCTTCCGCGTCGCGGCAGCGGTAGGCGTTGTGGTGCAGGCCCTTGATCATGGTCTATCGCTCACTTGCGGTGGTGGCGGCGGAACCAGTCCATAACGGGTCATCACGGCCAGAAGCTTTGTCCGGTCAGGTGGTCCGCCCGCGTTGACCACGGCTGCTACATCATGGAAGTACTGAACCCCGAGATCGGGCGTCAGGACGATGAGCGCGCGGGCCATTTCCTTGTGAGGATTGCTGAAGGCATGGACCGATCCACGAGGACTGTACGTCCACTCCCCAGGCGATAAGTCACGAGCAACCCCATCGACGGAGTAGCGCAACACGCCTTCCAGCGAATACACACACTCCTCGTTCAGGGTGTGGCTGTGTGGAGGTGGAACATTGGCATTCGGCGCCACGCTCAGCTCAAAAACGCCCATGCTCTTTGTTGCGGTGCCGTCGATGAGATAGCGAATACTCAGGCCACCCATTGCAATCGGTTCTGAAGGCGCTGCTGATGGGTTCATGTCGGCTCTCCTGATGATGAAGGGAATCGTTGCTTTGCCGCCAAACGCCTGATTAGGCGGCCTCGACGGCCAGGACATCTCTCAGCCGTCGCAGAAGTGCCCCGCCATCGCCGCTGTACGACGATCCGTGCATGCACGCGAGCAGCCGCGGTTCCAGGCTTGCAAGCCGATCGACAATCGGGCTGGCGTTGCGCAGCGGTGCGTACGGAAACGCCTGACGCATCATCTCGCTCGGCTCCCAGATCGCCTGCATGGAATCGGTCAGGGCCGGAACCTCGTTACCTGGCTGAGCGAACAGATCGCCGCATAACAAGGTTCCATCGGTCGCGTCGAAGAGATAGCCGCATTCCATCCCATGGGGAACGTGGGGCGCGTCAATCCAGCGGACCGTGCGCCGCCCCAAGCACAACGTCTCTCCATCGACGAGACCACGCGGCGGCCGATCGGCAATGTCGGCAACGGAAACCATTGCACCGAGCTGGCTGCAGAGCGGCTCGGCCCTGGGCGCAAGCGCCAGCCATTCGTTGAGCGCTCCGCATTCGTCGGCTTCGAAGTGAGAGAACGCGATCCAGCGAAGGCGCTCGGGCGGCAGGACGTGCTCGACAGCTTTCAGCGTGAAAGGGAACAGACGACGCGGCCCCGTGTGAAAGAGCAGGGGCTCGTCGTCGACGAGCAGGAATTGATTGAACGTGAAGCCGCCCGGGATCATTTCGGGAGGCACGGGCGTGCTCACACGGAAAAGGCCGTCCGCGATCTCCGTGAGATTGGTACCCGTCGTGGCGTCGATGATCTTCATACGTCGAGTCGCTCCTGGTGAAATTTTCGTTAATAGGTACGCCCGGTCACCGCAGCGCCGTCATTCCCGCGAAGGCGGGAATCCAGTCCCTCAGACCCGATTGCGGCTGGAGTACGGGGAAAACTGGATGCCGCGCCTTCGCGGGCATGACGGTTTTGTACTGAATTGCCGTCATGCCGCCTCCGCGGTCATGGTGATGGGCGCGGCCAACTCCTCGAGTTCCTGCACGACCGTCGAGCGCTGCGCGTCGGCGGCGACCTTATCGCCGAGCCGCCTGGCCGCGATCCGGAACGACGGATCCGTCAACAAGCGCGCGCAGGTGGCATGGACCAGATCGAGCGGCGCGTCCGGCGCGAGGGCAAGGCCCGCGCCGCGCTCGGTCACGCGGATCGCGTTGTCGTTCTGGTCGCGGCCGTGAGGGATCACCAGCATGGGAGCGCGACTCACCAGCGCGCGCATGATCGTGCCGTGGCCTCCGTGCGTGACGACCAACGCGGCCTCGCACATCACCTTCGAGTGCGGGGCGCTTTCCACCACGACCGCGTTCGCGCTCGCACGCAGCTCCGAGGCATCGATCGATCCGGCGAGCGTCACGAGCACCCGGACCGGGAGGCGGGCGAGCGCGTCGATGACCTTCTGCAGAACCGCCGCGTGATTCTGGAATGTCGTCGAGAAACCGACGCTCACGAGCGGACGCGCATCGGTTTGCGGCCAGGGCGATACCCAGGGGCGCACCCACTTCGGATCGGCGAGTTGCGGGCCGACGTAGCGCACGCGGGGCGGCAGCTCATCGGCGGTGAAGTCGAACGCGGGACTGGTCGCCAGCAACTCGCGTCGGGCCGCTCGGAACTGATGCAGTAGGTGCCGGAGCGGCGCGAGGCCGAGCTCCGCGCGCGCCGCGTTCAGGGCGGGCAGGCCGGAGGCGAACATGGCGTCGCAGGCCTTCGCAATTTCGGCGTACTGCGCGCGTTGCTCTGGTGTTCGCGCGGGCGGCAAGCCCGGGCCCAGCGGCGGGATCCCCGGAATCGGCGCCAGGCTGATGTTGGGGCTGAGCATCGCGAGGTTCTGGCCGATGCTCTCGCAGCCCACCATCACGCCGAACAGGCTCTCGTTGGTGACCACGAGGTCCGCGGATTCGCGGCGCAGTTCCTCGATCACGTCCTCGGCGTAGGCGAGCGCCGGGCCGCACCAGATGTCACGGATCACGCTGAGCAGGCCTTCCTGCGGGGTCGCCGCCGCCCAATCCCGAAAGGCCTGACTGCCGCGCGAACGGTCCTTGCGACTCGGCGCGCGCGTCCATGCGACGAAGCTTGTGCCGATGGCCTCCGCTTCCTTGCGATTGCACTCGTCGCTCATGACGCGGACCGCGTGGCCGCGAACGATGAGTTTGCGTGCCGCCTCTAGCGTCGGCGTGACGTTGCCTCCGCCCTCCCAGGTCGTGAATAGAAACTTCTTGCGATCACTCATTGATGATCTCCTCTGAATGATCTTCGACTCAGGTCTGCTCAGGCCAGCCCCTCGCCGGTAGCGAGCCAGCGAGCGCAATCGGGGCCCAGTTCCTTTACCGCGCGGGCCTCGTACTCGGCGCATTCCTCCGCGGTCAGCGTATCGGCCCAGCGACCGTTCACGCCCTTGTGGACGAAGGTCTCGGCGCCGCCATCCCAGAACGCACCGCCCAGCGGCGTGCTCTTGGTCGCATTTTTCTTCATCCAGTCGAAGGAGCACTGCTCGCACATCTCGTCCCACTTCGACTCGTCGATCTCCGCGCCGATAAACGAAGCGATGCGGCGCATCTGGCCAGGCATATCGCGCTTCAAGTCAGAAAAGTGCACGAACATCACGTTCGGCAGATGACGAATTTCCCACCAGGTCCGCACGTTCTCCCAGAACGGCCAGAACGGATGTCCATCGCCGTCCAGCCACTCGCGCCAGTACTGGCGAATGTTGGGGGCCGGCGGACCGATCGGTGGGCCGACTCGGCCGGGCGTGTCATTGAGAGCGGCGTACCAGATTTGGTTGGCGTTGACGTGATGGTTGTAGAGACTCCACACCACGTCGCGCGCATCGCGGCCTATGTAGATGTATTTCGCCTCGGGCGAGAACACCAGCGCATCGACCGGCAGATGCGTTTTCAGGAAACGGCGATGCGTCTGCGCCTCGACCACCGGCAGCTTCACCGCCTTCGGCGGCACGCGGATATCGAGCCAGGGCGACATCTCCGCCACCGCGCGATCCGGGTCCGGCCCGAACAGCAGTTGCGCGACGATCTGCTGCATCCAAGTCGTGCCCGACTTCGCCCAGGTCGAGATGATGATGTCGTCGTCCCGGAAGTGGAAGTCGTTCCAGATCGTGGAATCGAAGTGGTGACTGTGCATCTCCCGGGTCTTCTGGGGCCAGTACATCGTTTCAACCATGACTCCCTCCTTCGCTTAACAGTCCAACAGGTTTAAAAAGTGGGCAAATGCAAATGCCGGCTACTGCCCTGCAAATCAGATCGCGACTCCGTCGAAGGAGCCTCGGTCGGGCAGGAATTACTGCAAGCTCACGGCGTCCACCCACACGTTCCCAATGTTCTGCCCGAAGTTGAAGCTCAGCAGCGCGCCGGTGGTGGTGGGAGCGGTGAAGGTGTAGGTGAACTCTCTCCACGACGTATCCAGCATCGGGAACTGGCTGACGAACTCGGTGA
>JBQTHL010000075.1:0-30541 GCA_052389915.1 Panacagrimonas sp.
GTCAGCCGAAATCTTGGTCAGGGCCGCCGTCGTGGTGGTCTTGCCATGATCCACATGCCCAATCGTCCCCACATTCACATGCGGCTTGATGCGCTCGAATTTTTCCTTGGCCATTTTCTTTCTACCTGTTCAGTTCTGTGTTCGTTACTTCTTCTTGACCAATGTCTCGGTCACGTTACGCGGCGCTTCCTGGTACTTCTTGAATTCCATCGTGTACGTCGCACGGCCCTGGCTCATCGAGCGCAAGGTCGTGGAATAACCAAACATTTCCGCGAGCGGAACTTCCGATGAGACCAGCTTGGCGCCAAAATTGTCTTCCATGCCGAGAATCACGCCGCGACGACGATTGAGATCGCCGATGACGTCGCCGGTGTAGTCCTCAGGCGTTTCGACTTCCACTGCCATGATCGGCTCGAGAACGACCGGGCTCGCCTTCTGGCAGCCTTCCTTGAAGGCCATCGAGGCGGCGACGCGGAACGCGATTTCGCTCGAATCGACTTCGTGGTACGAGCCGTCGGTCAGCGCGATCTTGATATCCACCACCGGATAGCCGACGAGCACGCCGGTTTTGATGGCGTCACGCAGACCCTTGTCCACGGCCGGAATGAATTCCTTGGGCACGGCGCCGCCAACGATCTCGTTGATGAACTCGTAACCCTTACCGGTTTCGTTCGGCTCGATGCGCAGCCATACGTGGCCGAACTGGCCTTTGCCGCCGGACTGCTTGGCGTACTTGCCTTCCTGCTCGACGGTCTTGCGAATCGTCTCGCGGTACGCAACCTGGGGCGGGCCGACGTTCGCTTCCACGCCGTACTCGCGCTTCATGCGATCGACGAGAATTTCCAGATGCAGCTCGCCCATGCCGGACATGATGGTCTGAGCAGTTTCCTCGTCGGTGTGGACGCGGAACGAAGGATCTTCCTGGGCCAGTCGTGACAGCGCGACGCCCATCTTTTCCTGATCGACCTTGGTCTTGGGCTCAACGGCCTGGCTGATGACCGGCTCGGGGAAGATCATGCGTTCGAGCACGACCGGCTTGTTCAGATCGGCCAGCGTGGTGCCGGTGAACACGTCCTTGAGGCCGACGCAGGCGGCGATGTCGCCCGCGAACACTTCGGTGATCGCCTGCTGCTCGTTGGCGTGCATCTGCACGAGGCGGCCGATGCGCTCGTTCTTGCCGTTGCGCGAGTTGTAGACCGAATCGCCCTGCTTGAGCGTGCCGGAATAGACGCGGATGAAGGTCAGCGCGCCGACGTACTTGTCGGTCATGATCTTGAACGCAAGCGCGGAGAAGGGCTCGTTGTCCTGCGCCTTGCGTTCGATGCGCTGCTCGTAATCGTCCACGTCGTGCGCCATCAGAGCGGGCACGTCGGTGGGTGCGGGCAGGTACTCGACGACCGCGTCGAGCATGGCCTGCACGCCCTTGTTCTTGAAGGCCGAGCCGCAGAGCATCGGGAAAATTTCGAGCGCGAGCGTGCGCTGACGCAGCGCAGCCTTGATCTCGTTCTCTTCGAGGTCGCCGTTCTCGAGGTACTTGTTCATCAGATCTTCGGAGGCTTCTGCCGCCGCTTCGAGCATGTTCTCGCGCCACTTCTTGGCGGTCTCGACCAGTTCGGCCGGAATCTCGCCGTAGGTGAAGCTCACGCCCTTGTCGGCATCGCTCCAGATGATGGCTTTCATCTTGACCAGATCGACCACGCCCTGGAATTTTTCCTCGGCGCCGATGGGAATCTGGATAGGAACAGGATTGGCGCGGAGCTTTTCCTTGATCTGCTTGACGACCTTGAAGAAGTCGGCACCGGTGCGATCCATCTTATTGACGAACGCGAGGCGCGGAACCTTGTACTTGGTGGCCTGGCGCCACACGGTCTCGGACTGCGGCTGCACGCCGCCGACGGCGCAATACAGCATGCAGGCACCGTCGAGCACGCGCATGGAACGCTCGACTTCGATCGTGAAATCGACGTGCCCCGGGGTGTCGATGATGTTGATGCGGTGCTGGTCGAACTGGTTGCCCATGCCCTTCCAGAACGTCGTCACGGCCGCCGAGGTGATCGTGATGCCGCGCTCCTGCTCCTGCTCCATCCAGTCGGTCGTTGCCGCACCGTTGTGACTTCACCCAGCTTGTGATTCACGCCCGAGTAGAACAGGACGCGCTCGGTAGTGGTGGTTTTACCGGCGTCGATGTGAGCGGAGATACCGATATTGCGGTATCGCTCAATGGGGGTAGTGCGGGCCATGACCAGACTCAATTGTGAAACAGGTCTGGACGATGGGGCCGTTCGGCTCCTTTACCAGACCGGGGTTTGCGTTAGCGCGCTTACCAGCGGAAGTGGGCGAAGGCCTTGTTGGCTTCGGCCATCTTGTGCGTGTCTTCGCGCTTCTTCACGGCAGCGCCGCGGTGCTCGGATGCATCCAGCAGCTCGCCCGCGATGCGGTCGGCCATGGACTTCTCGCCGCGCTTGGCAGCAGCATCGATCACCCAGCGCATGGCCAGGGTCACGCGACGCACGGCACGCACTTCGACCGGAACCTGGTACGTGGCACCACCGACGCGGCGGGACTTGACCTCGACCGCCGGGGCGACGTTGTCGAAAGCGGCTTGCAACACCGCAGCGGGCTCTTCGGTCTTCTTCTTGGTCGCAATCTGGCCGAGCGCGCCGTAGACGATCTTCTCGGCGACGGACTTCTTGCCGTCCTCCATCACCATGTTCATGAACTTGGTGACGACGAGGTTCTTGTACTTCGGGTCGGGAAGAATGACGCGAATTTCTGGCTTGCGACGACGGGACATGGTGTTCTCTTACTTCTTCTTGGCGGCTGCGGCAGCGGCGCCGGCCTTGGGGCGCTTGGCGCCGTACTTGGAACGGCTCTGGCGACGCTTGTCGATACCGGCGCAGTCGAGGGCACCACGCACGGTGTGATAGCGCACACCTGGAAGATCCTTGACGCGACCGCCACGGATCATGACGACCGAGTGCTCCTGAAGGTTGTGACCTTCACCACCGATGTAGCTGGTGACTTCGAAGCCGTTCGTGAGGCGAACGCGGCAGACCTTGCGGAGTGCGGAGTTCGGCTTCTTCGGCGTGGTGGTGTAGACGCGCGTGCAGACGCCGCGCTTCTGCGGGCACGCGGTCAGCGCCGGGGCCTTGCTCTTGTACGTGGCGCTGGTGCGCCCGCTACGGACGAGTTGATTGATGGTTGGCACTACGTAATTCCCGCGTCTTTAGAGAAACATAACGACTGGCGGAAGGACTCCGGCCGTCGTATAGGGGCGCGCATCATAGGTGCGAGCCCAGAGGGTGTCAACGCGAGAAAAACCTCCGCGTCAGGGCATCTGGGGCTCGATGCCCGCTGCGAGTTTCATCAGGTCGTAACCGTAAATCGTGGCGTCCCAGTTGCGCGCGATTCCGCCCAGCAGGTTGATGTCGCCCAGCAACGGATCGACATCCTGGCTCGGCCAGTTGTGACCGGCGCCTTCCAGGGTGACGAGGAACTGGCGTTTCCCGCCGGTACAGGCGCCGGTGTACTTGAACACGACCGTGATTTGATCCTCGTCATTGCTTGCGGCCGGAATCGTGGAGGTGAACTCATTGCCCGGGAGGCATCCGCTGGCAAGCTTGAAGTCGGCGTACATGTCGGCCGGACCGGCGCCCAGAAGATTCCCGTTGTAGGGCGCGATCACGTCGCGCGTACCGTTGACAACCACCGCAGCGAACGCGGGGCACACGTCCAGCGCCGATCGCGGAACGTTCACGCCGACCGGCTCGATGGCCGCCACCGCGTTCGGGCGTTTGCAGGCGTAGAACACCGACATCGGGCCGCCATTGGAAAGACCCCCCACGAACAGCGGAACATCGGGCAAGGCAAAGCGGCTGCGGGCATCGGCCACCGCGTTGTCCAGCAACGCGACGTAGTCGTCCACATTCTCGTCAAAGGTGTTGGGCCAGCGCGGAATCGCATCGCCCAGCGGCCCCAGCAGTTCGGCCGGCGACAACTCGGGCAGGAAAGGATTGAACGGAAGCTCCGGCAGCACGATGCCCAGCAGACTGGCCAGCGTTCCGCTCAGCAAGCCGGTGAGCGTTCCCGGCAGCGGCAGGCTCGAAATAATGGACGGCGCCTGCGGAACGATGATCAGGACATTGCGAGCCTTGGCCAGTTCGGACAGGCGCAATTGATTGGTGTGCGTTCCGATGTCGCCGCCCAAGTAGTGAAGCTGCATGTACACCGATTCGGGCGATCCGCCTGCCGCGCGGATGGCGAGGTACTCGGAGTCGAACCCGCCACCGCTGAATGCGTGCCGGGTGATGGTGATGCCTGTACAAGGGATGGGCACGTCGCGCGAGGGCGTCGCGTCACCGTAGTGAACGGTCGGGCAGAACTCGCCGGCGACGGGCGAGCAATCGTCGCCGAGCGGTATACGCGCCGGGTCGAAAGATTCCTGGCAGGTCTTGGGCGTATTGGAACCGCCCCCGCCTCCATTGCCTCCACCGCTGCCGGAAGAACCGCCGCCACATCCAGACAGCGCGAGGACGGCCACTGGCACGAGAAGGAATCTGGATCTTGCGAGATGAAAGCGCACGAAAACTCCGCTAGCAGGACAGCGTGACCGGATCATGTCACCGCATTATCCACGTCAGCAATCCCTCTCCGACTTGACACAATCATCAGGTTTTCCGCGCGCGCGGCTGACTTTGTGCGGGCCCGCGTCCATGATGGCGACCACATCCCGCGTTGGAACTTCCGCAATGACTAACACCCGCAACACTCTGCTTGTCACCTCCATCCTTCTCGGCGCCTGCACCCAGGAAACCCAGAACCAGATCGGCCGCTCGCTACAGAACTGGACCGGCACCAACGGCGTGCTGGAAATCTACTCGGGCGCGCAGGTCGTACGCCGCTTCGTGCAGATCGACAAGCTGTCCACCGCCTATGGCACCAACGAAGCCGACGCCCGCCCCTATCGCTTCGGCTACGGCGTTCTGGACGAAAATCTGAACAGCAAACACGACGAAGGCGAGAAGAAGGTCTACTTCGAGATCAGCGACTACGGCACCAGCTACGTGTTTTTTGAAGCGCCGCGCTGAGCCTGCTCAATCAGGCAAGAAAGCCGCCGATGATCGCGCCCAGCAGGCGCGTGCCGGCATCGAGAAAACCGAGCATCAAACCACCCAGCCCGGCCATGGCGCCGATCAGAATCATGCCGCTGAGAAACGTCCCGAGGACCGCGAACAGGATTCCGATCAGGATCGACGACAGCAACCAGGCCAGCAGCGCCGACCCCACCCCGCCCGACACCTTGCCGCCCACTAGCCCGCCGATGAACCCGCCCACACCGGGCAGCCAGAACAGCAGAATCGAAATCACGATCATCCAGATCGCGCCGCCCATCACCGACCCACCGCCGTCATTTGCCATTTGTGTTTCTCCGTGTCGGTTCTCGACTTGATTGGGTTAATCTTCGCGCCCCATTTTTGTCCCAGCCGGATGGTCCCATGCAAATCGCCGAGCAGAGTGTCGTCAGCATCCACTACACCCTCACCAATGACGCAGGCGAAATTCTCGACGCCTCTCAGCCTGACGCGCCGCTGACCTATCTCGGCGGGTTCAGCAACATCATCGTGGGGCTGGAGACCGCGCTGGTCGGCGCCAAGGTCGGCGACAAGCTGCAAGTGCGCGTGACGCCGGAACAGGCCTACGGCGTGCGCGACGCGCGTCTGGTGCAGCAGGTTCCGCGCCGTGCATTCCAGGGCATCAAGGACGTCAAGGAAGGCATGCGCTTCCAGACCCAGGGCCCGAACGGACCTACCAGCGTGGTCATCACCCGCGTGGCCGGCGACATGGTGACCGTGGACGGCAATCATCCGCTGGCCGGGCAACACCTGAATTTCGCGGTGGAAATTGCCAGCATCCGCGACGCGAGCGTCGAAGAATTGCAGCACGGCCACGTGCATGGCGCGGGCGGGCATCACCACTGAGCAGCGTGAATCCTGCGCCGCGCATTGAAACGCAGCGCACGATCCGGCATCAGTCTTCCGGCTCGTAACCCAGGTTCGGCGCCAGCCACTTTTCCGCCGTGCGCAAATCCCAGTTCTTGCGCCGCGCGTAGTCCTCGACCTGCTCCTTGTTGATACGGCCGAGCACGAAGTACTGCGACTCCGGATGCGCGTAGTACCAGCCGCTGACCGCGGCAGCGGGCCACATGGCCATGCTTTCGGTCAGGGTCATGCCGATGTTTTTCTCCACGTCGAGCAGCTTGAACAGCGTCGCTTTCTCGGTGTGCTCCGGGCAAGCGGGGTAGCCCGGCGCGGGACGGATGCCCTGGTACTTCTCGTCGATCAGCGCGCCGCTGTCGAGATGCTCGTCCGGGATGTAGCCCCAGAATTCCTTGCGAACGCGCTGGTGCAGGCGCTCTGCGAAAGCTTCCGCGAGGCGATCCGCCAGCGACTCCAGCATGATCGCGCTGAAATCGTCGTTGGCCTTCTTGAATGCGTTGACGCGATCGACGCAGCCCAGACCCGCGGTCACCGCAAACGCGCCGACGTAGTCGTGCAAGCCGGACTCCGTGGGCGCAACGAAATCCGCCAGGCAACGATTGGGCACGCCTTCACGATGCTGGCTCTGCTGCCGCAGGTTGTGCAGGCGTGCGATCTCGGTCGAGAACGTTTCGTCCGAGTAGATCGCGACATCGTCGCCATCGACCTGCTGCGCGGGGAACAGGCCCATCACGCCGCTGGCGGTGAGCCACTTCTCCGCGATGATCTGGTCGAGCATGGTCTGCGCGTCCGCCCAGAGCTTGCGCGCAACCTCGCTGGTCGCCGGGTTGTTGAGCAGCTCGGGGAACTTGCCCTTCATCTCCCAGGCGATGAAGAAGGGCTGCCAGTCGATGTACTCGCGCAGCTCAAACAGCGGGTAGTCGTGCAGCACCTTGACGAACTGCGTGAGCGGCCCGTGGTTCTGGTGATCACAGCTCGGCCCCTCGCAGACATCCTTCGCCTGCTGCAAGAGCATGCGGGGACGGAACGGCCGGGTCTGCGACCAGTCGATCTTCAAACGATTCGCGCGTGCCGCTTCCAGCGTCAGGAACTTCTCCTGCCGATCCTTGTTCGCGTGACGCTCGCGGATGCTCTCGTAATCCTTTTCCAGTTCGGCAATCAGCTTGGGCTTCTGCTCGGCCGAGAGCAGTGCCGACACCACCGGCACCGAACGCGAGGCGTCCTTCACCCACACGACCGGGCCGTGGTAAGACTTGTCGATCTTCACCGCGGTGTGCGCGCGCGAGGTCGTCGCGCCGCCAATCAGCAGCGGGATATCGAAACCCTGGCGCTCCATCTCCTTGGCGAAGTTGGCCATCTCGTCGAGGCTCGGCGTGATCAGGCCGGAGAGGCCGATCACGTCCGCTTTCTCGGCTCTCGCCGCATCCAGAATCTTCTGCGCCGGCACCATCACGCCGAGATCGACGACGTCGTAGTTGTTGCACTGGAGCACCACGCCGACGATGTTCTTGCCGATGTCGTGCACGTCGCCCTTGACCGTGGCCATCACGATCTTGCCCTTGGCTTTTTCCACGTCGCCGGGCTTCTTCTCGGCCTCGATGAAGGGGATGAGATAGGCCACCGCCTTCTTCATCACGCGCGCGGATTTCACGACCTGCGGAAGAAACATCTTGCCGGCGCCGAACAGGTCGCCGACCACGTTCATGCCGTCCATCAGCGGGCCTTCGATCACTTCGATGGGCCGGCCGCCGCGAGCAAAAATTTCAGCGCGCAGCAACTCGGTGTCGGCCTCCACATGCTGGTCCATACCCTTGACCAGCGCGTGCGTGATGCGCTCGCCCAGTGGCAGCGAGCGCCAGGCTTCGTCGGCGACTTCCTGCTTCGCGCCATCGCCCTTGAACTTGCCGGCAATCTCGACCAGGCGCTCGGCGCCGTCGGCCGGCCGGCGGTTGAGAATCACGTCTTCGATACGCTCGCGCAGTTCGGGATCGAGGTCCGCGTACACCGGCAGAACGCCCGCGTTAACGATACCCATGTCCATGCCCGCCGAGATCGCGTGGTAAAGGAACACGGAATGAATCGCCTCGCGCATCTGGTTGTTGCCGCGGAAGCTGAAACTCACGTTGCTCACACCGCCGCTGATGTGCACGTGCGGCAGGTTCTTGCGAATCCAACGCGTGGCCTCGATGAAGTCGATGCCGTAGGCGTTGTGCTCAGCGATGCCGGTGGCCACCGCAAAAATGTTCGGATCGAAGATGATGTCTTCGGGCGGAAAGCCGACCTGCTCGGTAAGAATCTTGTACGCACGCGAACAGATCGTCTTGCGCCGTTCGAGATTGTCCGCCTGGCCCTGTTCGTCGAAGGCCATCACGACGACCGCCGCGCCGTACTTCAGGCACAGGCGCGCCTCGCGGATGAACTTCTCCTCGCCCTCCTTCATCGAGATCGAGTTGACGATGGGCTTGCCCTGCACGCACTTCAGGCCCGCCTCGATCACCTCCCACTTCGACGAATCGATCATGATCGGCACGCGCGAGATGTCCGGCTCGCCCGCGATCAAGTTCAGGAACCGGGTCATCGCGGCAACGCCGTCGATCATGCCCTCGTCCATGTTGATGTCGATCACCGGCGCCCCGGCCTCGACCTGCTGGCGTGCAACGGTGAGCGCGGCGTTGAAATCGCCTTCCTTGATCAGCTTCTTGAACGCGGCCGAGCCGGTGATGTTGGTGCGCTCGCCGACGTTCACGAAGCCGCGTTCCTTGGTGAGGCTCAGGGGCTCGAGGCCCGCGAGCCGGCACAGGCGCGGAATCTCGGAAGGCACTCGCGGCTTGACCTTGGACACGGCCTGCGCGATCGCGCCGATGTGCGGCGGCGTGGTGCCGCAGCAGCCGCCGACAAGGTTCACGAGTCCGCTCTCGGCGAACTCCTGAATGATTGCCGCCGTGTCTTCCGGCCGCTCGTCGTACTCGCCGAAAGCATTCGGCAGGCCCGCGTTCGGGTAACACGAGATGTAGCAATCGGCGAGCCGCGACAGCTCGGCGATGTAGGGCCGCATGTCCTTGCCGCCCAGCGCGCAGTTGAGTCCGAGGGCCAGCGGCCGAGCATGGCTGACCGAATTCCAGAACGCTTCCGCGACCTGTCCGGACAGCGTGCGGCCGGAAGCGTCGGTGATCGTTCCGGAAATGATGATCGGCCACTGCCGGCCACGTTCCTCGAACAATGTCAGCACCGCGAAGATCGCGGCCTTGGCGTTGAGCGTGTCGAAGATGGTTTCGATCAGGAACAGGTCAGAGCCGCCGTCCACCAGCCCGCGGGCCTGTTCCAGATACGCCTCGACCAATTGGTCGTAAGTGACGTTGCGCTTTGCCGGATCGTTGACGTCCGGGCTGATGCTGGCCGTGCGGTTGGTCGGTCCGAGTGCGCCGGCAACGAAGCGCGGATGCTCTTGTGTGCTGATCGCATCCACGGCCTCGCGCGCCAAGCGCGCGGCCGCCACGTTCATTTCGTACGACAGCGACTCCATGTGGTAGTCGGCCATCGAGATGCGCTGCGCATTGAAGCTGTTGGTCTCGATCAGGTCCGCGCCCGCCACCAGATACTTGGTGTGAATCTCGCGGATGATGTCCGGCTGGCTCAGCACCAGCAGGTCGTTATTGCCCTTGAGGTCAGAGGCCCAGTCCTTGAAGCGCTCGCCGCGGTATTCGACCTCACCAAGCTTGTAGCCCTGCACCATGGTGCCCATGGCGCCGTCGATCACGAGGATGCGGCGGGCGAGCAGATCCCGTAGCTGCGTGGTGCAGTCGGGGCGGAGTTGGGGCGGAGGGGCGTCGAACATGGGGCATTATACGGTGCATATCCTCTTATGCGGATATGCGGATATTACTTGTCGCGACGCGTGGTTCAGGGCTTCAAGGGCAGCGTGTGAACCTGGACGCCAAGTGCTTCTCGCCGCGACAACTCCATCAGTGCCGCAGCCACGTCCTCGGCGGCAATAGCCTTGTATTTCGTGAGCGGCCCGATCAGAAATCGGTTGAGTAATGGCCCCAGCTTCTGCGCCAAAGCCTCACCCGGCCGGCGTTCGGTCCGCGAACCGAGTAACAGCGACGGCTGAACAATGTGCAGCGTCTCGAAGCCGATCTCGCGCAAGGCCTGCTCGGCGCGTCCCTTGACCCGGCTGTAATAGATCGGCGACTTCGGATCGGCCGACAGCGAGGACACGACGAAGAATCGCTTCGCGCCGGCCGCCCGGACGGCGCGCGCAAAGTCCACCACCATGTGAAAGTCCACGCGCTCGAACGCGGCCTTGGAACCCGCCGCGCGCTGGGTGGTCCCCAGACAGCAGTACGCGTCGTCGGCCGCAAGACGGGATTCGAGCTGCCGCAGGTCGGTCAGATCCGACTGGAGCACCTCGAGCCTTGCATCTTGTTGTGGCGGTGCGCGTCGGCCGATGGCGACGACCCGCGAATAGCGGTTATCGGCCAGCAAGCGTTCCAGCAGCTTGCGGCCGACCAGACCGGTATGTCCGGCAATGATTGCGATACGTGTCATGGACGGGAGTACAGAGTGAAGAGAGATAGTGTAGCCAAGACACCCCGCCTCGCCGACAACACTCAACCAGAAAAACCTCCCGCATGAAAATCTCAGGATCGAGTTTTCCGATGCACCGCATGCTTCCGGCGCTGATACTTTCGATCAGCCTCTGCGCGTGTAGTGGAGGAGGCGGTGACGATGGAACCCGCGGATCCGGCGCCCTGGGCGAACGGGCGATCCCGATGCTCAATTTCCCAACCGGCGCGATCGACAACGCTGAGATTTCCATCCAACGCGCATTCGCGAACCTGAGCTTCGACAGCCCGCTGGTCGTTGCGACGGCGCCCGGCGACCGAACCCATCTGTACGTCGCCAGCCAGAACGGCGTCACGCAGGTGTTCGAGGCGCGCGAGACGGTCGGGCCGGCGGAAGTCGCGGTCTTCCTCGACCTCAGCGATCGCACGCGCGCCAACGGCGAGCAGGGTCTGCTGGGCCTTGCCTTCGATCCCGCGTATACCAGCAACGGCTTTGTCTACGTCTATTACAGCGCCAACGCCAACCCGGACAGCAGCACCGGCGATTCGGTGATCGCCCGCTTCACCGCCGATCGCGCGACGCTTCGCGTTGACCGCGCCAGCGAGCGGGTTTTGCTGCGCTTCGCGCAACCGTTCAACAACCACAATGGCGGCGGCCTGGCCTTCGGTCCCGACGGCATGCTCTACATTGCGTCGGGCGATGGCGGCAGCGGCAACGACCCGATGAACAATGCGCAGAACCTCGAGAACCTGCTCGGCAAGATCCTGCGCATCGCCCCGGACGGCGCCGTACCGGCGGACAACCCCTTCGTCGGGGCCGCAGGTGCCAGGGGTGAGATCTGGGCCTTTGGTCTGCGCAATCCGTTCCGCTTCTCTTTCGACCCCGCCACCGGACGACTCTGGGCCGGCGACGTCGGCCAGGGCGCGCTCGAAGAAATCAACCTTGTCACCCGCGGTGGAAATTACGGCTGGCGCATCTTTGAAGGTACGCGTTCCAACCTCAATCCCGACAATCGTCCAATCACCGACTTCGAAGCGCCGATCTTCGTCTACGACCGCAACCAGGGACGCAGCATCACCGGCGGCAGGGTCTATCGCGGCGGCCGCATTCCCGGGTTGAGTGGACGCTATGTCTATGGGGACTTCGTCAGCGGCAGAGTCTGGGCGCTCACGGAGGCCGCAGGCGAGGCCGGGGACAATCTGGAAATCGGCCAGGTGCCCAACCCGAGCAGCTTCGGCGAAGACCTCGAGGGCGAAATCCTGATCACCGCTTACGACGGCGGGCTGTATCGACTCGTGCCCGGCGACGGAAGTGCAGAGGAGTTTCCGCAAAAGCTCTCGGACACCGGCCTGTTCGCAAACCTCGCGAATCTGCAGGCCAGTCCCGGCCTGGTCGAATACCAACCCGGCGCCGCATTCTGGTCCGACGGCGCGACCAAGCGCCGCTGGTTCGCCGTACCCGGCCAGCAGCGCATCGGTTTCTCCCCGACCGAAGCCTGGGATTTTCCGGTGGGAACGGTCACGGTCAAACACTTCGAGATCGAACTTGCCGACGGCACGCTCAAGCGGCTCGAAACGCGGGTCTTCGTCCATGAGGCCGCCGGCTGGCAGGGCTACACGTATCGCTGGAACGCGGCCGGCAGCGACGCCGACCTGTTGCCGGGAAGCGCGAGCGTGGACCTGAGGGTGGCGGACGGCGCGGGCGGAACGCGAACCCAGACCTATCGATTTCCGGATCGGGTGCAATGCCTGCAGTGCCACACCGCGGCTGCGGGCTTCGTGCTGGGTGTACGGACGAACCAGCTCAATGGCAGCTTCACTTATCCGGGCGGCGTTGCCGAGAACCAGTTGCGTGCGCTCGATCAGGCCGGATATCTCGATCAGACCCTGGCCGATCCCGCCACGTACGCCGCGTTGACCGATCCTTCCGATCCCTTGGCGCCGCTGGCTTCGCGTGCTCGCGCCTATCTGGAAACCAATTGCTCGCAATGCCACCGGCCAGGAGGACCGACTCCCGTGGATATCGATTTGCGCGCCGCAACGCCCATTGCCGGTACTGGGACGATCGGAGTCGAACCTTCCGGCGAGAGCTTCGGCGTGACCGGCGCAAGACGCATCGCACCGGGGGTCAAGGAACGCAGCCTGATCTGGACGCGCATGAACACGCTCGATCCGGCCGCGCGCATGCCGCCGCTGGCCAGTCACGTCATCGATGCCGAGGGCGTCGAACTGATCGGCGACTGGATCGACGCGGGTGCGCCCTGAACCTAGAAACCGCAGTTGGTCGCGTGAGCAGCCCGGCTGGAGTAGAGACCGGCGATGAAATTTGCACCTCAGCGCTTTCACCCAAATGGTGCATGGCTGCTCCCGCTAATCGATTCTCGACGGCCCGCTATTGCGCAGCCAGGAAGGCTTCGAGCTTTTCGACCACCAGCGGACCCTGGCTGATCGGAAAAAAATGCCCGGCCTGCGGCACGATCATGGCATCGGCTTGCGGCAGCAGGGTGCGCAGTTCTTCATAGGATCGCAGACAGCGCGAAAATTCCGCGTACATCAGCAGCGCAGGCATTGACGACAGGCGCTTGAAACCTTCGATTTCCATGCCGGGCTGGTCCAGCTCTTCGCGTGCCGTGGTGTGATCGAGCAGATCCAACCAGGACTGCGCTGCGCGCGCTGCGCCACGGCCCTCGCCGAAAGGCGAGAAATCATCGCGAGCCGTGGGCGCATTGCCGGCCAGGCGCATGCGCGCGGCGGTTTCCAGAAATAGATAGCCCACCTGCGGCAGGCTCGCCCAATCCACCGGGTGCGTCGCCGCAATCTGCTTCTCGACCTCGGTGATCAGCGGCGCATCGTGCAGACGTAGCAGCGGCTGGATGCGCGTGACGCGGGTATCCAGCAGGCCCAGATGCGTCACGCGTTGCGGCGCCAGACCGGCCGCTTCGAGCGCCGCTGCGCCGCCGTAGCTGTGACCCACCAGCGCGGCGTGCGCGATGCCGAGCTGATCCATCAAGCCGAGAATGTCTTCGGCAAAATCCAGCGGCCGATAACCGCGCCCAGGCCGGCTGCTGTAGCCGTGGCCGCGCAGATCGAACAGCGTCACACGATGCTTGCGCTGAAGCTGGGTCGCCGCCCCGAACCAGAACGCACGGCTGGCGGCCAGACCGTGAACCAGAATCAGGTCCGGCCCCTCGCCCATCTGTTGCCAGGCCAGGCGCGCGCCGTTGACCTCGGCGAAAGCCACTCAGGTGTTGGCAGCGAGGTAATCGGCGATCTCGCCGATGGACAGGTCATCCACGTAGCGGCCGTTGCGCATCAGCAATTGATCGAACGACAGCTTGCGCTTGACGATGTCTTCCTGGATGGCGACGACCAACTGGATGATGTCGATCGACTCGAATCCCAGATCGGCCAGCAGACGCGAGCTGCGCGTCATTTCATCGTCGGAACCCGAATCCCAATCCTGCGTGAAGTCCTTGAGCAGGGTGATGAGCTGGGCTTCGTACTGCTGCGAGGTTGCGGTCATGTTGGCTCGTGTCGGGAGCTTCATCGGCCGGCCGACGAAGACTCAGGGAAAGTGGATCGGCGTCGGCAGCTTTTCGAGCTGAAATGCATCGCCTTCGGGCGTCAGTCTATAGGCGTCGGGACGGAAATCCTTGAGTTCGCCATCTGCGAGCTTCTGCTCGAAGAAATCCAGGGTCGCTTCGACCTTCGAAAAATCGACCTGATTCTTGAACGGCGCCAGGTCGTACTTCCACCATTGCAGGCGCAGGAAACGCTCGACAATCTTTTCCGGGTAGCGCATCCGTACCACTCTCGCCGGAGCACCGACTGCAACCGCGTACGGCGGGATGTCGCGCGTCACCACGCTGTGCGCGCCGACCAGCGCGCCATCGCCGATCGTCACTCCGCGCTTCACGAACGAGCCGACGCTGGTGTAGGTGTCGTGCCCGATGATGGTCTCGGACGGCACGGTGTCGACGTACGACGGACCGTCCTGCTCGTCCGGCGCCCAGCGGGCGAAGTCCGGAAGCCGGTAGAAATTCGGCGTGTATTTGGGCCGGGTGAAAGTGATGGGGTGGTTCGAAAACCAGTCCTGCGGATGCTCGGGCGGCCCGACGATGCAGTTCTCTCCAACCTGTGCGAAGCGCCCCAGCCGGCAGCGATACGCACTGATGGTTCCCGCCGCATTGAAGAACACGAACGCGCCGATCGAGCAGTCCTTCAAGCGGTGCCCGAACACGTAGACCGGGCCTTCGTATTCGAGCGAGCCGAAAATGAGGTGCTTGTCGTTGACGATGATTCCGCGAGCTTCGAGTTCGCGCGCGCTGACCCGCTCGGATGCGTTGGACATCTGCGCCCCTATTCCCCAATCATTCCATGTACCCGAGCATCTGCAATTGCTCGATGATCTGCTGCTTTTCGCCCGCGTCCATTTCCTGATCGAGCGCGCGGCGCGAAGCGGCGCGGGTCTTGGCACCCTTTTTCACCGGGCGCGCTTCGAGGAATTCCGGAGTGAAGAAGGTGCTGGGCACCTCGCCCTCGAAATCAGAAGGAATGGGCATGCCCAGGCTGTGCAGCAGCGCGGGCGCCACGTCCACGATCTGGCGCAACGGCACCATGCCCGCTGCCGAAATGCCGGGGCCGTAAGCCATGAAAATTCCATCCGGATGATGCGTGCCGGCAGCGTGCGGACGCTGCACCACGGCCGGCTTATAGTTCTTGATCGAGACGAAGCCGTGGTCGCGCAACACCAAGGTCAGATCGCAGGCGCGCTTCATGTGCTGACCGGGAAACCACTCCTCGCGCTTGAGCACATCGACGATCACCTGCTCGCCGTTATCGGGATCCCGCAGCGACAGCAGGTCGGCGATGAGCTTCTCGCGGAAGCTCTCGTACTCCTCGGGCTTGATGCCGGGATCGCCCGGCTTCTCGGCCACGCGGATGTGAATGCCGTTGCTCGACGGCGTGCGACAGTAGGCCGTGGTCTTGCTCCAGTCGAGGTTGGCGAAGTCGGAGGCCTCGCGGCGGATCGACATCTCGCTGCCGTCGCTGTTGGCCCAGACCAGATAGCCCTTCTCTTCGAGATACGAGTTGATGCGCAGCACGAACGTGGACGCGGTGAAGCCGTGATCGGAGGCGAAGAACACCTGCGTTGAAGGCCCTGCGAGCGTGACCAGCTTCTCGATGTAGCCGTCGAGATTGTGGAAATACTCCAGGCAGACCTGGCGCATTTCCAGATCGTGGCCCTGCGGATTTTTCGGCAGCAGGTCCAGGTCCAGCCAGGCCCAGGCCTGGTGCTGGATCTTGTCGGTGCCGTCGAACATCACCGCCATTAGTTCGGGCGAGTCCTTGTCGAGAATGAACTCGGCGAGCTTGAACCACTGCTCCTCGCGCGGCAGGTGGTAGCGCACCCAGTTCGCGGTCTCGACCGCGGTGAGCGATTCCATCGCCTGCTTTTCCTTGTCGAAATCCCAGGCCAGTTCCTTGGGATCGAAGCCGGGAATCTCGGTCTTGATGCGCTCGAACAATTCGCGCGGATGCGTGTTGCGCCGCAGATGCTTGGCCGGAATGAAGCCGGGCACGATCGAGCCTTTCAGTTCTTCCGGCGCCGGCGCGGTCAGCGGGAAATTCAGCGCGGCGACGCTGCGATTCTTGCGCGAGCAGATCGACCAGATGGTTTCGGCGTCGATGTCGCGCGCGTCGTACAGGGTCCAGTACACCTCGCCGCCCTTGTCCTCGGCGCGGATGAAGTCGAACACTCCGTGCTCGCCCGGATTCTTGCCTGTCATGATGCTGCACCAGGCCGGTGGCGTGAGCGGATTCGGCGTGGAGCGCAGCTTGGCGCGCACGCCCTTGTCCATCAGCGATTTCAGGAACGGCATGGTCAGGCCTTCGCCCGGCAACTCGCGCGTCAACTGATCGAGCACGGTGAAGGTGCAGCCGTCGAGACCGATGAACAGCGTTTTCGTACGAGGTTTTATTTCTGGCTGGCTCTGCGTCATGAGTAAAGGGGTCGAAGGAGTGAAGAGGTTCAGGCCAGCGCAACCGGCGCGCCATCAGATGATGCGGTGGTGAGACAGAGCGCGCTGACCGCCTCGCGACCCTCGAACTGTAAGGCAACGTCGTATTCACGTTGCTGATAGCGGACCCGCACGGAACCGAAACTCACGGCACGCGGGTCGAGCTTGGCCTCGACGATCCGCCAGTCGAGCGGACGCCCCTGGAAGCCCAGGCCCGAGGCCTTCGCCGCAGCCTCCTTGGCGCACCATAGCGCCGCGGCGACTCTAGGCCGGTCGTTGGCCGTATCGATGAAAACTTTTTCATCCGCCGCGAAACCGCCGGCGATGAGATCTTCCGCGCGCACGTGATCGAGCCGCTGGTAATCCAGGCCCAGCGCGAGACCCGGTTCGGCCACGACCGCAGCCGCCCACTGCTGGCTGTGCGAAATCGAAACGGCCGGCATCGGCACTTCGCCAAGCACCGCGCAGCGCGCAATCGGGCGGCCGTGGGTGTCGTTGAAGATCTCGATGTCGGCGGAAGCCAGCGACAACTGGTGCTTGTAGAGCACCCAATCGCGCACGGCCTCTTTTGCCGCGATGCGTCCCATCAACCATTCGAAGCGTCGCGGTCCGGACACGGGCAGCGCGTAGAACTGCTGCCGCTCGTTGCGGTTCAGCACCATGTGCGCCAGCCCGCGGCCCCAGATGGCGCCGCCGCCGCTGAGCACATCGCCTTCGAACGGAATGACCCGCCGCGCGAACAATCCCGGCGGCAGCAGGCCGTCCATCCAGACCTCGCCGAGAAAACGCCGTGGTGGGTCGAGACGGAACTGGTAGAAGCGATCCGGCACTTCGAAACTGCGATCATCCCAACCCTCGGCGCGCATGAGCACGCGGCCGTCGGCGCCGATGGCGTCGATCGTTCCGGACACCCGCTCAGGCCCCGGAATCCCGACCTGCGCGCGACTCGTGAGACGAGTGCCCCCGGGCTGCGGCGGACCAAACATCGAAAGACGCGCGATCTGGAATGGGAAACAGTTGATCAATCCGCCGTGCTGCTCCTGCAGCCAGAAGTAGAGTTTCTGGCCGAGCACGTCGGCGAGCGTGGCGTCGATCTGCAAATCAGGCTGCGTGGTGAACGCGAAGTAGTCGTGCGTCGGCAACACGACCAGTTCCGTGTCGATGTTCTGAGAGCCCCAGCGCTGCACGTGTTTCGCGCCGCGCAGGCGCGGGCCGTGGAACATGCCGCGTGCGTACAACTGATCGTCAGGATTGAACTGCGGCGCCAGCGATTCGGCCGAGGTCCAGGGAATTGGTGTCGGCGCTGCGGGATAGGCTTCGGCAAAAACCACCGTCGCCTCGAACACCGCGATGCCACTGGGGGGGCCGCCCTGATCGAGCAGGAACAGATGACAGGAAACACGGTCCTGCTCGCCGTCAGAACCCGCGCGCTCGGCCACGATCCGCAGCCGCAGCCGGCCTTCGTCGAGCGACAGCCAGCGGCTGCCGCGGGCGTGGTCGATGGCCACGACCACGCGATCGTCCCGACCCAGCAGCTTGGCCGCGGCCTGCGCGCAGATCTCCATGCTGTAGGTGAACGGAATCACCGGAATGGCGAGCAGGCTGATGTCGTGCTCGCTCGGCGCGCCGCCGATGCAGTGATCGCGGATGAACAGATCGGTGTCCAGGTCGAAACTGCGCTCAATCACCAACTTCTCGTCACTGGATTCGATCACCGGTCCGAGCAGCGGGTAGGCCTGTGCGTCGGGTGCAGGCGCTGCAATCGACGAAGCCGGCATCGCGGTCGGCTCGCCCGTTGCCAATCCGAGCACACGCGCCTGGCTGTCCAGGAAATCCTGCATCAGCGTGAAATGCGATTGCAGAACCGCGAGTCGCGGATCGCTGCTGATCGCGGCCGGCACCGCGGGTGTTTGTGCCTCCAACGTCGTCCGCGTGGGTGCGGGAGACGCAACGATCTGCTTTGGCAGCGGACGCTTCCACTTCTCGGGCAGGCGCACGCTGGGCATCAACAGGGAATCGCGCGACCGCGCTTTCGGTGCTGGTCTCGGATCCGACAAAAGGTCGAAAGCCTCGATCTTGCGGTGCGTGTAGAGCTTGGTGGCGTCGAAGCGCAGGCCGCACGCGAACAACTGGCCGAGCGTTTGCAGCAGGTGCGACAGGCCGGGCTTGCGCCGGCTGTTGACGCTCAGCGCGATCACGTCCGTGTGCGTGCGCAAGGTGTCCGAGACGAAAGCTGTGAGGTTGGCGCTGGGCCCCACTTCCAGAAACACGCGGAAGCCGTCGGCGTACAGGCGCTCGACCGTCTGCGTGAAACGCACCGGGTTTTCCCACTGCTGCGCGGTGAGTTCGCGAATGCCTTCGGCATCGTCGGGAAAAGGCGCGCAGGAATTGGCGCTGTACAGCGGTACCCTGCCCGGCCCGAATTCCAGATTCTTGAAGTAACCGCGAAACGCATCGGCCAGCGGTTTGAACAGCGGCGTGTGATACGCGCGCCCGAACGGCAACTCCTGGCAGATCGCGCCTTCGGCGGCGAGCTTCTCGCGCCACTGGGTCGCGATCTCGGGCGGGCCGAACAGCACGACCTGGTTCGGGCAATTGTCCATCGCCAACTGCATGCGGGTGTCTTTGGCGTTTAGTTGTTCGAGCAGGTGCGCGCGCATCTCAAGCGTCAGGCCGCCCACGGTGAGCAGACTGCCGCTGGCGATGCGGCCTTCCGCGTCGAGCTTGCGGTACACGGCGTTGATGGCCTGCACCGCCTCGGCGATTTCCTGGCGGCGCTGGAAACGGCGCACCTTGCAGGCCGTGAGCGCGGTGTTCTCGCCGGTGGAGTGGCCGAGCATCGCATCCGCGACAAGGCCCAGATCGTCGATGAGATTCTGCAAGCCCAGGCTCGCGGCGAAAACGCTTTCCGCGGCCATGTCCATTTCGAACAGCGCGCTTTCGAGTTCCTGGCGCTGTGCATCGTCCAGGCAGGTCGGCGCGGGGAACAACACCTGGGCGCGCGAGCGACCGCCACGTGCGTGCGCGTTCTCCTCGATGAAATCGAACCAGTCGCGCACCTGCGGAAATTGCAGGCACACGTCGGCGAGCATGCCGGGATACTGGGAGCCTTCGCCCGGGAACAGGATGCACAGCTTGCCCGGCGCCGCACCGCTACCGTAGTGCACGCCGTTGCGCGTCTTGAACGGTTTGACGCCGGGCACCGACAACTTTTCCAGCGCGGGCTCCAACTTTTTTGCCAGGTCTTCAATCGACTCGGCGACGATGGCGAGGCGATGCGCATGTCCGGCCGAGGCCTGCGCCGACGCCTTGGCAATCTGCGCGAGTGTCGGCGGGTTGGCGGACCGCAAGTGAGTGAGTGCGGCCCGCGCCATGCCCACCAGTTGCGCATGGGTGTCCGCTCCCAGCAGCAGCAACTCGCTCGCGGCCGGCGTCCTGAATTCCACGGGCGGCGCCTTGGTCTTCGTGACCGCACGCGGCACGTACTCTTCGAGAATCACGTGCGCGTTGATGCCTCCGAAACCGAAGGCGTTGACCCCTGCCCGCCGCGGCGTGTCGCCGCCATGCACCCAGGGCCGGGTCTGGTTGTTGATGTAGAACGGCGTGCGATCCAGGCCCAGCGCCGGATCGGGCTCGTCGCACAGCATCGGCGGTAGCACCTTGTGATGCAGCGCCAGCGCGGTCTTGATCATCGAGGCCGCGCCGGTGCCGGGCAGGCAGTGCCCGATCATCGACTTGACAGCGGAGATGGCTATTTTCGGCCCCACGCCGCGCCGGCCGAACACCGCGGACAGCGACTGGATTTCGGTGGCGTCGCCGACGCTGGTGCCGGTGCCGTGCGCCTCGATCAGATCCACCGTGGTCGGATCGACGCCACAGGATTCATAGGCGCGCCGCATCGCCAGGATTTCGCCTTCGAGGCGCGGCGCGAGCAGGCCCTTGGCCTTGCCGTCGGAAGACGAGCCGATCCCCTTGATGACGGCATAGATGCGATCGCCCGCGGCTTCCGCATCCGCCACGCGCTTGAGCACGAGCATGCCGCAGCCCTCACCCAGCAAGGTGCCTTCGGCGCCTTTCTGGAACGGGCGCAGGCAACCGCGGGACAGCGCGTTGATCTGGCAGAACTGGATGAAGATCGCCGGCGGCGTCTGCACCTGCGTACCGCCCGCGAGCATCATGTCGCAGCGGCCGCTGGCCAGTTCCTGGCAGGCGGAATCGATGGCGATCAGGCTGGAGGCGCAGGCCGCATCGACGATGTATGCCGGCCCCATCAGATCGAGCCGGTTGGCGATCAGGCTGGCGATGACATTGGGCGTGAGCACGCCGACCATGTCGCCGCCGTAGGGAGGCAGTTGTTTCTTGAGGTCCGTGTGCAGCTCGCGGACTTCGGCCTCAGAAAAGTCCGGGCGCAGGTCTCGGACCAAATCCATCATCTGGTCGAGAAAGAAACCGCGCGACAGCATGCTGGAAATGCCGCGATTGCCGTAGGTTCCGCGCGCGACCACCACACCCGTACGCGAACCGTCGAGTTTGCGGCCGGCGCCGTAGCCCGCGTCCTTGAGCGCGTCGCGCGCCATCTTGAGCGCGATCATGTGATCCGGATCGCTGCCCGCGGCCACCGCCGGCATCATGCCGACGTCCATCGGGTCCACTACCGCCAGTTCGCGCAGGAAACCGCCCTTGGTGGTGTAGATGCGGTCGTCGGCCGTGGTGTTGGCCTCGAAATACGGACCCGTCCACTCGGGGTCCGCATCGGTGATCGCATCGACCTTGTTGCAGATGTTCTGCCAGAAAGCATCCGCATCGCGCGCGCCGGGATAGACACCGGCCAGGCCGATGACGGCGATATCGAGGGGCTTGTTCATTCCGCGAGGCGAGCGGGCAGGATTCGGATTGGAAGTCCTGTACCGCTACTTCGCAGGGTAGTTGGGCTTGCCGCCGCTCGCACGCACGTACTCCGGCGAGCTGGGCACCAGACGATTCAGCGCCGCGCTCATGGTGCTCTCGCCCTCGCTGATCGAGAGACGCACCTTGCCGTGAACATCCACGTACTCGGCTTCGTAGCTCAGCGTTCCGGTCGCACCGGCCGGCTGCACTCGCTGGACCAAGGTCAGCGGCCCTTCGAGTGGCCCCGAGCCGAAACGACGAACCACGCCCATGCGCGTGGGCAGCGCAGCCTGCGTCCGACGCAGATGCGCCCACACCCAGGCCATCTGCGGGCCGGCATCGATCAGCGCGGGGTCGAACAGCCACGAACCTTCCGAGCCGACGAAGCTCTTCGGCGACGAGGCCAGCACCGTGGCAGCAACGCCGGACTCGTCCAGCGCCGTCAGCCTGGCCACCGAATGAAAGTGCGGCCCATGAAACAGGTAGCGCGCGTAGACGTTCGTCCCTTCGATCAGGTCTGCGGTGAGCGGCGGTTCGAGACTGCGCGTGGGCGCCGCCACGCACGACTGCATCAGGACCGCCGTCGCCCGGTAATTGGGGCCGGCCTTGCGCCGCTTGTCCACGATCTCGACCGTGACCGCCTGCACACCCGGTTCCGAGTGGGTTGCCGCCCGCGCCCGCAGAATCACGTCGCGTCCTTCGTCGCTGTCCAGCACCAACCCCGCCATCAGGCGAAGGTCGCGCATCTCTACGACTTCCCAGCCGGGCCAGGCGGCGGCGACGAACTGCGCCATGTATTCCAGCGCGCCCGCCATCGGCAGCACGGGCTTGCCGTCCATCATGTGATCGGACAGGTAGGGGTCGTCGGCAAGACTGAGGTGATGCTCCAAGGTCACCGCACCGCCGACGCCAATCCGCGGCGGACGCCGCACGAAGGCGAACGCCGAAGCCGCGCCCGCCGGCTCGGCTGCTTGCAGCCCTAGACCGGAAGTGTCGTGGCTCCAGGGGCCGTCGCCGGCCACCAGCTCCACGTCGTTGCGCGGACCGTTGGCCATCTCGTCCAGAAAGAAGCGGCGACCGGCAGCAATCGGAATCGGCTCCAGCCCACGTTCGCGGAACGCGCGCTTCACGCCTTCGCTGGCCATGCCAGCGTCCCAAGGACCCCAGTTGACCGAGACCACGCGGGTCTGCGGCAGACTGCGGTGCAGATTCCAGGCGAGGCGGTTGAGCGCCTCGTTGGCCGCGGCGTAATCGCTCTGCCCACGGTTGCCATAGCGGCCTGCGACCGAAGTGAAGAAAGCCAGCAACTTGAGAGTTTCCGGACGTAGCTTGCGTGCGAACACGAACGCCGGATCGAGCTTGGTCGAGAGCACGCGCTCGAAGGATTCGGCCGACTTGTCGGCCAGCAGCTTGTCCTCGATCACGCCGGCGCCGTGCAGCACGGCGTCGATGCGACCGTGACGCGCGTACAGGCTATCGATCAGCGATCCGAGCGCTGCTTCGTCGCGCACATCGCAGGCTACGTACTCGACGTTTCCGCCGGCGGCGCGCAGGCGTGCGAGGTTGGCGCGAATCTCGCGGTCGACCGTGATGCGACCGACTTCGCGATCGATGTCCACCGGACGCGGCTTTTCGCCGCGGGCCAGGCTGCGCGTAAGCACCGCCTTGCGCAGCGCCGAGGCTTCGACGTGCGGCGCGGTCGCCAGGTCTTCCGCGGCGGGTTCCGCCGTGCGCCCCAGCAGCACCACCTGCATGCCGGGCCGCACCAGTTCTTCGACCACTTCGGCAGTCACGCCGCGCGCACCCCCGGTGGCCAGCAGTACCCAGTCGCCGGCCGGCGTGACCTGCGCCGGCAAGGGGCTGGGCGCCAGGGGCTGCGCGACGGTGCTGTAACCGAAACGTACTTGGCCGATATATCCGGCCTCGGGCTCGCGGTCCTCGCTCAGCAGCTCCTGCACCAGCATGTGCGCGATGTCGGCATCGGTCTGGCCGTCGAAATCGACGGCGCGAGCGCGGCATTCGGGATACTCAGCGCGCACGCAATTCAGGACTCCGTTCAGTCCGCCGGCGACCGGCAGACCGCCGCCGACGGCGTCGCGGCCGAAGGTCCCGCCCAGGCGGCTCGCCGCGATCACATGTGCGCCCGCGAGATCGTCCGAACAGACTTGCAGCGTGTGGAACAGGCTCAGCAGATCGCGGTGGCACAGCGCACGCCATCCGGCGAGATCGGCCAGCTCCGCCGCTTCCAGTCCATGTGCGTGCATCAGCGCGCGCACCGGTCCGTGTTGAGCACGCGCAGCAGCAACGGCGCCGCGCAAATCCGCAGGTTCCGTGGTCGCGATGTGAACCGGCTTGAGACCCTTCCGCGCAAGCTCGCGCATCACGTCGCGGGTGACTGCGTTGGCATCGCCCAACACCAGCGCGAGGCCGCTGAGAGAGGCCGTCCCCGCTGCCAGCGGCGCTGGACGGGTCTTGATGACGAAGCGCGGCAGAGCCTTGGACGCGTCCTCCGCGACGGCGGTCGGCACCGGCATTTCCACCACCGGCGACGGACCCGCCTTCACCACGGACTTTCGCTCGGCCGCATGATCGATTTCGGCGACGATGGCGTCGAGAGACTTGGCCTTGGTCAGGCGCTCCATGCGCGCTTGGACGACCTCGCTGTGTCCCGCCGACAAGGCTTTCTGCAGCGCGCCCAGAATCTCCACGCGCTTGATCGAATCGATACCCAGATCGGCTTCGAGATCGGCGTCCATCGCCAGCATTTCGGCCGGGTAGCCGGTGCGCTCGGACACGATCCGCAGCAGCAGCGCCTTGATATCGATACCCGGTTCCACAGCCAGAGCCTGCACAGGCACAGCAGTGGGAACTGTTGCCGTAAGCACTGCGGCCGGCGTGATCGACCCGAGTTCGGTCAGCAGCAGACTCAAGGATCGCGCCTTGGTGAAACGCTCCATACGTCCCTGCACCGCAGCGGCCATGTCGACCGGCAGGGCCTTTTGCAGCGCGCCGAGAATCTCCACGCGCTTGATCGAATCGATGCCCAGGTCGGCTTCGAGATCGGCGTCCAGGCCCAGCATTTCCTGCGGATAGCCTGTGCGCTCGGCGACGATGTCAAGCAGGAGGGATTTCACGTCGAGCGTCTCGGCTCGCGGTGCAACCGGTGCTGCGGCGACCGCCGGAACGCTAATCGTCGGCCCCGCGGCGGGAGCCAGTGCGCCAACCTCGGCGAGAATCGCGGTCAGCGTTTTGGCCTTGGTGAATCGCTCCATGCTCGCCTGAACCAATTGAGCGACGCTCGCTGGCAGCGATTTCTGGAAGGCGCCAAGAATCTCGACGCGCTTGATCGAATCGATACCCAGATCGGCTTCGAGATCGGCGTCCAGCCCCAGCATCTCGACCGGGTAGCCGGTGCGCTCGGCCACGATGCCCAGCAGCAGCGTCCTAAAATCCATCGCTGGCGCCGACGCAACTTGAGGTGCCGCCGACACTGCGACAACGCTCGGCGCCACGGACGCCGATCGGTGCTCGCCGATTTCCGCCAGTATCGCGTTGAGCGATTTGGCCTTGGTCAGCCGCTCCATCTTGTTCTGCACCTCCGCCCCAACCGCGGGCGGCAGCGCCTTCTGCAGCGCGCCGAGAATTTCCACGCGCTTGATCGAATCGACGCCGAGATCGGCTTCGAGGTCCGCGTCCAGGCCGAGCATCTCCGGCGGATAGCCGGTGCGCTCCGCCACGATGTCGAGCAGCACGGCGCGCACGTCCACGCCTGCTGCAACCGCGGCCGAAGCTGCGGCTGAAATTGTGACCGGCAAAGTCTTCGCAGCGACCGGGCTCGCGGTGATGGCAGCAGGCCCCGCTCGCTCCACCATCGCAGGCTGGGGACGAGTCGCTGCCGGCATCGTCACCGAGGACGGCATGACGACCGGGATCGGGGTCGGCGCCATCGACGCCGGCATCGCTGCGCCGGTCATGAACTGCTGCACCACCCGCTCTTGCAGCGCGAGGAACTGGCGCATGGTCTGCTGGTACGCCAGCATCGCTTCGCTGCTCAGCGCAGGCGCCGCAGGGGCGGCAGCACTGACTGCCCTGACAGCCGCAGGCGCAGAGACCTGCACCGGCAGCTTCGCGCGGATATCCGCGCTCATCTTGGCTTCGAGCGCTTCGCGCGCCGCGGTCGAGGTGGCCTTGGTCAGGGCCGGCTTGAGGCCGGTGCGCATGACGGGATCGTCGATCGGTCGCGCGCAGCCACCGCTGACCATCCACCAGTGCTTCGGATAGACCGCGGGACTGGATAGCTCGGACAGCTTGGCCAGTTCCAGCCGGCGCAGGTCGCGCTCCACGAACAGCGCCGATACATCGAAGCTCACGCCCGCGACGAACAGTTCGGCCAGGCCGATCAGGAGACCGCGCAACCCGCCGCCACTGGCGTCGAGCGACACCGCCACCGCGTCGCGGCCGGCCAGGGTCTGGCGCGCCATGCCGGAGCAGATTCCCTTGGGGCCGAGTTCCAGAAACACATGGCAACCGGCCGCGTACATCGCCTCGATTTCGGTGACGAACTCGACACTCGACAGCAGGTGCGAATCGAGCTGGTTCTGAATCGCCTGGGGATCGGACGGATACGCCGCGCCCGTGGTGTTGGAGTAAACCGGGAAGCGCGCCGTCTGAAACCGCGTGGCGTGAATCGCTTCGGACAAGGGCTGCTTGGCGGGCGCCACCAGCTCGGTATGGAAGGCGCCGGACACGGGCAGCATCGAAGCACGCAGGCCGTCGGCCACGAGCTTCTCGACCGCCTTTTCGATCTGTTCTTTCGGTCCCGAAATGACCGACTGCTCGGGGGCGTTGTGATTGGCAATCCGCACGCCGGGAATGCTGGCGATCAAGGCCGCGATACGCTCGCGCCGACCCTGAATCGCGGCCATGCCACCGGGCTGTGTGGACTTGGACGCCGCCGACATCGCGCGCCCGCGCACGGCCGACAGCCGCAGGAAATCGGCAGCGTCGATGACACCAGCGGCCATCAGCGCGGCGTACTCGCCGTAACTGTGTCCGGCGGTGGCCACCGGCTCGATGCCGAGTCGTTCGGCCAGCCGCAGATAACCGAGCGACACCGCGCCGATCGCCGGCTGGGCGACGCGAGTATCGGTGAGCGCGGCGGACTGCGCAGCTTCGGTTTCCGGATCGAACGCGGCGGGGGGAAGAATCTGGCTCGACAGCGGACCGCGGAATTCGGCTTCCAGAACACGGTCGGCCAGTTCGAGCGCCTCGCGCACTTCCGGCAGGTACAGCGCCGGTTCGCGACTCATGTTGAGGTATTGCGCACCCTGTCCAGGGAACAGGAACGCGACGCCAGGAGACTGGGCCGGTACCGACTTGTTTAGCTTGACGTTCGGCGGCAGCGGCTTGGAGCCGCCTTGCAGACTCGCCACGGCAGCGGCGAGGTCTGCTGCCAGGCCCTTGAGGTCGGTGGCCACAACCGCAAGCGCAACGGCCGCTCCCGAATGGGCCTCAGCCTGCCGAGCCAGGGCCGCGGCCAGTTCGCCGGGTTTGATGCGCGAGCCCGGCTGGACGTGCGGAATTATTTTTTCGACATGCCGCACGAGACCGGCAACATCCGCCGCGCGGAACAGGAACAACTCGGCCGGCCAGCGGTTGGCGCCGTTCGAGCTTGCGCCGCCGCGATACTCCTCCAGCACCGCATGGAAGTTGGTGCCGCCGAATCCGAACGCCGACGAAGCCGCACGGCGCGGATGCTCCGGATGCGCAATCCAGGGCCGCGCGTCCTTGAGCAGGTAGATCGGCGCGCTCGGGTCGGCCACGACATCGATCGGCTTGTCCACGCCGAAATGTCCCGGCAGCACTCGGTGATACAGCGCCAATGCGACCTTGATGAGGCCGGCGACACCCGCCGCCGCCTTGGTGTGTCCAACCAGAGTCTTGACCGAGCCGATGGCCACGCTCTTGGCGGGCGCGTGCGCTTCGTTAAGCGCGCGCGAAATGGTCTGCGCCTCGGTGCGGTCACCGAGCGGCGTGCCGGTACCGTGCGCCTCGACCAGACCCAGAGTGGCGGGTGAAAACCCGGCCTTGGCGTAAGCGCGGTTGAGCGCACGCACCTGCCCTTCCGAGCGCGGCGCAGTCAGGCCCAGGGCCTTGCCATCGCTGGAACCCGCGGTCGCCTTGATGACGGCGTAGATGCGGTCGCCATCGCGCTCGGCGTCGGCCAGGCGCTTGAGCGCAATCATGGCCACGCCTTCGGACGTGGCGATGCCGTCGGAACCCTGATCGAAGGTGCGCGGCTGGCCCTTGGCCGACAGCGCCTGCGTCTTGGCGAAGTAGGCAAACCCGAACGCAGACTGCGTGGTGTCGAAACCACCGGCCAAGACCATCGAGCTGCGGCCGGTCTCCAGCTCGTGCACCGCGATGTTGATCGCAGCGAGCGAAGAGCCGCAGGCCGCGTCGATGGTGAAATTCACGCCGCCCAGATCGAGCCGATTGGCGACTCTGCCTGCGGCCACGTTGAGCAAGGTGCCGGCGAAGGACTCCTCGGTCCACTCGGGCAAGCGCTCCCAGACATCGGGCGAGAGGTTTTCGACGAAGCGCGGCAGCTCGGCACGCATGCCGTACTGCACGCCCAGCTCGCCCGCGCCGCCGCCGGCGCCGAGAATCACCGAGGTGTTCTCGCGGTCGAACTGGCCGTCGGAATATCCGGCATCGGCCAGGGTGCGCGCCGCCGTTTCCAGGGTCAGCAATTGCAAGGTGTCGATGGACTTCATCGACTTCGGCGGAATGCCGAAACGCATCGGGTCGAACGGAACCTCGTCGAGGAACCCGCCCCACTTCGAATACACCTTGTCGCGCGCCTTGCGGTCGGCGTCGAAGAACAGTTCCGGGTCCCAGCGTTCCTTGGGCACCTCGCGGATGATGCAGTCCTTGTCGAGAATCAGCTTCCAGTAATCGTCCGCGCTGTCGGCCTTGGGCAGGGTGATGCCGATGCCGACGATGGCGATGTCCGAAGGCCGCGCCACTTCGCTGCGCTCGACCCGCTCCAGCACCTGCGCATCCAGCAATTGCTGCGCACCATGACACACGGCGTGGTGAAGTTCGGCGATGCTCAGCACGCGATCACGCAGGGTCGCGACCTGGCCGATCATGTACATGCCATCGGCGAGCTGCTGATCCACCGGCACCTCGACGATGCGCCCGGTCTCGTCGCGATTGACGCCCTTGGACGCGATGCGCAGTCGACCGAGATTCAGATCTTCGAGCACCTCGCGAATATCTTCGGCGCTCTTGCCCTCGCGGATCAGGCGACGGCGTGTGTCGTAGAAGTCGTAGGCGAACTTGGTCGCCACGCAGCGCGAAGCATGGCCCGGTCCGGATTCGAGGTTCATCGTGAGTTCGCAGCGCAGCGCCTCGGTCTGGAAGCCCTCCACCACCGCGCCCGAGGACACGATTTCCGCCGTGAACAGGTAGGCCGTGCCCATCAGGGCCCCGACCTTCATGCCGCGTTCGGCCAGCGGCGCGGCCATGGCCGCCACCATCGCACCCGAGACGGCGTCGTGCACGCCACCGGCGAACAGGACGTGAATGTTCTTCTCTTCGCCTGCCGGCACATGGGCCAGCAGCACTTCAATCATCTGTTCCCACAGCGGGAAGCTACCCAACGGCCCGACGTGTCCGCCGCATTCGCGGCCTTCGAACACGAAGCGTCGCGCACCCTGCTCCAGGTACATCTTCAGCAACGCCGGCGCCGGCGCGTGGATGTAGGTGGGAATGCCGCGCTTCTCGAACTCCGCCGCCTGATCGGGGCGACCGCCCGCGATCAGCGCGTACGTCGGTTTGCACTTCCAGATTTCCGCGCACTGCTCCTCGCGCAAGGCGTGCGGCACGAAGCCCAGCATGCCGACCCCCCAGGGCAGACCGCCCGCCTGGGATTGGGTATCGGCCAGCATCTGCGCGACCTGCGGCCCGCGCATCAGCGCCAGGGCCAGGAAGGGCAGCGCACCGGCGCGCGCGACCTCGACCGCAAAAGCGGGCGAATCGGACACGCGGGTCATCGGGCCCTGCGCCAGCGGGTAGCGCGTGCCATGCGACTGCGCCAGCGGCGCATTTTCGTCGAGCACGCCCAGTTCGGCAGCGCGATCCGTCTGTTTCAGCGACGCACGTCGTACCGCCTGCACCAGCTTGCCGACACTCTGATAGGTGTCGCGATAACTCGCGGCCAGGCCAATACTCTGACCGAGCGGGAGCAAGCGCGCCGTCTCACCGCGCCACGCCACCGCTGTGTTGATCCGCTCGACCCAGTCGGCAATCTCGATCACCCCGCCCTCAGCGTTACGGGTTTCTTCTTCCGCCGTCTTGAGGGCTGCGCTGCCCGGCCGCGCGAACACGCGGCAGGGCTGGCCAAGCAATTCGCCCAGCAGCTTGCACTCGGCTCCGTTGAGACGCGCCAGCTCGGCCTGGGTTGCGGCGGGCAACGGCGATTCCGCCATCAGCAACAGGCAGTCGTCCAACACCACGCCGGCGGCTCCCGCCGCGCGACACGCAGCAGCAGCGCGCACGCCGATGCCGCCCTGAAGATAAAGCGGTTTGCTGATCGTTCCGCGCAGCTTCTGCAAGAGAATGAAGCTGCTGTCTTCGCCCACCCAGCCGCCGGCCTCATGGCCGCGGGCGATCAGGCCGTCGCAAACAGCCTCAGCAGCAGCGGCATCGGAAGCGGAAATGATTTCGCCCAGGCAGACGTCGCCAGGGCGCAGGCCGAGATCGGCGCGCAGCTTTCCGAAGCCGGCGACCGGTCCACTCAGCACTACCGTGAGAATTCGATCGCCCGAAGACGAGATCAATTGTCTGGCGAGCATCGCGTCCCGCGCGTGAATCCGCAGGCCAACCCGTCCCGTAGTGCCTGCCAGCAAGCGCTCGAAGTTGCGCGCAGCCCGCGCGGAGTCGCCAGCAAACTCAAGATCGAGAATACCCAACCCCCCGGAGCGCGCGACGGCCAGGGCTATCCCCGCGTGAGCGAGGTCGGCGGGACTGATTCCAAGAATCTCGAACGTTTGACGCGACATTTTCA
>JBQTHL010000076.1:0-66958 GCA_052389915.1 Panacagrimonas sp.
CCGAGCAGTTCGGCGGCCTGGGCGCCAGCGGCCTGACCACCGGCATCGTGATCGAGCAGATCGGCTGGGGCGACATCAACGTCAGCTACGTGCCGCTGATGGCCTCGCTCACCGGCAAGGTGCTGGCGGCGCACGCGCGCCCCGAAATCGCCGAGCGCTGGCTGCCGGCGATGATCCGAGGCGAGAAGATCACCGCGCTGGGCCTGACCGAACCGCGCGGTGGCTCGGATGCCGCCAACCTCGTGCTCAAGGCGCGCCGCGACGGCGACCAGTACGTGCTCAACGGCGAGAAGACCTCCATCAGCTTTGCCGACCAAGCCGACGCCATCGTGCTGTTCGCCCGCACCGGCACGGTGGAGGACGGGGCGCGCGGCGTCAGCGCCTTCATGGTGCCGCTTGACCTGCCCGGCATCCAGCGCACGCATTTCAACGATTCCGGTAGCCGCATCATCGGCCGCGGCTCGGTGTTCTTCGACGATGTGCGCATCCCTGCCAACCACCTGCTCGGCGACGAGGGCAAGGGCTTCATCCAGGTGATGCAGGGCTTCGACTACAGCCGTGTGCTGATCGCCCTGCAGTGCATCGGCTCGGCGCAGGCCTCGCTGGACGAGGCCTGGGCCTACACCAAGGAGCGCATGGCCTTCGGCGCGCCGCTGGCGCAATACCAGGGCGTGACGTTCCCGCTGGCCGAGTACGACACGCTGATCGAGGCCGCGCGCCAGCTCAGCTACCACGCGCTCGAGCTGCGCGACCACGGCGAGGCGCATACTGCCGAGGCGGCAATGGTGAAGTGGCTGGGCCCCAAGACCGCGGTGGACACCATCCACCAGTGCCTGCTCACCTTCGGCCACTACGGCTGGTCCATGGACCTGCCGCACCAGCAGCGCCTGCGGGACGTGATGGGCCTGGAGATCGGCGACGGCACCGCCCAGGTGATGAAGCTGATCGTGGCGCGCGAGCGCGTCGGCCGCGTGGCCGTGCAGTACGCCAAGGACAACAAGAAATGAGCGCGCCGGTCGTGGCCCGCGTGGACGGGGCCGTTGGCATCCTGGAGCTGGCGCGGCCGGACAAGTTCAACTGCCTGTCGATCGCCGCGTGGCGCGTCATCGGCGAATCGCTCGCCCAATTCGAGCAGCCCGACTCGGGCGTGCGCGTGGTGCTGATCCGCGCGCAGGGCAAACACTTCTGCACCGGCGCGGACCTGGACGAAGTGCAGGGCCTGCGCGCCGACCGTGCCAAGCTGGACACGTTCCTGCGCTGCGGTCACGACGTGCTGCGCGCCATGGAGGCCAGCCCGCTGCCCATCGTCGCCGCCTGCCAGGGCCTGTGCTTGGCCGGCGGGCTGGAACTCATGCTCGGCTGCGACCTGGTGTTCGCCGCGCGCGGCGCACGCTTCGGCGACCAGCACGCGCAGTTCGGGCTGATCCCCGGCTGGGGCGGCAGCCAGCGGCTCACGCGCCTCGTCGGCCTGCGCCGGGCGATGGACCTGTTCTGTAGCGCACGCTGGCTGGAAGCCGACACCGCGCTGGCCTGGGGCCTGGTCAACGATGTGATCGACGCCGAGACCCTGCACGAACACGCGCTGGCCTGGTGCCGCACCGCCGCGGCGCGCAGCGCCTCGGGCCTCGCGGCCACGAAGCGCCTTGCGCGCGAGGGCCTCGACCGGCCTCTGGTGCAAGGGCTGGAGCTGGAGATTTCGCTGGCGGTGGACGCCCTGCAGGACGCCGATGTCAGCGAGGGCCTGGCCGCGTTCCAGGCCCGCCGCACGCCGGTATTCAAGGCACGCTGAAGGCGCCCCGAAACCCCAACTGCAAGCAATCGAGAATCGATGGGCATCCTCAACTCGCGCGTTTCACCGCGCAGCGACAGCTTCACCCAGAACCGCGCCGCCTATGCCGAACGCATCACGCGCCTGCAGGCGCTGCGCGCCGCGGCGCGCGCCGGCGGGCCGGAGAAGATGCGCGCCAAGCACCTGGCGCGGAACAAGGTGCTGCCGCGCGACCGCATCGAGCTGCTGGTGGACCCCGGCTCGCCGTTCCTGGAACTGGGCGAGCTGATCGGCGACGGCCACTACGAGGGCGTGCCGCCTGGCGCGGGCATCATCACCGGCGTGGGCATCGTGTCCGGCCGGCCGTGCATGATCATCGCCAACGACGCCACGGTGAAGGGCGGCACCTACTTCGGCCTCACCTGCAAGAAGCACGTCCGCGCGCAGACCTTTGCATGGCAGCACCGCCTGCCCTGTATCACGCTGGTGGACAGCGGCGGCGCCTTCCTGCCGGACATGGCCAACATCTTCCCGGACGACGGCCAGTTCGGTTCGATCTTCCACAACCAGGTCGGCATGTCCGGCGACGGCATCCCGCAGATTGCCGTGGTGATGGGCCCCTGCACCGCGGGCGGCGCGTACATCCCGGCGCTGTGCGACGAGGTGGTGATCGTGCGCGGCCAGGGCTTCATGTACCTGGGCGGCCCGGAACTCACCTATGCCGCGACCAGCGAGGTGGTGGACAACGAGACGCTCGGCGGCGCGGCCATGCACTGCGGCAAGAGCGGTGTCACCGACCACATCGCCGAAGACGACCGCCACGCGCTGCTGATCGCGCGCAACATCGTGCGCGAACTCGGCCAGGCGCCGGCCTCGCGCCGACGACAGGAGCCTTCACGCCCACCGCGCTTCGACCCGGCAGAGATTTACGGCATCGTCTCGCGCGATCCCAAATACCCCACCGACACGCGCGAGATCCTCGCGCGGCTGGTGGACGACAGCGAGTTTCAGGAGTTCAAGCCGCTCTACGGCGAGACCCTGCTGACCGGTTTCGCGCGCATTCACGGCTACCAGATCGGCATCCTCGCCAACAACGGCGTGCTGTTCCCGGAAAGTGCGATGAAGGGCACGCACTTCATCAGCCTGTGCTGCCAGCGCGACATCCCGCTGCTGTTCGTCAGCGACGTCACCGGCTTCATGGTAGGCAAGGACGTGGAGCAGGTCGGCATCGCCAAGCACGGCGCCAAGATGATCACGGCGATGAGTTCCGCGCGGGTGCCCAAGTACACGCTCAACATCGGTGCGTCCTACGGCGCGGGGTACCTGGCCATGTGTGGCCGGCCGTTCAAGCCCACGGCGATGTTCGCCTGGCCCAACGGCCGCTCCGCGATCATGGGCCCCGACCAAGCGGCAATGGTGCTCGCGTTGGTGCGCGAGACCAACCTCAAGGCCGAGGGCAAGACCTGGACCGCCGAGGAACAGGAGGCCTTCAAGGCGCCCACGCGCAAGATCTACGAGGACTTCCAGGGCGCGCACAACTTCGCCAGCCACGGCTGGATCGACGGCGTGATCGACCCGCTGGAGACCCGCGCCACGCTCGCGCTGCTGCTGGAACTCGCCGCCCGCGTGCCCCCGCGCGAAACGAATTTCGGCGTGTTCCGCTTCTGATGCCTGCCGCCATGAAACCCATCCGCAAGGTTTTGATCGCCAACCGTGGCGAAATCGCCTGCCGCATCGCCCGCACCTGCCGCCGCCTGGGCATGGCCGTGGCCGGCGTGCATTCCAGCGCCGACGCGCGCGCACGCCACGTCCGAGAGCTGGGCGAGTCCCACCTCATCGGCGATGCCGCGCCCAGCGCCAGTTATCTCAACGTCGAGGCGATCATTGCCGCCGCGCGGCGTGCGGGAGCGGACGCGATTCACCCCGGCTACGGCTTCGTCTCCGAGAATCCCGCGTTCGTGCGCGCCGTCGAGGCCGCCGGGCTGGTGTTCATTGGCCCCACCGCCGAGACCATGGAACGCTTGGGCGGCAAGGCCTCGGCCAAGCGCGAGGCGCAGAAACTCGACATTCCCACCGTGCCCGGCGACACCACCGGCCTGTCCGACCCGGCGCAGGTCGCTGCCGAGGTGCGCGCCTGCGGCCTGCCGGCGCTGCTCAAGGCGGTGGCCGGCGGCGGCGGTCGCGGCATGGCGCTGATTGAAACGCTCGACGGCCTCGACACGCGCATCGACAGCGCCATGCGCGAGGCCGCTCAGGCCTTCGGCAGCGGCGAGATGATCGTCGAGCGCTACCTGCCCGAGGTGCGGCATATCGAAGTGCAGGTAGCGGGCGACGGACAGGGCGGCGCGATCCATCTCTACGAGCGCGAATGCTCGCTGCAGCGCCGTCACCAGAAGGTGATCGAGGAAGCCCCCTCGGCCGGATTGGAGGCGGGCTTGCGGGCGCGAATCCTGGAGGACGCGCGCCGGCTCGCCGCCGCGCTGCGCTATCGCGGCCTGGGCACGGTGGAGTTCATCGTCTCCGGCAGCGACTACTACTTCCTGGAGGTCAACCCGCGCCTGCAGGTCGAGCATCCGGTGACCGAGGAAGTCACCGGACTGGACCTGGTGGAACTGCAACTGCGCATCGCCGCCACCGGCTCGCTCGGACTCACCCAGGAACAGGTGCGGGTGCAGGGCCATGCCTTCGAGGCGCGCATCTACGCCGAGGATGCCGACGCGGGCTTCCTGCCCGGCGCCGGCCGGATGCACTGGCTGCGCTTCCCCGAATCGCTGCTGCGCGTGGAGAGCGGCGTGGATTCCGGCGACGAGATCACGCCGTTCTACGACCCCATGATCGCCAAGCTGGTCAGCCGCGGCGATACCCGCGCCGAGGCGCTGGATCGCCTGAGCGCGGGACTGGTCGCCACCGACGTGGTGGGCCTGACCACCAATGTCGGCTTTCTGCGCACCTTGCTGGCCTGGCCGGAGACCGTGCAGGGGCGCATGCACACGCGGCTGATCGACCAGCGCTGGGCACCGGGAACGGAAGCGTCCCCCGTTGCGTCGGACGAGGCCCTGGCCGCTGTAGGGCTGAACTGGCTGCGGCGCGAGCGCGGGCGCTGCGACTGGGGCGTTTGGACGCAGCCCGAGTTCATCGGCTGGCGCACGCGCGCCGGAGAGCCCGGCCCTTCCACCCAGCCGGCGGTGATCCTGGGTTTGGCGGGCCGCAGCTGCGCGGTGCACTTCTCCGCGCCCGACGCCGCCGGCATCATCACGCTGCGCCTCGTGGAGCCGCAGCGCGACCGGAGTTTGCGCGCGCGACTGGAGATCGTCGGCCAGGGCCTGGTACGCCTGCACACCGAGGCCCTGACGCGCGAGCTGCGCCTGTTCGTGGAGGGGGCCGCCACCCTGGTGCACGACGCGCAGGGCAGCTGGCGGGTACAGACCACCGCCCCGCTGGCGGCGGCCGCCGCCGCGTCGGTGAAGGAAAGCGCGCTCAAGGCGCCGATGATGGGCAAGGTCGTGGCCGTGCTCGCCGCCGAAGGCGACTCCGTGATCGCCGGCCAGACTGTGATCGTGCTCGAGTCGATGAAGATGGAACTGCAAGTACTGGCCGAACGCGGCGGCCGGCTCGGTGCGCTGCGCTGCGCCCCCGGCGACATGGTCGGCCGCGGCGACGTGCTGTGCGAAGTCGGTGACTGAACGCCCCACCCCACCCGCGCAGGCGGAACGAAAGCACGGAACTAATCCAGGAGCATCCCGATGAACGATTTCCCCAAAAAGGTCGAATTCCACGAAGAAGGCGTGCGCGAGGGCTTCCAGATGGAGCCCGTCACCTATCCGCGCGAGCAGCGCGTGGCCCTGCTCGACGCGCTGTCCGAAACCGGGCTGGCGCAAATCCAGGTCGGTTCGCTGGTGAATCCGCGCAAGGTGCCGCAGATGGCCGACACCCTGGAGCTGTTCGCGGAGATCAAGAAGAACCCGAAGGTGCGCTATACCCTGCTGTGGCTCAACGAGTCCGGCTACCAGAAGGCGCGCGAGGTGCGCGGTGCGTTCAACCACGCGCCGCTGATGTACTACTTGACCGACGCCTTCGCCATGCGCAACAACAACCGCACGGCGGCGGACATGCGCGCCGAGCAGGAAGTGTGGCTCGACCGCTATCTGGCCGATGGCGCGACGGTGCAGAAGGTCTACGTGATGACCGCCTGGGGCTGCAACCTGGGCGGGCCGGTGTCGCTGCAGACCGTGACCGACGCCTTCAAGCACGCCATCGGCCTGTTCCGCGCACGCAATCTGCCGATTCCGCCGCTGTACCTGGCCGACACGATGGGCTGGGCCAATCCGGAAGAGGTCAAGCGGCGCATCGGCGCGGTGCGCGAGCTGGCCCCGGAAGCCAAGATCGGACTGCACCTGCACGACACCCGCGGCCTGGGTGGCGCCAACGTCTACGCCGCGCTGTCGATGGGCGTGACGCTGTTCGACGCCTCCGTCGCCGGCCTGGGCGGCTGCCCTTTCGCCGGCCACAAGGCCCGCCAGACCTCCGGCAACGTCTGCACCGAGGACATGGTGTTCCTCTGCCACGAGCTGGGCATCGAGACCGGCATCCACCTGGAAAAGCTCATTGAGGCCTCGCGCATGGCCGAGGAGATCATCGGCCGGCCGCTGATGGGCCGCGTGATGCACAGCGGCTCGCTCAAGGCCTTCCGCGAGGGCAAGGCCGCCGACAGCGTCTGCGTGTCGGCGCCCTGAGCACGCGCCGTTTCGGTTTCACCCCCGCACCACACCGGAGAACGTCATGGGACGCGTACAGGACAAGGTCATTCTCATCTCGGGCGGCGCCATGGGCATGGGCCGCGCACACGGCGAGCTGCTGGCGCGCGAAGGCGGGAAGGTGATTCTCGCCGACGTCAACGCCCAGGCCGGTGAGGCAGCCGCCGCCGCCATCCGCGCCGCAGGCGGCAAGGCCGAGTTCGCGAGCCTGGACGTCACCAGCGAAACGCAGTGGCAGCAGGTGGTGGGCGACGTCGTTGCGCGCCACGGGCACATCAACGTGCTGGTCAACAACGCCGGCATCCTGCTGTCCAAGAGCCTGATGGACACCAGCACGGCGGAGTGGGACCGCGTGTTCGACGTCAACGTGCGCGGCGTGTTCTTCGGCACGCGCGCCGTGGTGCCGGCCATGCAGGAAGCCGGCGGCGGATCGATCATCAACATCTCGTCGATCTACGGCATCATCGGCGCGCCCATGGCCGCGGCCTACCAGGCGTCCAAGGGCGCGGTGCGGCTGATGTCCAAGAGCTGCGCGGTGGATCTCTCGCCGTTCAACATCCGCGTCAACTCCGTGCACCCCGGTGTGATCGACACGCCGATGACCAAGGATCTGCTCTCGCAGCCGCAGTTCCGCGACGCCGCCCTGGCCATGACTCTAGCGCGCCGGCCGGCACGCCCCGAAGAAGTCTCGCAGGTCGTGCTGTTCCTGGCCTCGGACGAATCCTCCTACGTCGTCGGCGCGGAACTCGTCGTCGACGGCGGCTACACCACGATGTGATTCCGTAACCCAGCCAACCGACATGAACGAGCTGCCCTTTCTCACCGAAGACCACGAGTGCTTCCGCGACACCCTGCGCCGCTTCATCCAGACCGAGGTCGTGCCGAACGCCGATGCCTGGGAGGACGCGGGCAAGGTGCCGCGCGAGGTGCTGCGCAAGCTCGGCGAGCTGGGCTATCTGGGCATCCGCTATCCCGCGGCCTACGGCGGCGCCGAGCTGGACACGATCTACAGCGCCATCCTGGCCGAGGAACTCGGCCGCTCCACCTTCGGCGGCTTCGCCGTCACGGTGCTGGTACACACCGACATGGCCTCGCCACACCTGGGCAACTTCGGCAATCCCGAGCAGCTCGCGCGCTGGATGCCGGGCATCATCAGCGGCAAGACCATCTGCGCGGTGGCGGTGACCGAGCCCGACGCAGGCTCCGACGTGGCCGGTATCAAGGCCCGCGCGGTGCGCGACGGCGATCACTACGTGCTTACCGGCACCAAGATGTTCATCACCAACGGCGTGCACGGCGACCTGTACTTCGTCGGCGTCAAGACCGATACCAGCGTCAAGGGCTCGCGCGGCATCTCGATCTTCGCCGTGGAGAAGGGCACGCCCGGCTTCAGCGTGGGCCGCAGCCTGAAGAAAACCGGCTGGCTGTGCTCCGACACCGCCGAACTGGTGTTCGACCAGTGCCGCGTTCCCGCCGCCAACCTGATCGGCGGCGAGAACAAGGGCTTCTACTCGATCATGCGCAACTTCCAGAACGAGCGCATCGTGCTGGGTACGCAGGCCATGGGCGAGGCGCAGCAGGCGCTGGATCTCACGGTGGACTACGTGCGCAATCGCAAGGCCTTCGGCGGCGTGCTCTGGGACAAGCAGGTCATCCGCCAGCGCCTGGCGATGCTCTCGGCCAAGGTCGCGGCCGGCCGCCAGCTCGCCTACCAGGCGGCGTGGACGGACGCGCAGGGCCGCGAGTGCGTCAAGGAAGTCTCGATGGTCAAGGCCTACTGCGGCGAGCTGGTCAACGAGGTCATGTACACCTGTCAGCAGTTCCACGGCGGCATGAGCTACGTACGCGAGACCGCCATCGAGCGCATGGCGCGCGACGCGCGCATCCAGGCCATCGGCGGCGGCGCCACCGAGGTCATGCTCGAAGAAGTGGCCAAGCGGCTTTGAACGTGAGGCGCGCAGATACCCCCGTGGCAGCGGACGACCTGGTCGAGGTGGCGCCGGACATCCTGCGTCTGCGCCTGCCGCTGGACGAGGGCATCGATCACGTCAACCTGTATCTGGTGCGCGACGGCGCGGGCTGGCTGCTGTTCGATACCGGCGTCGATACCGCAGACGCGCGCACCTGCTGGGAGCGCCTGCTGGCCGGACCGCTGGCGGGTGGCCTGACGCGCATCGTGGTGTCGCATCATCACCCCGATCATCTGGGTCTCGCGCGCTGGCTGCACGAGCGCACCGGCGCCGTCGTGTACCTGCGTCCGGAAGAACGCGACTCGGCCGAGCAGACCGCGCTGCCGACGCCCAAGGCGATGGACGCCTGCCGCCGGTACTTTGAGTTCCACGGCATGCCCGCGGACGATGCGAGCACCATCACCGGCGACCTGCTGCGCCGGTTCATGGCCTGCGACACGCGCTTCCAGTCGCAGACGCTGCAACACGGCGACGTGCTGCACGTTGGCCGCTGCCGGTTCCAGGTGCTGGTGCAGGGCGGTCACAGCGTCGCGCAGTTCTGCCTGCACGATCCCGCGGCCGGCCTGCTGCTGACCGGCGACCAGTTGCTGGAACGCATCACGCCGAACCTGAGCCTGCTGCCCTGGGGCGACCGCAATCCGCTGCGCAATTACCTTGCGAGCCTTGAGCAGACGGCGGCACTGGACCTGCGCTGCGTGCTGCCCGCGCACCACCGCGTGTACCACACTGGCGCCGAGCGGGCGCAGGGCCTGATCCGCCACCACCAGCGCGCCCTGCAGCGGTTCCGCGAGCGGCTGCGAGATGGCATGCGCGGCATGGAAGTAGCCGAGGCCATTTACGGTCGGCGGCGCGACATCCTGGACCGCTTCCTCGCCCTCACGGAGAGCCTAGCCCACCTACAGTATCTGGAAGAGCAGGGCGAAATCCGCCGCGATGACGAGAACCGCTGGCATTTCCTCGCGGCCGCACGGCCGCCTACGCGGCCCGCCGCCGCAACCTGACCGAATACCGATGAAAGTTCCGCACGACATCAAGGCCTGGGACCATTTTCTGGCCTTTGCCCCTTACACCGTCCACATGGGCATCAAGGCCGTGGCCGCCGAGGACGGCGGATGCACGCTGGCACTGCCCTACTCCCCCGAATTTGTAGGCGATCCCGACACCGGCGTGCTGCACGGCGGTGCCGTCACCGCGCTGGTGGACACGACCTTCGGCTTCGCCGTGTTCTTCCGCATCCAGAAATTCATCCCGATGGCCACGCTGGACCTGCGCGTGGACTATATGCGTGCGGCCAAGCCCAGAGCGACGGTGCGCGCGAGCGCGCAGTGCTACAAGGTCAGCGCCGACCTCGCGTTCACGCGCGGCGAGGTGTTCGAGGAAGGTTCCGAAGAGCCTTTTGCCACCTGCGTGGGCACCTTCATGTTTACCGCCGGCCAGCCGCCATTCACGGCCAAGTCGGAGGGCCCATGAGCAGCCCGCAAAGTGAACCGCTACTTCGCGGGGACCCCGCATGAGCTTCAGTGACGACCTCTCCCGCATTCGCCAGAGCGGAGACTGGACGCAGCTCTCCCAACTCGTGCCCTTCGCGCGCATGCTCGGCCTGCAGCTCGACATCCGTGGCGACACCCTCACCTGCAAGCTGCCCTTCGAGCACCGCCTGATCGGCAACCCGGTCCTGCCCGCCCTGCACGGCGGCGCGGTCGGCGGCTTCCTGGAGTGCGCCGGCATCCTGCACCTTCTGTGGAGCACCGACACGCTGGCGCTGCCCAAGACCGTCGGCCTCACCGTCGACTACCTGCTCTCTTCGCGGGCGCAGGACACCTATGCCAACGCCCATGTCGTCAAGCTCGGCAAGCGCGTGAGCCACCTGCGCATCGAGGCCTGGCAGAGCCGGCCCGACCAGCCGGTGGTGATCGCCACCGTGAACATGCTGATGCGCTGAGCGCGCCGGCAACCTTTCGCATTGCCCCCTTCTAGAGATTCCATGAAATATCGTTCCGTTTTCCACCCCGACCTTTTCAAGGGAGAGGTGCACATCGTCACCGGCGGCGGCAGCGGCATCGGCCGCTGCACCTCGCATGAGCTGGCGAGCCTGGGCGCGACGGTGGCCATCGTCGGCCGCAAGATCGAAAAGCTCGAAGCGGTCCGCGCCGAGATCGAGGAACGCGGCGGCAAGGTGAGCTGCCACGTTTGCGATATCCGCGAGGAAGCCATGGTGAAGGAAACCGTCGCCGGCATCTTGCGCCAGCACGGCGCGATCCACGCGCTGGTCAACAATGCCGGCGGGCAGTACCCGTCCGAGATCAAGGATCTCTCGGTGAAAGGCTGGGAGGCGGTGATCCGCAACAACCTCACCGGCGGCTTCATCATGGCGCGCGAGGTCTACAACCAGTGGATGGCCGCGCACGGCGGCAGCATCGTCAACATCATCGCTGACATCTTCGGCGGCATGCCCACGATGGCGCACACCGGTGCCGCGCGTGCCGGCATGCTCAACTTCACCGAAAGCGCCGCCTGCGAGTGGGGCCAGTCCAATGTGCGCGTCAATGCCGTTGCGCCGGGCTGGATTGCGTCCAGCGGCTTCGACACCTACGACGCCGCGATGCAGGCCAAGCTGCGCGGCTACAAGGACAAGGTTCCACTGGGCCGCTTCGGCAACGAGGCCGAGGTTTCCGCGGCCATCACCTTCCTGCTGTCGCCGGGCGCGGCCTTCATCACGGGCAGCTTCATCCGCGTCGATGGCGGCGTGCCCAACGCGCGCCACACCTGGGAGCCGGTGCCCACCGACCGCTCGAATCCCTTCGACGGTTTTCCCCTCGCCCAGATGCCGAAGTGCCTGTCATGACCACGCCCGAGGAACTGCACTTCTATCGCCAGCCGGGACGCCACGTCGATTCCGACCACCCCGGCGTCGTGGCACTGGCCCGCAAGGCCACCGCCGACATCCGCACCGAACGCGAACAGGCAGTGGCTCTGTACTACGCCGTGCGCGACGGCTTTCGCTACGACCCTTACGTGGTCAAGCCGAACCCAAGCTGCTTCACGGCCAGCGGCGTGATCGAGAGCGGCCGCGGCTTCTGCATCTCCAAGGCCGCGCTGCTGGCGGCCGCGGCCCGCGCGGTCGGCATTCCGGCGCGCGTGGGATTCGCCGACGTCAAGAACCATCTCACCAGCCCGCGGCTGCGCGAGATGATGGGCAGCGACGAGTTCATCTATCACGGCTATGCCGAGCTGTGGATCGACGGCCGCTGGGTCAAGTCCACACCGGCTTTCGATCGCAAGCTGTGCGAGAAGGCCGGCGTTCATCCGCTGGAGTTCGACGGTCGCCAGGATTCGCTGTTCCACCCACTGGACCGCGCCGGCCGCGTGCACATGCAGTACCTACGTGACCACGGCAGCCACACCGACGTGCCGGTCCAGGAGATTCTGGAAGCCTGGAGGCGCTTCTATCCAAGCCTCGAGCAATGGGGGCGCGAAGGATCTGATGCTCGGTTCGAAACCGAGGCGGTCGGGGCAGGTTCTGTCTAGGTAGCAGCGGACGTGGACGGGTTTTGCAGCCATTTCCTATGAGGAGATTTCCACGAACCCGGAGGGTCGCCAGCGTTCAAACCCGCGTCTGCCTCGAATTGTCTCCGTATCTGAGGACTAGTGCCGAGGCGGGTCCCTGCGGCTATCCGCTGGCACGGCATTTGATCGAGCGCGGCTATCGCTGCGAGGTCATTACCGTCTCCAAGCCCGCCAGAAATCCCGGAGACCGGATCAAGACTGAACGGCACAATGCGCTCGCCCTGGCGCACTACCCGCGTGCCGGGAATCTCACACCCATCGTCATTCCCGATGCGCGCGACGAGGCGATTCGCTATTTGTCCCGAGCGCGTGAAGATGCGATGCGCGCCCGCTTGAGAGCGCGTCAGCAGATCAAGGCGGATGCTCCTACGCCACGGCTTCCACTATCCGAAAGCCGCTTGGTATGGCGCCCACGAGCGCACGCTGGCTCAGGTCACTTTCCCGCATCCGGCACAAGACATCGCCTACGCAGAATACCGGGCGGCCGTGCACAAAGCCGACGATCGCGTCATCCACATCACAGCCGCCCTGCGTGAGCAAGTTGCGACTTGGCGCTTCGCACCCGTGGTGAATGCCCTGACAGCACTCAAGGGCATGGAATTCATCGCGGCCGCCACGCTGGTCGCCGAGCTCGGCGACTTCTCTCGTCTCGAGCGTCCGAGCGAGCTGATGGGCTATCTCGGCCTGGTGCCCAGCGAGTACACCTCCGGGGACTCGCGCACACACGGTGCCATCGCCGAGACCGGCAACACCCACGTTGTACGCATCCTCATCGAGTCAGCGTGGAACTATCGCTATCCCGCCAAGATGCGCCACGTCCTCGACGTGCGTAACCAGGGACAACCCAAGGTCGTGCGCGAAATCGCATGGAAATCGCAGTTGCGTCCGTGCAGCCGCTACCGGCGCCAGAGCGCGCGCGGCATGCACCACAACAAGGTCTGTACCGCCATCGCGCGCGAGCTCGCCGGATGCGTCTGGGACGTCGCTCGCTACGCACCGCAGCCGCACTGAATAAAAATCGGACAGGAGCAAGCCGCCAGACGACCTCACACCCGAAGCGAAACGCGATGCGCGGACACCATCAGGGGAACCCCTCGGGATTTTTATGTGGGCATCCATCGCGATGATCCCCGACTCTAGACAGACGCAGCCCCGCGACGGAACGATAAAATGCGGTGCCCAATCCGCGGATATCAGACCGATCAATCATCGCCAGGAATCCGCGCGTCGTGTTTCTCTCAGGGTCTGACTTCGCTCCCTCCTTTACCACAGGAAGCGCGGTCCTCCCTCGCAGGAATCCACTGCGCGCCACTTGACGAAGTGGGGCCAACTAAGAAATCCCGTCCTTTTTGGAGAAACGTACTATTATGTACATTGATGTACTATTGCAGTACCACAATGAAAACGAAGGACCGACTCCTGGCGGTAGATGGGAGCGCCAAAGACTGGCGCGAGGGCGTGCCAGAATTTCCCGGCGAAGACGTGCTGCTGATGAGACTCATCAAGGTCGCGAGCCTCGGTATCACGGCTTTTACCGACCCTGTCTTGCGTCCAACCGGCCTGACGGAAAGTTCGTACCACACTCTGATCGTCGTGCTGGCCAGCGGTAGCACGGGCACCACGCCCTCGGCGCTGTGCGAGCAGGTCGGCCAGAACCGCGCGAACATGACTCGCATCCTGGATCTGCTGGCCTCGGAAAAGCTGGTCCGGGTGGGACAGGACGCGCGCGACGCGCGACGACGCCGCATTGTCGCAACGTCGGCGGGTCGCACGCTGGTGCGGACTTATGCGACGCGGTTCCAGCCCATTCTCAAGACTGCGTTCGGATCGCTGAAAGTGGTCGACAAGCGCGCGCTTGAACGCATCCTGCGCGTGCTGATCGATTCGATGGACGCAGCCGAACGCATGGTCGGACCGGCCGCGTGAGCGCGCGGCCCAGGCACTGGCGTCGGCCACTGGCGCGATCCCTGGCGTTGCTGCTGCTCGGGCATGCAGCTGAGGGTGCGGGGTCGAACGGCATGAATGCGGCCGGCACCGGCGCGGTGCAACTCGGCATGGCAGGTGCGGGAACGGCGATGGCGTCGGATGCTTCGGCGACTCTGCGCAATCCTGCAGCCGGCGCCTGGCTGGGAAGCACGCGGACCGCCGAACTCGGCATCGCCGTCCCGGACGGCGGCGTTCGGGCCGGGCCGCTCGGCGAAAATGCACTCTTCGGCCTGCTCGATGTCAAGCCGGGGCGCAACACCTCGGTGACGGGCGTGTTCCCGATCCCTTCGTTCGCACGCAACTGGCGGCTGGACGATCGGACGGCCGTGGGCTGGGGCGTTTCCGCCTCGGGACTCAAGGCGCTGTCGGAGGGAGGCACCGCCACGCTCGCCCGCGGCGTTCCCACTCTCGATGCGCGTTGCGACGGCGACTTCGGCGGCGGGCAGCCACTGACTCCGCTCAGCGATCCGTCGGGCTTGTGCGGGCGCAATGGAAGGACGCTGGGCGTGGATCTCACGCAGGTGTTGTTGTCTGCGCACTGGGCGTATCGTGTGACGCCGGAGTTGGCAGTGGGTGTTGCCCCTGTGCTGGCCGTACAGCGCATCAAGCTGATAGGTCTCGGGGCGTTCGCCGCCTTCTCCAACTTTCCGGAGCAGACCACGGATCGTGGAGCCGACTACTCCTACGGCGGAGGCGCGCGTTTCGGCTTGCTTTGGGACCTCGGTTATGGGATCGGGATCGGCGCTGCGTACCAGACGCAGCTCTACCAGACCGACTTCGACAAATATCGCGGTGCCATCATCGGCGGATCGCTGGACTTCGCACCCACGATCAATCTCGGTGTGCAGTTTCACCTCATTGAGGGGCATCGTCTGTTTCTTGACTACGAGCAGGTGCGATACGGCGATATTCGACCGCTCTCCAATCGCGTCGAACCACAGCGCTTCGCCGATCAGTGTTTCGTTCCGCGTCTGATAACGCGCAACCTTCAGAATCCTCCCGCACTCGACGCCTGCCTCGGCGCTCCTCATGGACCGGGGTTCGGATGGGACACGATCAACGTCTACAAGATCGGCTATCAGGGCAGCGGCGAACGGCTGACCTGGCGGGCGGGCTTCAGCTGGGGCGGCAATCCGGTGGTGAAAGATCAGGCCTTGCCGAAAATCTTTGCACCCGCGATCACGGACCGGCACGCAGCCGTGGGCCTGTCCTGGAAGCTCTCGCCAAAACTGGATCTGAGCTGGGCGCTGATCTATGCGATCAAGAACACGGTCCACGAGCGCAACACCTTCAGCAACGCGACGCCCACGCTGCTTCAGGGTGGGCTCGTCAGCTTCAACGCGGAGGAGGATTCGGCGGACCAGACCATCGACACGTACATCAGCGTCTGGCAGTCGCAGATCAGCCTGACATGGAATCTGGGAGGCGAATGATGCATCGAAAGCGCGTCATACGAATCGCCAATGACTTGAATACGAACGCTCAACGCCCATGGTGATGCGCACTGCTGCCAGCGAGTTGACCCGTCGCTCAGCTATTCCCATATAGGTATATTGCGGGAGCATCTTGGTCAGGAGCGGACATGAGTACGTTGGGTGCGGTTCCCGCTGTCCCGGTCGGGAAGATCAAGAGCTTTGGCGCGTTCGGCCCCAAATATGAAGTCCGTGAAGCGCTGCGCGCGCTCGATGACGGCGACTGGATGGTCGAAGTAATGTTGGTCGAGACCGGCGAGAAAGCCGAGTATCGCTTGACACACGTGAACGACGATCCCGAGGCGCGTTGATGTACGCAGTGGTCTTCGGTCTCGTCGTCGTCGATACCGAACTGCATCATCCGAAAGGCGTCTCGCAAGCGTACGCGGACATCGGGTCGATCCTGAATGAGCATGGCTTCCGGCGTGTGCAGGGAAGCCTGTATGTGAGCGACAACGAGGACATGGCGGTTCTGTTCCTTGCCATGCAGGCGCTGAAGGCCCGTACCTGGTTCCCGAAGTCAGTCAGGGACATCCGGGCATTCCGTATCGAGCAGTGGTCCGACTTCACTGCTGCCGTCAAATCTCCGTAGACATGTTCGAGGACACGGATCAAGCCGAGACCGTCAAGAGCCTGCTGGCTCAGCGCGTCGTCGACATTATCCGCGCGCGCGGGCACTCACAGACGGAAGCGGCAGAGATCACCGGCCTGACCCAGCCCAAGCTGTCCAGCGTGCTCCGGGGCCAGCTACGCGGCGTTTCCGAACGCCGGTTACTCGACTGCCTGACCGCCCTCGGTCACGACGTGAAGATCGTCGTCACGCCAGCTCGCCGGTGTCGGCAAGGGGCGTTGTCGGTTGTGCCGTAGCTTCGGAACGACGGCATCCCTGGCGGTAGCTTTCCGGATCAGAAGCCACACAGGATCAATCCTGAACAGCTCCTAGAGCCTGAGCGTCTGCCCGAGGATTATCAGACCATGGGGTCAGTGGTCTCAGACGAGAGGGTCGAAATCAGCTCGCGCCTACCGTCCTATGCCCGCTCGATCGAGGTCCGCTAGTGCGAGCACATCCGCCGTGGCGATGTGCTGATGCAGCTCGACGCCCGTGATCAGGAAGCCGCGGTCAGACAAGCCCAGGCTGGACGTGCAACCGCCGAAGCCTCCCTGCGCGACGCCGAACGCATCTTGACTGATACGCAGACCCTGTTCGCTCGCGGCCTGGGGGCGACGCTGCGCGGCGCAAGGTTCAACAGGAACGCGCAACGACACCTGAACTCCTCATCAAGCGCTGCGCGCCGTCCGGGCGACCTGGTTCTCGATCGCGATCTGGTGCGGACAGCCTGTTGACAGCCTGTTTATTTGCAATCGCGGCGAGCCCCTTGCTAGAGATCATGTCGCCTCCTTTCGAGGCGTCATCGCTCGATTCGACGCGAACATACGTTGGGTGGGCCGTAGTGGCCGTATCACCGAGGTCACAACCCCCAGTACAGAGAAGCCGTCCTGACTCTCGACCCGGTAAGGCCGGTGCCGCGGATCGGTGGATTCCGGTTGAAGGACGGGAACACCATTCTCGACCCGCAATCGCTTGATCGTCGAACCATCACCGGGAATGAAGGCCACGACAATATCGCCGTCATCCGCAACCAGTGCGCGATCAACGAGGACGCGGTCGCCATCGAGAATTCCAGCCCGGTCCATCGAGTCACCGGCGACGGTGTAGAGCACGGTCGATTCAGGATTCCGTACCAGCCATGTCTGAAGATCGCATCGGTCCTCCGCGAGATCTTCGATCGCGTTTGCAGGGCCGGCCGGAAGGCGTCCCGTGAAGGCCGGTATTCCGCGATGCGCCAAGAGGGCCCGTTCGTACAAACCCGGCGGCAGGCGCTTCACGATCGTCTGTTCGCCGCCGAAACGCCCGGACCCCGGGGGCCGACCGGCGCCTTCGCGGCGCCCTCCGTGCGCATTCATCGAACGAACTTGATCGACTGCTGGCGAGGCCGGCGGACGAGATCGCCGCCCTGGATGCGGCCGCTAGTGACTCGACGCGTGGCGGCGCTGACCACCTCGACTTCGTGCAGATCGCGCAGTCGCGCGATGGCATCCTTGTGGATCTCGGCATGCGCCGGCGACAGATTGCAGTGCGTGGCGAACATGGCATCAAACACCAAACCCTCATTCGGCGCCGAATAGACCAAGCTGGGGATCTGCTCCATGAGCGCGGCGACACTGGCTTCTCGTTCCGAATCGCCAAAGCCGAATCCCAACGCCGATTGCTGGGAGACCTTGCTGTCGAGACTCGGCGTGTAGCCGAGCCCTTCGAACATGTTCAGGCCGGCACCGCCGTAGTGGATGAAGAAGTTACCCTTGTCCCAATGAATGCGCGTCATCACGTCGCGGGCACGCGCGTGCTGCGACAAGTGGATGAACCAGTAGTCGCCGTGACCCTCTTCGGAGCGGATGAAGAACAGGGTGTAGAACAGCGCTCCGCAGCGCCGGATCAGGTCGGGGTACAGGCAGGCCTGAATGAACAGCCGCCAGTCGCTCTCGCTGAGCTTGATGTCCTCGATGGATCGTCCGCGTAGGCTACCGGGAACTCCGGCGCTGGCCAGGAGCGTTTCGGCACGGCCGTCTTTGTCTGTGATGTAGGTCAGCAGCGACGCGACGTTGAAGGTCAGGATCACTTCCGCCGCGGGGATCCGCGTCATGATCGATCGGATCGTTTCGGTCGGAACTTCCGCGTAACCGTACTGATCGAGCAGGAAGATTGCCCGACCACTGCGAGGCATGCGCCGATTGACGTGCTCGATCAGCTCTGTGGCCTTGGTGTTGAAATCGGCTTGCCAGACATGCACAGAGGTGTTCAAGCGCCCCGCGTGCCCGCGCGCGATCAGCGCTTTCTGCAGCTGATCGACCGCCGCTCTCTCGGTGTCGATGAAGAAGTAGTCGACGTCGAAGCGGATGGGCTTGGTGCGTTTCAGGTTGGCGAGGGCCTCGGCTTCCTTCATCGCATTGAGCATCACCAACGGAGATCCCGGCATCTCCGTTCCTGTGTCAGCGAGCGCGTACAGGCCACCGCCGCAGAAGCCGTCGACCAGGGTGAGCTTCAGCTCGGGCTTGTTGGGATTGGAAAGCAGCGTCTGCACATAGGCGGACAGGTACGCCCCGAGGATTTCGTGCTTGACCCGGCTGTGATGCTCCAGCTTGGGCAGGGCACCATCCGTGGCCCACTCGTAGTGACGATAGGGCATCGGTCAGCCTGCGATGGCCAATTCGGGCATTTCGTCCCACGTGCGTCCGTGCAGCTCACGACCATTGCTGCGCTTTGACCGACGCTCACCATCGACGCCCCAGCGACCCCATTGCTTGAAGAAGAAGGCCACGTCGGCACGCGTGCATTGATCCTGGATGTCCGTCAGCCATTCCAGCTTCATCGGCCGCGCCTTGGGTCCCGACTCGCCGCCGACGATGACCCAGTGGATACCGGTCAGGTCGATCAGACCCAGGCGCTCGAGGAGGGGCTCGACGGACAGGAACCGCACCTTCGCCGGGACCTGGCGCAGGAAGTCGATTCGGGGAACACCATGACGACGGTTCTCGACCGACACGCCGAGCCAGGCGTTCGCCGGTGGCCGTCGCGTACGAAAGTACGTCGCCATCCGATCAGCCCGCTTGGTCAGCATTTGGTAGGTGTGCTGCGGCGATTGCTCGATGGTCTCGAAGATCTGGTCCACGAACTCGAACGGCACCCTCGGGTGGAACACGTCGGACATCGAATTGACGAAGTACACGGTGGGTTTCCGTCGGCGCAGGGGTTCATCCAGGCGATCGGGCATCAACGTGAGGCGAAACCCGTTCTCGTACCCCGGCGTGCCCATGGCGCGCAGACGCCTCGCCATCGTCTCGGCGTAGCAGTTCTTGCAACCAGGACTCACCTTGGTACATCCCACCGTGGGATTCCAGGTCTGCTCGGTCCATTCGATCTTGCTTGCCGTGGTCATTCGTCCGGCCTCCCAGGAGTGGGGCGGTGAGGGTCCTTGATTAATGTTACAATATTCGAGTCAGCCTTGGTGACAATGGTCTGGGCATCGTTTCTCATGCAAGTCGTGAATCCTGGCTCGATAGGTCCACCGTCAGAAGAGCCCGCACTGCCGGGGCCGCAAGGCGACGCCCGGCCCACGGTCGCGGATTACCTGGCGTTGGCCACGCGCGAGAACACTCGCCGGAGCTACGCCTCGGCGGTCCGGCATTTCGAAGTCGAGTGGGGCGGCCTACTCCCGGCCACGACCGACAGCGTGCTGCGTTATCTCGCCGAGCACGCCACGACCTTGTCGGCGAATACCCTGTCCTTACGGGTGTCGGCGCTGGCCCGCTGGCACAACGATCAGGGATTTGCGGACCCCACACGACATCCGATGGTGCGGCAGATGCTGCGCGGCATCCGCACGGCGCATCCTGCGGCCCAGAAGCAGGCCAAGCCCCTGCAACTGGCTCAGCTTGAATCGATCGACCAGAAGCTTTCGGTGATGGTGCTCAATGCCGACTCCGTCGGCGAACGGCTGCGTCACCTGCGTGACCGCAGTCTGCTGCTGACCGGGTTCTGGCGGGGGTTTCGCGGCGACGAGTTGATCAATCTGCGGGTCGAGAACATGGACGCCCGTGCCGGTGAAGGCATGGTGTGCTACCTGCCGCGCAGCAAGACGGACCGGAATGCACGCGGACGACAGTTTGCTGCACCGGCCTTGTCCAGGCTGTGCCCGGTGGCGGCTTACCTCGACTGGATCGAGGCGGCAGGGCTGAAGACGGGGCCGGTCTATCGCGCGATCGACCAATGGGGCCGGATTGCTGAGGAACCGATCCACCCGAACAGCCTGATCGGCATTTTGCGGTCGATTTTCGAGCGCACGGGTGTGCCCATGCCAGAGGCGTATAGCAGTCATTCCTTACGTCGAGGCTTCGCCACTTGGGCCACCGACAACGGCTGGGATCTGAAATCGTTGATGGAGTACGTGGGGTGGCGCGACGTCAAGGCGGCCATGCGCTACACCGAAATCAACGTCACCGCCCCCCGCGACCGGATGGAAAAGGCACTGCGCGGGCGCCATGCATTGTCGACCCCTGTGCCGAGCGAGACTCCGCCGTGAAGTCGATCATCGCGTCCCGGAGGCCTGTAGGAGGCGCGTCCGTCCGACGGCGGCGCTGGTCAGAATCCGACCGGCATACTCGTCGATGGGCCAATGCAAGGTTCCACGAAGATTCACGTTCCACAGGCGGGCCGGCCCCACGTGTGCGAGCACGCCAGCCGGAGCGACGATTTCCTTGGCTGCCAGACGCTCGGACGCTACCTGGATCTGCTGCGTGGTCCAGGTCATGACGAGGTTGGTGAGCAGCGTCAGGCTGCCGGAGATGGCCTCCAGAGATTCCTGCGTCCGTCCCTTCTGATGGGGCATCCGTCCCGAATAGATCGCGCGCTGCAGGACATGCACGGCTTCACCGCGATTCAGGACGCGATGCACTTCCCGGCGGAATGGGGGCTTGGTGTAGTAGTCGCAGAGGAACAAGGTGCGCTGCAGTTGTCCGAATCGATCGCCCGCCACCCGCACATCATCATCGCCAGCATCGGATCCGAACTTCTGGCAGGCCAAGATCGCCGTCAGAGTGCCATCCTTGACCGATGCCGCGACGCGCATGAGCGCGTCATAGCCCGTGATGAACCGCTTGAGCGAGATGAATCGCGTCACGGGCTTGAGGATTTCGGGAACTTCGGTGCCATAAGGCACGAGGAGCTTGCGCTCGTCCAGATCGCGGATGCGTGGAAACAGATCGAGACGCAGCAATTTAGCGAGGCCAATCGCAAAGTTGGTGTAGCCGTGCGTGTCGACGGCCAGATGCTGGAGCTTTGCGGAGTATTGGCGCAGGTGACCTTCGATGGCGTGGCCAGCCTGACGGATACCCAGGACAATGGGCCGGTCGTACAGAATTCCCCACCGCCCGGAGGTATGGGTGTAGGTGCCGATCGCCGGCGTCTTGAGCCGCGGCTCCATGCGCGAGTTGTGCAGGCGCCGTGACGTCTCCAGGCTCATCATGTCGGACGATGCCCAGGCCTCGGCGCCCCAATGCTCGACCACCTTGTGACGCAGCATGAACTCCACCACCGCCGCATTGGCGGCGCGGATGCGGCCGGAAGATTCGATCGTGTTCATCGTCGACGTGATCTGCTCGGCGGTGAGGCCGGTACACATCATCGCGACCGCTTTGGTGCTCATGTTGGTGCCGTTGACCAACAGAGCAGCATAGACCGCGATCAATTCCATCTTGTCGCGCGGCGGACGAGCCAACAGCTTCCATGAAAATCGTGTTTCAGCATCAATCTGCAGGATCAACTCGGGCAGTTGGACAGGTCCCATCTCCTCGGCCAGCAGCCGCTTGTAGTCCTTGTAACCGACGGGGGCCTCTTCTTTCTTGATCGGCGCGATACTCATCCTCGTCCGGTCGATCTCGAATTCACCGGCTGCACACGCATCCGCCAGTTCCTTGAGCTTGATCGGCAACTGCGCCAGATAGGGCGCCAGGAATTCTTCGGCGCGTTCGGGATGATTGAGTTCCGAGTAGTAGCGCCCCCGCTGGACTTTCCAGACATCGGCCGAGATCAGCAGTTGTTCCAGGCCGCGGTTATCTTCGCTATGCGACACGTACAGCTCGCCGGTGCGCAAGGCGCGATGGGCTTCGTCGAGGGTCGCAGCCACGAAAGCACGAAAGGCATCTTCTGGGCTGGGGTTCTTGTTGACCAGATCGTCCCAGAGGTTCTTGCAGGGGGCCTTGCCGGGGAGCCGCTTTTTCTTGTCATCGAAGAGTTCCCGAAGCATCTCGACGGATTGCTTGGCCACACCATCCTTCGAGGCCTCAAGGTCCAGATCGAGCAGGGGCCGGACCAGCGATTCGACGGCGCCGTATTCCTTGGCAAGCAGTTCGCGCGTCGCTTCGGACTTGTTCGGCTTCACCACACCAACGAAGCGGGCGAGGATTTCCAACGTCATCTTGCGGGTCGCCTCGAGATCAAGCTCTTTGGTTTCGACCACGGCCCGGATGTCTTCCATGCCGCGCATGAGGTCCGGTGCCGAGTCCGCGTTCTTCTCCGCGACCTGCCTGCGCAGCGACGTCTTGAGCGTCGCAAACGCTTTCCGCGACATCTGGATGACAAGGTCCGACTGGCGCATCAGCGTGTGCCAGAGAAAGCACACGAGTTCGAGCGTCCGCAGAGGGTCGGCCAAGCGCTCGATGCGCGACGGCTTGCGGTTGGCGAGCTCTTGCGCGTAATGCTTCACGCGTTCGACCGGGATGCTCTGGATGATGGTCGGGCTTACGCCGAGCTTTTTGAGGAAATCGACCTTCTTGCTCACGTTGTCGCGTGCCCGTGGACCCTTGCCACTCGGCGGCTTCTTGAGCCACTCCATGACCGTGGCGCGGCCCTCGCTATGCGGGCCCAGCAGTGCCCGCAACCATTCCTCGCGTTTTGCCCAGGGAACGATTCGATCAATTTCCTTAAAGAGTGCCTGTTCGGAGGCCGCGAACTTGCTGCCGCAGACACGTTCGTACGCCGACTCAGCGCGGAGCAGGTACTTGTGGTCGTAGCTCCAGCGGCGGGCCTTGTCGAGCAATTCCTCCTTGGAAATCGCCGCCGCAGCCACCTGGTCCAGGTAGTTCGCCAGCTGTCGATCCGCATCGAACGTTGGCTTCTGCCATCCCAGGCGATCCATCGCCCAGGCCAGCTGCTTCATCTTGGTTCGCTCGTTCTTGTACAACCGCTTCAATGAGGCGATCGTGGGAGCGGGCAGGCCCAATTGCGCACTGACGTGCTTGAGCAGGTCTCGGGGCAATACGTTGATCGAGTCCAGCTTGGTTCCCGATAGGCTGAGGAACCCGAGCTGGATGGCGGCGGGAATGCGCGTAAATGGACGGAAGGCTTGCTCTAGCGCTTCCAGGTCGCTGGCGCTGAAAGAAAAGAAGGCTTGGAGCTGGTATTCGCTGAGCTCGGCAGGGAGCGTCCTCCGACCCAAGAAGGTCCCTTGCCAGATCTGCATCGTGCCCATGGAGCCCCCAGACCAAACTCGCGGGATGCGAACGGTACCACCGCTCGTTCAGGTATGGACGTCGAGGGCAATATCGGTCGGAGCGGGGTATGAGTCACAGGCTCGCCGCCGGGGCTGTCTGAGACGGCGGGCCCGGCGCGGGATCCGAAAGTGCAGTTTTTACACGGCGGGTACGTTTACCCCCGTCCGGGCAAGGGGCTGTCGGCCTTGCAGGAAGAATCCATCGACTTCGTGCAGCTCGTGCTGACGTTGTCGTTCTGAGCCGCGCCATGCAAGAAAACAGCACGCAGGTTCCGAAATGCGCATGCGGGAACAAGCCGGCCGCCGGCGCGCCGGCTCCAATGGGCGCACACCGCGTTCATCGCAAGCACCCACCCGCCACTCGGAGAATTCGACATGCTCGGCCTGACCCCACTCGGCCTCATCCATACGCCCATCAGCCTGGTTGCGGTCGCCGCGGGTTTTTACGCGCTGGCCAAGTATCGCGAGATCGCGCTGCGTTCCGGCGCTGGCAAGCTCTACATCTTGATGACCGTTCTCACCTGCCTGACCGGCTTCCCCATCTTCCAGCACGGCGGCTTCGGTGCGCCGCATGCGTTGGGTGTGCTGACCCTGATCGTGCTCGCCGTGGCGATGAGTCTGGAGTGGCGCGGTGGCGGGTTGCTGACGACCAGCACGTACACGCTGCTGTACTCGCTGACCCTGTTCTTCCACATGATCCCAGCCTTCACCGAGACCGGCACCCGTTTGCCGGCGGGCAACCCGGTCTTCAGCGGACCGGAAGATCCGAACCTGCAAGCCCTCGTCGGCGCGGCGTTCCTGGTCTACCTCGTCGGTGCCGCTCTGCAGGTACGGCGTCTGCGCAACGAGCGGCAGTCAAGCTTCCAAACGCTGCGCTCGTTCAACTGATCGGTCTGCGGCACAGGCTGCGCGACAGCCTGCGGAGCTGCGCGCGATGAGCGCGCCGACTCCCTCGGCCGCACCCGGCGCGTTCGCACCGCTGCGCGAGCGCGCCTTCCTGGTCCTGTGGCTGGCCACCGTGATGGCCAACACCGGGACCTGGATGCGCGACACCGCGTCCGGCTGGTTGATGACCTCGCTGGCGCCCTCGCCCACGATGGTCGCGATGGTGCAGGCCGCCACGACGCTGCCGATCTTCCTGCTCGCGCTGCCCGCCGGCGCGCTGTCCGACATCGTCGACCGGCGGCGCCTGATGATCGGCATCCAGCTCGGGCTGTCGCTGGTGAGCATTGCGCTTTGCTTGCTGAGTTTGCTCGACGGTATGTCGCCGCTGATCCTGCTAGGCCTCACGTTCTGCGGCGGCGTTGGAGCTGCGCTTGCGGCACCGGCCTGGCAGAGCATCGTCCCGCAACTCGTGCCGCGTCCGCTGATGCGGCCGGCCATCGCGCTCAACAGCCTGGGCGTGAATATCGCGCGCGCCATCGGCCCGGCGGTCGGCGGGCTGATCATCGCAACGCTCGGCATTGCCGCGGCCTACCTCGTCGACGTCTTCAGCTATCTGTTGATCATCGGCGCGCTGTGGTGGTGGAAGCCCGTGCCGCGACTATCGCAGGACCCTGAACACCTCGTGCAGGCAATGCGCAGCGGGTTGCGTTTCGCGTTGTTCCACCCGGACCTGCAGCGTGTGCTGCTGCGCGCCTTCCTGTTCTTCATCGCCGCGAGCAGCTACTGGGCGCTGTTGCCGCTGATCGTGCGCGAGCAGTTAAGCGGCGGCGCGACTGTCTACGGTCTAGCGATGGCGGCGATCGGGCTGGGCGCGATTCTCGGCGCGCTGTTATTGCCGCGACTGCGCCGTCACCTGTCCGCGAACGCGACCGTGCTACTCGGCGCACTCGTCACCGGCGTCGCGACCGCGATCCTCGCGCTGGCGCACGTCCCGGCGCAGGGTATCGCCGTACTGCTGTTCGCCGGCGCGGCCTGGATCGCCGTGCTTACCACGCTCAACGCCACCGCGCAGTCGGTGCTGCCCGACTGGGTACGCGGTCGCGGACTGGCGCTGTACCTGACGGTGTTTTTCGGCGGCATGACCCTCGGCAGTCTCGGCTGGGGCGCGCTGGCAACGGCCATCGGCATTGCGCAGACGCTAGGCATTGCCTCTGCCGCGGTCATCCTGATCGGCCTGCTGGCACATCGCTGGACCCTACCCGAGGGCGATGCGGACCTCACGCCTTCGCTGCACTGGCCCGAGCCCGCGATCTCCGCGGACGCGCAGGCCGAGGGCGGACCGGTGATGGTGCGCATCACTTACCAGGTCCCGCCGGTCGGGCACGCTGCCTTCCACGCCGCAATCCGTCCGCTTGCAAGCATCCGCCGTCGCGACGGCGCCTATGCTTGGGGCGTGATGTTCGACATCGAGCATCCCGAACGCGTCGTCGAATGGTTTCTCGTGACGAGCTGGGAAGAGCATCTGCGCCAGCACCAGCGCGTGTCGGTGGCTGATCGCATCGTGCAGAAAAGCGTGATCGCCTTGCATCGTGGCGAGCAGGCGCCCGAGGTTTCACACGAGATTGCGCTGGGGCAACGCGCCGCGCCGGATACCCAGAACACTCACTCCGACCTGCACTGATCACGCCCCGTGATTCGCGATGCCCTCAGGCAGCGCGATCACGTCGCCACAACCCTGGGGTAGCACTGGTAAGTTTTCGGAATGTACGGGTCATGTGGCTCTGATCTGCAAATCCGCAAGCGCCCGCGATCTCGGCCAGCGGACGATCCACCTCGCCCATCAGCACTTTCGCGGCCTCTACGCGGCGGTGCATCAACCAGATGTGCGGGGGCATCCCCGTGCTCTGTTTGAAGGCGCGAGAGAAATGGCTCACCGAGACGCGGCACTCGCGCGCGACTTCCGCGACGCTAACGTTGTGTGCGAGGTTTGCGCTCAGCATCTCGCGAGCTCGGCGCACCTGCCAGACTGCGAGCCCGCCCCGGATCGGCGGCGGGCGCCTGAGGCCCCCATAGGTCAGCGCCAGGTGAGCGAGCAGTGCGAGTGACAGGTGTTCTACGAACAGGTTGCTGGCTTGCTTGGGTCGATGAATGGACGGCAGCAAAGCCGTACCGAGCTGCTGCACCACCGGATCATCGAGGGAGATCCCCTGCGGGCAGTTGAGGGAACTGACGCGCCCACCGCCCTGCTCGTCGGCCAGGTCTTCAAGCGCAGCCTGAGGCAGGACGATCTGCAGCGAATCAAAGGGACTGCGCAGATAGGCGCCCGGGTCCAGCTCCAGATTCAGGCAAAGCAGTGTTCCCTTTGGGCAGGGTCGAGGTGGAAGTGCCTTGCCCGACAGCCACAGCTCCTTGCTGCACTGTTCGCCAAGCTGGATCACGAGCAGATAGGTGTCGAGTCGCGGCAGCGGCGCGGTCATGCCCCGGTTGGCACCGCATTGCACATGCGCGTAGGTGATGGGACTACGGTCCTGAGGACGTACCGACAGCGCCGGCACGTCATCGAGGTGATAGCAGCGGGCGATCTGCTGCCCGTAACTGGCGTGGTCGATCATGAGTTCATCCTTTTGGCGCGTCACTTGGCGGCGGATACTTCCTACTAGAGGCGCTCCGCCCGCAAAAGGATTCGCGACCCGCAAAATTTCGTGCTGATGATCGGCGGCGGGTCGACGCTCATACCGGACTGACACCGAAAAATCCTAAGCTAAAGACCATGACCGGTATCGAAACCTCATACCCCTTGATTCGTTCCGCACAGGATGGCGACCGTCGTGCCATGGAGCAGCTGCTGGCGACATTCCAGCCTGACCTGCGCCGCTATGCCCAGCGGCACTGCTTCATCACCGACATCGACGACGCCATCCAGGAGACGCTGCTCATCGTGTCGCGCAAGCTGCCGGCCGTGCGAGTGCTGGCGTCCTTCTCTGCCTGGCTGTTCAGCATCGTAAAACGCGAGTGCCGCCGCGCTACTCGCAAGGCTCTGCGCTTCGATCCCTGGGACGAGGCCCTGGTGGAGCAGTGGATTGCCCACAGCACGCCAGAGACGCAGACGCTGGAAGTGGTCGAGGCCTTGCAATCGCTCCCTGCGGATTATCTCGAGATCGTGCTGCTCCGCGACTATTCCGGGCTGACGCTGGAAGAGATCGCGACAAAGCTGCGGCTGAGTCTGCCTGCCGCGAAGAGCCGGCTGCACCGCGCGCGGCAGCTCGCCCGCGATCACCTGCTGGGCCGCGAGTCGCTGGAAGAAGGTTTGCAGCGGGGCAACGAGGCCGCACGCCGACCGCCGGCCCTCGACTTCGATGGCGGCCGCGATTGCGAACCGGATTCCTGACGCGCATCTAGGCCTGCAACACCCGCGCAAGGCTGATCGCGAGGTCGCGCGCCGACAAGGGCTTCTTGAGCACTTCGTTGGCGCCCGCCTCGTAGGCGCCGGTCGTCACGCTGCCGCCGACGTAGCCGCTGACCAGCAGGACCGGAAGCCGCGGCCGCACTACGCGCACCTCACGGATCATCGCGGACCCGCACAACCCTGGCATGCGCTCATCGGTGACCAGCGCGTCGAAGGCGAGCGGATCGGATCGGAAGGCTTCGAGCGCGGCCAGACTCGATGAAAACCCGGTCGGCTTGTAGCCCAATGCTTCGAGCGTCTCCGTGCCGAGCAGGACCAGCGCCGCCTCGTCGTCGACGAACAGCACCCGCTGCCCGCGACCGCGCGGCTGGTCCTCATCCACATGCTGCGGCGCGTCGGCAACTTCGCCAGAGCAGGGAAAATAGACGGCGAAGCGGCTGCCCGCGCGTGGCGTGCTCGACAGGTCGATCGCGCCGCCGAGGTCCAGCACGATGCCGTGCACCAGCGAGAGGCCCAGGCCGGTGCCGACACCGACCTCCTTGGTGGTGAAGAACGGATCGAAAATTCTTTCCAGCAGGCTCGCATCCATCCCGACCCCGGTATCGGCGACGTCCAGGACGATGTACTCCGCCGATTCGAGCTTGCCGATGTTGGCTGCGCGTGGCGTGTCGATGCGCGTCCGGTTCAACGTGATGGACAAGGTTCCGCCCGAGGGCATGGCCTGGATGGCATTGGTCGCCAGGTTCACTAGCACCTGATGTACCTGGGTGGGATCGCCGAGCAGCGCCGAGCGACCCGCGTTCAGCGCGGTCTGCACCGTGACACCCGGCGGCAGCTTCGCGCAGACAAGGTCGATGGCCTCGCGAATCACCGCCTCTACGTGCACCGAAACCTTCTCGCCCTCACCGGCCCGACTGAACGCAAGCACGCGGTCCACCAGTGAGCGGCCGCGCTCGCCAGCGGCCAGCACGCTCTCCAGGTCGCGCCGCATGCGACTGCCCGGAGGCGCGGCCTGAAATGCACGCTCGCCGTAGCCGAGGATGGCGCCGAGGATGTTGTTGAAGTCGTGCGCGATCCCGCCGGCCAAGGTGCCCATGGCCTCGAGACGTTGCGCCTGCCGCAGCTTTCGCTCCAGGCGCAACAACTCTTCCTGTGCCTCGACGCGCTCACTGATGTCGGTCGTCGTGCCGAGATACTCGTCGACGGTCCCGCCCGCGCCCGGCACCGGTCGGCCCAGGCTGCGCAGATGGCGGATCGATCCTCCTCGCGCAAGGACGCGATAGTCCACCGAATACGCGCGCTGCGCGGCAGTCGCCTCGCGCAGCGTCTGCGTGACGCGCGATCGATCTTCGGGATGCACGGCGTCCAGGAACCGCTCCATCGAAGGCTCGCCGTGGCCGGGCTCGAACCCGAGAAGCCGGTAATGCTCTTCCGACCAGACGACTTCTCCGACGGAGAGAATCCAGCCCCAGCTCCCGGTATGGCTGATGCGCTGGCCTTCGGCGAGAAAGGCCTCGCTGCGCCGCAGGCGTTCCTCGGCACGCAGGCGCTCGGCCCGATCGCAGGCTTCGCGCAATGCGCGGCGCACCGAGCTGACGATGCGCGACAGGCGCTCCTTGAGCACGTAGTCCGTCGCGCCGATCTTCAGCGCGTCGATTGCCAGCTCCTCGCCCAGAGTGCCGGAGACGAAGATGAAGGGAACCTCCGGACGCTGCTGCGCGGCGATCTCAAGGGCGGACAGGCCGTCGAAGGACGGCAGCGAGAAGTCCGCGAGAATCAGGTCCGGCGCCGCCGCAACGAGCGCTGCGGTGAAAGTCTCGCGCGTTTCGACGCGCGTGATCTCGCATTCGATGCCGCCCGCTTCAAGCTCGGCTTGCACCAGCTCCGCATCGCGCGGATCGTCTTCCAGGTGCAGCACGCGCAGGGGCGTGTTCACGACGCGCGACGCCCCCGTTGCCGCACGGCTCTCAGCCCTTCTTGCCCACGCTGCCCGGCGGCGGCTCATTGATCACCGCCCAGAAGATGCCGAGTTCCTTGATGGCGTTGACGAAGTCGTGGAAGTCCACAGGCTTCACCACGTAGGCGTTCACACCGAGCTTGTAGCTGGAGATCATGTCGCGCTCTTCGCGCGAGGAGGTGAGCACGACCACGGGAATGGTCTTGAGATTCTCGTCGGACTTGACCTGCTGCAACACTTCCAGCCCGTCGATCTTCGGCAGCTTGAGGTCCAGCAGCATCACTGCCGGGTTGCCCTGCGCGCGCGTCGCGAACGGGCCGCGGCAGTACAGGTAATCCAGCGCCTCTTCGCCGTCGCGGGCGACGACGACCTCATTGGCGAGGTTGTATTCCTCCAGCGCGGAGAGCGTCAGCTCCACATCCTTGGGGTCGTCCTCGACCATCAGAATCCGTCCGAGTCCGCTCATGCTCTTGCTCCCTTGTTCATGGTTTGGGTGCCGAGAAATAGAAAGTCGCGCCTTTGTCCACGACGCCGTGGGCCCAGACTCTTCCGCCGTGACGCGCGACGATGCGGTGCACGGTGGCCAGGCCAATACCCGTTCCTTCAAACGCTTCCGGGCGGTGCAGGCGCTGGAACACGCCGAACAGCTTGTTCACGTAGCGCATGTCGAAGCCGACGCCGTTGTCGCGGACGAACACCACGACCTCGTCGGACTTGCCCTTCTGAGATGCTATCTCAATCTCCGCCTGCGGCCGTGTGCGCGTGAACTTCACCGCGTTGGTAATCAGATTCACCAGCGCGAGTCGCAGCATGGCGCGATCACCGTAGAGGCTGGGCAGCGCGCCCACCGTCCATACGATGTTGCGTCCCTCGGCTTCCCGCTCCACCTCGCTGCGAACTTCCTGAACGAGCTGGTCCAGGCTGACCAGGGTGTTGCGCGTCTCCGTCCGGCCGATGCGCGAGAAGGCCAGCAGGTCGTCGATCAACGCGCCCATCTTCTTCGCCGACTCCACCACCATCTGGATGTAGCGTCGGCTCTTCTCGTCGAGCGTCGTCGCCGCATGCCTCTGCAGCAGCTCTGAGTAACCGACCACGTGGCGCAGCGGCGCGCGCAGATCGTGCGAGGTGGAATAAGCGAAGGCTTCCAGCTCCTTGTTGCTGGCTTCGAGCTCGATGGTGCGCTTTTCGAGATCGATATTGAGTCGGCGGATCTTCTCCTCGCCACGCTTGCGCTCGGTCACATCGTTGTTGGTTTCCAGGATCGCCGCCGGCTGGCCGCGTTCGTCACGCCGCAGCGACCAGCGGCTGGCGACGACGACTTCAGTGCCATCCGCCTTGACCTTGCGCAGCTCGCCTTCCCAGCGGCCGCCCCGCAATAGCTCGGCGCCAATCTCCTCGACCGGCATCGCGAATCTCGTCTGCAAGAGCTGATGAGCTGGCTTGCCCAGGGCCTGGCCCGAGGTCCAGCCGTAAAGCTCCTGCGCGCCGCGGTTCCAGTAAGTGATGACGTCATTCATGTCGCGCACGAAGATCGTGTCGTGCGTGAGATCGAGCAGGCTGGCCTGCTCCGTTCGCACGGCGACTTCTACTTGCAGCTCGTCGCGCGCGAATCGCAGCGCCTGCTCGATGCGGCGCCGTCTCGAGGCGAACCAGCCGATCATCGCGGCGAACGCGATGAAGATGGCGAAGTGCATGCGCCCGGACGGCTGGATGCTGAAGCTGTAGCGCGGCTCAGTGAAGAAGAAGTTGAAGGCCAGACCCGCGAGAAGGATCGCCAGTACTCCCGGCGCCGTACCGCCGTACCAGAGCGCTGCGCCGATCGCCATCAGGAACAGCGGAACTTCCAGGCTGTCGAGATTCTGGAGATCGGCCAGCAGCGACAAGCCGAGCGCGAGCGCGACGGCAATAACGGCCAGCGCATGCGGTCGCAGCCGGTCCATCCATGCCTTCGTCACATCTGCACCAGACTTCATGGCTCCCCGGTCGCCACCTCACGTCCCTGGCTCGCTCGCTCAATGCGGAGTGAATGAGCGCGCACAACGGAAGCATAGCCCTCGGCCCTGGCACACGACTATGCCGACATCAGCCAAGCCGCGACTTGTACCTGGGTGCTCTTCGAGTCTTGCGGCAGCAGGGACGGTGGCGAACCGCGCGACCCAGCCTTTCCTACAATGACCCCCGAACACAGTCCGAGGTCATCCGATGCTTCGCCTGTACGACAACGCCTTCAGCCCGTTTTACCCGCAAGGTCCGCATGGTGCTGGAGCACAAGGGCCTGGCCTTCGACACCATCGATGGCCTGCGAAAATCGACCCGCGCCGCCCTGGCCGCCGTGAACGCCCGCGTCGAGGTACCGGCGCTGGACCATGACGGGCTGCGGGTTGTGAACTCCGCCGACATCGTGGCCTATCTGGAGCGCAAGTTTCCGGATGCGCCGGTTTATCCGCCGGACCCAAGCGGCTATGTGAAAGCCCGGGCCTGGGAACGCTGCGCGGACAGCACCATCGACCCCATTCTGATCGACATCTCGTACTGGACCTGGGCCGAGCGGCCCGACGTCATGCCAGTCGGACTGCTCTCGGCGGCACAGCGCGACCTCAACATCATCTACGTGGCGCTGGAAGCGGAACTCGACGCTCGCGAGTTCGTCTGCGGTGCGTTGTCGATTGCCGATTTCGCGTTGTTCACACACCTGGTGTCGGTCCGCCCGCTGGGCGTCGCAATCGACGCACAGCGCTTTCCGCGCCTGACGGCCTGGCTCACCCGGATGCGCGCCCTGCCCGTCTGCCGCGCAGACATCGAACGGACCAAGAGCTATTTGCTGGAAACGGCAGGCGACCAGGACGTGGAGCGGCGGCGCATCTTCTGGCGCGGCGACCGCATCGAGTGGGTCCTCGCCCGCGGCTACTACGAGTGGTTCGTGCGCGAGATCGTGGAGGGTCGCGTGATCTGGCCGGGCTTGGGTGTTCCAGGTCGGGATTGAGCTTCTTCTCGGCGCATGCGTCGAACTGAGCGACCTCAGCCGGATAGCGCCGTTTGGGTTACCCAGACGCACCACCGCTATTGTTCATAGCCGTTGCGAGCATGGAATGCAGGTGTCTGAACATGCCGCGGATATCTGCACTCTTCGGATCCAGCATCCACTGCAAGGCTATGCCTCGTACTGACGCAACGATGAGCTTGGTTAGCTGATCACAGTCCCTGCGAGCGAATCTGCCAACTGGAGCGCTGTCGAAAACGAGTTGGCCAAACTCCTTGAGCAACGCGGCCTGAGTGCGGACGACTAATCCTTTCAACAACCGGTCCGAGGGATCTGCCGCTGCAAATATAAGCACCAGTTCGCCGCGTATGATCGCCGTGTCCTCCTGGAGCCTTGTCTCGACCGCTTTCAGAATCTTCTGAACCGCTATCCCCTTGACGATATCGGCCTCGCTCGGGATCCTGAAAAGGTCTTTCCAGTTCTCGATGGCGATGAGGAACAGCTCGGATACCAGAGCCTCCTTCGAACCGAAGTGATATCGCGGGAGTTCTTTGCTGCACCCCGCAATCTCCGCAATGCGATTGAGCGAGGTTTCGCGATAGCCATACCGCCCAAAGCTTGTGAATCCGGCACGCAAGATGTTTGTGCGGGCCTCATCTTTTCGCTGCTGCTGCGTCCTTCTGGCCTTTTCCTGGACGGACTTTGCGGACGGAGAACTCACGGCGACCTCCTGGGAACTCGTGGGTACGCAATCGGGCGGACACTGTTGCACGCCGCAAAACATGCATGTAACGTACGATACATACTGGGCGAGCGGCAAGTGTGTTGACGATCATCCGCGCTCAGCAAGTGATGATATGCGCGGGCGCTTTGGAAGCGTTGGGGGCGAACGATGAACCAAGGTCACAGGGGCAATACAGAGTTCAAGCTTGCGATCGTCGGAATCGGATTTGTCGGACAGGCGCTGGTCCGTTTGGCTCATCGTCGCGGCTGGCGAGTCGTCGCGGCTTACAACCGACCCGGCAGCAAGGTCGGGCAGGATCTGGGACGCGTCGCCGGACTGGAGCAGGACATTGGGGTCTTGATCGAGGATTCTGAGACGGCGGACTACTCGACCTCTGGCGCTGACATTGCGTTGATCGCCGCCCAGAACACCGTGTCGAGAAATTTCAGAATCTACGAGAAATTTCTCAATGCAGGAATCAACGTCCTCTGCCATGCATCGGAGGCTTACAGTCCTCGCCTGTGCGACCCCGCTACTGCCGAACAAATTGATTTCCTGGCGAAGCAGAATGGGGTGACATTCACAGGCGGTGGCATCTGGGACATGACGCGCCTGTGGTCGGGCATCATCCTGGCCGGTCCGTGTGTAGAGATTGACTCATTCGTCCATCGGAGCAGCACAGAAATAGTCCGCCAGGGCGTGCAGTACCTGCCGCTGTTCGGTGTGGGTTTGACCGTCGAGCAGTACGGCCAGCAGTTTGGACGCGAAGTCGGACCGCTGAATTTCTATCACCTTCCCGGGGCACTTGTTCTCGAGAAGCTTGGGTACACCGTGACGGGTCATAGTCAGTGGCGTGAGCCCATTGTCTGGGACGAGCCTTTTTACTGCCCCGAACTGGACAGGCATCTATCGGCCGGAACCTGCGTCGGAACGCGATTGAGAGTGGACGTTACGTCAAGGGAAGGCGTCGCGGTTCGCACCGACATCGAGTACCGGCTATTCAGACCCGGTGAAATCGAAGAGATGCACTGGCGCGTCTACGGTAGACCCGAAATGGAGATCACCGTGGTTCGCAAGGAATCCGGCCTCGCATCCGCGTCCAGCCTTATCAATCGAGTTCCTGACGTGATGATGGCGCGACCCGGCATAGTCGAAGTTACGGAAATGGGCCCTTTGCTGCCGCCGGTGTTGCGTGGGTCTGCGAGCACATGAAACACAGCCATGACGTTCACGCTGTCAGGCGGGGCCCGGCATGACGCTACTCACGGCTGAGCAGTTGATGTTGGAGGCGGTGAACCGAGCGGGCTTGGATAACTTTGGGGCTGACAATTTCCGTGATGGCCTCGACAAGCTAGTAGAGGGCGTCAATGAGAGCGGTCTGCTTATTCCTGGCCGCGAAGAAAATATTAAGCGTGACCTTGTAAGACTGTTGGTCAACCGACTGCGGTGGCAAAAGGACTTGTCTGACCATCCCGAGATCGCTGAGGTTCAGTTCTTGCCGCCAGTGGCGATCGTTTCGCTGCCGCGAGCGGGAACAACAAAACTGCAGCGCATGCTGTCAGCCACCAAGGCGTTTCAGGACCTTCCGTACTGGCAAATCCTGATGCCGGCTCGAATTCGCGAGCACGCTGACGATGGAGTCGAAGCACGAATTGCGGAAACCGAAGCGTTCTGTGACTGGCGTGTATCCGTACAGCCGGACATTCAAAAGACGCATCGCATCAGCGCGCAAGAAGCGGAGGAAGACATCTTCCTTCAGGAAATAGGATTTCGAAGTCGAGGTCTGGGATTCATCCATCAGTCGCAAACTTACACCGAATGGCTGGCGCAACAGGACGTCGGACTGAGCTACGACATTTTGAGGAATCTGCTGCAGTACCTGCAGTGGCAGTTTCATTCGGATCAACCGAAGCCGTGGCTACTGAAGTCGCCGGTGAATCTAGGCATGGAAGATCAACTTCAGCGCATATTCCCCATGGGGCTCAAGCTGATCTGCCCGCATCGGGAGCCGGCGGAGATATTTCCCTCCATGTGCAGACTCATTGAAACATTCTCAGGACTTTACTACCGCTCCGCGATCCCCAGGGAGGCGCTTGGCGAAGTGATCGTGGAACAAATGGCGCTGGCTATGGACCAGCATCTTGTCTGGCGAGAGGCCCATCGCGAGGTTGAGGTTCTGGATATTGGGTTTGGCGAAATCTGTGCGAACTCCATGTCCACCTTGGAAAGGGTTTGCGCCTTCATCGGAATGCCCCTTGAGGGCCACCATCGCGCAGAAGTGGCGCGCTGGGATCGTGAGAATCCGCGCTTCAAGGATGGCGTAATCGCAGAAACACTTGCGACCTATGGGCTGACGGCCGATCGGATAAACGCCCGGTTCGCTAAATACAGAAAGCGGTTCCAGCAATATCTCTAGCAGGCCTGCTGTCGCGAATCGCCCACATCGTTGATGCTCGGCGTGCGCTGCTTGTGAACTGCCCATAGATCGTAGTCGCCTCGTTCCAAGTGGGTTTCTCCCCCGCTAGTGCGGATACCTGCGAGGAGACTCACGATGAGCTCGACGAGCGTCTACTCGAAACCGCCGAGCTATAAGCTCACGGCTGCCGCAAATCGGTCGGTAGTCAGTGACCGCAAACGGCACGCAGCGGACCCATCGGGCCGCGCCTACCCCTCCAGAATCGCCGTCAACCCCAACCCACCGGCCGCGCAGACCGACACCAGCGTGCGCCCCCTGCGGCCGGAGTTCGCCCGATGGGTCGCGAGTTGCTTGGCCGCACCCGCCAGGACCCGCGCGCCAGTCGCGGCGAAGGGATGGCCCAAGCCCACGGACCCGCCGTTGACGTTGAGCTTGCTGCGGTCGATGGCACCGGGCGGCGCATCCAGACCGAGCTTGTCGCGGCAGTATTCCGCGTTCTCCCAAGCTGCGAGCGTGCACAGCACCTGTCCGGCAAAGGCCTCGTGGATCTCGTAATAGTCGAAATCCTGAAGGCTCAAGCCATTCCTGGCCAGCAGGCGCGGTACCGCGTGGGCCGGAGCCATCAGCAGGCCTTCGGGATTCGGACCGAAGTAGTCCACCGCGGCGGATTCGGCATCGACCAGGAAGGCCTGAGGCGTGTGGCCGTGCTTGGACGCCCAGGCTTCCGAAGACAGCAGCAGCGCGGCGGCGCCATCGGTGAGCGGCGTCGAGTTGCCTGCCGTGAGCGTGCCCTTCCCGCTCGTCTTGTCGAACGCGGGCTTGAGCTTCGCGAGCTTTTCCAGCGAGCTATCGGCACGCAGGTTGTTGTCGCGCGTCAGGCCACCGAACGGAACGACGAGTTCATCGTAGAACCCGGCATCGTAGGCACGCGCGGCGTTGAGGTGGCTGGACAGCGCCAGTTCGTCCTGCGCCTGGCGGCTGATGTTCCAGGTCTTGACCATCTGCTCACAGTGCTCGCCCATGCTCATGCCGGTACGCCGCTCGTTCACATTCGGAATCGAGGGCGACAGCATCGACGGACGCAGTTGCGCGAGCAGCGACAGGCGCTCGGACGTGGTCTTTGCACGGCTGAGCCGCAGCACCACGCGCCGCAGCTTTTCGTTGAGCGCGACCGGCGCATCGGACGCAGAGTCCACGCCGCCGGCGATGCCAACCTCGATCTGGCCGAGCGCGATCTTGTTGCCGACGAGCACCGCGGTTTCCAGCGAGGTGGCACAGGCCTGCTGCACGTCGTAGGCCGGCGTCTGTGGGGCGAGCGTGGTGGACAACACGGCCTCGCGGCTGAGGTTCGCGTCGCGCGAATGCTTGAGCACCGCGCCGGCCGCGACCTCGCCGAGGCGCATGCCCTTGAGGCCGAAGTGATCGACCACGCCCTGCAGCGCGGCGGTGAGCATGTCGAGATTGCTCGTCTCGACATAAGCAGTGTTCTGGCGTGCAAACGGGATGCGGGCGCCGCCGAGGATGGCGATGTGCTGGACGGATTTCATGGGCGGTCTCGGTGGTTTCTCAAATCGCTGAACGCAGTGGGATGAAGACAGGTCCTGCCCTGTGCTTTCCACGGAGTGGGGTTGAGCCGCGAACGCTATAGACCTGCTCCTGGAAATCCATCATTTCCATTCCGGCAAGGCAGCCCGACGCGACACTCACACGACCGGCGAATGCGGCGACGTCATGCCGGTAGCAATCACCCCGGCAAGATCACGGATTTGCTCGTGGGGGACGCCGAGCGGGATGGCACTGGCGCTATTAAGGCGTTCGAGCTGCTCCGCGCTCAGCACGACGCGCAGGGCCGAGAGCGCGGGCTCCAGTTGCGCGACATTGCGGGGCCCCAGGATGGGGACGAGATTCGTCGGCGACGCGGCGGAACAGGCGAGCAGCCAGGCAATGGCGATCTCGGCCGCTGAAACCTTGGATTCCTCCGCGACCGCGAGCACCGCATCGAGCACGGCGCTTTCGCGCGCCGTCTTCTCGGTGTGGATGAGCACGCCCAGTTTCTCCAGCCGTCCTTGCTCACCGCCTCGGTACTTGCCGGTGAGAAATCCGCCTCCCAGCGGCGACCACATGGCGACACCCAGGCCCAGCGCCTCGGCCATCGGGATCAGCTCGCGGTCGGGCGTGCGCTCGGCGAGGCTGTACTCGATCTGGATACCCGCGAGCGGCGCCCAGCCACGCACATCGGCGAGCAGATCAGCGCGAGCGACGCGCCACGCAGGAAAGTTGGAGAGGCCGCCGAACAGGATCTTGCCGCTGCGCGCGAGGTCATCGAAACCCCGCAGGATTTCCTCGGTGAGCGTCACGCCATCCGGCAGATGCGCCCAGTACAGATCGAGGTAGTCGGTCTTGAGACGCTTCAGACTGGCCTCGACGGCGCGGGTCATGGTCTTGCGGCCGTTGCCGGTCGCGAGCAGGCCGTCGCCACCACCCGGCGCAATGCCGAGACTGAACTTGCTCGCCAGCACGAAGCGATCGCGTTGCCCGGCGAGAAACTCGCCGAGCAGGGATTCGGACTGGCCAAGCTGGTAGTTATCTGCGGTGTCGATGAAGTTGCCGCCCGCCTCGGCGTAGCGATCAAGCATTCGACGGGCCTCGGCAGGTTCTGCGCCGTGACCCCATCCCGTTCCAAAATTTCCGGTTCCCAATGCCAGCTCGGAAACACGCAGGCCGGCGCGACGGCCGAAGCTTCGATAACGCATAGGTCCCTCCTGATTTTCAGTTGCCCCGCGTGGTTTCGCTTGTGGCGCCCGCGAGCGCCATCGGCGCCGCTTCCACCCATCCGCCGCCGAGCGCTTTGTAGACCGCGATAAGAGAGGTCGCGACGTCGGTGCGGCTCTGCGCCAGCAGGTCTTCGGCCTGCAGCACGCCGCGCTCCGAATCGAGCACGTCGAGAAAATCGGTGAGACCGCCTTCGAAGCGCTCGCCAGCCAGACGTGCCGCCTTGCCGCTCGCAGCGGCGGCCTGCTCCAGTGTTCGACGGCGTTCCAGCGCGCGGCCGTAGGTCACCAGCGCGCTCTCGGTCTCCTCCAGCGCGCCGAGCACGGTCTGCTCGTAACGCGCGAGCGCGGCTTCGCTGCGCGCCTCGGCCGCTTCGATGCGTGCACGCACGCGGCCCAGGTCCAGCGCCGCCCAGGAGATGCTCGGACCGAATGCGTAAGTCTCTGCCCGTGAATCTCCGAAGTCGTCCACGTGGCCGGCGTTGTAACCGATGCTGCCGATGAAGCTGATCTTCGGAAACAGGTCGCCGACGGCCACGCCGATGCGTGCCGTCGCGGCGGCGAGATTGCGTTCGGCCACGCGGATGTCGGGCCGGCGTCGCAGCAGCGCCTCCGGCGTGCCGATGGCGTTCATCGCTGGCAGCACGGGCACGGACTGGACCGGGGACAGGCGATCGCGCAGCGCATCCGGTGGCCGGCCCGCGAGCACGGCGAGGCGGTGAATGCTGCGCGCGATGGCCGCTTCCAGCACCGGGATGTTGGCCTGCGTAGTGCGCAACTGCGCCTCGGCCCTGGCAGTGTCCAGCTCGTTGCCACGACCGGCTTCGAGCCGCGTGCGCGTGATGCCGAGCGACCGCGTCTGGTTCTCTGCGTTGCGACGCGCGACACCGAGCTGGTCCTGCAGGCCGCGCAGCACCAAGTAATTGCGTGCGACCTCGGCGGTGACGATCACTTGCGCATCTTGTAGACCGGCAAGCCCAGCCTCTTCGTCAGCGCGCGCGGCCTCCACGCCGCGACGCACGCGGCCGAAGACGTCCAGTTCCCAGATCGCATCGAAGCCGGCGTCGTAGCGATCACCTTCGCGCGCGTCACGGTCGAAGCCGGGCAACTGGCTCTCGCTCTGCAGGCCATGCGTGTAGCCCGCCGCGGCCGTCACGGTGGGATAGCGGTCATAGCCGGTCAGGCGACGCAGGGCGCGTGCGGCGCGAAGATTTGCAGCGGCGATGCGCAGGTCGTGATTGGCGGCGATCGATTCGCTGACGAGTTGATCGAGCTGTGTGTCGGCGAAGCCGGACCAGAAGCGGATCGCAACCGGCTGCTCCACCAGACCCGTTTGCTGTGCATTGGCGAAGGACGTGCCGGACTGCGTCGCCGGCAGAGACTCCGGCGCGCGGTAGTCAGGGCCGACTGCGCAGGCGTTGAGCCCGGCGGCGAACAGCAGCGCAAGCAGTGGCGTCGCGCGCTTCACGTATGCACTGCCTGCAGCGCGCCTGGTTCCGGCCCGGTCACGATCTGCGGAACGTGTTGCCGCCCGCGCAGGAAAGTCTCGATGGCGACGAAAAACACTGGCGTGAGAAACAACCCGAAGAAGGTAACGCCAATCATCCCGGCGAACACCGCCACGCCCATCGCTTGGCGCATCTCCGCGCCGGCACCGGTCGCGATCACCAGCGGCACAACTCCCATGATGAAGGCGAAAGAGGTCATCAGGATCGGCCGCAGGCGCATGCGGCAGGCCTCGATGGCAGCGCGCGTGGGGCTCGCGCCTTCGTCGAGCTTCTCACGCGCGAACTCGATGATGAGGATCGCGTTCTTGCATGCCAGCCCCACCAGCACGATAAAACCGATCTGCGTGAAGATGTTGTTGTCCGCGCCCACCAGCCACACGCCGAGCATGGCGCTGAGCAGGCACATCGGCACGATCAGGATCACCGCCAGCGGCAGCGCCCAGCTCTCGTACTGCGCGGAGAGAATCAGGAACACCAGCAACACGCACAGCGGGAACACGATCAGCGCGGTGTTGCCGGCGAGCTGCTGCTGGAAAGTGAGATCGGTCCATTCAAAGGACATGCCGGGCGGCAGCACCTTGGCAGCCACGCGCTCCGCCGCGGCAAGCGCCTGGCCGGAGCTGTAGCCGGGCGCGGCCTCGCTGTTGATGTCGGCAGCGAGGTACACGTTGTAGTGGGTGACGCGATCAGGACCGGTGGTCTCGCGCATCCGCAGCAGCGAGCCCAGCGGCACCATCTCGCCGGCGGCGTTGCGGGTCTTCAGATTGCTGATCTGCTCGGGCCGGGCGCGGAATTCCGCGTCGGCCTGGGCGTAGACACGAAACGTACGGCCGAAACGGTTGAAGTCGTTGATGTAGTCGGAGCCGAGGAACACCTGCAATGTCTCGAAGATGTTCGACAGCGGGATGCCTTGGTGCTTGGCCTTGACGCGGTCCACGTCGGCGTAAAGCTGCGGCACGTTCATCTCGAAGCTGGTGTAGGTGGCCCAGGGATTGAGTTCCGGCTGCTTGCGCAGCTCGCCGAGGAATTCCTGCGTGGTGGCATAGAGCGCGTCGTAGCCCTGCGCGCTGCGATCCTCCAGGTAGAGCTTGAAGCCGCCCGTCGTGCCGAGGCCGATCACTGGCGGCGGCGAGAGCGCTGCGATGAACGCGTCCTCGATGCCCGAGAACTTCGCGTTGAGCGCACCGGCGATCGCCGGGCCGGAGAGCTCTTTCGACTTGCGCTCCTCAAAGGCGGCGAGCGAGAAGAACATCACCGCCGAGTTCGAACTGGTGGTGAAGCCGTTGATCGACAGGCCGGGAAAACCGATGGCGTCGGTGACGCCCGGCGTCTCCAGCGCCAGCGCCGACATGCGCTTGACGACGGACTCGGTGCGGTCCAGCGAGGCGGCGTTGGGCAACTGCGCAAACGCGATCAGGTATTGCTTGTCCTGGCCAGGCACAAAGCCGCCGGGCACGACGCGGAATATCAGCCACGTCGCGCCCAGCAGCAGCACGAACACGGTGAGCGCCGCCTTGCGATGTCGCGTGACGCGACAGACGCTGTGCGCGTAGCCGTCTGCGGCGCGATTGAAGAAGCGGTTGAAGCGGGAGAAGAACCAGCCGAAGCTGCGGTTGAGCAGGCGCTGCAGCGCGTCCGGCGGCGCGCCATGTGGACGCAGCAGCAAGGCGGCGAGCGCAGGCGAGAGGGTCAGCGAATTGACCGTGGAGATGATCGTGCTGGCGGCGATGGTGACGGCGAACTGGCGGTAGAATTCGCCGGTCAATCCGGTGATAAAGGCCACCGGCACGAATACCGCGCACAGCACCAGCATGATCGACAGAATCGGTCGCGTGACCTCGGCCATCGCCGCGTGTGCCGCGGCCTTCGGCGCCATGCCCTCCTCGATCTTGCGCTCCACGTTCTCTACCACGACGATCGCATCGTCCACCACGATGCCCGTCGCCAGCACGAGCCCGAACAGGGTGAGCGCGTTGATGTTGAAGCCGAGCAGCGACAGCGCGGCCATGGTGCCGATGATCGCCACCGGCACCGCCACCAGCGGGATCACGGTCGCGCGCCAGGTCTGCAGGAAGATCAATACCACCAGCACCACCAGCGCAACCGCTTCCAGCAGCGTCGTCACCACCGACTTGATCGAGCTGCGCACGAAGATCGTCGGGTCGTAGGGAATCGCGTACTCGACTCCTTCGGGAAAACTCTTCGCCAGTTCCGCCATCGTCGCGCGCACGCGATCCGACAGCTCGATGGAATTGGCGCCCGGCAACTGGAAGATGGGAAGCGCCACCGCCGACTGGCCGTTGAGCATGCTGCGCAGCGCGTAGGTTTCCGGCCCCAGTTCTATACGCGCGACTTCGCGCAGGTGCACGACCTCGCTGTCCTCGCCGACCTTGACGATGATCTCTCCGAACTCAGCCTCGGTTTCCAGCCGACCCTGCGTGTTCACGGTGTACTGAAACTCGGTGCCCGGGACCGCGGGCTGGCCGCCGACGACACCGGCAGCAACCTGGACGTTCTGCTCGCGCACTGCGAGGAGCACGTCGTCCACCGTCATGTTGCGCGCGGCGATCTTGCCGGGGTCTAACCACAGGCGCATCGCGTAGTCCCCGGCGCCGAAGATCTGCACGCTGCCCATGCCCGGCAGTCGCGCGAGCGTGTCGCGCACGCGGATCAGCGCGAAGTTGCGCAGGTACAAGGAGTCGTAGCGACCGTCCGGCGACGACAGGAACAGCACCATCGTCAGGTCGGGCGACTGCTTGCGTGTGGTCACGCCCAGCGCGCGTACGAGGTCCGGCAGCCGCGGCAGGGCCTGCGCGACGCGGTTCTGCACCTGCACCTGCGCAGTATCCAGGTCGGTGCCGAGCTTGAACGTCACCGTGAGCGTGTAGCTGCCGTCGGCCAGGGCCTGCGAGTTCATGTACAGCATGTTCTCGACGCCGTTGATCTCCTGCTCCAGTGGGGAGATCACGGTCTCGCCCACGGTCTTGGCAGACGCACCGGGAAAGCTGCCGCCGACCACGACGGTGGGCGGCACGATCTGAGGGTATTCGCTGATCGGCAACGCCGGTATCGCGACCAGTCCGGCCAGCGTGATGACGATGGCCAAGACCGTCGCGAAGATCGGCCGCTCGATGAAGAACGAGGGGTTCATGGCCGCGTTCCGTCTGCTGCCACGACCGGCAGCGTTGCAGGCGCGGGCTCCATCGCGACGAGTTTCGGACTCACCGGCATACCTGGGCGGACTCTCTGCAGTCCGTTGACCACGATGGTCTCGTTCGCTGCGAGTCCTTCACGGATGACGCGCAAACCGTCGACGAGCCGCCCGAGTTTCACGGGTCGATACACGAGCTCGCTATCCGCATCGATCACCAGCACGAAGGTCTGGCTCTGGTCGGTGCCGATGGCGCGGTCGTCCACCATGATGGCGTCGTAGTCCCCGCTGGCCAGCATGCGTACGCGGCCAAACATGCCCGGCGTCAGGAGGCGATCCTTGTTGGCAAACACGCCGCGGCCACGGATGGTGCCGGTGTCCGGATTCAACTGGTTGTCAACGAAGTCGATGAAGCCGGGATGCGGAAAGCCCGGCTCGTCCGCAAGGCCGAGTTCCAGAGGGTTCTGCACTTCGCGCGAACTGGGCAGCGTGCCCTGGCGCACCTTGCGCGCATATCCGAGAAAGCTCTGCTCGTCGGCTTCGAAGTACAGGTAGATCGGGTCGATCGAGACCACCGTCGTGAGCAGCGTTCCGCCCGTGGCTCCGCCGGAGACAAGATTGCCGCGCGTGATCTCCGCGCGGCCGATGCGGCCATCAATGGGGCTGCTGACGCGCGTGAACGAAAGATTCAAGGACGCCGCGTCGACAGCAGCCTTGGCGCCGGCGACGTTCGCCTCCGCCTGCGCCAGCGCGCTCTCGCGCTGATCGAGTTCTTCCTGCGACACGGCGCCGGTGTCGCGCATCTTCTGCACGCGCTGCAACTCCAGCGAGGAGAGTTTCAGCGCCGTGCGGCTGCGCGCCAGTTCTGCCGCGGCGCGATCGTAGTCCGCCTGATAGGGCCGCGGGTCGATCACGAACAGTAGTTCGTCCTTCGCCACGATCCGCCCCTCGGTGAAGTTCACGGAATCGATGTACCCCGAGACACGTGGGCGGATCTCCACGTGCTCGACCGCCTCGAGTCGTCCCGTGAACTCGTCCCAGTCCTTGATCTTCTTCTGGATCACTTTTGCGGCGGAGACTTCCGGCGGTGTCGGTGCCGGAGGCGACGGAGCGGAACAAGCGACCGCGAGAACCAGCGTCGCGAGGGTCAGCGAAATAATCCCGGGCCGCGCCCGACCCCGCGATCCCGGGAGCGACGGACGGTTGGGCGATGCGAGCAGAGTTTCCCGGTTCATTGCGATTCGCGTCCCAGAAGTCGGAGCGACTATCGCCGCGCCCAGGGCGCAAGGATTGAACCTGAGTGCGGAATCTCAGCACGCGCCCTGCCCTTGACCCACTCAGACGCTCAGCCTATATTCACCCTTATGGATGAATATAAATCTTCGCGACTCGATGCCGTGTTCGGCGCGGTCGCCGATCCCACGCGAAGGGCCATCCTCGCGCGGCTGGCGCTGGCCGATGCCCGCGTGACCGAGCTCGCCGCAGACTTCCCGATCTCGCTCAACTCCACCTCCAAGCACATCCGCGTGCTGGAAGGCGCGAGGCTGGTTCATCGCACGGTGGTGGGACGCGATCACGTGCTGTCACTGAACGCCGCGCAGCTCGCAGACGCTGCGAAGTGGATCGATCACTACCGCCAGTTCTGGGAAGACCGACTTGCCGCACTGGACCGCTACGTCACTCGCAAACGGCCGCGCGCCACCACCAAGAGGAAACGCCAATGAACACTGTGCTCACGCCCCCCATGCTGACGGTCCGCCGAATCATCCAGGCCCCGGTGCGCGATGTCTTCGACGCCTGGTTGAGTGCAGAGGCGCTCGCCGTGTGGATGCGCCCCGGCGCCATTCCGCGCACGACCGCAAGAGTCGACGCCCGCGTCGGTGGCACTTACGAGATCGTGATGCATGCTGCCGACGGCCCGATCCGCCACATCGGCATCTACGAAGTCATCGACCGGCCGCGACGGCTGGTTTTCACCTGGGCCTCGCCGGCAACCCATCACAGCGATTCGCGCGTCAGCGTCGAATTCCACGCGCGCGACGGCGGCACCGAGATCCTGCTGACGCAGGAACGTCTGCCGGACGAGACCGCCGTGCGCGAGCATGACCAGGGCTGGACGCAGGCACTCGAACTACTTGCCGCGCACTTCGCAGCTTGAACCGCGCAGCGACGCATCGACCCTCGCATCGTTCTCAGGAGACAGACATGAATCAGATCAAGGTCAGCGCGTTTCGCTGGGTGCCTCCATTCGCGCAGGGGCTCGTGCGCGACCTGCGCGTACGCTGGGCGCTGGAGGAGGCCGGCCTCGCCTATGAAGAACATCTCATCGGCCCCGAGGATCAAAGCTCCGAGGTGTATCGCAGCCTGCAACCCTTCGGTCAGGTACCCACCTACGAGGAAGGCGGGCTGCGGCTGTTCGAGTCCGGCGCCATCGTGCTACACGTCGCCGAGGGCTGCGAGGCGCTGCTGCCGTCCGACCCCGCGGCCGCCGCGCGTGTGAAGACCTGGATGTTCGCGGCACTGAACTCGATCGAGCCGGCGATCCAGAATCTCGCGGAGATCGACCTTTTCAACGCCCGCGAATCCTGGGCGCAACAGCGACGCCCGGCCGTCGCGGATCGGGTGAGGGGACGCCTGGCTGATCTCGCGCGAGGTCTCGGAACGCGCGACTACCTGGAAGGCCGATTCAGCGCCGCCGACATTCTGATGACGACCGTACTGCGCATCCTGCGCCACACCGAACTCGTAGCGGAATCGCCGGTGCTCGCGGCCTACCAGCGGCGCTGCGAATCCCGCCCTGCATTCGCGAAGGCGCTGTCGGACCAGATGCGTCCCTTCGCCGCGAACGCGCCCCCTTGAATCGGCGCCGCTCGCTTACGCGAGCAGCGTCGCGTCCAGCGTGATCTCGGCCTTGAAGAGCTTGGACACCGGGCAGCCGAGCTTGGCCATCCCGGCGAGTCGCTGAAATGTTTCCGTGTCCGCACCAGGAACCCGCGCACGCAGATCGAGATGCACTGCGGTGATTGCGTAGCCGCCTTCGACCTGTTCCAAGGTCACGGTGGCCGAAGTGTCCATCTGTTCGGCGACGAGATTCGACTGGCCCAGGATCAGCGACAGAGCCATCGTGAAGCAGGCCGCGTGACCGGCCGCGATCAGCTCCTCCGGGTTGCTGCCGGCTTTACCTTCGAAACGGCTGGCGAAGCCGTAGGGATAGTCCTTGAGCGCGCCGCTCTCGGTAGAGATCGCGCCCTTGCCGTCCTTGATACCGCCCTGCCAGACCACTGATCCGCGACGCTTGATCTTCATCTCGATTTCTCCTTTGGGACAATCAGGCCGCGAGGCTGTCCAGCAGCTCGCGGGTGCTGACAATACTGTGCGCGTAGTTGGGACCGTTGAGCACGTGCGCGGCGTGCATGCGGTCCGCGCTGAAGGCCGCCGTGGCGTCCTTGACCAGGGTCACGTGGTAACCCAGTTCCATCGCGCCGCGCGCGGTGGATTCGATGCAGGTGTTGGCGAGCAGGCCGATTACGATCACGCGCTGCACGCCGTGCTGCTTGAGCTGCTGATCGAGATCGGTGTTGGCAAAACCGTTCTGCGCCCAGTGTTCCTTGATCACGATGTCCTGCGACTGCGGCACGAAATCCGGGTGCCACTCGCCGCCCCAGGTGCCCTTGCCGAATACCTGCAAGCGGCTGCTCCCGAGCTGGTCTGGATTGGGAAACTTCCAGCTCGCGAAGTCGCCGGGCTCGGCGCGGTGATGCGGCACGACGAAGATGCGCAGCCCCGCGGGGCGTGCGGCGCCGACGATCTGGCGCAGGTGCTCGATCAGGTCCAGCGGTTCGGCCACCGCTTTGACCAGCGGCCAGAGCTTGCCGCCCTCGCTGAGAAAATCGTTGTAGGGGTCCACCAGCAACAGGCCGGTGCAGTCCTTTTCGATGGAATCGATCATGGGCTCAAATCTCCGATTGCCGCGTGGGCCTGGGCGTAGCGCCGCGGTGTGGTGCCAGTGGCGCGGCGGAACACACGGCAGAAATGACTCTGGTCACAGAAGCCGAGCAGACTCGATACCTCGGCAATGGAACGCTCCTCCTGCTCGAGCATATGCCGCGCGCGTTCGAGTCGGCGTTCCAGCAGGTACTCCATCACGGTGCGTCCGGTGCTGAGCCGGAACATGCGCGCGAAATGCGAACGACTGACGCAGGCGGCACGCGCGATGGCCTCCAGGCTCAGTGGTTCGCCGAGATGAGTCTCCATGAACAGGCAGGCGCGCATCAGCGCGCGGCGACCCAGGCCCTGCGGCATCGTGGGACGAGGCAGCGCAGGCATCTCGCTCCCCGGAAGATCCACGAACATCGGTGCCTGACTCGATGCAGGCTTGAAACCAAACTCCGGCGCATCCATTCGCATGATCCCGCTCCCCGTTGCGTGGAACCTGGAAGGAGCGTGGACTGCGGACTTGTCCGGACCTTGTCGGACTTTCAGCCTTGCGTGTCAGGCGACATCTGCACCGCGATGCCTGACGCGCGGCGGAAACGGATCACCGATCAGCGCACCGGTTCGACCGCGGCGGTGAACACGTAGCCGGCGCCGCGCTCGGTCTGGATCAGCTCGCTACCGCCGGCGGCAGCGAGCTTGCGTCGCAGCCGCCCCACCTGCACGTCGATGGAGCGGTCGTATACCTCATCATTGTGCAACCGCGACAGGTCCAGCAATTGCTCGCGCGTGAGCACGTGCTGTGGCGCGGAGACAAAGGCGACCAGCAGGTTGAGCTCGCCGTTGGAGAGATTCACCGGCTCGCCCGACGGGGACTTGAGCCGGCGCAGACGCAGATTCAGTTCCCAGCCCGCAAAGCGAAAGGCACGCACCTTGGCCAGCGTATCGCTCACCGTTTCCTGCGCATGAGCGCGTCGCACCAATGCGCGGATGCGCGCCAGCAGTTCGCGCGGCGAGAACGGCTTGGTGAGGTAATCGTCGGCGCCGGTTTCCAGGCCCATCACGCGGTCCGCCTCTTCCTTGCGGCCTGTGAGCATGATGATGGGCAGGTCCCAGGTCTCGCGCAGACGGCGCACGATCTGCATGCCGTCCTCGCCTGGCAACTTGAGGTCGAGAATCAGCAGGTCGATGACCTCTTTTTCCAGCACTTCGATAATGCGGCGACCGCCGTCGAGCGCGCTGACCCGGATCTCGTAGTCGCCGAGATAATCCGTGATGAGCTGGCGAACGAGGGGATCGTCGTCCACGACGAGTACGTGAAGGTTCCTCGACGTCGTCGATGCAGAACTCATACGCCCGGCCTTCCGGGTATCAAGTGTGGCCAGAGCAGCATCCTGGACCGTTCCGGTGCCCGCGACGTGTCGGTTCGCGCGCCGCGATGTGTCAGTTGTCATGAGTCCGCGCCCCCTTGCCTCGCGGTCACCTTCGTCTAGCCTATCGCGTATGCCCGATCTCCTTGCCGCCACCCGCGCCCAACTCGCCCGATTCGATATCGCCGACGAGGCTCTTGCGCAAGCCTGGGCCGATCTGATCGAACCGCGCCAGTTTGCGCGCGGGAAGATCGTGCTGCAGGCCGGCGATGTCCCCACGCACTGCTGGATCATCATGCGCGGCGTCTGCCGCTACTACTACACCAGCTTCGACGGTCGCGAGCGCAACAAGGCGTTCTTCCGCGAGGGCGGACTCGTCGGCTCGATGAGCGCCATCTTCAGCCGGGGCCCCGCGCCCTTCTCCATCGATGTCAGCGAGGACAGCCTTCTGGGCGCCACGCCCCTGGCGCCGTTCTTCGCCCTCGCCCGACGCTTCCCGCTGCTCGATACCTTCGTGCATCGCTTCACGGCGTACATCCTGATGCGCAACGAGCAGCGCGAGGCCGTGCTGCTGACCGGCGACATGGAGACGCGCTATCGCTGGGTGCAGGAGCACGAGCCCTGGCTGCTGGAGCGCGTGCCGCAGTACCAGGTTGCGTCCTACCTGGGCATGGACCCGGTCTCGCTGTCGCGTCTCAAGCAGAAGAAGGCGCGCTGACATCCAGACGAATACGCAGCCTCAGGCTCGCCGCCAGGTCCTCGCAGAGTTCACGAAGGCTTTGCGTTGCATGCTCCGAGGTCACGGTCACCTCCAGCTCGCCCTGAGCGTTCTGCGCGGCTGCAATCTCCAGCACCAGCTCGGGAAAACGCGCGCAGAGCACCTCGCGCACAGCGTCGCGGGCCGCCATCGCGCGCAGGCTCGGCTTGTGAATTTTTCCAACCGTTGTCAGTGGCAGCGAGTCGAGCACGATGACGCGCTTGGGCGCTGCCGGCCGTTCGTCGATGTGGGCGAGCGCAAACTCACGCAGAGACTCCGCGTCACTGGTCGCCTGTGCGCGCAGTTGCACGTAGGCCACCGGTAGTTCGCCCGCGTAGGCATCCGGCCAGCCCACGGCCGCCGCCATCAGCACCTCCGGGTGCGACTCCAGGCAGGATTCGATCATCGCCGGATCGATGTTGTGACCACCGCGAATGATGAGGTCCTTGGCGCGACCGGTGATGAAGAGATTGCCCTGCGCGTCGAGACGACCCAGGTCACCGGTCCGAAGCCAGCCCTCCGCTGACACCGGACTGGGCTCGCCAAGATAGCCGGCGAACACGCTGGGACCGCGCACGCAGATCTCGCCGCTGATGGCCCCGTCGATCCGCACTTCGACCGGCGCCACGACACGACCCGCGCTGCCGGGCACCGGGTCCTTATCGACGCCGGGCACGGTGACCACGCCCGCGCATTCGGTGAGCCCGTACATCTGGTAGGTCGGTCGTGCGGTCAGGCGGTGCAGCGCCGCAGCGATCGACTCCGGCACCGGCGCGCCACCGGTCAGGAAGTAATGCAGGCTGCGCAGATTCGCCCCGCCGGTTGGTACCTGGGCGATGGCGGAGAGAGAGGTCGGAATCGCCCCGCCGACGACGACGCGGTGACGGGCCACCAGGGCCCAGAATTCGTGCACGACTTCGGGATTGCGGAAGCCGGCGGCGGTCGCGAGCACGATGTTCGCGCCGACGGATAGCGGCGCGAGGCTGCACACGATGGCGCCCGCCACATGGAACAACGGTAGGCCATTGATGATCGCCTCGCCGGGCACGAGGCCCAGACCCGCTGCCGCGTGTCGCGCGGCCGCAACCTGATTCGCGTGCGTATGCAGAGCGAGTCGCGGCGTGCCGGTAGTACCGCCGGTGTGGAAGATCGCGGCGATCTCGCTGCCACTCGCCGGCAGCCAGGTGTCCGGCAACTCTTCACCTGAGTGGCGTTCGAGCGCGCGGTCGTAATGCCGCTCGGGGTCCGGTCCCGCGACATCCACGCTGTAGACCGCAGGACGGACCGGAAGGCGCGCTGCGACGGCTAGGACCTTTTGCCACAGGTCCGACCCCGCTTGCGGCCCCGGCGCGAAGATCACGCGGCTCTCGGCCTTGCGCAGCAGTTCGAACAGCGCGGCCTCGCTGAGCATCGGGTTCAGCGGCTGCGCGACGCCCACGGTTTCCGCAGCCCATAGGATCGCCTGTGCCTGCGGGATGTTGGGCAGCAGCAGCGACACCGTGCCGCGCGACTCGCCGAGTTGTGCGCGAATCAATCTTGCCGTGCGTCGCACCGCGTGCAGCAGCCTCGCGTAGCTGGTCGGGCTTTCGGCCGGGACCGGCTTCAGCCGCTCGACGAAGGTCAGCGCGGTGAGCGTGCCCTGGGCCAGGGCGGACTCGCGTAGCAGTTGGTAGACGTGGGTCATGGGCCGGCTCCGGTTGATGAGGCGATGGATGCTGCGCGAACCCTGGGTCGCTGCGCGTTAACAAATGCCAATGCGCGCGAAGGAACCTCACCGCAGGCTGCGTCTGCCAGATCAACGGGGACTACCGATGCATTCACTTTTCGATTTCAGCCAGAAGAACGTGTTCATCGCGGGCGGCACCAGCGGCATCAACCTGGGCATCGCAGAGGCCTTCGCACGGCACGGCGCCCGCGTCGCCGTGCTGAGCCGCAAGCAGGACAAGGTTGACCGCGCCGTCGAACAGCTTCGTATTTTTGGAACGCAGGTTTCCGGTTATGCCGCCGACGTCCGTGATTACGGTTCGGTGGCCCTCGCCCTGCAGCAGACCCGCGACGAGTTCGGCGAGATCGACGTGCTGGTGTCCGGCGCCGCCGGAAATTTCCCGGCTGCGGCGCTCGATCTGTCGCCGAACGGGTTCAAGTCCGTGGTCGATATCGATCTGCTCGGCACCTTCCACGTGCTGCGCGCCGCCTATCCCCACCTGCGCAAGCCCGGTGCCGCCGTGATCAACATCTCCGCGCCGCAGTCGCAGCAGCCGATGGCGCTGCAGATGCACGTCTGCGCCGCAAAGGCCGGCGTGGACATGGTGACGCGCGTGCTCGCGCTCGAATGGGGGCGCGCCGGCATACGGGTCAACGCGATCAGCCCGGGTCCGATAGCGGGCACCGAGGGCCTGTCGAGGCTGGCGCCGACGCCGCAGGCGGAGGCCGCTGCCATAGAGTCGATTCCGCTCGGACGCCTGGGCACTGCGCAGGACATCGCCAACGCCGCGCTGTTCCTGGCCTCGCCCCTGGCGAACTTTGTCAGCGGCGCCTATCTGCCGGTTGACGGCGGCTGGCTCCTCGCCGGCGCCGCCCAGGTCTCGGCCGGTCTTCAACATGCGGCGTGATCAGGCCGGTGTAGCGGGCAGGATCATGCAGGTGCAGGTCGCGTGTGCGCAGAGGCGTCCCTGCGCATCGAACAGCGAACCCTCGGATGCGCCAAGCCGCGTCGAACGATGCAACATGCGTCCTTCGGCGCGGTAGATCGCACCCGGCGTCAGTCCACGCAGCATCTTCACGGCGAGATCGACGGTGGCGTAACTCACCCCCGCATCGAGCGTGGTCTGCACCGCGCAGCCCGTAACCGTATCGAGCACCGTTGCGGCATATCCGCCGTGTACGCCGCCCATGGGATTGAGGTGACGCCCGTCCGGCACGCATTCGAATACCGCGCACCCGGGTCCGATCTCCGTGGGCTTGAATCCCATCGTCGCCGACATCGTCGGCGCCTCGATACGGCCATTGAGGATCGCCTGCATGACTTCCAGGCCTGTGAGCTTGTTCATGATGATCGCTTGAGGTCGCCAGTATCTCTGGCCTTCCGATACTGACGCGATCAAGTGCTCACGGATTGGACGAGGGGACCGAAATGCAGAAGGCATAGCGCGAATCCGTTCTGTGAACCGCACGCAGGTTCAATCCCCGCGTCGCGGAACCCCGGATGATCAGCCTACTGATCCAACGCGGAGATGATCGTGGCAAAAATTCTCGTGCTGTATTACTCGTCGTACGGACATATCGAGAAGATGGCGCAGGCAATGGCCGAAGGCGCACGGTCCACCGGTGCGACCGTCGATCTCAAGCGCGTGCCGGAAACAGCGCCGCTGGAGGTCGCGCAATCGGCGCACTTCAAGCTCGACCAGTCCGCGCCGGTGGCCAAGGTCGAGGAGCTTGCCGACTACGACGCCATCATCGTGGGATGCCCCACGCGCTTCGGCCGCATGGCCTCGCAGATGGCGGCATTCCTCGACCAGGCCGGAGGCCTTTGGGCACGCGGCGCGCTCAACGGAAAGATCGGGGGCGCCTTCACCTCGACCGCCACTCAGCACGGCGGGCAGGAACAGACCCTGTTCTCCATCATCACCAACCTGCTGCATTTCGGCATGACCATCGTCGGCCTGCCCTACAGCCACCAGGGCCAGATGACGCTGACCGAGATCGTTGGCGGCAGCCCGTACGGAGCGACGACGATCGCCGGTGGAACCGGCGAGCGTCAGCCGAGTGCGATCGAACTTGCCGGCGCAAGCCATCAGGGAATGTTGATTGCAAATCTCGCCAACAAAGTCGGCGGAGCTTGATCACCTGAGAGGACTCATCGGGACTACGAAAGACGGTCCTGAGAGGAGGCAATAACACGCCGTTATCGCCGGTATCGGCAGGACAGATCCCTGGGATGGGTGGCCAAGATGGTATTTCCACGTGAACGGCTTGATAAAAGGTGACGGACCGGTCGAGGTGACTCCAACGACAGTAAACCCGTGTCGAGGACGATCAGTTCAGTCGAGGTGTGTGTGAATTCTCAGAATCTCTTGGAAAGTCTCCGAAGGTGTGTGCTCCGCCCGTCGGGGAGGCCTGAAATCGCCGATTCGCAGCTCAAAAAGTCTCAATATGTCTGATGAAAGGGACTCAAATGCGCGGGGATCACCACACGTGTGGCGTGGCAATCCGAACATTTATTCGGGTTCTTCCCCACGAGCGGCTTCAAATGTGTTCGCTCGCTACACTTCGAAAACTGGTCCTGAAGAGAGCTACGCATGTCCAACGAATCGATCCACCTGGATGTGCGCGATGGCCTCGCGCGGGTGACGCTGAATAAGCCCGATACCGGCAATCCGATCAACGGCAAGTTCTGTATCGAATGGCTCCGCTTCGTCAACGAACTGGCAGGACGCAAGGATGTGCGCGCCGTGCTGATGACGGCGAAGGGCCGATTTTTCAGCGTGGGCGGTGACATTAATGGGATGGTCCAAAAGATCGACACCCTGCCGGAGGTCATCCGCGACTGGACCGGCAAGCTGCACATGGGTCTGGGGCGTCTTGCGCGCCTCGACGCTCCCATCGTGGCCGCGGTGCATGCCACCTGCGCGGGCGGCGGCTGTTCCCTGGTCGCCAATTGCGACTTGGTGTTCGGCGCGCGGTCCGCGAAGTTCGGCGCCAACTACGCGCAGATCGGCTACAGCATCGATGCGGGCGGCAGCTTCGGGCTTGCCTCGCGCATGGGGCTGGCGCGCGCGCGTCGATTCGTGCTGACGGCGGAAATGCTGGGGGCTGAAGAAGCGGCGCGCCTCGGACTGGTCGATTACGTGGTGGACGATGCGGCCTTGCATGCCGAAGCCGAGAAGGCCGCGATCCTACTCAGCCAGGGGCCGACGCGGGCCTACGGCGAGATTCGCCGCCTGTTCAGCCGCTCGCTCGGTCAGGCCTTCGAGTCGCAACTGGAAGACGAGGCTCAAGGCCTTGTGCGGGCCGCTTCTACAGCCGATGCGCGGGAAGGAATTTCGGCGTTCGTCGAAAAGCGAGCAGTGAAATTTTCGGGGCGGTGAAATGAGCCTTCAGCATCGAGCTACGCTCGATGTGAATTTCTCGTACCCGTTCGCCTCGCCCTGCCCGCACTGCTCCGAGTACGACTTGTAGCCGCCGAGGTAAGCCAGGATCACGCGCGGCTTGCCCGGAATGTTGGCGCCGTAGTACCAGCTATTGACCAGCGGCAGCAGCGTGCCGTCGCCGATTTCGTTGAGGTGTTTCATCCACGCGTCCTCGTGTTCCAGTTGCGCCTCGATGCAGGCGCTGTTGCTGAAGCCCACATGCGTCATGCAGCGCAGGATCCAGTCGGACTGGTATTCGCAGATCGTGATCGGGTTGAACAGCGCGCCGGGGCTGCATGGACCATCGACGTAGAACAGGTTGGGGAAACCCACGGTCATCAAACCCAGGTAGGCGCGCGGACCGTTGACCCAGTGCTCCTTCATCGTCCGGCCCGCGCGACCGCGGATGTCGATGTTGTTCATCGCGCCGGTCACGGCGTCGAAGCCGGTGGCAAACACGATGCTGTCCACCGCGTGTTCCTTGCCGGCGACCTGTACGCCGTCCGGCGTGATCGCCTCGATCGGCGTGTTCTTGATCGAGACCAGGGTCACGTTGTCGCGCTTGTAGGTCTCGTAGTAACCGGTGTCCGCGCACAGGCGCTTGGTCATGATCGGATAGTCCGGCACCAGCACCTCGGCCAGCGCCGGATCGCCGACGCGTTCGCGGATTTTTCCGCGGATGAATTCCGAGAGCGTGTCGTTGGACGCCTTGTTGACCAGCAGGTCGGGGTAGCCGTTGTAGTAGCACAGGCCGCCGGACTTCCAGCGGTTCTCGTAATCGGCTATCCGCTCCTCATGTGTCACGTCCATCGCCGACGCGGGTGTCGGTGGCGCGGCGTCGAAGTGCATCGCCGCGAAGCCCAGCGGTGCCGCAAGCTGCCGGCGGCGCCATGCGGGGTAGTCGGATTTGACCCGTTGCTCGAAGTCCAGGTTGATCGGCCCGTTGCGCAGCGGAATGCTGAACGCCGGCGTGCGCTGGAATACCGTCAGGTGCCTGGCCTGCTGCGCGATGAGGGGAATGCACTGCACGCCGGACGATCCGGTGCCAATCACCGCCACACGTTGGCCAGAGAAATCCACCCCGCCCTCGGGCCACTTCGAGGTCTCGAACTGCTTGCCCTTGAAGCTGTCGAGACCGGGGAACTTGGGCTTGTTGCCGGCGGACAGAAAGCCCGTTGCCATGATCACGTACTTCGCGCTGACCCTATCACCCTGGTCCGTCTGCACGTCCCAGCGATCCGTGGACTCGTCGAAATGGGCGGCCGTTACTTTCGTCGAAAGCGCGATGTCCGGCCGCATGTTGAAGCGGTCGGCGACGTGGTTCATGTAGCGCACCAGTTCCGGCTGCGCGGCATAGCGCTCGGTCCAGTGCCACTCGTTCTGCAAACCTTCGTCGAACGAGAAGGAGTATTCGATGCTCTCGATATCCACGCGCGCGCCAGGATAGCGGTTCCAGTACCAGGTGCCGCCGACGCCGGCACCGGCCTCGAACAGACGCACCGAGAGTCCTTGCAGGCGAACGCGGTGGAGCGTGACGAGGCCGCCGAAGCCGGCGCCGACGATCACGACGTCGAAACGGGTTCGAGGCTCGCTTGGCGACAGCGCTTTCATTGACGTGCTCCTCACTATCCGAACAGTTTTCTCTTCACTGAAAGAATGGCGTGTTGACGCTCACGCCACGGTTCTCGCGCGCGAGATCTCAAAGGCCTCGATGTCCGGCGTCGTCGTGCGCGCCTCGTAGGCACCCATGTTGTGCGGCCATTGCGTGACGATGCGGCCGCTGGAGGATCGGTAGTACTTGGTGGAGTAGGTGCGCCAGACCTCCACCGCATCCAGATCGCGCTGGAGCGCCTCGTTGTAGCGGTCCATCACCTCGCGCCGCACATCCATCCATTCGATGTCGTGGTCGCGCATGTACGCGATCTTCTTCGCAATGTACTCGGCCTGGCTTTCCAGCATGTAGATGAGCGAGCCGTTGTTGGTGTTCGGCCCATAGAGCATGAACAGGTTGGGAAAGCCGCTGGTCGTCATGCCGAGGTAGGCCTGCGGCCCGTCTCGCCAGGCGTCGGCCAGGCGCAGCCCCTTGCGGCCGCTGACCTCGATGACGGAGAGAAACTTGTTTGCGGCGTAACCAGTTGCCAGCACCAGCACGTCGGTCGCGCGCTCGACGCCATCGCACGTCGTCACGCCAACTTCCGTAATGCGCTCGATGGTCTCGGTCACGAGTTCGACGTTGATGCGGTTGAACGTGGGGTAAAAATCGTCCGAGAACAGCGGGCGCTGAGAGCAGACCGGCACGTTCGGCAGCATCTTCTGCCGCAGCGCCGGGTCCCTGACGTTCTCCAGATTGGCGCGCGCCTTGTCCGCCACCATCTGCATCAGGTCGGCGTTGTCGAAGGGCAGGAACAGCTCGAAGAATTCGTACAGGTCCTTGCGCAGCTTCAGACCGGCGTCCGGATTCTTGCGGAAGGTCTCCAGTTCTCCAGTGGAAAACTGCCGGTCTTCCTTGGGAAAAATCCAGTTCGCGCTGCGCTGGTACACCGTGAGATGCGAGGCCTGTTTCGCGATCTCCGGCACCATCTGGATGGCGCTCGCGGCCGTGCCGATGACGGCGACTCTCTTGCCCCGCAGATCGACGTGGTCCGGCCATCGCGCGCTGTGCAGAGTCTGGCCCTCGAAGTCCTTGAGCCCCGCGATGTCCGGATAGAGGATTTCATTGAACATGCCGATGGCGCTGACGAACACGTTCGAGCGAATCGCCTTTCCGTCGGCAAGGCTGAGCGTCCATTCCCTGGCATCGTCGTCCCAGCGCGCAGCCTTCACTTCCGTGTTGTAGCGAATGAAGGGGCCGAGCTGGTACTTGGTGACACAGTTGGCCAGGTACTCGCGGATTTCTTCCTGGCCCGCATGTGTACGCGTCCAGTCCGACTTCTGCTCGAAGCGGTAGCAGTACAGGTGCGAGGGGATGTCGCAGGACAGTCCCGGATACCGATAGTTGTGCCAAGTGCCGCCGGGGCCGCTCGCGCGTTCGAGGACGATGAAATCCTCGATGCCGAGTTCGCGCAGCTTGATCGCAGTGGCGATGCCACTGACGCCGGCGCCGACGATGACGATGGAGTGGTGGTTAAGTTCCGTTTTCTGCTTCGGCTGATTCATGACTTGCCTTCTCCTTAAAAGATCGTCGTGCCCGCGAAGGCGGGCATCCAGTTTTCGCCCGCAAATCCAACCGCCGATGGGGCCGAACGCGCCTCCGCGGGAATGACGGGTTGGTGATTCGAGTCTCCCGCGATACTAGGCGCTCAACGCGCCTGCGCCATTTCGATGCGCCGCCGACCCGTCGCCGCTGCATCCACCACCAGCCCCTCCGGATCCTTGCGCGGATCGCCCTTGATGACGACGCCGTAGTCGCGGTACGCGCCCTCGATGCTCACGTACTCGTCGCGCACGTCGCGCTTCACGCGCTCGGGATCGCGCTCCAGCGGATTGCCCCATCCGCCGCCGCCGCAGGTCTGGTAGCGGAACATCGAGTTCGCCTTGGTCTTCCACACTGGCGTGGAGGCGAAGTAGAAATATTCTCCCGCGGCATCGAGGCACTTCGTCTCGGGATCGAGCATGCCGGCCACGGGCACCGACTTGGCGTAGATCGATGGTGTGGTTGGCAGGATGTCGCGGGAACCTGCGACATCGAAAGCATCGGGCGGAAACATCCAGCTCGCCTGCAATTGCCCATCGCGTCCGCCGTTGACGCCAAAACCCGTCGAGGTCTTGGTGTGCAGCGGCATCGACCAGTGCTCGGCTTCGGTCAGCCACAACGTGTCCTTGACGACGGCCGCGCCGCCGCGATTCGCGCCGGGTCCGGCGGTGTCGGCCGCGTACTCCTTGCGCAGCACCACCACCGGCACGTCGGCTTCGATCGCCTCGGTCGCCGGGTCGATGTTGTTGAGCATCTGCTCCACGGTGTAGCTGTCGCCGTCGCCGCGCTTGGTGCCGCCCCAGGGGCCGTGCTCGCCGCCGCATTGCGCGACCGTGACCCAGGGCACGCCGTTCTTCACGCCGTTGCCGTTGTGAATCATCAGCGAGGAATAGTCGCCGCCGATGGCGTCCACGCCGAGCACTTTTTCCAGCGCGCGGTAGACGCAGGACAGCACCTGGATCGAGGATTCCCAGTACAGGAAGATTGCGCCGTCCGGCGGTGTGGCGCTGCAGATCGTGCCGGGCGGAATGACCACGTCGATGTTGCGGTACAGGCCGGAAGAAAAAGGCGCGGCCTGTTCGATCAGCATCTTCAGCGCCACGCCGACCGAGGTCTTCGCGTCGAGCGGGCCGGAGTTGATGCTGGTGCGCGCTTGGCAAGAGGTGCCGCTCAAGTCGCACTCGATGCGATCGCCGTACTTCGTGAGCTTGAGCTTGACCCTGTATTCGAGGCTCGCGTTCACGCCGTCGGCGTCCACGCTCTCTTCGGCCTCGTAAACGCCGTCCGGAATCTTGGTGCGGATGGCGTCGCGCATGGCTTCGGCGGAGACATCGCAGCTATAACGGATGGCGCCCAGGTAGGCGTCGATGCCATAGCGCTGAACGCTCTCGCAGAGCAGCCGGTCTCCGAGCACCAGGCTCTGATAGAGCGATTTGATGTCGGGCAGCAGCAGGCCGGAGAAGCGGCAGTTGTCGAAGATCAGGTTGAACGCGGATTTGACCGGCTTGTCGCGGCTGTAGAGCAGGGTCGGCGGAATGACCAGGCCGGTCTCGTAGGTATTGCGCTTGCCGCCGCTGAAGCCGGCCGGGACGATGCCGCCCATGTCGAGCTGGTGCGCGCGCATGGACACGAAGGAGGCGATTTTCCCCTCGAAGAAAATCGGCCGGATGAAGGCCAGATCGTTGACGTGCGTACCAGTGCGATACGGGTCGTTGCAGATCACCACATCGCCCGGTTGCAGCCGCTCCACGCCGTATTCGGTGATGCAGTTGCGCAGCGCCTCCGGCATGGTGCCCATGAACAGCAGCAGGCTGTCGCTGACCGTGCTCATCGGGTAGTCGAGTTCCGGCGGGCCGGAGATGGTGGCCGAGAAGTCGTACCAATCGCGCAGAATCAGCGAGAACGCATTGGTCAACAGACCGGTGCTCATGTGGCGCACGACGTAGCGCATGCGACTGGCGAGCACGGCGATGGTGAAGCGGTCGGCCTTGTAGATGTGCTCGAACTGCTCCGCGCTCAGATCGCGCAGCGAGGTGGGAGTGCTGGCCTCCATTAGTAAGACCCTCGTCCTGGCGATACCGCCGGCAGATCAAACTTCGTCTTTCCTTTGGTCGGAATGACCCCCGCGAAAGCGGAAATCCAGTTGCCGTTCGAAGCGCCCGCGTCCGTTGGGACTGCGAGACTGGGTTCCCGCCTGCGCGGGAATGACGGCGTTGTTGGGTTGGCGCTTGTGCACTTCATGACATTTTCCCTCCGCGCTTGCTCGGGCGAATATGCATCTCGCCGTACTCGCCGACTCTCAAGGTTTGGCCCGGCAACATGAACGTCGTGGATAGCGGCTCGCGGACAATCGCGGGGCCGGTGATCTCGTCGTCGAAGCACAGATCGGCGCGCTCGTACTCAAGGGCCGGAATCGGCGTTTCGGCGAGATACTTCAGCTCGATGCTTCGCTTCGGCTTCAGCGCTGCACCCTCGCGCCGCGGCAGTTTGGGGTATTCCACCTTCTCTGCGGACAGCACCGCTTCCACGCGATAGGTCACGCCCTGCACCGGCATCATCTCGAAGCGATTGCCGGAGCGGCTCTGGTAGACGTCGTGAAAGCTCCGGATCATCTGCGCCACGGCCGCTGCGTCGATGGTGCCGGACGGCACTTCGATGAACGGCGTTTCCCAGGTCTGGCCTACGAGTCGCCCGTCGAAGGCACGCACGATGTGCAGCTCGCGACCCGCGTCCGCCAGTTGCTCGCGCAGTCGTGCTTCCATGTCCTCGTACACCCGATTGATAGAAGGTGCGGCGTCTGCGGTGAGCGTCGTGTAGGCGCTGCGGCTATCGCCGTACACCTGATCCGAACTCACCAGGCCGAGCGCCGAGAACAGGCCGGGATGCGGCGGCACGATCACCTCGGCCGCGTGTACCAGTTCCAGCACCGCGGGCATCAGCATGGGGCCCGCCGCGCCGAACGCGACGAGGCTGTAGTCGCGCGGGTCGATGCCGTGCTGGATCGCGATGTTGGTGACGCCCTCGGCGATGTTGTTGGCGCCGACGTTGTAGGCGTAGCGGATGCGTTCGTCGAACGGGATCACCGTCTCCAGTTCCTCGAACGCTTTTTTCGACAGTGCCGCATCGAGCTTCATACGCCCGCCGGCAAACCCGCCGGCGTCGATGATGCCGATCAGCAGGCAGGCATCCGTCATCGCCGGCACTTTGCCGCCCTTGCCGTAGCAAGCCGGGCCGGGGTCCGCGCCCGCGCTGCCCGGCCCCACCTGCAACTCGCCCGCGGCGCTGATGGTCACGAGACTGCCGCCACCGGCGCCGATGCTGGACACCTCGATGGACAGCGCGTTGACGATGAGATCGTGTTCGAGCTGGAAGGTGGTGTTGACGAAAGGCTTGCCTTCCGTGACCAGGCTGATGTCGCACGAGGTGCCGCCAACGTCCACGCACATCAGGTTGTGGGTGCCGATCATGGCGCCGAAGTGCGCGCTGGCCACCGTGCCCGCGGCGGGACCGGCGAACACGATTTCGAACGGACGCTTCATCGCCACATCCGCCGGAATCAGTTGCGCGGCGCAGTTCGCATAATTGAGGCCGCCCTTAAATCCCAGCTCGCGCAAGCCGGCGTCGAGGCGCGTGGTATATGCGCCGTAGATCAGGTTCATGAACACGTCGATGACCGTGGTCGAGGCGCGCGCGAATTCCTTGGCCAGCGGCGAGACCTCGCTGGAGATCGAACAAGGAATCGGGCCGAGCACGTCGCGCACCAGTTCGCGCAGACGCTCTTCGTGGCGATGCGTGACATAGGCGTTGAGCAGGCAGATGGCCACGCCCTGTACGTTGCAGCGTTTCAGCACTTCCAGCTCGGCGCGTGCCTGCGCCTCGTCCAGCGGAATCAGCACGTCGCCGCTGGCGGCGATGCGTTCGCGAATGCCGCGCCGGAGATAACGCGGCACCAGCGGCCGGTCGGCGTCGCCGAAGGAGCGGCGCCAGTGCGGGTTGGTCAGATCGTTGGGCGGTCGCCAGACGCGACCCACATCGAGGATGTCACGATGCCCGAGCGTGGTCAGGAACGCGATCTTCGGCAGCCGGCGCGTGATGACCGCGTTGAGCCCGTGTGTGCTCGCGTGGTTGAAGACCGTGGCCGCTTCCACCCCGGCTTCCCGGGCGCCCTGGATCACGCCCTTCTCGGTATTGCGCACATCGGTCGCGACCTTGACCGTGCGGATTCCGCCCTTCGAGATCGCCACCACGTCCGTGAACGTTCCGCCCACGTCTACCCCGATCATCATGTGCAACTCCTGGTCCTGCGCCGGCGGGAAACTGAGTTCTATTTCGGACCGTCATGCCTGCAAAGGCCGGCATCCAGCTTTCGCTCGCAACTCCCACCGACGTCTGGACTGATAGTCTGGATTCCCACCTTCGCGGAAATGATGGTTTTGGGTTGAAGGTTTATTCCAGGGAAAGGCCGTCGGAAGTGAGCGCCACCGGGCCCAGCAGTTTCCACGGCCGGCGGCTCACGCTTGCGAGCGTCCGCTGGTGCTTGATGACCATGAACCAGCCGCCTTCCGAAAGCACCGGGTAGCGCTTGAAGTCGGCGGCGGTGGAATCGGGAAAGTCTCTGCTCAGGTCGACGCCCGCATCGCGCAATTCCAGCTCGGTCACGTCTTCACGTGGCTGGTGGATGCCGGGCGCAACCGTCGTGGCGGTCTTGCTCATCAATGTCTCCTCCGTTGTCGCTGCGGACCGCGCGCCTCTGTCGTTTGCAGAGGCGTCGCGAGGAGTTGCTTCTCTGACCACGCGACTGCGACGCAGAGTGCTGACACGAGGGGAGTGCAGTCAAGCAGGGCAATCCCGTCATGCCGAGTGCCTGAAACCGAATTTTTGACGTCTACGCACGGGCTTCGCAAAATCCGCGGACGGCTGCGTCGCGGACCTCTGCCGGTGTTTCGCGACGACGGATCCGGGCACGAATTCCGGGGGAGATCGATGGTGGACATGGCTTCGTTTAAAGCGCGCTTTGGTCAGCTTTTCTCATCCTTGCTCGATTGGTTGGGCAGCCCACAGTTCTACGCACAGGTCGCATTGGCGATTCTGGCGGTCGTCGTCGCCTATTCCACTGCCGGGGCGCTCCGGAGGCATTCATCGCTGCTGTCGACCGAACCGGCGACGGGTGCATGGCTGCCACTCAGACGTGGCATCTACCGGGGCCGCGATCTGCTGTTCCCGCTGCTCACCCTCCTCGCGCTGGGCATCGCCGTTGCCGTGAGCGCGGCGGCCGTGGGGCAAAGCTGGCTGGTGCGGGTCTGCCAGAGTCTGGCAGTGGTCTTCCTGCTTTACTCTGCAATCACCCGCTTCGTCAGGGATCCGTTAATCCAAGCCCTCGTCAAGTGGATCGCGATTCCGGTTGCCGTCCTGTACGTGTTTGGCTGGTTGGACGACGTGACGGCGCAACTGGAATCCGTCGACGCGGAAATCGGCAACATCCGGATATCCGCTTACGGCCTGATCCGGGTGCTGATCTTTGGATCGATCCTGTTCTGGCTGGGACGGGTCTCCAACAACGCCGGCCAGCGGGTGATCCGCAAGCAGGAGACCATTGCCCGCAGCACGCGCGAAGTTCTGGCCAAGCTGTTCGAAGTGGGTCTGTTCGTGGTGGTGTTTCTCTTGCTGCTGCAGATCATGGGCATCAACCTCACGGCGCTGGCGGTATTCGGCGGTGCCGTGGGTGTCGGCCTGGGCTTCGGTCTGCAGGCGATCGCGTCCAACTTCATCTCCGGAATCATCCTCCTGCTCGATCGATCCCTGACGGTGGGGGATTACGTCGAACTGGAGAACGGTCAGGCCGGAACCATCCGGGAATTGAACATGCGTTCGACCGTGCTGGAAACCTTCGACGGTAAGGACATCGTGGTTCCCAACGAGAAGTTCATCACGGCTCAGTTCATCAACTGGACCCACAAGAACACGCGACAACGCTATTCGCTCGAGTTCCAGGTGGCCTACAAAACCGATATTCCGAAGATGCTCGACCTGGTGAAGCAGACGGTCAGATCGCATCCGCAAGTGGTGGACGGCCCCGATGTCCCCGTGGAAGAACAGGCCGACGCAGAAATAAAAGGCTTCGGCGAGTCCGGCGTGGACATACTCGTGGAGTTCTGGATGAACGAGATCGATGACGGAAAAAATCACGTCGTCGCGGATCTGCTGCTGATGATCTGGCAGGCATTCCGGGACAACGATGTCGAGATGCCGTTCCCGCAGCGCGAGGTGCGAATTCTCAGCCCATGAATCGACAGCCGAGGGCCGAGATCGAATCCCGCGAAACGACGGCCCGGGTCCGGACGTCAGCCGTCGACGCAGACATAGCCGTCCTCCACCGTCACCTTGAAGGCGCGCAGCGGCAGCTTGCACGGAAACACCTTGGCCTCGCCGGTCCGGATGTCGAAGGCGCCGCCATGAATCGAGCACTCGATCATCGGGCCATCCTGATAGCCGTCCGTGAGCATCGCGGTGCCGTGAGTGCACAGGTTGCTGGTGACGTAGAAGTCGTCGCCGAAACGAAACACCGCGAGCGGCGGAAGATCCGGTACTTCGACCGCCACGGGCGTGCCTTCGACGACGTCATCGCACCTCGCCAGTTTGATCGGCTTGCTCATCGACACTATAGATCCAGATCGAGGCCGTAACCGGTGGCCTCGACGCCGTGGCCGAAGATGTCGCCGACGTAGTACTCCTGCTGCGCGAGCGCCTTGCGTGCGCCCCAGCCCAGCTCCCACGCCCAGCCCGAGGGATTGGCGCTGTAGAAAGTCAGAGCCTGGTCATTGGAATGCTTGCCGAGTTGCAGCGCCACGTCGATCTTCGCCTTGCGGATGAGGTCGTGGGCGATACCCAGGTCGTCCAGCTCGGTGTATTCGAGCATCAGGTGATTGATGCGCCGCGGCATGGGCCCGAGGCCGAAGGCGATGGAATGCTGGCGCTCATTGCAGTGCATGAAGGTCGGCTTGGCGATCATGCCGTTGGGCAGTCGCAACTGGTATTCCACCGAACCTTGCAAGCCGAGCAGCGAGTAGAACTTGTACGCCGCAGCGTCGTCGTCCTGCCGCAGGATGCAGTGACCCAGACCCGCGTTCACGGTAACGAAGCGCCCGTACATGGGCCGGCCGGGATGGAAGGGCTTGCCGGTGTCGACGCGGGGGCCGTAGAAAATCTCGGTCGGAATGCCGCCCGGATCGGTCATCTTGAGCAGACCCATCACGTGCCGTTCTGCATTCTCGGCCTCGGTGCCGACGCGGAATTTCACGCCGCCTTCGGTGAGCTGACGCGCCATCGCTTCCAGATCTTCGGGGCCGGCGACGCGCCAGCCCAGGTACTCCAGGTCTTCGTCACCGGATGTGATGTGCACGGTCATGCGGTGATGCCAGTTGTCCATGCGCAGGTAGAAGCGGTCCGACTCGCCCTCGTCCACGACCTGCATGCCGACCAACTCACCGGCGTAGCGCTTCCAGGCAGCGGCATCTTTCACCGAGAAGCCCAGGTAGCCCAATTCCGTCACTCTTGTTGTCTTGCTCATGTTGTCGTCCTCTGGTTGATCCATCGAAGTCCATCGAAATTCTTGTTGCGTGGTCGCCAAACTCCCCAGCCCGTCATACCCTCGAAGGCGGGTATCCATTCCCGCCTTCGCGGGAGTCATTCCGACCAAAGGAATGACGGAACGAGCCTGAGGTTCATCGCGAATAAAAAGGTTTACGTGCATCCGAAACGCGCCGCTAGCGCTGGTCTGGGTTTGCCAACAGATTGTGTCGAGGCCAACAGCGACGAACAAGACACCGATGGGGCCGCCTACAGACCATCCAGTGGACTGCGCACTCCCCGCCCGCCGCGATTGAGCACGTGCGTATAGATCATCGTGGTGCTCACGTCCGAATGGCCCAGCAGTTCTTGCACCGTGCGGATGTCGTATCCGCCTTCGAGCAAATGCGTCGCGAACGAGTGACGCAAGACGTGCGGCGACGCCTGCTTCGCAATTCCTGCCCTCTGGCCCGCCCGCCGGAGCAGTTTTTGCACGACGGAGTCGTCAAGGTGGTGACGGCCCATCAGGCCGGACACCGGGTCGACCGACAGCGATGGCGAAACAAACACGAATTGCCAGCCCCACTCCCGCGCCGCGTTCGGAAATTTCACGCCCAGCGCGTCCGGCATCCATACATGAGCGATGCCGGCAGCGATGTCCTGCTCGAACAGCTTCCGGCGGTCCTCAAGCTGCCGACGCATCGGGTCTGCCAACGAATCCGGCAGCATCGTGACGCGATCCTTGGCCCCCTTACCGCCGCGTACCGTGATCTGCCGGCCCGGCAGATCGACATCCTTGACCCGCAGGCGCAGGCCCTCGGTCAGCCTCATGCCGGTGCCGTAAAGCAAGCGTGCGATCAGGCTACCCGACGGGCTCCCGTCCCCGAGCTTGGCCATCAGTTGCTGGACCTCCACACGGCTCAACACCGTGGGCAACCGCGCCGGCTTCTTGGCTCGCGTAACCCCATCCAGCCAAGGCAATTCGATGGCCAGGACATCCCGGTACAAAAACAGAATCGACGCCAGCGCCAGGTTTTGCGTGCTGGCCGAAACATGCCGATCCACGGCCAGACTGCTCAGAAAGCTTTCCACCTCCGGCGCTCCCATTTCCCTGGGATGCCGCTTGCCGTGGAAAAGAATGAAGCGTTTAATCCAGTGAACGTAAGACTCTTCGGTGCGCAGGCTGTAGTGCTTGGTCCGCAACCGAATCCGCACCTGATCCAGCAGTCGAGGTCCACCCGTGGTTTCCACCTTGGCGTCCATGCAATCGACCTCCTTCGATCAGAAGTGCTTGCCGATCATATACCTGGAAAGGCGCCATCCGGGTTATGCCGCACGTACGCCGAATTATGCCGCGCGCGGCATTCCATCTAATTGGCGTTGGAGTTTCTTGGGCTGCGGTGCAATCCGAATTTATTGCACATGGCGCTGGCCTGTATGAAGTCTTGCGTTACGTGCTAGAACCGAAGCGGTTTTTGGTGTCGGCATCAAGCTCGCTTATGCCGCACCAAAAACCGCTTCGGTTCTAGCACGTAACGCAAGACTTCATACAGGCCAGCGCCATGTGCAATAAATTCGGATTGCACCGCA
>JBQTHL010000077.1:0-96830 GCA_052389915.1 Panacagrimonas sp.
TCTCGCATTGCGTGCAGTTCACCGAGCGTTATTACGAGATCTACGCTCACGTCAAGGACAAGGCGAAAGCGGCCGAGATCACCATGGGCGTGATGATGGCGCCGTCGGTTCTCGGCATCTTCACCGACATCGTGGGCGTGTTCCTGATCGCGCTGGCGCCTATTCCCGCGATGGAGCGTTTCGCCCTGTTCTGCGGCATGTGGTGCGTATGGCTGATCCCGACCGGCGTGGTCCTGATCTCTCTGCTGCTGGCGGCATTGCCGGCGCCGAAGAACGTCGAGCATCTGGTCGGCGGACACAGCGCGAACGCAACCGGTTTCAACGCCATGTTCCTGGCCGTGCTCGAATGGATTTCCAAGCTCTCCTACGGCAGGAACGCGAAGATCACCGGGCCCATCGTGGCGGTGGTAGCGGTGTTCGCGATTTTCGAGGCGCTCCAGATCAAGATCGGAAATCCGGTGGAGGGCAGCGGCCTGCTGTTCGACGACTCGGAGTACAACGAGGCGATTCGCCAGATCAACAAGAATTTCCCCGGCGTGAACACGCTGGAAATCGTGCTCGAAGCCAAGGACCCCAAGAACCCGGATCGCGTGGCCAAGCTGGCGGACACCTTCGTCACTTCGCAGGCGCTTCAGAAGGGGCTGGAGAACGGCGACTTCCCGCCGCGCGCCACGCTTTCTTACGGCGACTATCTGGGCGAGGCGCAGAGACTGTTCGCCGGCGGCAACCCCAAGTGGATGCCGGTCGATCCCACCAACGAACAGGTCAGCGCCGCGGCCATGGTGTCCATGGCCGGTTCGAGTCCCAAGGCCTTTTCGCACGTCGCCGATTTCGAATTGCAGAATTCGACCATCTCGCTCTGGTACTCCGACAACAAGCAGGAGACGGTGGATGCAGCACTGGCTTCGGCCACCAAGGCGGTGGAAGCTGCGGGCCTCGATCACGATGCCTTCAGAATCCGGCTCGGCACCGGCACCATCGCGCTGCAGCAGGCCATGAACAACGTGGTGGACCGCTTCCACTACGTCATCATCTCCTGCCTGTCGATCGTCATCGGCATCGGGTGCAGTCTGGCGTATCGCTCGGTGGTGGCGGCGTTGATCCTGCTGATTCCGGTCAACCTCGCCAACTTCGTGCTGACCGCGACCATTCACCTCATGGGCGTGGGCCTCGACATCAACACCTTGATGGTTGCGGCCATCGGCGTAGGCGTCGGTATCGACTACGGCATCTATCTGCTGTCGCGAATCTGCGAGGAGTACCACGCGCAGGACGGCGACTGGGGGCGTGCGATCACGGCGTCCATCACCACGACCGGCAAGGCCATCATGTTCACCGCCATCATCATGCTCATGGGCATCGCGCCCTGGCCCCTCATGTCCGAACTGAAGTTCATGGCGGACATGGGTTTGCTGCTGATGATGATCATGGCCATCAACATGGTGCTCGCACTGGTCGTGCTGCCCCTGCTGGTTTTTCTCATCAAGCCCAGCTTCGTGAAGAGCAAGGACTTGTTCGTCGGAGAGGGCGTGGACCTGTCGCTGTTCACCGACGTCGGCGAGCACGACGGGCCGGGCAGAACGCTCGCTCCGGCGAAATAAGGCTCACGGCAACAGCGCCGACGATTGCGATATTCACCAGAAAAATTTGAAGAGGAAGCACCGTGCGAAGCGATATGCCGTTCAAGATGGTCCTCAACGCAGGCCTGATCGTGCTCTGTGCGGGTGCGGTTGGTCCCGTGAGTGCCGCCGCGCCCATCGAAGTGGTGCATTCCGGAACGATGCATCAGGCACTGTTTGCCATCGCCTTCGATGGCGATAGCGGCATCGCAGTCGGCGCCGCCGGTGAGGCGCAGACCACGCAGGACGGCGGCAAGACCTGGAAGCAATCCAAGCTTCCGACGGAATTTTCCCTGCTCGGCGTGCACACCGATTCGGCGCGCAGCCTTGCCGTCGGGCAGACCGGCACCGTCGTGCTGAAAGAGGGTGGTGGGCAATGGGCCAAGGTCGAGTCCGGCACGCAGAAGCGCTTGTTCGCGGTGGAAAGCAACAGCGAAGGGCTGGCGGTGGCGGTCGGTGAATTCGGGGCGCTGCAATTGTCGGAAGACGGCGGAAAGTCCTGGCACTCGCTGAGCCTGGACTGGAATCAGATCGGCACCGACGGCGGTGCAGAACCGCATCTTTACGGCGTCGACATTGGCTCCAAGGGCGCCATCACGGTCACCGGAGAATTCGGTCTGGTGCTGCGCTCCGCGGATCACGGCCGAAACTGGACCGTCCAGAGCAAGGGCACCGCCTCGGTGTTCGCGGTCAAGATCCGTGACGACGGCATCGGCTTCGCCGTGGGACAGGACGGCTATGCGCTGAAGACCACCGACTACGGCGTGAACTGGACCTGCATCGATCTCGGCAGCAAGGCGATTCTCAACGGCGTGCATTCCTCTGCCGACGGGAAAGTGGTCGTGACCGCGATGCGCGAAATGATCGTCAGCGACGACGACGGCGCGAGTTGGAAGAGCGTCAACGATCCGAAGGTGACCACGGTTTGGTACGTCGGCGTGGGTGCATCGAATCAGGCGGTCATCGCGGTCGGGCAGTCGGGCAACATCATCCGCGTCGGTAGCTGAAACAGGTTTGCGGACCGCTTTTTGGGGCCTCGCATTTCCGCGAGGCAATACGAAAACGTCAGGAAGGAGAGAGAACATGAAAAAGGTGGAAGGGAAACTGTTGCGTCTGAGCGCCATTGCGCTCGCTGCGGCCGCTACATTCGGTTCGGTTCCTGCGACGGCACAGGACGAGGGGGGGGGCGAGGAAGGTGGCGGCTTCTTCGGCGATCTCGGAATCGCCTTCAGCGGATTCATCCGCTTCGACTCGGCGGTCCGCACGGACAGCGACGAGAATCCGAACAACCTGCGCGGCAACCCGTTCAACGGCAAGTCGCAGCCGCGCGCATCGGGCTTGCCGCTGCGGGATCAGCTCGGCAGCATCATCGATCCGAACGAGCGTCTGCGCATCGACGAGGCCATCGGTAATCTGCTGACAGCTCTCAATGCCAACGACGTCGGCATCCTCCGGGACAACGCCACTCGCGACACGCCTCCGTCGAACAACGACTTCAATCTCAACGTGCTGCGCGGCAAGTTCGATCTCGGCGTCACCTTTTCGCCGACACTCCAGCTTTATGCCAGCATTCGCACCATCTACGACTTCGGCAATTACGACAACTGGAATCCGGACTCGGTCGATTCGCTGGGCAGCATGTCGGACCCCGGAGGCTTTGGCACAGGCGAGCCGGAGTTTTTCGAGACCAACAGCGGCAACGGCAACAGCGGCGACTGTTTCAATCCGCTCGAAGTCTGCGGAGAGAAGTACATGGCGGACTTCACGGCGCTATATCTCGACCTTACCGCCGGTCCGGTTCTCGTCCGTGTAGGCCAGCAGCAGATCGCCTGGGGCCAGGCCTTGTTCTTCCGTGTGTTCGATGTGCCCAACGGCCTCGACCTGCGTCGTCACCTGATTCTCGACGATGCGCTGGAGGAATACGCGGACGAGCGCGTGGCCTCTCCCGGTATCCGCGTGACCTGGCAGGCCACGGACCAGTGGGAAGTGGATACGTACGCGCAGATGTTCGTCCCCACCACCTTCCCGACGCCCAACACACCCTACAACGTCATTCCAGCGCAGTTCACGGTCGTCGACCAGTACGAGAACGGTTACGACGACGAGTTCAACTACGGTATTCGCGTGCGCGGCAACTTCGGCAATTGGGGCGTGCAGTTCATCGCTACCCAGCGCTGGAATCACGAAGGGCTCTTCCGCTGGACCGAGTCCAATCAGCGCACCGACGTGCCGGGCATTCCCGGCTCCGGCAATGCGGTCATGAACACCCCGCTGGAAGTCGACCCCTCCGGCGTGTGGTCGGCGGCCGAGTGGTTCACCTACGCCGGCATGGTTCGCCTCGACGGTGTGGAGGGCTTGAACACGCTGGTGCGGGAATTCAGGGGCGACCAGCCTGCGGGCTTGTTCCTCGGAGAAGGGGCGGGTGCGGGTTCGCTGTTTGCCACCGAGGTCACCAACGAGTCCGAGGCCACACGCGAGCTGGACCTGTTCTTCACCCTGGCCGGCGGAAAGCTTGTGGACCCGCTGCGCGGTGGCGGCGGTCTGCGTGGCTGGCTGGCGCACGAGTACGACCAGGAAGAGGTTTATGGCGCCGGCGTGAGCTACGTGGTGGAAGCCGAGCCCGGATCGCTGCTCGACCAGCTCATCATCAACCTGGAAACCAGCTACATCCCGGATCGCCTGTTTACCGAGAAATCGCTGTCCAGGTTCTACACCAAGTCCGACGAGAGCGTGACGGCCCTGGTGATGGAAAAATACCAGCGCTTCAACGAGGATTTCCCGGCGACCTACATGGTGTTCCAGGCCATCCACAAGACCGAGTCCGATCTGTTCGGCCGTCATCTGAGTTGCCACGGCGGAACGGGCGGCAGTCCTGGATCGGCTTCGGGTGACGGCAACAAGCAGTGTGAACCCTTGAAGGGCGGATTTACTGCGGTGGTGCTCGCAGCCCTGCAACCGTTCCCGAACTACATCTATCGCCTGTCCGGTGCAGCGCTGCTGGACGTGAGAGGCGGTCTGCTGGTTCAGGGCGGGTTCCGCTGGAGCCCGGGCAACGACATCACCATCGACTTCATCTACAACTACCTGGACGGCGGCCTGTACGGCGACAAGAACGAGAACATCATCGAGACCATCGACTTCGCGGACGAAGCCGTGGTGCGCCTGGCGTATCAGTTCTGAAGGTCTTCGGCGGGTATCCGTCGACGGTTTGTTGACGTAAGTGGAAGTAATTCAGGCGGCCCTCGGTGCAACCCGAGGGCCGTTTTTTTGTCTGAACGACATCGCGCACGAACGTACCGGAAATATCGAAGATGAACATCACCCGTTTTGATCGAGGTTTTTCGCGCCGCAAGTTCTTGCGTGATGCCGGTCGCGGTGTGCTGGGCACCGGCGTGCTGATGCCGCTGTGGGACGCCATTGCCGCAACCGGCGACATCAGCAAGGCCTACCCCGACGAACTGCTCTCCATCGAGGGTTTTACCAAGGGCAGGATCAAGACCGGCGACTACATCACGTCGGCGAACGTCGAGCTGGTGAAGAACCTGCTGGAGCCGATCCGCTACGAGCAGATTCTCAAGCACGGGCGCAAGCTCAAGATCGTCAAGACCACCACCGACGTGATGCGCCTGTCGCCCTGGGAATACATCGAGGCCACGCTGTCCAACGCCGGCAAGGGTCGGTTCGACGACAAGCGCAACGTGGTGGGGCCGGACGGCGGGCCCTGGATAGGTGGCAACCCCTTTCCCGATCCCAAGACCGGTCTCGAACTGTTTGCCGGCCAGACCCTGAGCTGGGGCAGGCACGACGCGTCGTTCTACGCCATCACCGCGTACGCCATGAATTCCGCGGGCCAGCCGCGTTTCAAGTACACCGGCGGCTGGGCCGAGATGTCGCCGGTGGCGCGCGTGACCATGGAGCCCAAGCCTTATTGGCCGGAGCACAAGGACAAGCTGCGTTTCCAGTCGGTGTTTTTCCTCACGCCCAACAATTTTCGCGGCACATCGTTTCTGAACATCTGGGCCTACGACCACAGCACCTTTCCGGAGCTGTACGGCTATGTCGCCGACTTCAAGCGCATCCGCCAGTTCCCGACCGACCAGCGTTTCGAACCGCTGCTGCCGGGGCTCTCGCTATATCTCTCCGACGCCTGGGCCGCGGGCGATCCGCTGCACACCTGGAGCGGTTACAAGATCGTCGGCCGCGGGCCGTTCCTGGCCGGCCTGTCGGAGAGCTGGAATGCCGAGCATCCCAACTGGGAGCACAAGACCCACGGCGGCGGGCAGGGCAAGACATTTTGGGACGCGAACGTTGAGCTGATTCCGGAAGCCATCGTTGTCGAAGCCCAGCCCACCGGATTCCCGCGCGCGCCGGTATCGAAGAAGCAGGTCTGGTTCGATGCGCGCAACTCGGTCGTGGTCGGCATGGTGACCTACGACCGGCGCGATAAACCATTCCGCTCCTTTGACGGCGCCTATTCCCTGTACGAATCGGGCGCCAACAAGAAGATGGACGGCAAGCATCCGTACTGGAGCTGGTGCCACGTCACCGCCTCCGACATCCAGACCGGAGACGTGACGCGCCTCGAACAGGTCAAGGCGCACGACGTGATTCACGCCAGCGGTGCCAATGATCCGAAGATGTACGAGAACTATCTGACCCACAACGCGTTGCGCAAGCTCGGCACGAGCTGAGCGGTCGGGGTTACGAGCAGAGTAGGGTGCTGATGAAGCCGCGCTGTTTGCGGCGCAATCGCACCGGGGATGCCCGTCATGGTGCGATTCGGCTATCGCCTTATCAGCACCCTACGTCTCCGTCGGCAACAGGCTGCTCAGCGCCTTCCATCCGCCGTCCACACTGACAACGTTCGAATAGCCCATCTGTCCGAGCGCGTGCGCCGCCAGCGCAGAGCGAAAACCGCCGCCGCAATACAGGTACAACGGCTGGTTCTTGTCGGGATGCAGCTTCTCGATATCGCGCTCGATCACGCCCTTGCCGATGTGTTCCGCGCCCCTGACGTGACCGGCGGCAAATTCGCTTTCCTCGCGCACGTCGATCAGCGCGGCTTCGGGATGCGCTTGCAGTTCGGCCTGAAGTTGTGCGGCCGCGATTTCATGAACCTCGCGGCGCGCCGCTTCAACCAAGGCTAGGAACGCTGGTGAGTGTTGTGTGGTGGCCATGGCAAAACGATCTCGACAGTAAACCCGGCGGCTGGATTTTAATGCTCGCTGCTGCGCAAGATGCCGCTTAACCCTGAGCTTCACAAAAGGAGAACCGTCTCGGATGAATCTAGGGCGAAACTGGACGAGCGGCCTGGCCGCGATTCTGCTTTGCGGTGCGGCGATGGCCCAGAAGGATCCTGTCGGCAAGGCTATCGATGCCACCCTGGAAGCCAATCGCGCCGCGCGCGCCTCGCAGCAGACCGTCGACAAGCTCGACGACCAGACCAAAGGAATGCTGGAACGCTACCGCTCGGCGAGCTGGCAGGCGCAGCAGCTGGAGGTCTACGCCGATCAGCTTGGCGAACTGGTGGCTGCACAGGACCTGGAGCGTGCATCACTCGATCGCCAGATCGTGGAAATGGAACGCACCGAGCGCGAACTGCTGCCGTTGATGCGACGCATGGTCGAGGGCCTGGAAAAATTCATCGCGCTGGATTTGCCGTTCCTCGCCACGGAACGCAGCGAGCGGCTCGACGCACTGAAGAAACTGATGATCGATCCCGAAGCCAACAACGCGGAGAAATTCAGGCGCGTGCTCGAAGCCTGGCAGATCGAAACCGAATACGGCCGCTCTCTGGGCACGGAGCGCATGCAGGTCGAAGGGCGCGCGGTGGACGTGCTGAGAGTCGGGCGTACCGCGCTGTACTACCTGTCCGCGGACGGCAAGCAGGCCGGCATCTGGGATGCGGCTGCCAAGGCCTGGCAGGAGCTGCCGCACAAGCACGTGGCCGAGGTGCGGCACGGCCTGCGAATGGCGCGCGAAACGGCGGCGCCGGATTTGCTGCGGCTGCCAATGCCGGGAGTGGGGTCGTGAGCGTTACGGCCGAAAGAATCACGCAAAGGCGCGAAGAAAAGCGCAAAGGCGCGAAGAAAAAAATAGGAGAATTCTTTTTCTTTGCGTCCTTTGCGTCTTTTTCTCCTTTGCGCCTTTGCGTGATTCTTGTGGCTTTTGCTGGTGACTTGGTAGCTCTCCCCGTGCACGCCCAGACCGGCATGGACGAACTGCTCCAGCAAATCCAGCAGGGCTCGCGCGCGACCGCCAAGTTGAACGCCGAGCGCGAGCAGCGCTTCCTGCGTAACAAGAATGAGCAGGCTGCGCTCCTCGCGAAAGCCGAGGCCGATTTCGCCGCCGCCAACGCGCGCGTCAACCAGGCCAAGTCGAAATTTGCCGCAGGCCAGACCGGGATCGCGGAACTCAAGAAGCGCCTGACCGAGAGAGTCGGCGACACCGGCCAGATGTATGCGGCGGTCGCGCAGTCCGCTGCCCAATTCCGCAGCCAGGTCGCCGACTCGCTGGTGACCCCGCAGTTTCCCGACCGCTTGAAGTTCCTGGATCGCGTCGCGCTCGGCGGCGAAATTCCGGCGGTCGCCGATCTCGAACAACTCTGGTTCCTCTACGCACAGGAAGCAGCCGAGAGCGGACGGGTCGCGCGCTTTGAGGCCGATGTCGTCGATGCGCTCGGCGAGACCGCGAAAACCGAGGTCGTGCGACTCGGCCTGTTCACCGCGCTGAGTGCGGACGGATATCTCGTCCTGCCACCGGGCTCGACGCAATTGCAGATGCTGCCGCGTCAGCCGGGTGCCGATACCTCGCTGGCGCGCGATTTCATCGAGGCGACCGAAGGTCTGCACACGGTGCCGATCGATCCATCGCGCGGCGATCTGCTGCGACTCATCGCCGAGCGTCCGACCGTGACCGAGCGCATCCACCAGGGTGGTGCAGTGGGTTACGTCATCATCGTCATCGGTGCGATCGGTGCGGCGCTTGCCGCGTACCAGTTCGTGTACCTGCTGCTGGTCGGCCGGCGCGTGCGGGCGCAGCTTGCCGACGTCGCGCAGCCGCGTGACGACAATCCGCTGGGCCGTGTGCTGTCCTGCTTCAGGGGAGATCCCACGACGCAAGACCCCGAGGTGCTGGAGACACGACTGTCCGAAGCCGTGCTGCGCGAAACGCCCAGGCTGGAGCGTTTTCAGTCCCTGTTGCGCATGATCGTCGCGGCCGGTCCTCTGCTGGGTCTGCTCGGCACCGTGATCGGCATGATTATCACCTTCCAGGTCATCACCGAAGTCGGCGCCGGCGATCCCAAGCTCATGGCCGGCGGCATCTCGCAGGCGATGATTGCTACGGCGCTGGGCCTCGTCATCGCCATTCCGCTGCTGTTCGTGAACAGTTTCCTGATGGCGCGATCGCGCACGCTCACGCAGATTCTCGACGAGCAGGCCGCGGGGCTGCTGGCGCAACGGCTGGAAGGACACGGTGGTCGCGTCCATGCTTGATCTCATGCTCCAGTCGTTCGCGATCCAGTACGACACGCTCGGCGCGTTTCTCGACGCCGGCGGCTGGGTCACGCGCTGGATACTCGCGGCCTGCGCCATCCTCATCACCGTCGTGCTCGAACGCGCGTGGTACTTGTGGCGCATCTACCCGCAAGTGCGCGCGACGACGCTGGCGCAATGGAACGCGCGAGACGAGCGCCAGTCCTGGGCCGCTCGGCGCATCCGCATCGCGCTGATCTCCCAGCTTCGCCTGGGGCTGGAATCCGGCCTGCCCGTAATCAAGGTGATGGTGCCGATGGCGCCTCTGCTCGGCCTCCTCGGCACCGTCATGGGCATGTTGCAGGTGTTCGATGCGATGGCCCTGTCCAAGGGCAGCGACACGCGCGCGATGGCCGACGGGATTTCGCACGCGATGATTGCGACCATGACGGGGCTGGTGGTGAGCGTGATCGCCTTGTTCTTCTCCAACCTGTTCGCCTCGCGCGTGCGCGCCGAGGCCGAGCGCCTCAACGATCTGATTGCGTCGGGCTGATGCGATGAAGTTCCGCCGCCACAACCCACCGCCCGAAGACACCGGCATCGACCTCGCGCCGATGCTCGACTTCGTCATGAACCTGCTGATCTTCTTCATCATCGCCGCCGCCTTCGTGCAGGAGTCCGGCATCCGCGTGAACAAGCCCGCAGCCAAGACCGCGCAGCAGGAAGACAAGACGAGCATCTTCGTCGCCATCTCTGCCAGCAACGAAATCTGGATCAACCGCGAGCGAGTGGACATCCGCCGCCTGCGCACCGAGATCGAACGCATGCACCGCGACAAGCCCAAAGCCGTGGTCGTGATCCAGGCCGACCAGGATGCCCGCGCGGGTTTGATGGTGGAGGCGATGGATCAGGCCCGGCTCGCGGGCGTGCCGGATGTTTCGATTGCGGCGACGCCCAATTAGCTCCCGAAATTTTTTACGAGATCCCCAATGCCGGTTCGAATTCACCCGATGTCCGCGTACAGGCTCCGTTCCGTCGCAATGAGGCTTAGACCTTGAGCCCGCTCCGAATCCTGCTCACCAACAACACGCTTCGTGTCCGGGCAGGGAGCGAGCTCGTCGTTCTGGATCTGGCGATTCATCTGCGCAAGCTGGGCCATTTTCCGGTTGCCTACAGTTCCGACTGCGGCCCGATTGCGGAGGAGCTGAAAAAAAACTGCGTGCCGGCCGTCGACAGACTCGGCGACGTGGGATTCGTGCCGGATGTGATTCATGGCCAGCATCACCTCGACGCGATGACGGCCATGGCGCGGTTTCCCAATACTCCTTCGATTTACGTGTGCCATGGCTGGACGCCGTGGCAGGAAACGCCGCCGGCGTTTCCCAACATACAGCGATACGTTGCAGTGTCGGAGTTGACCGAAGAAAAGCTGCGGACGGCCGCTGGAATTTCGTCGGAGGACATACGCCGCATTTCCAATGGCGTCGATCTCGCGCGGTTCAGGAGGAGGACGATTCCGACGAGTCTCCAGACAGCGGTGATCTTCAGCAATTACGTCAAAGGCGGTGACGAGTATTGCGAGTTGATCGCCAGGTCCTGCAAGCGCGCGGGAATCGGTGTGGTCGATATCATCGGCGCCAAGGCAGGTACTGCGGTAATGCGTCCCGAGGACGAGCTTTCCCGCTACGACCTGGTGTTCGCCATCGGGCGGTCCGCATTGGAAGCCATGGCAGTTGGATGCGCCGTAATCGTCGCCAGCCCCGATGGACTCGCCGGCCTGGTGCTCAGGGACAATGTCGCGAAACTCGGTGCACAGAATTTTGGGCTCGCCAGCCTCGACAAGGAACAGCTTGCAGAAGAGACCCTCGTTGCGGAATTGCGCAAATTCGATCCGTCCGACAGCGGCGGAGTCTGCGAGTACGTCCGGGACGAGCACAGCCTGGAAAGGGTCGCACGCCGATATGTGGATGTGTATCGCGAGGCCATCTCGCGGTGGGAGGAAAGCGACCGCATCGGGGAGGCGTTCAGACAGAGGCAGTGGTCGTCCATGTCCTCGTACCTTGCGGAGGTGTCCGTTCATCTGAAGGCTGCTCAGAAGGTCAAGGTTCAGCTTTCGAAATCGAGCGCGCAGCTTGCGCGGTCCCGGAGAGAGGTGTCCTCTGCCATGCAGGAGATGGTCGCCATGAAGTCCCGGTTCGAAAATTCGACGCAATCCAAATAGTCGGCCGGGTTGCCTCATGTCGAACGGATGGACCGGAACGATCGGAACATGAACGAGACCACTTCCATCGAGCGGACGCGTCCTGCACCGGGCTTGTCCGGTCGGCGCTGGCTGGTCCTGCCTGTCCTGGGCCTGCTGCTGACCGCGATTCTGTTCCTCGCTCTCGGATGGATCATCCGTGGCACGGAAGGCAAGGGCCTGGGTCCGCAACGCGTGCTCGACGCCATCGACATCACGCGAATCGAGCCGCAGTCCGAGCCACCCGCCGATCTCATGAAGACGCTGGAGAACACGCCGCCTCCGCCGCCCGCCGCGCCGCCGGCTCTCGGACGTCCCGATCTGCCGGCGCTCGATGTTCCGAGCCTCGCCATCGACCCGGTCGCGGTCGGAAACATCGCAGTGCCGGTCGCGCTCGGAACCACCGGCCTGTCGCTCGGCAAGACGGGTGCGTTTGCAGGATTCGGCAGCGGCGCCGGTGGCAGCGGATCGGGATCTGGAACCGGCGGTTCGGCTGGCGGCGACTGGAAGGGCAAGCCGCTGGTTCCGCTGTCCACCGCCAGGCCGCAGATGCCGGACTGGGCCTGCAAGCAGAAGCTCGACGGCTGGGTCGAAGCGATCTTCACGGTGATGCCCAACGGCCGCGTGCAGGCCGTGAAGATCATCGACGCCGATCCGCGCGGCGTGTTCGAAGCGGCGGCGGTAGAGAGCATCTCCAACTGGATTTACGAGCCCACCGGCAAAGCCGCGGAAGTGAAGCAACGCGTGCCGATGAATCATGAAGATTGTGTGTACAACTGGCAGTGAACGACCGGTGAGGAGTCATTTACGCTGGGATGAAGCGAAGCGAATCCCGGCAAGGGCACACGCGGCGAGACGCTGGGTTTCGCTGCGCTTCAACCCAGCCTGCGTCCTGCTTCTGCCGCTCTGCGCACACGCCGACCAATACCGCAGCGAGGTACGCGAGGTTTCGCCGCCCCCTGCGCAGACGCAGACCGCCGATCCGGCGGCCCTGCTCAAGTCCACCACCGACCCTTACGCACGCGCGATGCTGCTGCGCGACCTGGCGTCGACCGCGGTCGAAAAAAAGGATTACAAGGAGGCTCAGCGCCTGCTGCAGGAAGCGCTCAAGCTCAACGCGCTCTCCGGCCCTGCGGCCGAAATGATGAAGAAGGAGCTCGCCGCGCTGGCGATCTCCACCGGCACGCTCAAGCAGCAGGTGCCGCAGCTCGAAGCATTACTGAAGTCGGGCAACGCGAGTCCGGAAGTGCTGGTTGCGCTGGGCGCTGCCTACCTGGAGAACAAGCGCTTCAAGGACGCGGTGCCGCTCCTGCAAAAAGGCATTGCGGCGACGCCCAAGCCTGATCCTTCCTGGCGACAGGCGCTGGTCGCGGCGCTGATCGGTGCGGGCCAGGAAGGTGAAGCGGCCAAGCTGCTGGAACTGGTGCTGCGCGCCAACCCGGCTCAGAAAGAAAACTGGTTGCAGCTCGCGGCCTTGTATCTCAAGGCAGGCAACAAGGAGCGTGCGCAGGCGACGATGGAGATCGCCAGCCGGCTCGGTTATCTGATTCGAGCTGAAGATCGTTTGCGACTGGTGACACTCACCGGCCAGATCGGTGCGCCATTCGAAGCCGGCTCGGTGCTGCAGGGCTGGATCGCTTCCGGACAGATTCCGAAGAACGCGGACAATCAGAAGCTGCTCGCGGCGCTGTGGGTGCGCGCGCGCGAATCGCGTCTGGCGCTGGCCGTGCTCGACGAGCTGGCGGTGACGCGGCCGGGTCGCGAGCTGTACGAGCATATGGCGCAATTGCACCTGGAACGCGAGGACTACGATCGCGCCGCCAAGGCGCTGGCGCAGGCGCTGCAACTCGGCGCCAAGTCGGGTCCGCTGCTGATGAGCCTGGGCTTGGCGCGCTACCAGCTCGCGGATGTGGACGGAGCGCTGAGCGCGTTTCGCGAGGCCGCGCAGTTCGTGCCGCAGAAGAAATTGTCGGCGGATTGGATCACTTATCTCGAATCCGGTCGTGCGCGCGAACAGGCGCTGGCCGCGGCCGCGCAGCTCGCGCGACGTGAAGCCGAAACGGTCGCGCTGAGTAATCGCCTGCTGGGCCAGGGTGTGAGCATCGCTGCGAACGCGAGCGCCACGGACCCGAGCGCAGCGAATGCATCGGTCCCCACCAACACCAGCGAACTGACGCCCGTCGGCGCGGAACGCAACGGCAATGCCGCCGGCACCATCCCCGCGTGGACCGGCGGGCTTACGCCCTCGCAATGGCCGGCCGGTTTCGCCAAGGGCAAGCGGCTGGTCGATCCCTATCCCGCGGATCGTCCCCTGTTCCAGATCAGTGGGGCGAATGCGGCCGAGCACAGGGCACAACTGTCCGAAGGACATCGGCAACTCTTGGCGAAATATCCGAGCTATCGCATGCCGGTCTACACCACACGCCGCGGTGCCGCATATCCGCAGGCGATTTACGACGCCACGCAAGCCAATCTCGGGCGCGCGAAGCTGGTTGGGTCCGACGCACTCGAAGGCGCAAGGCTGGGCTTTCCGTTTCCGCAGCCGCAGTCCGGTGTCGAGGTCATGTGGAATCACCGGGTGCGCTATCGCGGCAATTCCGCGGTAGTGCAGAGCCAGCAGGTGGTGATCGGCGCTGACGGCGAAGAGTCGCTGCGCGCTCGTGTGAACGAGCGCGTGTTCTATCGCTACAGCAACACCGCCGACCCGGTGGATATCGGCCGCCAGAACATCCTGCTGTACTACCTGGTGCGATTCACCGGCGTGGGCAGCAACAACCTGCTTGCAGTGGCGCACGAAACCGCGAATTCGGAGAAGGACGCGCGCGCGATCTGGGTCGGGCCGCCGGGCGCGAACCGGCTGTATCGCGTGCCGCCCGTGGGCTACGACCAGCCCTTCCCGGTGACCGAAGGCATGTACTACGTCGACATGATCGACATGTACAACGGCGCCTTCGACCGCTACGTGTGGAAGCTCGTGGGCAAGCGCGAAATCTACCTGCCGTACAACGGCTATCGGCTGTCCGACGGCAGTCACAAGTACGCCTCACTGCTAGGGCCGAACCACCTCAACCCAGAGGCCGCGCGCTACGAACTGCATCGTGTGTGGGTGGTGGAGGCCACCGAGCGCGGGGGCAAAAAACACAGCTTCGGACTGCGCACGTTCTATGTCGACGAAGACAGCTGGAACGTGGTGCTGGTGGAGAACCACGACCGCGCGGGCAAGCTCTGGCGTTTTCAGGAAGGGCACCTGTTGCCGCTGTACGACTCGCAGTCCGCCAATTGCCTTCCGGTCGTAACTTACGATCTGCTGGACGGACGCTACTTCGTCAACCGGCTGATCGCCGAAGAACCACCTGCGCAGTACGACGTACCGATGGACAAGGGTGACTTTCTGCCGGCTGCGGTGCAGGCGAAGTACGGGCGGTGAATCCGTTTGCCCTGCTCCGTCGGTAGGGCGCATTCATGCGCCGGATGCGTCGGCGCATGAATGCGCCCTACTAATTCACCGACCCGCCAGCGTCGACTTGAAGAAACCCCAGGCGGCTTCGCCGGTATCGACATCCAGATTGGTGCCGCCCAGGTAAAGCGCGATCATCGGGCCGACGATCGCGAGTCCCGGCCACACATGCCCGGCTTGGCTGAACACGTACTGCTGCGAGGTCATGCCGCCGGCGCAGCCGCTGCGCACGCGCTTTTCGACGGTGTCGCTGATCTTCTCCGTCTGCATCGTCGCGCCGCAGCCCGCACGCCTCGCCCAGAACTGGAACGTCGCGTCGGCGGACAGCAGCGGCGCCTGCGGCTTGCCGCGCGACATCGTGCCCTCGGGCACGCCGGCGAAGGGCACGATCGAATCCTTCATGCCATTCATCGACAACCAGGGCAGTGGTTTCGAGCCCTTGCAGTTCTTGGATACCGCCACCGGCATCGTCGAAATCACGTTGGCGCCGGCACGCAGCGTGTCGCCGGCCTGGCAGGCGAAGTTCATCGCCATGAAGCCGCCGTTGGATGCACCGATCACGAACACCGCGCGTGCGTCGCCACGATCGCGCTGCACCAGGTCGGCGATTACCGCGCGCAGGAACGCGACATCGTCGGCGGTGGAAGCGTCGTCGCCCGCGATGGTGCTGCCACGGCCATCGTTCCAGTGCTCGTCCACGCCCTCCGGCGCCGCCAGGATGAAGCGCTCGCTTGCAGCCAAGGTCGGCAGGCTGGTCTGCTCCCAGACGTCTTCGGCGTCCTGCGTGCCGCCATGCAGCAGCAACACGATCGGGGTAAGCGCCGTGGTACCCGCCGGCACTTGCACCAGGTAGGTCCGTTGCAGGCCACCGACGACGAGCCTGCGCTCCTGCGCGGTCGAGTCGTCGCCCTTGGCGGGAAAACGCTGCGCCGCCTCGCGCGCCTCGATCATCCGCGGCACGCGAGCGACGATGCAGCCGCCGAGACTCAAGGAGACCATGGCGATCACCAATGGCATCGCCAGCCTGCCGATGGACCATCGGCGAGCAGCGCGGTTATTTGTCGGGGCCATCGGCAGAATCTCACAGCAGGGGGCGGCAGAAAGAGTCCTGCGAGCCGGGTTAGTTCATCAAGCGGCGGGTTGCTTCGACGTAGGGTGCGGATGGAGCCGCCCGGGTTGCGGCGTAATCGCACCGTTCTCGGTCGCGACCTGATTGGTGCGATTCGGCTATCGCCTCATCAGCACCCTACGCGGGCCGCACTCCCTTCGTTGCCGAACGCGCCCCAACGTCGTTATGCGCTGATTATGTGGTAGAGAATCATGATTAAAACCACGGAGAGCAAAGCAGCGGGTATCCCGCCGAGAACCGTATAAGCCATGTTTCGGCGCGTTCGCGATGCCGGAATCTCTCTGAGCACTTGAAGCGCCCGCAACACCATCAGAATCTCTATTGAGGCCGACACTGCCTCAAGAACGGACGCGACAGGAATCTAGGGTGAGCGAGGAGAAAGGAGCGCGGCCCAAGTGACACTGGCGAAGAAGACCATTGACGGCCAGAGGAGCATGAGGCGGAGACGCCTGCTAAAGGCTTCAGCCTCACTACGCCCCTCCTCGACTCGTTCCATACGCGCGGTGCTCCTATTGCCCATCCAGCGCGGCCCTGCGCTCGGCTAACACCTAATCACCCCGCCCGCAAAGCATCCGCCACCGGCATCCGCGCCGCGCGCAGCGCCGGAAACAGCCCACCCAGAAACCCGATCGCGCAGGCCCAGCCGATGCCCTGCCACAGCAACTCCGGCGTGACGCGAAACGCGAACGCCACCTGGCTGAAAGTCTGGAAGTTGAGCGTGGAGACGGTGTAGCCATTGAACACGACGTAGGCGATGGCCGCGCCGAGCAGCGATCCCAGGAAGGCCAGCAGCACGGCTTCGATCAGCACCGAGATCACCACCGGCGTCGCGCGAAAGCCAATGGCGCGCAACGTCGCGATCTCCACCGTGCGCGTGGAGACCGCGGCGTACATGGTGTTGAGCGCGCCGAATACGGCGCCGATGGCCATGATGCCGGACACCGAGTAGCCGAGAACGGTGATGAAGGTTTCCAGCGCTTCGGAGCGCGAGGCGTAGTAGTCCGGTTCGCGCTGCACACCGAGGTTGAGGCGCGGGTCGGTGCTGATGCTGTCCTTGAAGGCTTGCAGGGTTGCAGCCGATGCGTCTTCCAGTTGCGCCGTGACGGTGGCGTACATGGGGGTGCGCAGCGCCTGCTGCAGGCTGCTCAGGTCCACCCAGATTTCGGATTCGTGTACGTCGCCTGCGGTGGAGAAGATGCCGACGATTGGCCAGGCGCCGTCGCGCACTTCCACCGATTTGCCGATGTCCATGCCGCCGTACTGGTCGCGCGCAGCGACGCCCACGATCACTTCGCGCTTGCCCTCTTCGAACATGCGGCCGGCGACGATCTTCGCTTCCGGCCGCACGCGCAGCACATCGGGCGTGGTGCCGCGCACGACCACGTTGGAGCCGGTGTCGGAGTCGCGCTTGCGCACGTCCGTGAGGATGTAGCGCTCGGCGACCGCGATGGGCCTGCCGCTGTCGTCCTTCTTGATGCCGGGCAGTTCGCGCACGATGTTCCAGGCCTCCACCGAGACCACGCTGGCGAGTTCGTCGTTGGAGCCGCCGCGCAGCACCAGCGCGCGATCTGCGCGGCCGGTAGACGCGAGCGTGGCCTTGAAGCCTTCGGCCATGGCCAGCAGGGCGATCAGCACGCCGACTACGCCGCCGATGCCGACGACGATGACCATGGAGCTGCCGAGGCGCGCCGGTATGGCGCGCAGGTTAAGAGCGGTGACGGCGAAGATCTGGTTGAGCATGTCAGTGACTCGTGGCCCACAAATTACGAAACATCACTGCAACTTTCGTCATTCCCGCGAAGGCGCGTTCGGCTACTGGCGAGCGACATTGAGTCGCTCGCCAGCCGAGGCCAAACGCCCAGTCCCTCGGCCCGAACGGCAATTGGAATTGCGAGCGGAAACTGGATTCCCGCCTTCGCGGGAATGACGGTCTTTTATTTGAAGGTTTCATCGCCTAGTGCCCCGTCAAGGCGTTGACGATATCCAGCCTCATCGCACGCCGCGAAGGCAGTGCCCCGATCAGCAGCGCCAGCGCCGCGGCAATGCCGATGCCTTGCGCCATCGCCAGCGGCTTCAACTCCATGCCGGCGAAACCACCGGGCAGGTGCGGAACCAGAATCGGGATGATGATCAGCGCCAGCCCGAGGCCGACTGCCGCGGACAGCAGGCACAGCAAGCCCGATTCCGCCAGAACCAAGGCGAGCACCTGGCCGTCGCGAAAGCCGATGGTCTTGAGCACGGCGAGTTCGGGAATGCGTTCGCGCACAGACTGCATCATGGTGTTGCCGGTCAGCAGCAGCAGGGTGAACAGCACCGAGCCCATGATCGCAGTGATGATGAAACCGATGTCGCCCATCTGCTTCACGAAAGCTTGGTTGAAGGCCTTCTCGGTCTGCGTCTTGGTGGGGTTGGGTGAGTTGGCAAACATGTCGTCGATGCGCTTGGCCACGTCGGCGATCTGCGAAGCATCCCGCACGCGCGTGATGAACCAGCCCACGGTGCCCTTGCCGAACTGGCGCGCCTCGTCGAAGTAATCGTGGCGGATCAGCATGAACTCGACTTGGCTGCGCTCGGCCTGCGTTTTGGCGTCGAAGATGCCGACGAGGTCGAATTCCCAGGCGCCGGCCTGGTCGCTCTTGGGCCAGATGGTGGCCTGGATGGGAATGCGATCCCCCAGCTTCCAGCCGAAGCGGTCGGCCAGAGACTTGGCCACGAGCACGCCGGTCTTGGTGTTGCGCAGGGCCTCGCGCTGCTCGGGCGCGAGAATGATTTCCGGGTAGAGATCGAGGTAGGTCTCCACGTCCGAGGGAAACTGCGCGAAGAAATTTCGTTCGACCTGGTAAACGCCGCCGAACCAGGTCGCGTGCGTGGTCAGCGCAATGCCGTCGAGACTCTTGATCTGCTCGTAGTACGAATACGGCAGCACCTGGGTCAGCGAATACTTTCCGGTGGTCACGAGCCGGTCCGCACCGGAAATCTCCACGCCGGCGTTGAACGCCTGGTTGAACGCGGTGAGCAAGCCGTACAACAGGAACGCGACCACGATGGACAGGCCGGTGTAGATGGTGCGCGGCTTGCGCCGCCAGAGCGTGGCCCAGAGCAGGGGAAAATATTTCATGTTCGTTTTTCCGGGCTTTAAAGAATCACGCAAAGGCGCAAAGAAGCGAAGAACGCAAAGGCGCAAGGAAGGCATTCATCAATGGCGCCTTTGCGCTTTTCTCTGCGCCTTTGCGTGATTCTTTTGCTTTCCACGTTCATGCGGCCGATAGCCCTTGAGCTTCGACCAAAGCGCCCTTGTCCAGGTGCAACTGGTGCGTCGCGAAATCCGCCGCCTTGGGATCGTGCGTGACCATGACGATGGTCTTGCCGTGATTGCGGTTGAGTTCCTGCAACAGGCCCAGGATTTCGTCCGCGGTCTTGCGGTCCAGATCGCCCGTGGGTTCGTCGCACACCAGCAAGGTCGGGTCGGCGACCAGCGCGCGGGCGATCGCGACGCGCTGCGCTTGGCCGCCCGACAACTCGCTCGGCTTGTGCTTGGCGCGGTCGGCAAGGCCCACGACTTTCAGCGCCGTCTCCACGTGCTTCGTGCGCTGGGCAGCAGACAGCCTGGTCAGCAGCAGCGGAAGCTCCACATTGCGTGCGGCACTGAGCACGGGCAGCAGGTTGTAGAACTGGAAGACAAAGCCCACGTGCCGCGCGCGCCAGCTTGCGAGTCCGCCGGAGCTGAGTTTCTCCAGCGCCTGCCCCGCGACATTCACGCTGCCGCTGCTGGCGCGATCCAGCCCACCGATCAGGTTCAGCAAGGTGGTCTTGCCCGAGCCCGATGGCCCCATGAGCGCGAGAAAATCGCCCTGGGCAATGGACAGACTCAGCTTCTGAAGTACCTCGATTTTCTGCTTGCCGCGCACGTAGTGCTTGGAGACGTCTTGCAGTTCGATCAGTCCCGCCATTGCCTTACTCCTGCTTGAGCTTGATTTGCATGCCGTCGGTCAGCGCGGTCAGATCGCCCGTCGCAAGAGTCTCGCCGCCGGTGAGTCCCGCGGTGACTTCCACATCGCTGCCGCGCGTGTTGCCGAGTGTGACGGCGCGGCGTTCCACGGTCTGGCCTTGCACGAGGAACACCGCATTGGCGTTGGCCTCGCGCCGCACCGCGTCCGACGCCACCAGCACCACGGGCCGGACCGCGACGCCGGCCGTTTCCGGTTTGGCCTGTGCCAGAAAGCTCACGCGCGCCCCCATGTCCGGCAGCACTCTCGGATCCTTGAGCTTGAGCGCGATGCGCACCTTGACCGTGGCCTTGCTTCGATCCGCGGTGGGAATCACGGCGATCACTTCCGAAGGAATTTTCCAGTCGGGATAGGCATTGAGCGCGGTCTCTGCCGGCTGGCCGGCCTGCACCCGGTTGATGAAGTTTTCGTTGACGTCCACTTCCACTTCCAGCGACTCCATGTCCACCAGGGTGCCGATGCCGGTGCGCGTGCCGTCGCCGCCGGCCGACAGCGGCGAAATCATTTCGCCCGGCTGCGCGTTCTTTACCGTGACGACGCCGGCAAACGGCGCGCGCACGATAGTGTCGTCCAGTTGCTGCGCCTGCACGGCAAGCGAGCGATCCGCCACGGTGACGTTCCTGCGCGTGCTCTCTAGGCGTGCACGCAGGCTGTCGGCGTTGGCCTGCGCCGTATCGAGCGCGGACTGGCTGACGAGCTGGCGAGCGGCCAGCTCGCTGGTGCGGCGCAGGTTGCGCTCCGCTTCGGCGAGTTGGACCTGTACTTCGGCCAATTGCGCACGCGCGGCTTCGAGTTGCGAGCGCGCCAGGTCCATCTGCGCGCGGATGTTGGAGTCGTCGATGCGCGCCAGGATCTGGCCTTGCTCGACTCTGGAACCCTCTTCGATCAGCAGTTCCACCACCTTGCCGGTGACTTTCGACGACACCGTGGCCTGCCGACGAGCTACTACGTAACCCGAAGCGTCCAGCACCGAACCGCCGTTGCCGGATTGCGCACTCACGGCGCGCGCGCTGACGGTGGAAACGAGGACTGCCGGGTCTGGACGCAAAAAGATCCAGGCGGCAATCGCAATCGCGACGATGACAGCGACTGCGACCCACAGCCAGGTTCTGTTGGGCGCTTCTTCGACAGCGCCGCGGTCGATCTTGAGGCTGCCGAGCAGCGCCGACTTGTCGTCCATGAACGATGATTGGAAGAGATGCGAAATGGGTTTGGGCCGGACGCCCGGATTGCGAACTAGCTTGGCAGCTTCTGAGCCGCATTCAAACGGGAAGTTCGGTGTTGTTCAAGCGAGTTCGTCGCAGGCTGGATTTCGGTTCGACCTGCGCCGCTGCGATGTCGGGCTGAGGCCCGGCCTACATTTTGTCCTCGAACCTGTGCAGCGCCACTTCCCGCAGAGCGCCTGGCTCTCAGGGCTGGAAGTTGGCCTGAAGAATCTCGTCGGCGCTCAGGTCCAAATCTTCCGGGCCGGCGGTGAAGACCATCGCCGAATCGGCTTCTTCCAGTCCGTTTTCCAGTTCGCCGTCGCAGGTGAGCGCCAAGCTGTAGGTTCCGGGTACGAGAAAGGGCAGGGTGTAGCTCGGTGGGTTGGTTGTCCTCGTGACCAGCGCTGTCGCGATCGGTTCCACGCCCTGGCCGTCGCGCTCGTCGGGAGTGATGTCCGCGCCTGCGAATGCGTACACGCTGGCGCCGGACAGGCAATCGTCATCGTTGTTCAGGCGCAACGCCGGAACCGTGCCCTGAATCGTTGCCGCATCGCCTCGTTCCATCGCGCGCACCACCGGGTTGAGCACGTAGCCGTCTTCGTCGTCGTTCAGGCTCAGCGACAGCGGAAGATCGAGCGCGATGGTCAGCGCTACGTTGTCCTCGCCGTCCTCGAACAGGAAGGCCACGGGCGAGAACGCGGAGGTGGCGGTGCCGCTCTCGATGCTGCGGCGCGGGACGGGGATGGTCGTCCCCGAGGACGTGACGCTGCCCTCGTCGGTCGCCAGGCGCAGGCGCAGGCTCTCGTATTCGCCGTCGCCGATGCTGGCGTTGGAGATGAGGTCCACCGGCGTCGGTGTGAGGTCGTTCGGCGTGCTCAGCAGTTCGAGCACCTGGTTACGATTCACCTGGCGTGTCTGGTCGCTGGTGGTCTGCAAGTCGATGCCCTCGATACGGACCGTCGCAGTGAGACGGGCCTGGTTCGATGGAGGCAGGGGATTGACCACGATCTCGGCGTCGAACGAGGACTCGCAGGCTGCGAGCGTCAACGATCCCAGGACGAGCAATGCGCGAATGCCATGTGTCATGTCGATCTCCCTCAAAGCCGGTCGCGTGCCGAAGCCGCGTGCGCCTGTAGTCCTTCGGCGTCCGCGATGCGGCCCGCGATGCCGGCCAGTACGCGCGCGCCTTCCGGTGTGCATTCGATCAGGCTCGTGCGCTTCTGGAATTCGTATACGCCGAGCGGATTGGAGAAGCGCGCGGCACGCGAGGTGGGCAGCACATGGTTGGGGCCGGCGCAGTAGTCGCCGAAAGCCTCGGGCGTGTGGCGACCCAGAAACATCGCGCCGGCATGACGCACGCGCTCCAACAGAAGTCGCGGCTGCGAGACCGACAATTCCAGATGCTCGGGCGCGATGCGGTTGGAAATATCGACGGCCTCATCGAGGCTGCGTGAGAGGATCAATGCCCCGCGACCGGAGATCGAAGCGCGCACGATGTCTGCGCGCGGCAGTTCGCGGATGCGTTGTTCCATGGCCTGCGCCACGCGATCGAGAAACGCCGAGTCCGGGCTGACGAGAATCGACTGTGCGTCCTCGTCGTGCTCGGCCTGCGCAAACAAGTCCATCGCGATCCAGCGCGGATCGCTGGCGCCGTCGGAAATCACCACGATTTCGGAAGGGCCGGCGATGGAGTCGATGCCCACTCGTCCGAACACCAGGCGCTTGGCCGCCGCCACGTAGGCGTTGCCCGGCCCGACGATCTTGTCCACCGCGGGGACGCTCCGCGTTCCATATGCGAGCGCCGCCACGGCCTGCGCGCCGCCGACGCGGAACACGCGATCCACGCCGGCCAGATGTGCAGCGCCGAGCACCGCGGCGTTGGTTTCGCCCTGCGGGGTGGGCACCACCATGACGACTTCGCGCACGCCGGCGACCTTGGCGGGAATCGCGTTCATCAGCACCGAAGAGGGATACGCCGCCTTGCCGCCCGGCACGTAGATGCCGGCGCGATCCAGCGGCGTCACGCGCTGGCCCAGGCGATTGCCGTGCGCATCCTCGAATTCCCAGCCTTGCAGGGCCTGGCGTTCGGCATAGGCGCGGATACGCGTGTGCGCCTGTTCGAGCGCTCGCAAAAGATCGGCCGGCAGGCTGAGCCAGGCGGCTTCGAGCGCAGCTTTCGGCAGTTCGAGGTCGGAAGCCTGGGTCCAGTTCGAGGCGTCGAAGCGATTGGTCAGTTCCAGCAGCGCCGCGTCGCCACGTGCACGCACGTCGGCCAGGATGTTGGCGACGGCCTCGCTCACGCGCGCGTCCTGCTCCGGCGCGCGGTCGAGCAGGCGGTCCAACTGCGCGTCGAAGTCGAGCGTGGTGGAGTCGAGGCGCGGGATGTTCATGTCAGCCTTTGACACGCTCCAGACGGCCCAACAGTTCCCGCACCGCCGCGTGCTTCATCTTCATCGAGCCCTTGTTCACCACCAGCCGCGCGCTGACCTGCGCGATGATTTCGGTCTCGATCAGTCCGTTGGCCTTGAGCGTGTTGCCGGTCGCAACCAGGTCCACGATCAGGTCGGCCAGGCCCACCAGCGGCGCCAGCTCCATCGAGCCGTAGAGCTTGATGATCTCGACCTGTTCGCCGCGCGCGGCGAAATGACGCCGGGTGATCTCGGGATACTTCGTGGCGACTCGCACGCGTCGCCGTGACGCGACGACGCCCGGCTGCGCGAACGGCGAACCTTTCACCGCCGCAATCGACAGCCGGCATTTGGCGATGCCCAGGTCCAGCGGCTCGTACAAGGCTTCGCCGCCGTGTTCCATCAGCACGTCCTTGCCGACGATGCCCAGATCTGCCGCGCCGTGCTCGACATAGGTCGGCACATCCGCCGGGCGGATGATGACGAGCTGTACGTTCGGATCACGCGAAGGCACGCGCAGCAGGCGGTCGATGTCCCCGGCCGGACCCAGTCCGAGCCGCTCCAGCAGCGGCAGGCTGTCTTCGAGGATGCGGCCTTTGGACAGGGCCAGGGTGAGCATGGTCATGAGCACAACCCGAAAAACAAAAGGCCAAAAAAAAGGGACAGCGATCAGATCGGCTATCCCCTTGAATCAGATGGCTCCGTGACCAGGACTCGAACCTGGGACCCAGTGATTAACAGTCACTTGCTCTACCGACTGAGCTATCACGGAACAGTGGGGCCGCGATTCTAGTGGGCAGGCCGGAGCGGCGCAACGCCAAAATGCGCTTCGGGTTTGCGTCGCTGCGCGCTCGATTCAATCGAACGGCGTGGGCCTGCACACCGGCCCGGGCATCGCGGGGAGATTGAGCGCGGCGCGCAGCCTGCGCAGGGCTTCGGCCTTGAGCGTCTTGTCGGCGCGGGCTTCCTGGACCCGGTGCAGCAGCGCGTCCAGGTCCAGTGGCGTGGTCGTGGCGGCGAGGTGACAGGCTTGGTCGAGTGCTCCGCGGTCTTCTTCATCGAGAAAAATATCGACCAGATCGACGATGTGATTGAAGGCTTCGGTCATGAGAGCGAAGTGAATCGATTCAATGCGCGTGCTCGTGCAGGAGCGTGTAACGCGTTTCCAGCGGCACCACGTGCACTCTTCCGTGACGCACGCCGCGTTCCGCAATCAGGGCCTGGGCGCGCGCGATGACCTCCTCGCTATGGCCGCGCAACAAGGCCACTTCGAGGCACAGCGCCGAGTCCAGGTGCACGTGCAGGGTGGACACGGTGATGTCGTGATGCCCGTGCTGGTGCTGGATCAGGCGCTGGCCCAGTTCGCGCTCATGATGGTCGTAGACGTAGGACACGGTCGCGGCGCAATGACTGCCCTTGTCGGCTTGCAGGGACTCCTCGCCGAGGCGGTCGCGCAGAAGGTCGCGGATGGCTTCGGAGCGGTTCTCGTAGCCGTGCGTTGCGATCCAGGCTTCGAAGCGTTCGGCCAGTTCGTCTTCGATGGAGATGGTGTAGCGCTGCATATTGGAAGGGCTCTGTTACGGGTTCGTGAATTTCTACCATGCGGCGCACTTGCCCGTATCCGGAACGGGGGATTTGTGAGTATGATGAATATACTAATCATCATACGAATCGGCTGCCTGCCGGTCAGATCATCCCGGGGATTGCATGGACATACTCACAGCGGGTGTCGCGCTACCGCTTTTCCTCGCGATCCTTTGGACCGCAACGGCCTGGGGCGGCGGTCTGCCGGAAGTCGAGTTGGACACCATTCTCGTCACCGGCAAGAAACCGCTGGAAGATGCGCCGACCTCGTCGACCGAGGGCTATGTGACCGAAGAGCAGCTTGCGGAGCGACCGATCTCACGCGCTGGCGAGCTGCTGGAATTCGCACCCGGCCTGATCGTCACGCAGCACAGCGGCGAGGGCAAGGCCAACCAATATTTCCTGCGCGGCTTCAACCTGGATCACGGCACCGATTTTTATACCGAGGTCGATGGGCTGCCGGTGAACATGCGCACGCACGGACATGGCCAGGGTTACGCCGACATCAATTTCATCATCCCCGAACTGATCGGCGCGCTGGAATATCGCAAGGGTCCGTACTTTGCTGAAGTGGGCGATTTCGCCGCCGCCGGTTCTGCCAACCTGCGTTACAAGGACGAGCTGCCCGGCACGCTCACCCGGTTCACCGTGGGCGAGTTTGGGTACTACAACGCCTTGCTGGCCGCTTCGCCGAAAATTGCGGGCGGCACCCTCTTGCTCGGCGGCGAGCTGACGCGCTACGACGGCCCCTACGACCTGGAGCAGGACGCCAAAATCTACAAGGGGCTGGCGCGCTACAACCGCGGCACCGAGCAGGAAGGCTTTACCACCTCGCTGGCCGTCTACGACATCGAATATTTTGCGCCGGACCAGATCCCGCAACGCGCCGTGGACGCCGGACTGATCGACGAGCTGGGTTTCATCGATCCCACCGACGGCGGCGACGTGCAACGCTACAGTCTCAATGCCGAGTGGCGCGGTCCGGCCAGCGGCGGCAACTGGCGCGTGCAGGGCTATGCGCTGAGCTACGAGCTGGACCTGTATTCCAACTTCAGCTACTTCTTCACCGACCCGGGCGATGAGGACGCTCTGCCGGACGACCAGTTCGAACAGTTCGACGAGCGCAAGGTGTACGGACTCAACGCGAAGCGTTACTGGCTGCTGTCCACCGCAACGCCCATCGACATCGAAGCCGGCGTGCAGGCGCGCCATGACGACATCGACGCCGTGGGCCTGTATCTGACCAACCAGCGCGAACGCAATGAAACGGTGCGCGAGGACGCGGTGCGAGAATCCAGCGTGGCGCTGTACCTCACCAGCACGCAGCGCTGGAACAACTGGGTGCGCACCGTGCTCGGCGTGCGCGCCGACCAGTATTACTTCGACGTGGACAGCGACCTCGCCGCGAATTCCGGCGACGCGGACGACAATCTGGTCTCGCCCAAGCTCGCGGCCATCTTCGGGCCCTGGAGCAGGACCGAGCTGTATCTGAATTACGGCGAGGGCTTTCACAGCAACGACGCGCGAGGCACGACCATCACCCTGGACCCCACCGATCCCAACCTGGTGACGACGGCCGATCGGGTGACGCCGCTGGTGAAGATCAAGGGCGCCGAGATCGGGGTCAACAGCCGGATCGTTCCGAACGTCACGCTATCCGCGTCGCTGTGGGCGCTGGAATCGGATTCGGAACTGGTCTACATCGGCGACGCCGGCAACAGCGAGGCAGGCCCGCCGAGCGACCGGCGCGGCGTCGAACTCTCTGCGTACTACACGCCACGGTCCTGGCTGATTGTCGACGCCGACTACGCGTTTTCACGCGGGCGGCTGGACGTTGCTGCGGGCGAGGGGGACCGCATTCCCAACTCCATCGAGGACGTGTTTTCCCTCGGCATCACCATTCCGGAGACGCGCAACTGGAGCGCCGGCCTGCGCCTGCGCTATCTCGGCGAAGGGCCGTTGATCGAAGACGACAGCGCCCGTTCCAAGCCCACCACCGTGGTCAACACCCAGGTCGGATATCGTTTCTGGAAGTCCTACACGGCAAGCTTGGCCGTGCTCAACCTGCTCGACAGCGACGACAACGACATCACCTATTTCTACAAATCCCGTCTGCCGGGCGAGGCGCCCGATGGCGTGTCCGACTTCCACTTTCACCCGGTCGAGCCGCGCGCGGTGCGGTTCACTGTGGGTGCGCAGTTCTGATTGCTCGATGGGTTCTCCGTTCGTGGTGAGCTTGTCGAACCATGAACGGAGAACCCGCGCCGGCGGCCTGACGTGGACGCCCTTCGACAGGCTCAGGGCGAACGGACCTGGAGGGATTCCCTTAAAAACTATAAAAACTACTTGTCGACGAACGCGCGCTCAATGACGTAATCGCCCGGCGTCCCGATGTGCGGCGAAATGTGAAAGCCGCGGCGATCCAGCAGTGCCGCCGTGTCCTTGAGCATCGCGGGCGAACCGCACAGCATGGCGCGGTCGGTCTCGGGATTAAGGTCGGGCAGACCGATGTCGCGCGTGAGCTTGCCGCTGTCGAACAGGTCGGTGAGTCGGCCGTTGTTGCGAAAGGGCTCGCGCGTTGCCGTCGGGTAATAGATCAATTTCTTGCTGACTTCATCGCCGAGAATCTCGTGCTTGGGCAGGTCTTCGGTCAGGTAATCGTGGTAGGCGAAGTCCTCGACCACGCGCACGCCGTGAATCAGCACCACCTTCTCGAAACGCTCGTAGGTTTCCGGGTCTTTCACCAGGCTCAGGAACGGCGCGAGGCCGGTGCCCGTGGCGAGCATGTAGAGATTTTTGCCCGGCTTGAGGTCATGCAGAATCAGCGTGCCGGTGGGCTTGCGCGAAACGAGCACCTCGTCGCCGACCTTGATGTGCTGCAGGCGCGAAGTCAGAGGGCCGTTCTCGACCTTGATGCTGAAGAACTCCAGCGTCTCTTCGTAGTTGGCGCTGGCGATGCTGTAGGCGCGCAGCAGCGGGCGGCCGTCCACTTGCAGCCCCATCATCACGAAGTGCCCGTTCTCGAAGCGCAACGCGGGATCGCGTGTGGTGGTGAACGAGAACAGCGTGTCGTTCCAGTGACGGACGCTCAAGACTTTTTCGGTACCGATTGCAGCCACGATTTACATCTCCAAAAAAAACCAGGGAGCAGGGCGGCCCGTGGCCGCCGATTTTTTTGGGCGTCGGACCGGCCCGGCGCGCGCGGCCCGCCCTACACCTCGCCGCGAATCACCCCGCGATCTTCTGCAGGCGCACCACCGACTCCTGCAACACCTTGTCGCTGGTCGCAAAGCTCAGGCGCACATGCCCTGGCGTACCGAAGGCCGAGCCCGGTACCAGCGCGACGAGCGCGTCCTTGAGCAGCTTGTCCGACAACTCCAGATCGTCCTTCACGCCCAATCTTGCGATGAGCCCTTCGACATTAGGAAAGACGTAGAAAGTACCGTCGCCCGCCGCGCAGGAAATTCCCGGCACGGTGTTGAGATCGGCGACCAGCCGGTCGTGCCGTCCCTTGAAGGCCTTGCACATCTCGGTGACGCAGGTCTGATCGCCGTTGAGCGCGGTCTCGGCCGCGACCTGCGAGATCGAAGTCGGGTTGGACGTGGACTGGCTCTGGATATCGGCCATCGCCGTGATGATCTTCGCCGGTCCGGCCGCAAAACCGAGGCGCCAGCCGGTCATCGAATACGTCTTCGAGACCGCGTGAATGACGACGGTGCGCTCGTATAGATCCGGGCAGACGTTGATGATGTTCGCGAACGGCTCGGTCGCCCACAGGATCTTCTCGTACATGTCGTCGGTGGCGATCAGCACCTGAGGATGCTTGCGCAGCACCGCGCCCAGCGCCGCCAGTTCGGCGCGCGTGTAGGCCATGCCCGAGGGATTGGACGGCGAGTTGATCCAGATCATCCGCGTGCGCGGCGTGATCGCGCGCTCCAATTGTTCGGCCGTGATCTTGAAACGCGCAGCCTGCGTGGTCGGCATGATGACCGGCGTGGCGTCGGCCAGCAGCACCATGTCCGGGTAGCTGACCCAGTACGGCGCCGGAATCAGTACCTCGTCACCGGTGTTGAGCACCGCCATGCACAGGTTGAAGCAGCTCTGCTTGCCGCCGCAGGACGCCAGAATCTGGTTGGGTTTGTACTCCAGCTCGTTGTCGCGCCTGAGCTTGTCGATGATGGCCTTCTTCAGCGATGGCGTGCCGCCCACCGGCGTGTACTTGGTGAAGCCGCGCCTGATCGCCTCGATCGCCGCGAGCTTGATGTGCTCGGGCGTATCGAAATCGGGTTCGCCCGCGCCAAGCGAGAGCACGTCGAAACCCTGCGCTTTCAGCTCACCGGCCTTGGCGGTGACGGCGAGAGTGGGAGAGGGCTTGATGCGGCCCATGCGCTGGGCAAGTTGCAGATCCACGGTACTTCCTTTTCGTCAAGGAAAAACGGGGCGCGATGATACTGGAAGCCGGCGGTTCGGCCTAATGCGTGACGGCCCTGCCCGCCGCAGGGCTTGCCGATAAAGTGGGCGGCATGAACGAGACTTCGATATGGACCTGACGACCGCGCCGCTGATATTCGAGGAGACCCAGGTCGGTGCCGCTTTTGGAGTTGCCCTGAGCCTGGGGCTGATGCTGGTAGGCGGCTGGTTCCTGTTGCGTCGCTGGCCGCCTCGCGCATCACGGGTGCTGCTGGCGCTCGGCCTCGCCGTTGCATGTTGCGGCGTGGCGGCCTGGTTCCTGCGCATGCATCAGGTGCTGATCGACCCCGCCCGCCAGGAGGTGGTCGAACGAACCCAGGTCCTGGGATGGGGCTCGAAGCGTGTGCTGCCTTTGGCGAGCGTCCAGTCCGTGTTTGTGCAGCGGATGCCGGTGCGATTCGCGGTTGGGCTGGACGTGCCCGAAGGCTGGCTGGTTCTGGATGAATTCGACGACGTGACGCTTGCGGAGAATACGGCGCTGAGCGTCTCGCAATCAGCGAAGCGACCGGCAGTTCGTCGCGGTTACCGGATCGAATCGGGCGTCGGCGTAAGTGATCCGCAAGACTTCGAAACGGCGCAGGGACGCAAGGGCGTGGCGCTGAGCCTGGAGCGCGTCGTCCGGGTCATCGACGCCAGTGGAGACGAGCGCATCCGGTAAGAGGACGAATTTTCGAGCCGGAGGAGTGCCGCGCCGCCTCCGCAGTTGCTGCGCCACATCCGCTCGTATCGAATCGTCCCCGTGGAGGAACGAAGTCGTATTTCCCGGGTTCGAACTTCCGGGTCCGCATCCATTACTCGAACGTGAAGCTCGGCCACAGTTTGCGGTTCTTGCCGAACTCGTCCAGGTATCAGCTCTGGCAGCCTCCGGAGGACCGGACTGCCTCGTCGAGCTGCTTCGATTCCGGCGGGATCTGCGGCACGAACCGGATCGCGCTCGCGCCCGTGCCGATCGCCGCGACCCGCGTGTCCGTGAAGTCGAATTTCATGTTCCAGCGCGCGGAACGGGCAGCAGGGCGTGAAAGATCATCCGTGGCGCCGCCGCGGTGCCGCGTTCGCTGGCGAGCCAGACGAATCGGTCCGGCGGTGCCGAACCGGCCAACTCGTGGGCGAGATCGATCCGGGTGGTGTCGTCCGTCAGTACCACCACCCTGGCCAGGCTTGGGGTGGCGGCCAGGACTTGCAGTTCGTGCCGGCAGCCGCGGTGGTCCGCGGTGAAGCCGCGCAAGTCCATCAGCACAACGTCGCTGAGTTCCACCAGACGCGCGAGTGCAAGCTGCCAGCTCCGGTCCCCGCAATAGCATTCGTTGACGCGAAAGCGGCCTTCGGCGTCGGCCTCCAGGTCGAACTCCGCGACGTGCCGCTGCAAGTCCGTCGCGTCGTGGATGAACCGCGATGCCAACCGACCGTCGATCAGGGTGAAAACGTCGTCGGCATCCATCGTCCGGTCCACCAGATCGGTTCCCGCGATCAGCACCGTGTTGCCGACCAGGCGCCAGCGTTCGATCACCTGGTCGAACAGTTCCTGCACCTCCGCGTCGCGCCGGAATACGCGCAGCACCAGCAGGGTCGGCGGACGCCCGCCCGGTTTCATATAGCTGCGCGCCAGCCGCAGCGCGACAGGAATCCAGGCCAGCGGCAGCAGGAGTGCGAGGGCGGAGATGCCGGTATCGGTTGCGCGGGCGAGGGCCCCGGCCAGCAGGCCGATACCCCAGATCGCGGCGAACAGCGTCGTCAGGTCCGAAATGCGCTTGGCGGTGTAAGCGCTCGCCAGAGCGCGACCGAACCCTTTCGCAAGGGGTAAGGCCAGCACCCAGGGACCCAGGCACAGCAGTAGCGCCGCCCCGTTGGCGCCAAGGGTCCCTGCGAGCCATTGCAGCCATTCTGCGTCGCGCGCGGCGCCGGCTTGCATCATCGTCAAGACCAGTGCGGAGAGGGTCACCAAAGCAGCCAGCGGCGGCCAGATCCAGGGGGCGACGGCGCGCGTCGCGCCGCTCTGGGTCAGCATCAGGACGATCAAGGCAGGGGGTAGTGCGTCTACCGCCAACCACGCGATCGCTGTGACGAAGGACTGATCGGCGCCGGAATTCAGCATCACCACGCCAAGGACGGGTACGAGCCACGTCCCGAGGGCAAGAAGTGTCTTTCGAACCCACCAGCGGTTGAGGACGGCGAGGACGAAAACCGCGGGCCAGGTGTAGACAAGGCCCACGACGAGCACCCGTCGCGGCGTTGCCGGACCGTCGATCAGGAACTGCAAGTCGATCCAGGCGCGCGTCAGCGCCATCGCCAGGCAGAGCCCCATCAGCAGGACGAGCAGTCGAGCGCGTTGCTGGCCCGCATCGACGAATCGAAGCGGCGGGCGGTTCGCGAGGCGGCTTGGGGGCTCACTGGCCGATCCGGATGCCGACTGCGATTCGCCGGTGCTCGTCATCAAGGCCACCATCCGCGCGCGATATCGGCGGGCCACCAGTTGCGCTCCAGCCCAGGCCAGGATGGTCGTCAGGATCACGACGAACACCACTTGTCCGGGCCAGCTACTCACGGCTGCGCTTCACAGGGGGCGATATGTTCGAGAACTGCATTCGCAGTCGGTCGGTTCGCGACGTTCATCGAAACCTCAGATCAGGTACTTCTCCAACTGATTCACCGGCGCGTTGCGCACCAGGTACAGGTTGCGGTTGTCGCGCTGCGCGACTTTTCCGTCCTGGCTGACCCTGACCGGCTCGCGCTCCAGGATGCAGAGACGGCGGCTCATGGCGTCGGCCCGCCAGGGCGCATCGGCCTTGCGGCCGCGCTCTTCGACGGCGATGCGCACCAGGCTCAGGTCGTCGCGAGGGTTCTCGGAAAGGACGCGGCGACGGATTTCGGTGTGAGCGCGGTCCAGCGAGCCCTGCTGCACGCACAGATCGAACAGCGCCGCGAGGCAGCGGAAATTACGGACCGGGATGGGCTTGAGACCGCGCAGCCAGGACAGCGCCGCGATCAGCTTGCGGCCATAGCTGTCGTAGGCATACGACAGGGTCTCCGCGCGAAACGCCGGGACGCTGCCGACTGCTTGCAGTGCTGCTTCCCAGGCAGGATCGAAGTCCGCTTTCCTGCTTCCGCGGCTGAGCACATCGGCCCAGGCGACCTGTTTTGCGATCGAGGGCAGGCGCAGCATCTGCTGCCATTGAGTCCACAGCGGGCCGAAGCAGTGTGGCAACGCCGCGGCGTCGCGAATCTCGAAGCGCTTGAACAGCGTCTGCAAGGTTCCGGTCTTGAGGTTGACTTGCAGCGGGCCGAACGAGAGCCCGGCGCCGTCGAAGTTGCCGGTGACCTGGAGATACGGATCGCCCTCGGTTTCGAATCCGGCGGTGACGAGAATGGCGCGGTCCAGCGCCAGCTCGGCGGGAATCGGCGGGGGCTTGGCCGGGTCCGGCATTTCCAGATAGATGCGATCGCTTTTCTGCTCCACAACGGCGAACCAGGCTTCCCTGACGAGCTTGCGCGCAGCACCGGCGATTTCGTCGGGTCCGTCGCCCGAGAGCCACACGAAGCGACCTTCCAGGCCGATCCCAAGTCCCTGCGCGGGCGCGAGCGATTCGACCTTGAGCGAGCGGCCCACCGCGGTACGCAGGACCTGGACGGCCGCGATCAGCTCACGATGAATCCGCAGCGTGCCGCCGATGCCGGCAAATTCGCGCAACTGGAAATTCGGTGTGACCTGGGTCGAGCGCGCCCCGCCGACGATGTAGTCCTGCTCGTAGTGCAAGCCCCTGGACATGGTTTTCTCCCTGCTGGCGTTCGATCGATGCCGGTCCGCGGCGTCCGTCGTTTTCAGTGCGTTCTACGCTGGTATCGGGGCGGGCTCGATATTGCGGGCATCCAGCCTCGTTCGTCGTCGCACGATGTCGTTCTTCCCAGGAGCCGGTTCCAGAAGCCCTTCCCCGGACAAGGCGGCGTGTCGCGACTTTCGGATCGGGTGGCTCCGCGCGCAGCGCGATGCACCGTCGCTTCCGAGCGAAATTTTTCCAGGTCTGCGAGCGAGGACTGGGTGTCCGGATGATGACGTCCCAGAACCCGCTCCCGACCCTTCGCAGCGTCCTGCATCACTCGCAGCGCGAGGTGCGAGTCGCCCGACGAAAAGAGCGTCCCGGCGAGGTTGTTCATCGAGGTGAGGGTGTCTGGATGGTTTTCGCCCAGAACACGCCGCCATACGGCCAAGACCTGTTCCTGGAGCGTGCGGGCCGCCGGCAGGTCCCCCTGTCGGCCATACGTGCCGGCGAGGTTGTTCATCGTGCGGAGCGTGCACGGGTGTTCCTCGCCGAGCACGCGTCGCCGGACAGCGAGCACCTGCTCCTGAAGCATCCGGGCCGCGGGCAGATCTCCCTGCTGCGAGTAGGTGCTGGCGAGGTTGTGCATCGAGGCGAGCGTATCCGGGTGTTCTTCGCCGAGCACGCGACGCCGGGCGGCGAGCGCCTGCTCGTCGAGCCCGCAGCCGGTCGGCAGGTCGCCCTGTTGCCGGCAGGTGTATGCAAGGTTGTGCATCGAGGTGAGCGTGTCCGGATGCTCCTTGCCGAGTACGCGTTCCAGTACGGAAAGCACCTGCTCCTGCAGCTTGCGGGCAGCCGTCGGATCGTCTTGCTGTCCGAGTGTGAGGGCGAGATTGCTCATCGAGACGAGCGTGTCCGGGTGTTCGTCGCCGAGCACGCGGCGCAGGACGGCAAGCACCTGCTCCTGGAGCCTGCGGGCGGCCGGCAGCTTGCCCTGTTGCCGGAACGCGCAAGCGAGGTTGCCCATGGCTATGAGCGCGTCGAGGTTCGTCTCGCCGAGCACGCGGCGACGGATGACGAGCGCGAGCTCGTCGAGTTGACGGGTGGTAAGCACGTTGGCCCGCGGCCGGCCCATGCTGGGCAGGTAATTCGTCACGGCAAGCGTCTTCCGGTTGTACCGACCGGCGCGAGCGACGGAGCAGGAGTTGGAGCCTCGACCCTGGGGCGGCAATGGCCGAAGAAGATCCGGCTCATGCCCGGCCCTGCCAGTCGGACGGGTTGAGGTGCGTCACGCGGACAGACCTGCGCTTGACCTCGGCAACCATGTGTCCGGTGCCTCCCGGCCCGTCGCCGCCGCGGCCGTTCCAGAGGCAGAGCAGGCTCAGTTTGTTCGCGCCCCAGGCGAGCGCGGTGTCGAGCAGCCAGAGGTTGCAGCGTTCGAAAGGATCGACGTGGGGTGGCGGCTCGCCGAGCTCGAAGGGCATGTAGCGGATGGGGTCTTGCAGCCGCGCCTTAATCGAATGAAAGCGTTCGCGCCAGAATTCGTTGTCGGCAGACGGATCGATCGAACGGCGGATGAATTCCGCCTCCTCGAACGGCAGCATCACGTGGCAACGCACGCCGCGCTGCCGACAGGCTTCTAGGAACAACAGGTCGCCGCCGGATGCGGCCTGGGAGAGCGCGAGATCGCCATCGGCGGCGCCGAGCCTGTCGAGTGCCTGCCCGATTTTTTCGGCGGCGACAGGGACCAGGGAAGCAGGAAAGCGGGGTGTGGGCCGGTCAGGCGCATCCACCACGTGGCCGCTGAACAGGAAGACCTGTCGGGGGTCGAGTGGCTTGGAAACGACTGCGTGCTGCTTCATGGGTTCCTCCCGCGAAACGCTGCGTGGCGTTCCGTTCACGGTGTCGTTCGCGTCCCCACGGGATGCACGACGACTTCCGATACGAGACTAAGAGAGCGGAGACAACGCTTCAATCGGTTTCGCGCGTTTTTTCAGTCCAACTGAGACCTGCGTCACATCAAAAACGCGATTTGTCGCGGGGCGATGGTTTTGTCGAGGCGTGGCATCCGATCGGCCGCGGTGCGCGTTAACGGAAATACGGGTTTCACTTACGACGTACGAGGCAAGCGATGTTCGCGAAATTGTGTCTGAGGACTGTTGTCTTGTTGTGGGGTCTGACGACGAGCGCCTGCGCGACGTTCTCGGCTTCCACGCCCTCGCCGGTGCCGCTGGCCCCGGCCGTGGACCTGCAACGCTACGCTGGCGACTGGTATCTGATTGCGCACATTCCCACCTCGCGCGATGTGGAAGCGCACAACGCGCAGGAGAATTATGCGATTCGTCCCGATGGCTCGGTCGGCATCACTTATCGCAATCGCCTGGGCGGATTCGATGGCAAGCACAAGCTGATGACGCCCACGGCTTACGTGATCGAGAACAGCAACAATGCTTTATGGGGAGTGCGTTTCGGCTGGTACTGGCCCTTCGTTTACGAGTACCGCATCGCCCACGTCGAGCCCGACTATTCGGTAGTCGTCGTGGCGCGCAGCAAGCGCGACTTCGTGTGGCTGTTCAGTCGCACGCCGCAGATGGACGACACAGAGTTGGCGCGCTACGCCGGATTGATGAAGGGCTGGGGCTACGACGTGGCCACGCTGATGCGTGTGCCGCAGCAGTGGCCTAATCCGGCGGACGGGTCGATGCCGGTGCTCGGGCCGCTGCGGTGAAGGTGGTGTGGGGTGCCAAGCCGGCCTAACCCTGCGGCCAGGCAACGCCCCACACCGACTGAGGATTGTCGCGTTCCACTCAGAATATTCTCGACGGCGCCCGCGACGGGAACACTTCCTCCGCGAGGCGCTGCATGCCGCAGCGGAAATATTCGAAGCGCTCCGCCAGACGTTTGAAAATATCGCGCAGACCGAATTCGGTCGCGTGTGGACTGTAGGCGGCCTGCGCGTAGTGGCCGCGTCCCATGCGCCGGTAGAACTCCATCGAGACCGGCCGGCGCTTGTAGGTGCGCCGGTACTCGACCCAGGGCGCGCACACGCCGGACAGGTAAAGCGAGTAGTTGCCGATGTGAGCGTTGACGAGGAATTGACGCTCCGGGCCCGACTCCAGGCCCTCGCGCATCAGGTCCGCCAGATACTCGTACCGGGCCGCTTCGTCCTGTTGCAACTGATAGATGCGCTCGGTGCGCGAAAACAATCCGAGCAGGTTGGCAAGGTAGTGGATGACGCTGCGCTCGAGCTTGTCGCGCGGGCCGGGCAGGGCGCGGCGCAGCATCACGTCGAAGAACAGTTGCGGCGATACGTCGAGCCACTGCGCCTGGCGATCCATCAGCGCTTCGTGCACGAAGCGCGATTCGAGAATCGACTCCAGCGTGTTGGGCTGCTCGTGCACGCGGCGGACCGCTTCCACCGGATCGACGCCTGGCACCGGGAAATGCTCGAACAAGAACAGCAGATCTTTGCGATCGAATTGACTCGGTCCCATCACGGCGAAATCGGGCGACAGCATGATCGACACCTCGCGAGAAAACCTACGAGTTGTCATGCAAGGTCTGCGCCCATGACAGTCTCGAAAATCACCAGCAATCAGGAAGATCGGCTGCCAACGAGCGAGCCTTGCTGCTACCCGCGCGGTCTTTCCGGTGGGTACGGAGGCGAGGGACCCACGTTTCGTCGCCGGTCGGCAGGACGCTTGAGGGCCGGCCGGGCCTTGACTCCGCCGGCGGGCGTAAGTAGCTCGCCGACCTGGCCGGCCACGCCGTCGCAGGCGGCCGACTCGGTGCGCGCGATCAGCGGAATCGGAATGATGACCGCCGGCATGTACGAGGTGCCGCTGGCGTTGACCGTGATCTTGCCGACGGGCGCTCGGTTGGTCATGTCCCAGATCGAGACTTCGTACTTGGATTCCTTTTCCCACCAGCCGAAGCCAAAGCAGCCACCACCTGCGGGCGACAGCGCACAGCCCATGCTGCCGCCGCTGTCGAGCTTCTCGGTTTCGCCGTCGATCCACACCATGAAGCGCACGCCGGTGGCGCGCACTCTCTGCACGATGGCGGGGTCGTCGAACAGCGTGTTGATCGCTTCGGAAGAAATCGGGGCCGTGCGCGGCTCCAGCCACGGGAACAGGGCGTCCACGAAACCCTTTTCCGGATACACCGGGAGCTGGCGGTTGCGCAGCGCGTTGGCCACGCAGGAATTGAAGCTGGCCTCGGATTCGCGATCGCCGCGATGACGCCGGCCCAGCACCACCAGGGTCTCGCCTGCGGCGACCTTCACGGCGCTGCCGCTCTGCCGAAGCTGTTCGACCTTGGACGTGACGCAGCCAGTGCAGAGCGTAGCTGCGCCGAGCATCGAGGCCAGATGCAGCTTCATTTGCAGATTCATGGCGATGCTGCTCCGGACGTCATCGCCAACGCGGCGGCCAGCCGTGTCTGGAAGCCGGGGCCGTCGCGAAAAATCAGCGCCATGCCGGCGGCCGCATCGCGCATGGCATCGTTCACTGCAGCGGTCAGGCTGGCGTTGGTTCCGCCGATGGCCGCACCGCGATGCTTGCCGTACGCGGCCAGTTCCCAAGCAGTGATTTCCCGGCCTTGCGGCGTCAGCAATTTCAGACGGTATTTGATCCAGGCCTCGTGGAATTCGTCCTTTTCGTTGATGGGACTGGCGATCTGCACCTGCTCTACCACCGGCTGCAGGATTGCCTGCACGCCGACATCCTCGGCCTGTGCGCCGGGTCCCTTGTTCAGAACGGTCAGGCGCGTGAACTGGGCGGTGAGGAATTCCGTGAACAGCCCCTTGGACGCGGGGCCCACCGATACGCGTTGTTCGAGACCGTTGACGGGCTTGTCCACGAACACGTAGTTGGAGAACGCGTTGTCCATGTACAGGCCCATGCGTACCGGAACTTGGCGAAGCACAGGCTTCGGAAACTGCGTAGGCGGCACCACGGGCGTGGTGGAGCAGGCGCCAAGCATCGAGGAAAACGCGAGTGCGATTGCGAGACGAGCGGTGAAGCGCCTCTGTTCAACGACTGGATGTGAGTCCGACAAAGGCGCCTCCGTTTCTCTCGCACATGATACGCATGAGGTTGGCGAACCGGATGCCGGTCGCGGTGACCCCGCCGTTGGAGTACTGGGTCGGAAATCCCACGGCGTGAATGCGCGCCCGCGGCACGCCGCGAGAGTCCTTGGGGTTGATGCGCTGCACCCGCGCGAGCGCGTTCTCGGCCGAGGCGCCAGTGAAATCGTCGCCCAGCACGTAGATGCTGATCTTCTTATCGGGCTCGGCGAATGCGCGGATCGCGGCCTCGATACCTTCCACCGGACTCGAGTCCGAGAAGGTCCGCCAGGTGCGCAGCGCGTCGATGGTGGACTTGCGCCGGCCGGGCGTGTCCGGAATCCACTGGCCGCGGTAGCTGTTGAATAAGTAGGCGCCTTCGTCGCTCATTACCTGGATGCCTTTCACCTTGGGGTAGATGTCCAGGATTTCGACCATCGTCTGAAGCATGGTGCTCCATGCAAAGCGCTGCATGGAGCCCGAAGTGTCGATCACGAAGATGATGTACTCGCTGTCCACCGGAATGCCGCCAACCGGAGAGTCCGCTTGCACACGCACGCCCTGTGCCTGCAAGCGGCGCATCTCCTCGGTCAGAGACTGGCGCGCGGCGGCCAAGCGCTGTTCCACCGTCTCGTTCACGGCCTTGTCGGTCTTGGTTTCGCTGGTCAGTTGCAGCAGCGAATCGGAACTGACGCGCAACGCCGCTAAGGTCTTGCGCGCCGCGTCGAGCCGCGCGCGGGTGGCCGCGACTTGGTCTTCCAGCCCCTTACGCTTGCCGCTGGCTTCTTCGCCGATCTTGCGCAGTTGCGCCTCGCGGCTGTCCAGTTCTTCGGTGACCTGCACCCTAATCGTCGGTTCGGCCGATTTGCTCAGCACCAGCAGCAGCACGATGGCGCCGAAGCCGCAGCAGATGCAATCCAGGAACGACAGGCCGAAGACTTCGACTTCGCGACGCGTCTTCATGGCCAGTCCGGAGACGGATTCAGGAAAGCGCCGCCGGTCAACTGCGCCAGGTACCAGTACGCGCTGGCGGCCTGCGGATCGCCCTCCATCGGCAGCAGGACAATGTTGATGGGCGCACCGTCCCGCGCCAGGTCTTCGGCTTCGTTGAAATACTTCACCCGGTCCTTGCCCGAGGCGACAGTGCGGCCGCCACCTTTGCCCAGGGTTGGCAGGCCGTCCGTGATCAGGAAGATATTGTCCGGCGCGGGACGCAGGCTGCGCGCGATTTCGAAGGCACGCATCAGATTAGTGCCGCCCTTTGGCACGATGCGGCGAAGGGCGACCATGGCTTCGTCGAGCTTGCGGCCACCATCGGAAGACAGCCAGCCGACGCTGGAACCGAGCACTGGCAGCGTGCTCTCGGCGAACGCCAGCATCTGGAATTGGCCGTCCGGCGGTAACTGCGCGGTGATCCAGTCGACCGTCGCCAGGGTCCGGCGCCACTTCGGTGCGCCGAGCTTGGCGGCCTCGCTCATATTGCGTCGGCGCACCGCATCCACGATGGTTTCACCGAGCATGCTGGCCGAGGCATCCACCAAAATCAGCACGCGTTGCCCACCGACGCGCATGCCGGTCAAGTACTGGCGCTGGCCCTCGGCAATCACACTGCGCGTTGCATTAGCGCCCGCGTTCTGGGATGCAGCGCGCATGGCCTGCACGCGCGATTCCAGCGCTAGCAATTCTTCCTGCAGCTTGCGCAGACGGGATTCGCGCGTGGTCGCCGCATCGGCGGCGTCCGGCACCTGCGAGCGCAGCAACTCGATCTGTTCGCGCAGACGCCTGGCCTCGGCGTCCGCGGTCTGGAGTTCGGTTTCGTCGCGGCTCAGGGCAGCCTGCATGGTGAGCAGGTCCTGCTGGTTGTCGAGCACTTCGCTTTCCAGCGCATCGACTTTCGCGATGAGTTCGGCGTTGGACGTCAGGTCCAGGTCGACGCGCGCGTGATCCACCAGCATGAACAAGAGCACCGCCGCGCCGAAACCGCAGGAAATGCAATCCAGGAAGGACAATCCGAAAACGGCGACGTCGCGACGGCGACGTTTCATCCCGCCGAGGCTTCCGCTGACTGCACGTCGATCAGCCGCAGTTCAACCCCGGAGCAGGCAATCCGATCGCCGAGCTTCAGCGCCCGCGCAGAGTTGGCGACCTCGCCATTGACTCGCACGCTGGCGCCGCCGGCGTCTTCCAGGCGCAAGCCTTCGTTGCCGTGTCTCAGGATGCCCGGTGCGCCGGGGAGCCAAGCCGACAAAGCCTGCGACTGGCCGCGCGCAGGCAGGAACTTTGCGCGTGCGCCGATCAGCGCATGTGTGGGCGCGGCGTCGATGACCTCGCCCGCGATAGACATTACGCGTCGCGGCAGTCGAGCGATCCACGGCAGCTCCGGTGTATCGGTGCAGATGCGTGCGGCGTTTTCCTGCGCACCTCGTGCGCTGGCAGCATCGTCGAGCAGGGTCACGGGCGACAAGCGAGCCGCCAAGCCTGGCAGGGAGGCCGCACGCACGCTGAGCATTACGCTCGCATCCAGGGTTCTTGCGGTGGCCAGCACGGCGTCGGCTAGCGCTTCGATGCGGTCGGCGAGCGCATCCTCGACGGTTTCTCGCGCCACGCTGGCGCGATGCGTCCGGCCGTCCACTTGCAGTTCGAGCACCGTATGCGTTTCGCTCGCCAGGCGTGCGGTGAATTCGGGCAGGCGGTCGTAGAGCGCCTGCTCGGTGCGCGCGTTGTGCAGCGGATCGAAGCGCGCGTTGCGCACGAAGGCGGCGGCAATTACTGCGGCTACGCGATCCTGCATCGCGGCCAGCCCGGGCTTGAGTTCCTGCACGCGCGTGCGCGCCAGATCCTGCTGCCCCTCCATCCAAGTGCAGACCACGCGATGCCACTGCACGTCGATATGCACCGCCTGTGCCGAAGCGGGCGCCGTGCTGGCTGCGGCGACCGCGCCATCCACCAGCCCTATTGTGCGCGCGCCGACCGCTTGCAGCAGACCCAGCAGAATGCCGAGCTGTCCGGGTGTGAAGCTGCCCGGCGCCGCCAGGACCAGAGGTTGCAATATCAGCGCCTCGCCCAAGGATTGCAGGTGTGCGTGGGCCAGGTCCGCCGCCGTGCGCGCATCGCCGAGCGGAACGCTTAGCGCAGTATCGAGCTGGTACCAGAAGCGGTCGTTCGCGCGACGCGGATCGATGCGCATGCGGCCACGCGCCGTCTCGCCCACGAGCAGGCGGCGCTCGTCCAGCGCGGCGCAGCCCGGACTGTCGAACAACACGGTTTCGCCCTCGAACAGGCGCAGTCCCGAGTCCCTGAGTTCCAGCACCCGGAACGGCGAGGCCGGATTACTCATGTCTTGCCGGTACTTGCAGGTTCTGGATGAGCTGGCGCTCGCATCGTGCCTTGGCGTCGTGCACGAGTTGCTCCTGCATCTGCTGCAACTGGTAGAGCAGGAACATCAGGACCATCGATAACAGCAGTGCCACCAGCGTGGAATTGAACGCTGTGCCGAGACTTTCCGTGACGCCCGAAAGGTCGCCTTCCAGTGCGCGATTGGCTTGGCCCATGGCTTGGCCGATGCCGCGCACGGTGCCGATGAAGCCGATGGACGGAATCGCCCAGGCTACATAGCGCACCAGGGAAAGTTCCGAATCCAGCCGGTCGCCGTAGGTCTCGGACGCGCGGCCGACCTCGTCGGACACGTCCTGGATGCTGCGCGTCATGCGAAAGCGGTTGAGCGCAGTGAGGAACAATTGCGGCAGCAGGAGTGCGCGATTTTCCAGCGCGAGCGCCTCGAGCGCGCGGGCGTGTCCGCGCGCGTCCTCCGGAAGAATGCTTTCGCCATCGGAAATCGAGACCAGCTCGGCTTCGAACATCCGGCGTTCGCGGGTCAGATTGCGAAACTTGTAGCCCATGATGGCGAGGCCCCACAGCGCCAGGATGATCTCCAGTTCCTGCTCGTAATCTTTGAGGATGATCCAGACGTCGGGATCGGCCGCAAAATTCTTGTCGATCTTCGCCTGCTCCTGCTGGTATTGCAGTTGCGCCGTCGCCAGCGGCCGGACCACGGTAACGTACGCGGCGTGCACCAGGATCGCCGCGATGACGATGGCGAAAATCTGGAAGACGAATTCGACGGGGAAGGTTCGGCGCATGGTTTCGAGTTTTTAAATGTCGGCGGGAAAGTCCACTTCCTGATCGGGGGAAACTTCTTCGGAGGGCACGAAACCCTTGTCGAAGGTCTGGGCTTTCGGATCGGGCTTGGCCGGCGGTTCGGGCTTGGTTTCGGCCGATGGCGGCGGCGAGGGTGCGGAGTCTTGCGCGGCAAGCGGGAACGCGAGGAGTCCGAGCGAGAAAATGGCTCCGCGCCAGCAAGCGGCTATGCGCGTATTGATATCACTCCGCATAACGCGCCACGCGAAATCCGAGATCGGGTCGCGGCTCCTGACCTGCATCGCGAAAGGCCAGTCGCAGTTCGATCAGCCGTCCGTGCAGCCAGCTCGACCCGCGAATCACCCGATCGCTGCCCGTGGCCGGGCCAAAGGGATCGAGGGCTTCTGGCGGGTTGATCGGCACCACCGGATCGTAAGCGTCGTGAACCCACTCGGCGACATTGCCGCCCAGGTCGTACAGGCCCAGTGCATTCGGTGCAAAGCTGGCCACCGCGCCTGCCGCAGGAAAGCCGTCGTCGTAGTCCGGCAATACCTCGGGGGCTGTACCCTCGGCCTGCTGGTCGGCGAAGTTGCCGGACTTCGGCGGCGGCGGAAATCCGCTGCCCCAGGAATATCGCTGCGCTGCGGACTGCCCGGCGAAACGCGCGGCCCAGTCCCATTCGGCCTCGCTCGGCAGGCGATAGCCCGTGTTGACCGGCTGCACCAGACTGCCGTCTTCGCCATAGGCCAGCGGCAATCCATCCTGCGCCGACAGCCAGTTGCAGTAGCGCACGGCGGCGGCCCAGCCGATGCGAGCCACCGGCTGGTTTTCGTTGTCCAGCGAGAAACGCCGGACGATCCCCGAGGAATGCGGCGGCGCAAATTTCCGGAACTGCGCGTTGGTGACTTCCGTGGTCCCGAGATAAAACGCGCGCGTTAGCTTGACCGGACGCTGCGCCTCGTTGGCCTGCCGGCCCTGCTCGCCGCGCTTGGTGCCGGTGGTGAACGTGCCGGGCTGAATCAGTACGAGCCTGGGACCGGCCTTGCTCGTCACACGAGCGGGCATGCGCGCGGCGCGCGCCTCGGCCTCACTTTTCAGGCGGATTTCCACGCGCTGCTCGAATCCCTGCCGCGGCGTGACCGAGCCGGTGTACGGCCCGTAGCCGGCCTGGCTGGCTTCGATGCGGTGCGCGGTGGCGGTGAGTTCCAGCCGCGTGGTGCCGGGCGCGATGTCGCGCCCATCGACCTTCACCTTCGCTTCGGCCGGCTGTACGTCTAGCAGCACGGTGCCGAGAATCGGTTCGAGCGCCACGCTCAGATCCTGCGAACTTTCTGCGGCCATTTCCACGCTGCGTTCGGCGGGCCGATAGCCTGGCGCCGAGAATTGAATGCGATGTGCGCGACCCGGCGGCAGATTGACTTGCAGCGGGGTCTGGCCGCGGAACGCGCCGTTGACGCTGACGGACGCGCCCGCCGGCTGACTCGCGATCTTCAGCGCTCCATCGGCGGGCAGGAGCTTGACCTCGGGCAGGTCGAGCGGCTCGTTCGCGGTGACGGCGATGCGATCCTTCCACTGCGCATGGCCTTCGAGCCGCAAGCCGATTTCGTGTGCGCCGGAACCGACTTCCAGCGTCTTCGGCGTGCTGCCGGACGCCACGCCGTCGATCAGGATTTCGGCGCCCGCAGGAACCGAGCGGATCGACACCGGCGCCCAGCCCGGGACGAGGTTTACGCGCAGGTTCTGCACGATGCCGCCGCCCTCGATGTTCACTTCGGCTTCGTGCACCTGGTAGCGCGGTGCGCGCAACATCAGCCGGTGTGAACCGGGTGCGAGTTCCAAGGCTTCCAGCGGCGTCGAACCGCGCGGATTGCCGTCGATGAACACGTCGGCGCTGGGATCGGAAACCAGTGCGAGCTTGCCGGGCAGGCGCTTCATCTCGAAGCGGAAGGTTTGCTGTGCCGCGTCGGTCACGACGAAATCGGCGGCGAGATCTTCGTAGCCGTCGACGCGCGCTTGCACCCGGTAATCGCCGGGAAACAGCAGGTAGTTCGATCCCAGCGCGAAGCCGAATCCACCATCCACGTCGAGGTGCTCCGTCGCTGGCGCGATATCGATTTGCACGGCACGCGCGAGCACCAGGAACAGCACCGCCGCAAGCGCCAGTACACCCAGGCCGCCGAAGGCGAGCCACAGCGGATTCACTCGCACCGCCTTGTTGCGCGCCACGCCGCCCGGGGGGACGTAGGGCACGGCGGCGATGCGCAGAGCCTCGTCCCTGGCTTGCACGTCCTCGCTCACAGCGCCTCCTCGCAGCGGATGTCGAGGCGAATCGTGCCCGATCCCGGCGGCACCTCGAACTCCTTGCGCACATCGACGAAGCCGGTGCGGGTGCCGACCGCGATGTAGCGACCGGGTTTGAGCCGGGCGCTGTGGGTGGCGAAACGCCCGAGATCGCCGACCTTGTAGATCGTGACCTCGGTCTTCTGATCCGACACCAATTCGACGGCCACCGGTGTCGCGGTCTGCGCCAGCAGGCGATCGAGCGTTGCGATGTGCGCCTGGAGTCGGGGTCCGGATGGAGCGGCGGAACGCGCCTCGGCGAGCAGTTGCCGCGCCTCGCCGGCAACGGCTGCGGAACTGAGCCTGGCCGGTCGATCGATCAGGTTCTGCATGGCGCTGGCGAGCGCCGCCCGCGGTTCGGCCTGGGCCAGCCCGTCGGTCGCGAACGCCACGCTGGAGTCGACTTGCTGCGCGGCCTTGTACGTCGCAACCGCGCCGGCCCAGTCCTCGGCCTGCACCTGCGCGCTCGCATCGCGATTCAGCCCGGCGAGGCGCACGCTCTTTCTGGCTTCCGCCAGACGCGCGCCGGCTTGCTGTACGGCAGCATCGCCACCGCGCAAGGCGCGCGCACGGCCGAGACGGGAGTCGGCGACATCGAGCTGACCGCGGTCGAGCGCGGCGATCGCTTCGCCCAGCACGCGACGGAATTCCGCGTCGGCGGCCTGGGCATCGAGGCGCCCCAGCGCGTCGCGCGCAGACTGCGTGTCCGAGTCCAGCGCCAGGGCCTGGTTCCAGGCCGCGCGCGCGCCTGCAATATCGCCAATCTGTTCGAGACGGGACGCGGTGTCGAGCTTGGCGCGCACGTCGTCGAATCGATCTACTCTTTCGAGGCCGCGCTGGGCCTTGGTGTTTCCGGGTTCGATCACCAGCGCCAACTCGAAGGCAGTCTTGGCTGCCGGCTTGTCGCTCGCGGCCAGCGCCTGGTTTCCCGCGTCGAGCGCTGCCGCCATGCGCTGAGGAATTTCCGCGACCCCTTGCGAAGTGATTGCAGTGGCTGCTTCGAACGATTTTTGCGCCTGCGCGAAATCCTTCGACGCGAACGCGGCGGCACCGGCTTCGGCCTGCTTGCGCGCCTCTGCCTGCTGGGCCGGCGCCCAGCGTTCGACCCCCGCGGCCGCGAGCAGCACGCTCTGCTGCTCGTATTGCGTTCGCGCCTCCTGCGCCGCGGCGCGTGTGCGCAGCAATTCCGGATCGTCGAAATTCAGGGGCGCCGCCGGTGCGGGTTTCGGAAGCGTTTCTTTCGCTGCGGGGTCGTTCGGTTCGGCGGAGGCGGGTGCCGTGGGTTGATTCACCGCTGGCGCCAGCAGGCCCGGCAACAACCAGAAGGCCAGTGCACCCAAGATCAGGAGCGCAACAAGTCCGAAGAGAATCGTGCGCGCCGACACTCCCGGCGTCGCTCCAGTGGACGCCCCGCGCGAAGCGGGCGTCTCCGCGTCACGCGACCGCACGGTGGGCGCGATGCGCTGAAATTCCACCGGCGGTTCGACCTGCGGTTCGGACCTCATGAATTCAAGGAACCTGCTGGGGGGTGCATGTCAATACGAGCTGTCATTCTGAGCGCAGCGAAGAATCCACCATCCGACAGCACCTGCGCGTTGAAAGAAGATCCTTCGCTTCGCGCGGAGCCTGCCCTGAGCCTGTCGAGGAGATGACGGGGCGGGTTCCTGTTCCACTGCTCGCTTCGGCAAGCCCGGGCTCTCATGCCCCATCGACCGCTGCTACGGCGCCGCACCGATCTCCGCCGCATAACGCTGGTGCAGCAGCTTGCGCCACTGGTCGTACTGCTCCTTGGCGGAACCGGTCAGGGTCACCGTCTTGCCCTCCAGTTCGACCGTTCGCGGCGACACGTCGTCGGCGATGGAGGCGTTCAATTCCTTGAGCGAATCGGAATGCATCTTGGCTTCCTGGCCCTTGTTCAGGCCGCTGGAAAAGATGGCCACGCCGCCCGCGACGCCCACAGAACCCGCGACCGCGGTTCCGGAGTTCTGGGCTCCGACCATGGCGACGACACCGCCGATCACCGCCGCTGCACCCGCCACCTTGCGCCACAGCGCCTGCTGTTCCAGTTCGCGCAAGGCGATGGTCTCGGTATAGCTTGCGCGCCGCCATTCCTGGTAGGCCGGCTGCATGTTCTGGCGGTACACCGCGTAGTGCGCGTCGAGCGTGTCCACCAGCAGGTCGTCGCGCTCCTTCACGCTGGCCACTTTCGCGGCGATGGGGTCGCCCTGCGGCGGCAGGCGTTTCACCGTATAGCGACCGGTCTTGCCGTCGCGGGCGAGGTACCCCTCGAAGCGCGCGGGCGCCAGGTCGTAGGCGAAACGCAGGTCGGCGACGCGCCGCAGTTCCACGACTTGAACGGCCGTGAGCTTGCTTCGCTCGGCCAGCAGATCGTTGGCGGCGCGGCTGTAGAGATCCTGGAAGGGATCGGAACTGCGGACCGACTTTTCCGTGTACGACAACTCCGCCGCTTTTTCTTCGTATACCTTGTTGAACCACTTGCGGCCGGTGGCGTCTTCGGCGGTCACGCGCAGCTTCAGCAGCTCACCGTCGGAGTGAAGGATTTCGCCACCCACGATCACCATCGATCCTGGAGTTGCTTCCGGCAGCACTCGCACCGTGCCCCAGTAGCCGGTGCCGTCCAGTGCTTGCCGCAGCACCTGCGGGAAATAATTGGCCTCGGCCTGGCGCACTGCCGGGAGGATGCCCTTGTCCTGCTGTTCCTTGACGGTACCGGGAATGCCGGGGTTGAAGCTCACCACCACCACGTCCAGCAATTCCTCGGCCGACAACTCGCCCTGCGCCTGGGAAACCTTTACTTCGTTGACGCGCTTGACCTGCTTGGTGACGCAGCCGGTGCCCAGCGCGAGCAGCAGCGACAGTGCGAACAACCTGATAACAGCGAGGGGCGATTTCATGGTTAGGCCTTGCGCGTCTTGTACTTGCGGTATTCCTCCCAGAGCCTGGCGCGCAGCTCCGGGTCCGCTTCCTGCTCGGCGGCTTCGCGCAACTGGCGCGCCACCACGTCGTCGTCCGTACCGCTGGGCGTGCCTTCGGGCGCCGGGAAGCGCGGTCCGGGAGAGTTGGGATCGCCGGGACTGCCGTAGCCGGCGTTTTCGCCGCCGCCCTGACCGGTTCCTCCGGCAGGAACTTCCGCCGGCGCGCGGCCGGAGCCGGAGCCGCCGCCAAAGCCGCCGCCACTGCCGCCGCCGCGGTCCTCGTTTCCGCTGCCCGAGCTTCCGGCGGCCGAGCCTCCACTGCCTGCCTGACGACCCTTTTCCAGTTCCTGCTGTTCACGCTCCAGCCGCTTGTCGAAATCGCCCAGGGCGACCTCGAATTGCTGATCCCATTGGGCGTTTCGTTCGCCCTCGGTCATGGCGCCGCCCGCGTCCTGGCCGGAACCTGCCTGCTGCGTGCCACCGGCTTGCCCCCCTCCGGCTTGTCCGCCTGCAGAAGAGCCCGAGGTTCCGCTTCCTGCCTGCTGACCGGATTTACTGCCACCACCCGCGCTGCCTGACGATCCGTTCCCTGCTTGTTGGCCGCTACCCTGCTTCTGGCCCTGTCCCTGGCTGCCCGTGCCGGACTGGCCGGATTGCCGCCCCGATCCCGCTGAGGACTGGGATCCGGAACTGCCCTGCTGCCCGGCCTGTTGTCCCATGGACCCGGACGATCCCTGCGAGGACGACCCTGGCGAAGGCATGGCTCCCCGCGAAGAACCCTGCGCGCCGGAGCCGGCGCTCTTCGAGGATGAAGAGCCCTGGGAACCCGATGAAGGCGAGGACGACGATGAAGACGACGACGATCCCGACTCAGAAGACGACTTCGAACCCGACTGCGAGCCGGACGATGGGCTGCCGGACGATGGGCTGCCGGACGATGAGCTGGAAGAGGGGGAGGGCGATCCGGAGGGAGAAGACGAGGAGGAAGACTCACCACCGCATCCGGCCAGAATCAGCAGACCTGCGGGAACCGCCCAATGCCTGAAGGCCCAACGGATCACGGTATTCATGGAGAGATCACCCAGCAGAGCCAGCGCAAAGAGCCGGCGTCGTTGGACGCCGGTGCAGCCATAGAGTTTCGCGACGAGTATCCATTCTTCAACCTGAATCGCCCCGGACTGCGAGGCGGAATCGCTCGGCCTTGCTGGGCACCGGCTTGCCGGCCCGGATGACGGGTCGCAGGCGCGCGTAGCGAAGGGCGCTGGCGAGATCCGACCGAATCGAGGCGGGCAGGCTCGCGGGCTGGCTTTCGACCACCTTGATGTCCTTGGTCCGGCCTTCTTCGTTGACTGAGAATTCGGCCACAAGGAAACCGCCTGCTCCCTCCAAGGGCAGCGGATTCGGGGGCGAGAAAATCAGGAAGGCCGGCTTGTCGAACGGTGGCTTCTGTCCAAGCCCCGCGAGCATCTGCGTTGCCCTGGCGTAATTTCGCAAGGCCGGTTCGCGCCGTCCCAGGCTCATGTTGACGTCGCCGATGCGGATCAGGGTCTGTGCCTGTTCGGCCGGCGGAACGTTCTTGCGGGCATCGGCCAGGCGTTCGGCGCGAGCCAGCACGACGGGCGGCTGCCACGATGGCGGCAGAGGTTCCTGGTCCATATCGCGGCGGCGCAGCCCGCCGGTCGTCGCCAGTTCCAGCAGCGGGTCGAGCAGCTCGGGATTCTCCTTGCCTTTTTCGCGCTCCAGCATGCCCACGGCCAGGCCATGCAGGCGGATGGCGCCGTCGATCCGGCTGGTGTTGCGGTACCAGCGGCCCACCGAAATATAGGTCTGCGCCAGTTCGACCTGGCTCAGGCCCTCTATGCGCTCAGCCACTTCGATACGGCGGACCTGCAAGGCGTCTGCGTCATCGGTTCGACCGGCCCTGTAGGTGCTCGTCGCCAGGGCATGGAGCACTTCGAGTTGCTCGCGGCTGTAGAGGCCGTGATTCACCCGGTGCGATTGCAGCGCGGTGGCGAACGCGGCGGCGGCGGCGGTATCGATGCCGTCCTTGTGATGCACCCAGCCGATCCCGTACCAGGCATCGAACAGCCGCGGATCGCGCGGGCCGCCGGCAGACTCGGCCAGTTCCAGCGCGAGCTGATAGTCCTTCAGGGCCGCGTCCGTGTCGCCGGCGCGCAGCTTGGTGTGTGCGAGATTGGTCAGCGGAACGACGGTACGGGTGTCCCTGGCGCCGTACGCAACACGGCTCGCTTCCAGCGCGCGTGTGGCCAGGATCACGCCCGCTGCCGCACCGTCTTCTTCGGTGATCGACTGGATGGCGAGGTGGGTTGGCGCGTCCCCCGGACGCGCCGGGTCAGGCAGGAAGCGGGGAAGCCCGGCGCCGTCGTCGCGCGCAACCGGTTCGACGAGTTCCGCTACGGCGGCCGGCTGCATCGCCACGGCCAGCACGAGTGCGAGCACAAAGTATTTGAGCGACGGTTTGACCGGAATGAACATCGAAGCTCAACAGGACTTGGGCGGATGCCGGTGAAGTCTGGACCTGACGATACGGCACGTGAGCATATAAAAGCTTACGCAAGAGCCGGTGGGTTCGGACGCGTGGCCGCTTCCAGGTTCGACAGAAAGTGCAGCGCGTGTTCGCGTGAAGCGCCGCACATCTCTACCGAGGCTTGCAGTCCGCCGCATACGGCGGGACGCCGTGGATCGCCGAAGAGACGGCATTTCGATCGCTCGTCCAATTGCACGCAGCGCACACCTGCGGGTTTGCCCAGCGGCATTCCCGGAATCGGCGAGGAGATCGAGGGCGCGATGCAGCAGGCCGCGCAGTGCATGCGGCACGAGGGCGTGGGCATTGTGAAGGTGCCCGCCGCGGCGGTCGAGTCATCGTGCACGTTCATGTCTGCTCGCATCGTGCTGTCGGGCGCTCCGGCCAAGGTTCTGGGGCATGCGTACGCTAGAGTACGGCGAAATTCCCTTCCGAACCTTGGAGCGCTTCATGCCGACCTACACGCCCCCCCTGCGCGACATGCAATTCGTCCTGCACGAACTGCTGGACGTCGAAACCGGGCTGCGCAAATTGCCGCCGCACGCGGACATCGACCGCGAGACCATCGATTCGATTCTGGAGGAAGGCGGCAAGTTCTGCGCCGAGGTGCTGTTTCCGCTGAACCAGATCGGCGACCGCGAAGGCTGCACCTATGTCGGCGACGGCGTGGTGAAGACGCCGACCGGCTTCAAGGAGGCCTACGCGCAGTTCGTCGAAGCCGGCTGGGGCGCGTTGGGCATGGACCCGGACTTCGGCGGGCAGGGCCTGCCTCACGTGATCCACAGCGCCTTCATGGAGATGATGAACTCGGCCAACCAGGCCTGGACCATGTATCCCGGCCTGAGTCACGGCGCTTACAACGCGCTGCACGCCTTCGGCACGCCGGAACAGAAGGCGCTTTACCTGCCCAAGCTGGTGTCGGGCGAGTGGACCGGCACGATGTGCCTGACCGAATCGCACGCCGGTACCGACCTGGGCATTCTCAAGACCAGGGCCGAGCCTGTCGGCGACGGCACGTACAGCATCACCGGCACCAAGATCTTCATATCGGCCGGCGAACACGACATGTCGAAGAACATCCTGCACCTGGTGCTCGCGCGCCTGCCGGATGCACCGGCCGGCACCAAGGGCATTTCGCTCTTCATCGTGCCCAAGTTCCTGCCCGACGCGAACGGCGAACCGGGCGAGCGGAATGCCTTCAAGTGCGGCTCCATCGAACACAAGATGGGCATCCACGGCAACGCGACCTGCGTGATGAATTTCGACGGCGCCAAGGGCACGATGGTGGGCGCGCCCAACAAGGGCCTCAACGCGATGTTCGTGATGATGAACAGCGCGCGCCTGGGCGTCGGCATGCAGTCGCTGGGGCTGGCGGAAGTGGCGTACCAGAATTCCCTGGCCTATGCGAAGGATCGCATCCAGTCGCGTGCGCTCACCGGCCCCAAGGCGAAAGACAAGGCGGCCGATCCGATCATCGTGCACCCCGACGTGCGCCGCATGCTGCTCACGCAGAAGGCCTACGTGGAGGCCGCACGCACTTTTACCTACTGGGCGGGCCTCGCGATCGATCGCGAGCACAAGCATCCCGACGAAAAGACGCGCAAGGACAACGCCGACATGGTCGCGCTGCTGACTCCGGTGGTGAAAGGCTTCATTACCGACAACGGTTACGAAAGCACCACGCTCGCCATGCAGGTGCTCGGCGGTCACGGCTACATCGCCGAGTGGGGTCTGGAGCAACACGTCCGCGACGCGCGCATCAACATGATCTACGAGGGCACCAACACCATCCAGGCGCTGGATCTGCTGGGTCGCAAGGTACTGGGCGACATGGGTGCGAAACTCATGAAATTCGGCAAGGTGATCTCCGATCTGGTGAAGAGCCACGCCGACAACCCGTCGATGAAGGAATACACCGATCCGCTCACCAGGCTCTCGGGTGAAGTACAGAAGCTCACGATGGAAGTGGGGCAGAAGGCGATGAAGAACCCGGACGAAGTCGGCGCCGCCGCGGTGCCCTTCCTGCGCCTGGTCGGGCACCTCGTGTTCTCGTTCTCCTGGGCTTACGCAGCGGGCGTGGCGCTGAAAAAGCTCGACTCCGGCGACCCGTTCTACAAGGCCAAGCTCGTCACCGCGCGCTTCTACTTCGCCAAGCTCTACCCGGAGACCGCAGCGCTGATGGTGCAGGTGCGTGCTGGAAGCGCCTCGCTGATGGAACTGGACGAGGCGAACTTCTGACGCGCGGGTTCAGCGGGAGGCGAAAGAAACGTCTGCCCGCCCGCCTAGGGAAACTCTGCGCAGGGTCCACTTCGTCATGCCGGCGAAAGCCGGAATTCAGTGCTTGTCAGGCTCTGGACCCGGCTTTCGCCGGGGTGACGGGGTTGTGCAGAGTTCCTTAGCGGCACTGCCGACGAGTGGCGATTTCCAGCCTCGCCAACGGCCACCTGATTCAGCGGACGTATCGGTACCATTCTCGCCGCGAAAACACCTCTTCGTTGCGAGACTCCCGTGAAATTCCTGAGCACCTTTCCCCGCTGGATTCTGATCGCAGGATCAGCCTTCATCGCCGCCATTGCGATGCTGGCGGCGATGCATCTGAGCGCGGACCGGCCCGCGGCCGTATCGCTGCATCAGCCCAAACCGATCGACCGGCTCGCGGAGCCCAGCGGCGAAAAAACCCGCCGCGCGTCCCTTGCGGAAATCGACAAGCTGGCCGAGCAGAAACTCGGCCCCATGCCCAAGCCGATTGCGGCCACCGAACTGGCCCGCATGTCCGCCGAAGCCAAGGCCTTCGACCCGGTGGCTGAAGTCCGGCGCATTCGAGAAATACGCAGAACCCAGGGCAGCGCGGCAGCCGTCGCCGCCATGAAGTCCAGCAACCGCCCTGTGACGCACTAAACCGCTTCTTCGGAGTTCCCCATGTTTTCGATCATGCGCGTCTCGCGCAGGGCCTTGCTCGGCCTGACGCTCGGCTTTCCCCTCGTTCAAGCTCATGCGGTCGATGCCGTTGGCTCCACAGCCGGACAATTCGCCGTCCAGAGCGGCGCCGCCAGTTACAGCATTCCGCTGAGTCTGCCGCCGGGCCTGGGCGAGATGAAGCCCGAGCTGAGCCTGGTCTAAAACAGCAACGGCGGCGATGGCCCGCTGGGTCAGGGCTGGTCGGTCTCCGGTCTGTCTGCCATCAGCCTGTGTCCGCAGACGATTGCGCAGGATCAGGCGTCCCTCGCGGTCAGCAAGAGCATGGCCAAAGCCGATCAGCGTTTCTGTCTGGACGGTCAGCGCCTGGTGAAGACAAGCGGGAGCTGGGGCACCGGCACCGTGGTGATGCGCACCGAGATCGACTCCTTCGCCAAGGTCACCATCGGGGCCTGGACCGGCGCCGTTCCGACCTACTTCGTGGTCAAGACCAAAGCGGGTCAGGAGATGCGCTACGGCGAGGACGCCGGTGCGCGTTCTCATAACAGCGTCTCTGCGCCCGACCCGGCCATCGCCTGGTTCGTCAGCAAGATCAGCGACGCCAGCCAGAACACCATCACGTTCGAATACGAGCGGGACACCTCGACGCCCGCAGGGATCACCTCCGAGACGCGCATCAAGAGCATCAAATACAACGGCGCCGAAGGGCCCACGGACGGCGCATCAGTGACCTTCAACTACTTGCCTCGGACCGACGTGAGCCATTACCACGCGGCCGGCTATCGATTCGTGCGCTCGCAGCACCTCCTCAACATCACCACGACGGTCAACGGCACCACCGTCCGCACTTACAAGCTCGGATACGGCTTGCTCGCACGAACCGGCGCCTTGGTGGTGAATTCGATCACCGAGTGCGCGACAAAAAACGCTCAGGAAGCCTGTCTGCCTTCCACCACCTTCAAGTGGAACCAGAGCGACATCGGCCTGTGGGCAGACACGCAAACGATCTCCGGTGACGTTAACGCAGACGATTGGGGCGGCCTCGACTGGGTGCGCACCGGGGACTTCGATGGTGATGGGCTGACCGACATTGCCTCAATCGCTCCTGGCGGAGTCCACCTCAAAATCGCCAAGCCGTTCGGCGGGTTTCGCGGGGAATACTGGGACACGCCCAACAACTGGCCGTCGTCGCCCGAAAAGCTGCTGGTCGGCGACTTCAACGGTGACGGCAGAACCGACTTCGCCTTCCCGTCCGGCGCCTCCATCGTCGTCAGGTATGCATCGCAGCAATACATTTTTTCCGAAAAGATCTATACGCCGACGATGCCCAACGGAACGCCGATCACCTGGGCTGGTCCGGGCCAGATCTTCGTCACCGAGATGAATGGCGACGGCCGCGCGGATATCGTCAATTTCCACACCCAGCACGAACATCCTGTCTTGCTGTTGAGCACGGGCGACGGCTTTACGTCGCACGCTTGGCAACCTAATTCTTTCCTCAATGGCGACGGTCGCAGAGACCTCCTCGGCGACCTCAATGGCGACGGCATCACCGACTTTTTCAGCGGGTATCTGGAGGCTTCCCAAAATAGTTTTGTGGCCGTGTTCTTCATGAGCAATGGCGTAGGCAAACCCTTTACTCTCACCAACGTTACTCAGAACCTGACGGCCTCCGACCATCGCCAGCGCTGGCTGGCGGACTTCGATGGCGATGGCCTGCAGGAAATCGGCTACATCTCCAACGAGGGCAGTACGAGCAGGCTGCGGATTCTGCTGCCGCCCGGACGCGGGCCGGCGGTACCCGACCGCCTGCTGCCCGCCCAGATCACCGACGCACAGAAAGACTGGACCTGGTGCTTCGACTACAACGGCGACGGACGCGCCGATATCGTCACCCGCGTCGGCTCTACTCTTCGCGTCAACCAGACCAACGCCACCGGCTTCGTCCTCAAGACGCCGTCTCTGGGCGCCATGTCCTTTGGGCAGTCCTACGAAACCTACCTGGGCGATTTCAACGGCGACGGCATGATCGACATCGCCAGCCGCAACGGCAACAGCACCATCTCCGCGGTGTACTCGACCCGCATTTCGGGTTCCAGTCACGATAACGTCGGCTACGCCACGGGGGGCACCGCCCAGCCCGACACCATTGCCGAAATCACCTCCGGCGACGGCGCACGCATCAAGATCGATTACCGGGGCCTCGCGCAGGCGCCGACCGGCAGCACCGCAACCGATCTGGGAGCGGCAACGACGTACCCGGACATCGTCATCGCGCCGCCGATGTGGCTGGTGCACGAGGTGTGGTCCTCGCACGGCGCCGGCGCACCTACCGAGATGCGCGGCACGCAGTACCAGTACTTCAACCTGCACATGAATGCCGAGGGTCGCGGCGTACAGGGTTTCGAGGCGGAAAGCGTTCGTGATCTGTTGACCGGCGACCACGAATTCACCCGTTTCGAAACCAAGTGGCCGAAGTCCGGCATGGTGCAGCGCAAGGACAGTTATTTGTCGGACGGCACCCGCACCCAATCGCTGGTGCAGACCCTCGCAGTTTCGGGGAACACGGCAACGGTGCCCGCCTTCCCCTACGTCGGGAAATCGATCGAGACGGTTTACGACGAGGGCGACATGACCATGACCACGACCGTCACCGATCAATCTCCGCCCGACGCCTACGGCAACTTCACCCAGATCAACGTCACCACCTCGGACGCGCTCGGACGCGTGTCGTCGAGCCAGAACACCACCCATACGTACGACGACGCCGACACCGCCAACTGGATTCTGGGGCGCCTCAACCGGAGCACGGTCGAGCATACGGCCAGCGGCAGTTCGATTCTGTTGGGCAGCCACACGGCCACCAAGGTCGCCAAGTTCTATTACTACACCAGCGGCCCCAGTCTGGGCCTGCTGAAGAACGAAATCGTGGAGCCGGGCTTTCCGGGTACGTCCCAGAACCAGACGACGACCTATACCTACGACAGCTACGGCCACAAAGCCACGGTAAAAACCAGCGGCTTCAACCGTCTGAACGCCTCGCTACCGGCACGCGAGACGTCCAACGGGGTCAGCCTTACCAGTAGCAATGAGCTGGAGACCACCACCACCAACGCCGCGGGTCACGTCAGCAAGCAGCGCATGAGTCTGTTACACGGCGGCGTCACCTGGTCGCAAGACCCCAATGGCCAACAGATCACCATCGACTACGACGCCTTCGGCCGGAAGATCAGCCAAAGCCAGGATGAAGTCTCCACCACCTGGACCTACGAACTGGCCAACGGTGAAGTGCCCAATGCCGTGCAGAAGATCACGGCGAATCACTCCACTGGCGCGCGCACAGTCGTCTACCAGGACTTGATGGGCCGGCCGGTGCGCCAGAGCAAGCTCGGCCTGGGCGGACGCGAGATTCATGAAGACACGTTCTACGACGCCCAGGGCCGCGTGATCGAAGCCCGTCGTCCTGCCTTCGCCAACGAGGTCGGTGCTTCGATCATCACCCGCTACGACGCCCGCGGCCGGATCAGCGAGATTGAATCACCGGGACCCGGCGGCAGCCGCATCACTACGCGCTACGCCTACGACGGCCTGGACACCACCATCACCGATCCGATGGGGCGTAGCCGGACGGAGCAGCGCAACGGCGTAGGCAAGACCGAGCAGATCGTCGATGCCGGCGGCGGCACCCTGCGCTACAGCTACGACGCCACCGGCAATCTGGTGAAGACCGTCGATCCCATCGGCCAGGCCACCTGGATCACTTACGACGTGCTCGGCCGCAAGACCTCCATGCTCGACCCCCATATGGGCGAGTGGAAATACGCCTACAACAGCTTTGGCGAACTCGAATGGCAGAAAGATGCCAAGGGCCAGGAGACCACCCTGCAGTACGACGTGCTGGGTCGCATGGTGTCGCGCACGGAACCCGGCGACAGCCAGCCTTCCACCTGGACCTACGACACCTCAGCCCATGGAAAGGGCCAGCTCGCCAGCGTGCAGGGGCAACAGGGCTATCGCGAGGACTACGCCTACGACGCCAAGTCGCGTCTGTCCCAGGTCATCACCAGCGTCACCTACCAGGGCACGCTGCAACCGTTCGTGACCACCACCGAATACGATGGTCAGAACCGCGTATTGAAAGTGACCCAGCCCATGGGCTTTGTTACCGAGAACGACTACGACGATTGGGGCCACCTGGAGGCGCTGCGCAGTCCGCCGGACCCCCTGCAGGAAGTCTCCGACGATGATGCCCTGAACAACCGCATCAACGAGATTCTCGGCATCCTGCCGGGCTACCAGAGCGCCGCGGCGAGCAAGGAGGCCGAGGCCATCAGTGCAGCGCTGGCCGCCGATGAAGCCCAGACCGAAGCCGATCTGCTGGAAGCCCAGACCCTGGGCAACGCCAGTGCGGCGGACCAGCAGTACATCAGCCAGATGCGCGCTTTGGCCAACTACTACCGCCCGATTGCGGAGCAACAACGCACGCTGGCCGCGCAGTACCGCGCCGAGGAGCACCGCCTGGACGACTACGCGGACTTCTACCTGAGCCTGATCGAGCTGTCCTACGACAATATTTCCCACTGGCAGCGCTTGGGCCAGATTCGCCAGGAAGGGCTGACCGAACAGGCCAATCTGTTTGAAGCCAGTGCGATCCAAGCCGAAACCGCCGCACAGGATGCGCAAGCCGCAGTGGACGGTTTCGAAGGCAACATCGACGCCCGCGAAGCCCAGATTCTGGCCCCGGTGCAACAGCAGATCGCGCAGCTCCTGCAGCAAGCCCAGACGGCCATCGCCCAAGCCGAAATCAAGCGCGTCGAGAGCGAAACAGCAGCAGCCAATCTCGCCCGCCTGCAAAGCCAGCTTGCGATGCTGCAACAGAACCAGACTGACAGCGGCGACTACATCACCTGGTGGCGGGCCGACCAGACCGATGCCGAAGGCCGTATCACGCAAGAAGTGCTGGGCAACGGCCTGCTCACGCGCCGTGACTACGATCCGGCGACGGGTCATCTGCTGAACATCCAGACTGGCGGCTCGATCTTTACCAACAACCCCAGCAACAACGAAGGCGATGTGCAGGACGTGGGCTACACCTACGATCCGATGAACAACGTCACCCAGCGCTGGGACGTCAATCTGGGCCTGACCGCCACCTACACCTACGATCCCCTCGACCGTCTGAAGACCGCGCAGGTCTTGCGCCCCGGCATCGCCTCGCTCAATACCTCCACGGCCTGGGACTACGATGCGGCCGGCAACTTCAACTATCGCACCGACGCCGGCACGGCCAAGAACTACGTCTACGCCACGCAGACCTTGTCGTCAGCAGGCGGCCAGCTCAGCACACAGCGCAAGCGCCTGAACGCGATGGACGGGCTGGGAAACCTGAGCTACGACCCCAACGGCAACGTGCTCACCAGCGGCAATCGAAGCCTGACCTTCAACCCCGCCAACCAGCCGACCTTCCTGACCAACGGCAACGACTCGGTCACCTACACCTACGGCCCCAACCGCCAGCGCCTGACGCGCTACGAGACCAAGGGCGCACAGACCTGGAACACGCTGTATCTGCCCGGCCACGAGCGAACCCGCAGCACCGGCTCGGGCAACGGCAACATCTGGGAGTACCGTCATCCGCTGTACGTGGGCGATCGTCTGATCGGCATGCGGGTCAGAACGCTGGTGGCGGAGGTCTCCACAAGAAGAGCGGAGTACTACCACCACGATGCCCTGAACTCGGTGGACGTGGTCACCGATTCCAACGGCATGATTCTGAAACGCTACCTGTACGATCCCTTCGGCAAGCGCACCGACGTGACGGCTATCGCCGGGCTGATCGAGACAGGGCTGGTCCGCACCGGCACCAACTACAAATTCGCCAACATGCTGCCCCGAGGCTACACCGGGCATGAGCATCTCGACGACCTGGAACTGATTCACATGAATGGGCGGGTTTACGACACCCGCACGGCCAGATTCGTGTCGGCGGATCCGCACATTCAAGCGCCGAGCGACTCTCAGTCGTACAACCGGTACAGCTACGTCCGGAACAACCCGCTCAAGTACACCGATCCGAGCGGGTTCTTCTGGGGTGCGCTAAGTAAGCTGATCAAGAAGTTTTGGAGGCCTTTGCTGGCCATCGCCGTCAGCTTCATTCCCGGGATCAACATCTTGGCAGCCGGATTCATTGCAGGTTTGATCACGTCTGGAGGCGATCTAAAGGCAGGAATATTCGGTGCCCTGACCGCCGGGGCCTTCAGTGCGGTGGGAGGGTATTTCGCTGGGGTCGCGAGTAAATCGGTTACAGGCGTGCTCACTACGGGAGAACGACTACTCAAGATCGTGGCCCACGGCGCAGTCGGTGGATTTTCGAGTGTCGCGCAGGGTGGAAAGTTTGGGTCTGGATTCCTGAGCGCGGGTTTCACGGAAGCGTTTGCTCCCGGCATTTCAGGCATCAAATCAACCCCGGGACAAGCTGTCGCAGCCGCAGTCATCGGTGGAACTGCTTCCGTGCTCGGAGGAGGGAAGTTCGGTAATGGCGCAGTGACTGGCGCCTTCTCTTACGCTTTCGGCAGCATCGCCAACGGAGTAGCTAACGGGCAGAGCTTCGGTGAGGCGGCGCTCGATTTCGCCGGGAAGGTGTGGGCGTTGCCGAACACCGTGATTGGACTTGCCTACGGTGGGGTGGGATACGCCGCAGGCTGGGTTGGTTATGGACTCGGACTTCAAGCCAATGCTCCCGGCATCAGCTTCGGGAACAACGCCATCCAATTCACCAACAATCCACTGACCACCACAGCCATTACCCTCGGCAACGTCATCTCCTACGGTACCGGGCAGCAGTTTCAACCGGGTACCCCGAGATATGGAGGTGCCCACAAGCTTGGCGTTGAGGAGATGCAGCACACCTATCAAGCGCAGGCACTGGGGCCGTTCTACTTACCTGCGCACGGCGCGCTTGGTATAGCTGCGATGATTAGGGACGGGTACTGGCATGGGCCGACCAACGTTCTTGAAACAGGTCCGCACGAACCGACACCGCGCCCTTGGTGATTGCTATGAAGAAAATCCTATTTGCCTTTCTGCTTATCCCGTGCGTGTTGGCTCTTCAAGGTTGCCCGAAGGCGATGACCATCATCATTTTCAACCACTCGTTGAAAAGCCTGATCGTTAGCTACGTGGATGGGCAGACAGGGTGGCAGTCGCAGACGCAACTTAGGCTGACTGATGCCGAGTTGAATCGAATTGAATGGGTCGAGCGGCCAGATAGGACGGGTACGATGCCCGTTCTAAAACTGATCGACGGGGCCATTGATCATCGCTATTCACTTATCGCCGCGTACTCACTGCCTCCGCAATTTGTAACTACAGGCAGGACCACCGAGATGTACTTGCAGATCGAACCAGACGGTCTGTTGTACGCAGTGAGACCTACCGAACAATGGCCGGCAACGATTCTCACCCCACAGCCCCGCGGCTTTCCAGTTAAGCCGACAACCGATGAAAAAGCACGATAACGAGCGATAGCGGTCAGGCTCTGACATGGGCCAGGCTCGAATTATCGCCGCGGCCCTGCAATACCCGACCGCCTGCTGCCCGCGCAGATCACCGACGCACAGAAGGACTGGACCTGGTACTTCGACTACAACGGCGACGGCATGATCGACATCAAAGAGCTAAAGAAAGAGCTAAAGAAGAGCTAAAGGGGCCTGGTTGAATTCTTTCGCCGCGACCCCCACAGGACTAAAGGGGCCAGGCTCGATTTATAATCTGCTACGATCAGTCTATGCCTCGCCGTACGCGCGTCCATCTTGATGGCGTTCCGCTGCACATTGTGCAACGCGGGCACAATCGCGAGCCCTGCTTTTTCTGCGCGGATGATTACTCCAGCTATCTCTATTGGCTGGGTAAAGCGCTGACCGAAACAGGGTGCACGCTTCACGCCTACGTGTTGATGACCAACCACGTGCATCTGCTTCTGACCCCGCGCAAGGCGACCGCAGTACCGCGCCTGATCATCTCGCTCGGGCGACGCTACGTGCAATACGTCAACCACACCTACCGGCGCACGGGGACCTTGTGGGACAGCCGCTACAAGTCGTCGGCCGTGCAGTCGGAGACCTACTTGCTGACTTGTCAGCGCTACATCGAACTCAACCCGATACGGGCAGCGATGGTGGAAGACCCGGCGCACTACCGCTGGAGCAGCTATCGTTGTAACGCGCTCGGCCAGGCTGATGATCGCATCACTGCCCACCCGCTATACCTTGCGTTGGGACCGAATGATACGCAGCGCCAAACCGCCTACCGCACGATGTTTAGGCCAGAACTGGACCGTGCTGCCATAGACGATATCCGGCTGGCCCTGGTCCAGAATCAGCCTATTGGTAATGAGAGATTTCTGGCACGAATCGAGAAGATGACCGGCATCCGAAGAGAAGCGAAACCTCGTGGGAGACCCCCTCGGAAACCGGACGCGGCTATCGCTTCTGTCGAAGGTCAAGGTCACCTGGAGCTGTGACAAATCGAGAAGTCGAGCCTGGCCCCTTTGATTTCTTTGATTTGGACACCACCATCACCGATCCGATGGGCCGCTCCCGCGTGGAGAGCCGCAACGGCGTGGGCAAGACGGTGCAGATCGCCGATGCCGGCGGCGGCAACATGTTCTACAGCTACGACGCCACCGGCAATCTGGTGAAGACCGTCGATCCCATCGGCCAGGCGACCTGGATCACCTACGACGAACTTGGCCGCAAGACCTCCATGCTCGACCCGCACATGGGCGAGTGGAAATACGCCTACAACAGCTTTGGCGAACTCGAATGGCAGCAGGACGCCAAGGGCCAGGTCACCACCATGCAGTACGACGTGCTGGGCCGCATGGTGTCGCGCACCGAGCCCGGCGACAGCTAGCCCTCGTTCTGGAGTTACGACACGGCGATCAAGGGTATCGGCCTGCTGGCCAGCGTGCAGGGGCAACAAGGCTATCGCGAGGACTACGTCTACGACGCCGAGTCGCGCCTGTCTCAGGTGACCACAGTCATCAATGACCGCGGCACGATGCAGACCTTTGCGACCACCACCGAGTACGACGATCAGGAGCTAAAGGGGCCTGGTTGATTTTCTCTCGAGGCCGCGTCACCCATGAAGTGCTGGGCAGGTTGAGCTGACCCGGCTTTAACGGACACCGATGAATGGGGACAATCCCCGTGGAGGTGTTCGATGCGGAAGTACAAGCGATATAGCGCCGAGTTCAAGCGCGAGGCGGTGCGGTTGCTGGAGACGGGCGACAAGTCGGCGAGGGTCGCTGATGGAACTCGACGAGGCGAACTTCTGACGCGCGGGTTCCGCGGGGCTCGAAAAAAAGACGTCTGCCCACCCGCGTTGGGGGGATGCGGGTGGGCAGACGAAAAGGGAAAAGTTCGGGCTTGCGCGAGGTTTGTCGTCCAGTGCAGCTAGCCGATCCCTGGCAACGAACCCCGCCAGCGGTCAGTTGACTGCGGTCGTGGTCATCGCCTGAGTACCCCATGCGACCCGTTCGGTTTTCGACAGGCCGAAAAATCCGATGGCGGCCAGAATCAATGCCCCGACCAATATCCGTCCGATGACCCGGATGGCGCCGTATTCCCCCATGACGAAAATTCCCGCGTAGAGCGGGTCATTCCCGCCATCGTTATGGAGTTCTCCGGCAAACCAGGACGGTTCAACGGCCGTCCCGGTTTTTTCGTTTCTACTCCAGCATCACCGCATCGATCCGGACGTTGCCCACCGCCAGCCCCATGTTCAGGGCTCACGAGCCGCTCGTTACGCGGGTTGCCCCGTACGTCTGCATCTGCGCACCCGACACGACGCTCATGGCGACCATTCGCGAATGGCGCGCAAAGGTGATCTGCCGGATGTAGGACTCGGGTTCGACGGCAATCCGAGGGGGGATTTCGGCGCGCGCTTCCGGCAGTTTTCCGAGTCCGAACACCGTCGCCTGCTGCAAGCGGCGTACCTCATGGGCGCGACGCTGTTCGTTGCCGCGCTGCTGGGCGAGCGGCTCTGGTTCGGTCATCGCTTCGGCGGCTTCGACCTGCTGGCCACTGCGGCCTTCGTACTGGCCCAGATGGCGTATCTGGGCTGGCGCAGTTGGCGCGGGCAGGGCGCGCTGGGTGTCACCGGAAGAGCCGTGCTGATCGTAGGCAACGGCTGGATGTGGGGTGCGCTCAGCGCCGCTCACACGGGCGCAGCCGATGCCGTTCCTTACCTCTACGAGTTTGTCCTGATCCAGGTCGTGTTCTGTTACTTCTTCTCTGGCCTGCCGCGCGCCACGGCCACGGTGGGCGGCGCCCTCATCAGCCTGGCATTGCCGGTTCTGCTGCTGACGCTCGGCGAGGTGTCGGCCTCCACAGTCGCGCGTTGCAGCTTCGTGCTGCTGTCCATCAATTGCGTGGGCGCGGCCGGACGCTGGTGGATAGAGGAAAGCCAGCGCGCCCAGTTCGCTTCGCACATCGTGTTGCGCTCGCAGGCGCTGACCGACCCGCTGACCGGCCTGTCCAATCGTCGCGGGCTGTTCCTGGGACTCGAATCGACCTTGCAGGCGGCGAGCCATCACGGCCACACGGTTGGTATCGCGATGATCGACCTGGATCGCTTCAAACCGATCAACGACAAGCTGGGCCATCCTGCCGGCGACGCGATGTTGCGCCAGGTCGCGCAGGCGCTGCGCTCGGTTGCGCGGCGCGCCACGGACGTCGTTGCGCGCCAGGGCGGCGACGAATTCGCGGTGATCTGGACCACGCACGATCTGGCCGATCTTTATCTGCTGGCCGAACGCCTGAATGCGGTCTGTCAGTCGATCCGTCTCGACCCGGATGCCCTGGCTCCGGCGGGCGCGGTGGTTTCCGCGTCGGTGGGCGTGCTGCTGATTCGCAAGCCGCGCGTGGACCTGCCGATAGAGGCTCTGTTCGAGCAGGTCGACCGCTTGTCGATGTCGGTCAAGCGGGTGGGTGGCGGGGGCGTGATGGTTCGGGAATGGGCCGAGCCGCGGGGCCTGCGTCGCCAGGCACTTCCCGAAACCGCTTCCATCCAGGCCTCGTAGCCGGCTGAACCCGTACACCGCGGTTGGACGCGGATTACGCGGATAGACGCGGATCGAAAAGGAGTATGGCGACGAACCGTAACAAGACCTGGATTGAATCCGCGTTCATCCGCGTAATCCGCGTCTGAAATATTTCAGGCCATGAACCCCAGGTCGGCGCTGGCAAACCGATTGAGATTCGGAAACACCGTGTTGAGGTCGGACGAACTTGCGCCCAGCCACTTGCCCAGGGTCGCGGCGTACTGATCGACCGCCGTGCTCGGAATGAAGCGGCCGTCGATCAGATCGTCCGCGCTGCCCAGGCGCAGGTCCGGCATCTGGCCGTAGATCGTGCCGCCGCGCACGGCGCCGCCCATGACCATCTGGTGCGAGCCCCAGGCGTGATCGGTGCCGTCGCCGTTGCTGGTGAGCGTGCGTCCGAAGTCCGAGTGCGTGAATGTGGTTACGGACTGGCCCATGCCCAGCTCGTTGAGGGCGCCGTCGAACGCTTTCAGCGAAGCGGAAAGATCGGCCAGCAGGTTGGCGTGCTGAGCCAGGTGCGCGTCGTGCGTATCGAACCCGCCCATGCCGATGAAGAAAATCTGCCGGGAAGGTGCGCCCAGTTGCGTGCGTGACTGCATCAGGCGCGTCACCGCGAGCAACTGCTTGCCGAGCTGGCTCGCGGGGAAGACGGTGTTGAGCGGTGCCGCGCCGGTCAGCGCGCCGCCCACTCTTGCGGCCAACTCGTCCGACTCGCGCGCCACCGCGCCCAGGTAGGCCGCAAACGGGTGGTTTCCATTGACCGCCGACTGGCGGATCGCCGCCAGAGTCGCGGCGCGCTGGGAACTGGAGGCGGCGGCCTCGTACCTGACCGGCCCGCTTGCCGCCATCGAATACGCCGTGGTCAGGGCGCCGGTCTGAAACAGGTTGGTGCCGGAGATGGAGACGTTCATCGCCAGTCCGTCCGCGGACGAGTCCATCATCAGGTCGGAGAGACGCCCGGCCCATCCGCCCCTGGAAGGCTCCGAATCGGGCTGGCCCAGCATCCACTGCGTCTGCTGATCGTTGTGCGAAAGCAGGTTGCGCGGAAGGTTGTGGCCGGCGGCATAGTCGGCCTTGGTCGTCGGCGCCAGCAGCGTGCCGGTGTTGGCGAGGAAGGCGAGCCGCCCTGCGGCGAACATGTCGCGCAGGCCGGGTACGGACGGGTGAAGGCCGTAGTCGCCGCCGCTCAGCGGAGAGATCGGCAGCAAGGATGCGTTCGACAACGCCAGATTGCGACGGCCGGCGGCGTAGGTCGCGTAGCCCGCGGCGTCGCGCGGCACCAGCAGGTTCAGCGAGTCGTTGCCGCCGAGCAGGAACACGCAGACCAGGGCACGGTAGTCGCCCGGAGCAGCGTTCGCCGAGGACAGACCCAGCCCGCGCAGGCTGCCGAGCAGGCTGTACGTTCCTGCGGTGGCGAAGGCTGCCTGGGCGGCGCAACGCAGGAAACGGCGGCGTGAAAAATCGGGCTTGTTCATGGTCGTACCGGAGTCGTGTCGGGGTTCAGCGTTGGACGAGATTCTGCGGCGAGGACAGCACCAAGTAGGCCGCTTCGGCGGCTCGCCGGTCGGGTTCGCCAGCCGGAAGGGTGTTGAGATATGCGGTCACCTGACTACGCAGTTCGGCGTCCATGCGACCGCCCATGAGCAGCACGTTGAGGTGCTCCACGAGGGCGTCTTGTGTTGCCTGTTTGGCCAGGCGGGTTTCCGTCGTCAGCCGGATGCGCACGTTGTGCACGCCGGTATCGGTGATGCGGGTAGGGCCCCTGTGACGTGCCATCGCATTGAAGATCAGGTTGTCCGCGCGCGGCAGGCTGGACTCGTGGGCGAGCTGCAATTCCGGGGCCACCGGCGCGCAGGGATCGGCCGCGACGCCGCGGGCGAGAAACGCCGGGGCATGTGTGGGCGAGAAAAAATTGAACACCGAGGGCGCGCTTACCGCCGACTGTTCGACGACGTCGCGCGGAGAGTCGAAACGCAGGCGGCTGGCGCGGCCGTCGAAAGCGCGCCAGAGCTGGGTCATGCGCAGCAGGGGTTCGCGCACCTTGCCGAAAGCCGGGCCGAGATAATCCGGGCCCAGCCGCGCTTCGGGATCGAGCAGAATCGCCTGCACGGTGCTGCCCAGATTGCCGCCCGAGGTCTGGAACACAGTCGCTACGCGGCGCACGTAGTCGGGGGTCGGATTGCTCGTGACCAGGCGCTGGATCAACTGCCGGGAGATGAACGGCGGGACGTTGGGGTGACGGGCCAGCGCGTCGAGCGCCATCTCCAGATCCTGTTCCGCCGTCAGGCCGGGTGGCAGATAGGTGCCGCCGACGAGCGTCTTGGCGCCGGTGTCGTGGAACTCCCCGGGCCCGTCGATGCGGCCGCCGGGACGGAAAGCGGTCATCTGCGTGGTCCAGCTCCGCGGCCCCAAGTGAAAATCGGAGGCGCCTTTCCAGGACCAGCCGGTCAGCGCCCGAGCCAGATTCACGATGTCGTCCTGCGTGTAGGTCGGCAGCGCGTTGCCGGCGGCGTCGCGCTTGACGGTGCCGTCGAGGTTGAGCTGCACCGTGCCGATGCTGAAAAGCTGCATAACCTCCCGCGCAAAATTTTCGTCTGAGCGCAGGCCGTTGGCCGTATCGGGCTTGGGGTTGCTGAGCATGGACAGATAGCTGCCCATCACCGGCGACAGGGTCACGGTCTCCAGCAACTCGCGGTAGCTGCCGAAGGCGCCGTTGACCAGCAGGTCGTAGTAATACGTCAGGCCTTCCTGGTTCTCGTACAGCCCGGAACCCTGCTCCGAGACCACGAAGATTTCCGACAGCGCGAAGGCGACGCGCTGGCGCAGGGCGTCTCTGGACGTGACCGCGATCTGCCACCACGCCGACTGGCGGGCTCGGGGATCGCGTGGTTCGCGCGGCGAGCGCGCGCGATAAAGGCGCAAGTGCGAGCTGGCGCGCTGGGTGAACTGCCGCTTCATCCACGCCTCGTAGCCGATGGAGGCGACGCGGCTCATCTCCGATTTGGTCGGGCCAAACGTGGCCTGCGTCAGGAAGCGCGAAGCTTCGGCGCGCGTCGGCTTGCGATCAGGCAGAGGCGGTGTCGCGATGCCCGCGCAGGAGCGCGGCGCCGGAACGCTGCTGCCGAGGCTGCGAGAGGCAAGGTTTCCACCCGAATCGCCAGTGCCGCTGCCACCGCCACCACAGCCGGCGATGGGAAGGCACAAGGCCAACGCCAGCGTACGGATCGCCAAGTCCAGATTCATTACGGATTCCCCGAAGGCCGCCTCCCGGCCGATCGGCTGATTATCCGAAGCGCTCATGTCGAGAATGTGTCCGGCAGTCCCATGGGTCTGGTCGCGAGTTCACCTCAGCGTTGGACGAGATGCTGCGGCGAGGACAGCACCAGGTAGGCCGCTTCGACGGCGCGCAAGTCGGGCAGGGTGGGTGGCACGGTATCGAGGTAGGCGATCACCTTGCTGCGCATTTCGGCGTCCATGCGGCCGCCCATGAGCAGCACGTTGAGGTGGTCGACCAGCGCGACGGAGCTGGTCTGGCGGGCCAGGGAAAACTCCAGCGGCATCCTGATGCGCACGTTGTGAATGCTCGCATCGGTGGCGCCGTACTGGCTTACGATTCTCGCCAGCGAGTAGACGACCAGGTTGTCCACGTTGGGCAGCGTGGACTCGTTGGCGATCTGGAGTTCCGGTACAACCGCTGCGCAGGGATGGGGCACGACTCCGCGGGTGGCGAACGCGGGGGTATGCATGGGCGAGAAGAAGTTGAACACTGACGGCGCGCTCATTGCCGACTGTTCGAGGTACTCGCGTGGATAGGTGAACCTGATGTCGCCGCTGTCGGGACGACCGTCGAAGGCGCGCCAGATCTGCGCGATGCGCAGCAGGGGCTCGCGCACCTTGCCGAAGCCTGGGCCGAGGTAGTCGGGGCCGAGCCGGGCTTCGGGGTCGAGCAGGATCGCCTGCACGGTGCTGCCCAGATTGCCGCCCGAGGTCTGGAACACGGTGGCGACGCGGCGCACGTAGTCGGGGGTCGGGTTGCTGGTGACCAGGCGCTGGATCAATTGCCGGGAGATGAAGGGTGGGACGTTGGGATGACTGGCCAGCGTATCGAGCGCCATCTCCAGGTCCTGCTGCGCGGTCTGGCCCGGCGGCAGATAAGTGCCGCCGACAATCGTCTTGGATCCGGTGTCGTGGAACTGCTCGGTGATGCCGTAGAGCCGGAATGGAGTCATCGGCGTCGTCCAGTTCCGCGGGCCGTACTGAAAATCGTAGGCGCCATTCCAGGACCAGCCGGTCAGTGCCCGCGCCAGATTGACGATGTCGTCCTGCGTGTACGTGGGCAGCGGCGTGCCGGAAGCGTCGCGCCGGACGGTGCCATCGGCCTCTAGCTGCGTGGTGCCGATGCTGAAGAGCTGCATCACCTCGCGCGCGAAGTTTTCGTCGGAGCGCGTGCCGGTTACCGGGTCGGGCTTGGGGTTGCTCAGCATGGACAGGTAGGCGCCCATCACCGGCGACAGGGTCACGGCTTCCAGCAATTCGCGGTAACTGCCGAAGGCGCCGTTGACCAGCACGTCGTAGTAGGCCGTCAGTCCTTCCTGGTTATCGAACAGCCCGGCGCTCAAATCCGAGACCACGAAGATTTCCGACAGGGCGAAGGCGACACGCTGACGCAGGGCGTCGTTTGCCTTCAATGCCATGTTCCACCAAGCCGCCTGGCGGACCCTCGGATCGCGCGGCTCGCGCGGCGAGCGGGAGCGGTAGAAAGCGAGGTGCGAACTGGCAGGCTGGGCCAACTGGTTCTGCAACCAGGACGGGTAGCCGATGGCCGCGACCCGGTCGATCTCGGCCCCGGTCGGACCGAACGTGGCCTGCGTCAGGAAGCGTGAAGCCTCTGCGCGCGTCGGCAGGCGCGAGGGCAAGGCCGGCGGCACGATTCCGGTGCAGACGCTCGATGACGGGGCGGCCGCCCCGCTGCCGCCGGGGGCGGGGCTTCCGCTCGCACCGCCGCACCAGCCGGCCACGCACAGGCCTGAGACCAACGCGAGCGCGCGGGTGTTGAAACTGAGCTTCATCACATGTCCCCCGACAGCAGCCCCCCCGGGCTGCGGCAAGGATTATCCCATGCCACCGCCCGCGTCGCAGAAAACATGCCCGTTCCTGCCGACGGCTGAGCCGGGCAAATTCAGGGAGTTATCGCCCTACGCGGAACACGGGGGGTAGTGCCCGAAGGGCAGTGGCGGCGCGGGGCGAGCGGTCAGCGTTGAACCAGATTCTGCGGAGAAGACAGCACCAGATAGACCGCCTCCGCGGCGCGCCGGTCGGGTTGGTTTGCCGGCAGGGTGTTGAGGTACGCGATCACCAGGCTGCGCAAACTGGCGTCCATGCGGCCGCCTGTCAGCAGCACGTCGAGGTGATCGACCAGTGCGTCGGGGCTGGCCTGGCCGGCCAGACCGGTTTCCGTCGCCAGCCTGATGCGCACGTTGTGAAAGCTGGTGTCGGCGGCGGCGGTGGGGCCTTCGTGACGCGCTGCGGAAGCAAGGATCAAGTTGTCCACGCGCGGCAGGCTGGACTCGTTGGCGATCTGGAGTTCCGGGGCGATCGGTGCGCAGGGATCGGGCGTGATCCCGCGGGCGATGAACGCCGGGGCATGCATGGGCGAGAAGAAGTTGAACACCGAGGGGGCACCGAGCGCGGCCTGTTCGAGCACATCGCGCGGAAAGTCGAATTTGATGTCTCCACCGCCGCCGCCGCCCAGCAGGCCGCCGAGAAGACCGCCGCCGCCGCCGGCGCGGCCGTCGAAGGCGCGCCATAGCTGGGTCACGCGCAACAGGGGTTCGCGCACCTTGCCGAAGCCCGGACCGAGGTAGTCGGCTCCGACCCGGGCTTCGGGGTCGAGCAGGATCGCCTGCACGGTGCTGCCCAGGTTGCCGTTCGATGTCTGGAACACGGTGGCCACCCGGCGCACGTAGTCGGGGGTCGGATTGCTGGTGACCAGCCGCTGGATCAACTGCCGCGAAACGAAGGGCGGGATGTTGGGATGATTCGCTAGGGTATCGAGCGCCATTTCCAGGTCCTGCTGTGCAGCCTGGCCGGGTGGCAGGTAGGGTCCACTGACGAGCGTCTTGGCCCCGGTGTCGTGAAACTGTTCGATGCCGTTCAGACGGAACGGCGTCATCGCGGTAGTCCAGTTACGGGGACCGTAACGAAAATCCTGGGCGCCATTCCAGGACCAGCCGGTCAGTGCCCACGCCAGGTTGACGATGTCGTCCTGCGTGTAGGTCGGCATGGGCCTGCCCGAGGCGTCGCGCCGGATCGTGCCGTCGGCGTTGAGTTGCGCAGTGCCGATGGTGAAGAGCTGCATCACCTCGCGTGCGAAATTCTCGTCTGAACGCATGCCGCTCGCCGGATCGGGTTTCGGATTGCTGAGCATGGACAGGTAGCTGCCCATCACCGGCGACAGGGTCACGGCTTCCAGCAATTCGCGGTAGTTGCCGAAGGCGCCGTTGACCAGCACGTCGTAGTAGTAAGCCAGGCCTTCCTGGTTTTCGAGCAGGCCGGCCCCCATCTCCGAGACCACGAAGATTTCCGACAGCGCAAAGGCAACGCGCTGGCGCAGGGAGTCGTTTCCCTTGATCGCGATGTCCCACCACGCCGACTGTCGGGCCATGGGATTGCGCGCCTCGCCCGGCGAGCGGGAACGATAGAAAGCGAGGTGCGAGCTGGCAGGCTGCGCGAACTGGTTTTGTAACCAGGACTCGTAACCGTTGCTGGCGACCCGGTCGATGTCCGCCGGAGTCGGGCCGAACGTGGCCTGCGTCAGGAAGCGTGAAGCCTCCGCCCGCGTCGGCAGGCGTGAGGGCAGGGACGGTGCCGCGATCCCGGTGCAAACCCGCGGTGCCGGAGTCGGGTCAGGGGTCGGTGTCGGATCAGGCGTGGGTATCGGGTCCGGAGTTGGGTCTGGGGTGGGAGTCGGGTCTGGGGTGGGAGTCGGGTCCGGGGTCGGTGTTGGGTTAGGGGTGGGGATCGGGGTTGGAGTCGGAACAGGGTTCGGGCTCGGGCTTGGAGTGGGAGTGGGAGTCGGAGTCGGGACAGGGTTGGGGGTGCCGCTGGTTCCACCGCCGCTCGTGCTGGGGACGGAATCTCCGCTGCCACCGCCACCACCGCAGCCGGCGATCCACAGGCTCAGGGCCAGTGTCAGCGCGCGGATCGCAAAATTCACGTTCATCTCAAGTTCCTCGAAGGCCGCCTTCCCGGCCGATGTGGAAGCGAGTGTTCAGTTGCATGCATCACCGAAACGGGCCGCGACGAACCAACGGCAGAGCGGCCCTTACGAGCGGCCGACCCGGCTACACTGGGTGCTTATGTGCGGACTCCAGCGTGCTTGAAGACATGACGAACGGCGGTACCTGCGATCTGTTCGACGAAACGGGCGTGGCTGCGACGGACGCCCCGTCGCTGCCGCAGCCCGCGCACGAGCGCATCGTGCCGACGCCGGTGCTGCGCCTTTTCACGCATCGCATCTCGCGATGGTTCCGCGGCCGGCCGGACCGGCGCCCGATCGGCGCGGCGCGTTTGACGTTCGATTACGCCGGTTCGCGCTGGCCGCCGATGGGCTCGCGCATCCGCCGCGGCGCCGAGCCCGTCGGAGAGTCCTTTCGCAACGGTGCGGCCGAACTCGATGCGCTGGAGTGCTTGGCCGAACTGCACATGACCGACGCGGGCGAAGTCGAGGGTGTGTACTTCGACCGCGATCCGGTTTTGCGCACCGGTGACTTCGTGCTCGAACGCGGCCGCGGCGTGCTGGCCACGCCCGATCACTGGCTGCACCTGCTGCCGCGGTTGTCGGCGTCAGGGTTCCGCCTGGAGTTCGCGGCCCAGTTTCCGGTGGAGTTGCTCAAGTCGCCGGACCAGTGGCGGGTCGACATCTCGACCCGCGGTCATGGCAAGTGGTTCGACCTGGGTCTGGCGCTGGAAGTGGACGGCCAGCGCATCGAACTGCTGCCGATTCTGCGGCGCCTGCTGGCCGACCGGAATTTTCCGCGCGTACCCGCCGCCAACGAACCGGCGGACGCGGTCTGGCTGGCGCAGCTCGATTCCCGTCGCCATGTGCCGCTGCGGCTGGACCGGCTGCGCAGTCTGCTGCGCGTACTGGAATCGACCATCGCCTCGCAGGCTTCCGGCGATCGTCTGCGGCTCAAGCGCAGCCAGGCCGATCTGCTCGACGAGTTCGAGTCCATTCCCAATCTGCAGTGGCATGGCCGTGAACGCATCGCGGCCGAGCGTGACCGCCTACGCGGCCTGGCCAGCGGCGTGCGCAGCTCGCGCGAACCGGCGCCCGGATTTCTCGCGACCTTGCGCGGCTATCAGCAGGAAGGTCTGGCCTGGCTGGGGTTTTTGGGCGAGGCCGGGCTCGGCGGCGTGCTGGCCGACGACATGGGCCTGGGCAAGACCGTGCAGGTCCTGGCGCATATCTGGACCGAGCGGGTCGAAGGCCGGCTGAAATTACCGGCGCTGATCGTGGCGCCGACCACGCTGGTTGCGAACTGGAGAAACGAAGCTCGACGCTTTGCGCCGGAACTGCGTGTGCTGGTGCTGCATGGACCGGATCGCGACGACCGCTTCGAGCGTATTCCCGAGCACGATCTGGTCATCAGCACGTATCCCCTGCTGTCGCGCGATCGCCTCACGCTCAAGCGCCATCATTTCGGTCTGCTGGTGCTCGACGAATCGCAGTTCATCAAGAATGCGCGCACTCAGGCCGCGAAAGTCGTGCGCGAACTCAAGGCCGACCGCCGCCTGGCCATGACCGGCACGCCGCTGGAAAACCACTTGGGCGAGTTGTGGGCGCAGTTCGACGCGGTTGAGCCCGGCCTGCTCGGAGACGAAGCCGCGTTCACCCGCTTCTGGCGCGAACCGATCGAGGAAGAAGGCAACGCGGGCGCGCTCGCGAAACTCAACCGCAGAATCGCGCCGCTGATGTTGCGCCGGCGCAAGGAAGATGTGCTCAAGGATCTACCGCCCAAGACCGAAATCCTGCGGCCGGTGGAACTTGATAGCGCACAGGCTTCGCTGTACGAGGCGATCCGCCTCGCGCAGCACGCGAGAGTGCGCGAAGCGGTTGCGATTCGCGGCGCCGGGCAGTCCGGCGTGGTCGTGCTCGACGCCTTGTTGCGCCTGCGCCAGGTCTGCTGCGATCCGCGCCTGCTCAAGATCGAAGGCATGGAGGAGCAGGCGGCGAACACGCCTTCGGCCAAGCTCGAACGCCTGCTGGAAATGCTCGATGGACTGGTCGCTGCCAAGCGTCGTGTGCTGGTGTTCTCGCAGTTCACGTCCATGCTCGCGTTGATCGAAGCTGCGCTGACAGAGCGCGGTATCGAGCATTTGTTGCTGACGGGGCAGACGCAGAATCGCGCGGAGGTGGTCGCACAATTCCAGGAAGGCGAGGTGCCGGTATTTCTCATCAGCCTCAAGGCCGGCGGCGTAGGCCTGAACCTCACTGCGGCTGACACCGTGATTCACTACGATCCCTGGTGGAATCCGGCAGCGGAGGATCAGGCTACCGACCGCGCCTATCGCATCGGCCAGGACAAGCCGGTGTTCGTCTACAAGCTGATCTGCTCGGGCACGGTCGAAGAACGCATCCGCGGACTACAGGGGCGCAAGGCCGCGCTGGCCGATGCGGTGCTCGAAGGCGGGACCACGGCGAGCCTGCACTTCGACGACGACGAGATCGACGAGTTGTTTGCGCCGCTGGCGCCGTGAGTTACGAGTAGGAGGGGCGCAAGCCCCCCCCCGGACCGGGTCTCGCGAATCCAAACAAGCGGCGCCCTTCGAGCGCCTGTCGGGGCTTGCGCCCGTCCTACGGTGAGGCGCGCTGCGCGGCCGGTGACCGATCCAGGTAGGCCAGCGCTTCTTCCGTCGAACCCTCCTTCACCGGGTCATACCAGGGGCTGAAGAACGATAGCTCGCGCCGCATGATCCAGAACAGCGAAGGTAGTTGCCCAGTCTTTGACTGGCGCTGCCACTCGCGCCAGATCCACGGTCGGAAGACGCTGGGCTTGCGCGTCTTGAAGCGCTCGTCCTGCTTCATCAGGTGCGCCGCGCCGTGCACCCAGAGGCCGAAGATCGCGGGCATGGCGATGCTGGCGAGGTAGTAGCGCGAGGGATAGCCGCCGCCGAGGTGGTTGTAGACATCGAAGGCCACGCAGCGATGCTCGACTTCCTCGGCGCCATGCCAGCGCAGCAGGTCCAGCAGCACTGGGTCTGCATCTTTCCACTGATCCTGCGCCAGCACGTAGTTGCCGAGTACGCAGGTCATGTGCTCGATGGCGGCAACGATGCCCAGCCGGAAAATCAGCCACTGCTTCTGTGCGAATTTCGGCAGCTTGAAACCGAGTGGTTCATCGGCAAGCAGCACTTCGAACAGCTTGTCTTCCTGTTTTGTGTTGCTCAGGGTCTCGATGCCGTGCGCGTGCAGGTACTCGACGATGGCCGCGCCGTGCGCACGCGCGTGCATCGCTTCCTGGCGCACGAACATCTGCACGTCGTCGCGCAATTTCGGATCGGTGATGAGCGGCAGCGCTTTGTTGTAGAGCTTGCAGAACCAGAACTCGCCGGCCGGAAGAAGCAGGTTGATCTCGTTGATGAAGTGACTGGCAAAAGGCTGGCCGGGGATCCACTCCAGCGGCGTGTTCGACCAGTCGAATTGGACTTTGCGCGGAATCAGCGGCTGCGGAGTGTGGGACGCCGCAAAGCTGAGTGGGCGTTCGGGAATGACGGGACTGTTCATGACGACTTCTCCTTCGGGGCATTGCGACGCCGAGCCTGACGCAGGGCGGCAGTGTCGGTTCCGTGCGCGACGAGTTCGATGAACTCGGACGTCATCGCCGCAACTTTTTCAGCATGGCTGAGCGGCAGCCAATGCCCGGCATCGATCTCGCGCTGCCAGAGATTGGGCACCCACTGCGGCAGGTCGTCGAGCAGCGCCGGCAGCATGAAGCGGTCGCGCTTCGCTACGATCACCTGCACCGGGGTGTCGGTGCGCCGCTCTCGTGGCTTGGCGAGGCGCTTCATGAAATTGGCGCGGTACAGGTTCACGCCGTTGACGCCGTCGCTAGTCTGCGTCGGGCTGCGTTCGGCCTTGATGCGCTCCGTCCTGTAAAGCAGGCGCGGCCAGTTCTTCGCGACGCCGAGCTTCCACATCGCCGGTCCCAGCAGCGGCAATTGGAAAGCGGCGATGTACCAGGAACGCGAGAGCTGACGCAGAGCGGGCGCCATCGTCCCGAACGATCCACTTTTCAATCGACGCTCCATCCAGTGCGCAGCGTGGTCGATGCACGGCCCGGATATCGAGGTGAAGGACGCGATGCGTCCGGCCATGCGCGCGGTGGTCACCGCTTCCCAGGTCTGGATCGAACCCCAGTCGTGGCCCAGCAGATGGATCGGCGCGTCCGGGCTCATCGCGTCGGCCACGGCGGCGAGATCGCCCACCAGATATTCGAGCGCGTAGGCCCCAACGCGGTCCGGCACGCCGGAACGGCCCGCGCCGCGCACATCGTAGGCAAGCACGCGGTAGTGCTGCGCGAGAATCGACGCGACCTTCTCCCAGACGCCGGCGGCATCCGGGTAACCGTGTACCAGCACCACGTTCGGCTTGCCCGCTGAGGCCTCGCCCCAGGTGTAAACGGCAAGCTCGATATCACCCGATGTGACGAATTGGCTTGGGCTCATTTCTCTCTCGCGCCGATACTGACAGCGCAAAATGTTAACGACGATTTGCACGCACGCCATGTCGTCGCGGGCATGCGGTCGCGGCGCCACGGCCGGGCGTCATGGCACCACCGTTGGCTTGGCGCATGCCCGCGAGTATCGTGGCAACGGGGGCGACGTAAGCCATCGTAGGGACACCGCCATGCGCGACCATCATTTCCTTCTACGTCTTTTGTCGTTCGCCATCGCGGCCGCAAGTTTTTGGGTAGCGACCGATCTCGCAGCAGCGCAGCCAAAGGCGCTCGGCAAGGGCAACGAACTGATCGCCAGCGGCTCGAACGCCGAATTCGCCTCCGACTTGGTCAACCCCAGCGTCGCGCGCGATGCCGACGGCGACTACGTGGTGGTCTGGCAGGGCCGCGGCGCCGACAGTGCCGATATTTTTGCGCGGCTGTTCAAGCGCGACGGAACGCCGCGCGGCTCGGCCTTCGAGATCAACCAGTTTGTCGTCGGCAATCAGGAACAACCGGACGTGGCGATGACGTCCACCGGCGACTTCGTAGTGGTATGGGAAAGCGCCAACCAGGACGGAGATTCCAGCGGCATTTACGCGCGCCTGTACCGCGCCGGCGGCATTCCCTTTGGCGACGAGTTCCGCGTCAACGTCACCACCGCTTCACACCAGCGCGATCCGGCCGTTGCGATAGATGCCGCAGGCGAATCCATCGCCGTGGTGTACGAGAGTTTTGCGGTGGGCGACAACAAGGGCGAGGTCTTTCTGCGTCGCTTGAACGGCGACGGGGCGGGGCTGGGAGAGGAGGTTCGCGTCAACACGTTCATCACCGACTTCCAGAATCATCCCGACGTGGCGATGGCGCCCGATGGCAGCTTCGTGGTGGCCTGGGAGAGCGACGACCAGAACGGCGCCGACCAGCACGTCTATTTTCGCAAGTTCAATGTCAATGGCAGCGCGGCGGGAAACGAGGTCGAGGCCCATCCGGGCAACAGCTTTCAGGGCAGTCCGCGTGTAGCTGCCGACGCGCGCGGAGAATTCCTGGTGGTCTGGGGCGATTCCGAGGGCTCTTTCCACGGTATTTGCGGCCGGGTTGTATCGCGAACGGGCGATGGCTCTGCCGGTCTTGTTTTCGATATTCGAGCCGCAACCGAGCGCGCGCAATTGGGGGTTCCGACCGCGACAGGGAGCGCGGGCGACTTTGTCGTAGCCTGGTCCGACAGACCACCCGACTCCGTTATCGAAACGGTGGTCGCGCGGCGCTTTGCCAGAGACACGGGCAGGACCCAGGTGTTCGTGGCGAAGGACGTGGACCTTCGGACGGCGCCGGATATTGCCTCGGACGCGGACGGCGATTTCGTGGTGGTGAATGCCGCACGCCGCAAGGACCGGTCTCACGACGACATCCTCGGGCGCCGCTTTGGCTTGGCGGAGGTCGATCTCGCCACAGAGCTGACGTTGAGGCTGGATAAATCCGGGTCGCTGACGCCGGGCTCGACCTTAATATACCGGGCGAACGTGGAGAACCGGAACCCGCAAGCCGATCTGGCGATCCCGTTCGCATACCTGGACGCCATCGGCGTGGCCACAGGGGTGCGACTGATCGGTCGGGTGGAAGGCAATCCGAAGAACCCCGTGCTGGGTCTCATCAAGGGTCGCGGCTGGGACTGCAAAAAAAAGAGCGGGGCACGTCCACCTCAATACGAGTGCGAGCGGGATGCTTCGTTGCCGCCCACCGGCATTGCCCCGCGGATCGAAATAGAAGTGGACGCGCCGAAAGAGCCGACCACGCTCCGCCACATCGTCAGAATCGTGTCCGACGCGACAGACCCGAAGCTCGACAACAACGAGGCCTTTGTGACGACGAAGATCGAATGCAAGCTGCGCCTGTCGCAGAGCAAGTTCTGCGTCACCGAGTCGGTCGGCTCTCGCAAGATCACGGTGAACCGCGTCGGCCAGCGTTGCCCGCGAGCCAGCGTCAAATTCAGCGCCAGGCAAGACTCCGCGCTGATCGGCTTCGACTTCGCGCGCAAGGAAGGCACCCTGAGCTGGGCGGCCAACGACCAGGAGCCCAAGAGTGTTGCCGTGCGAATTCTGAACGACACCGCCAAAGAATCGGCAGAGTTCTTCGACTTCCAGTTGTCCGGCCCGGTCGGGACGAAGATCGATGGGCCGAGCAAGGCATCGGTCAGGATCGTGGACGACGATCCCTTGCCGGCAGGCGGTTGCGCAGCCAAGTAGGCCGCGAACCGGGCGCGCGGTGGGCCGCGCAATCGTCAGTTACGTCGCCGCAAACCGCCGCTTCCCGGCCGCGACCGCGCGGAGCGTGATGACGCTCATCGTCATGATCCAGCCGAAGAACACGATGTAGATGAACCAGAAAGAGATCAGGCCGTCGTACGCAAAGGGCCCGGTCTTGAAGAATTCGATCAGTGCCGCCGGGCAGATCAGCACGGCGCACCACAGGTTAAAAAACGCGACCCAGCGGGGGAAGATCGTGGGGCTGTTGTGATCGCGAAAAATGGCGATGGCGATGAACACCATGAAGATCGCGAACGGCGGCCAGCTCAGAATGAAGATGAACCAGACCCAGTCGTTCATGATCTGGAGAAACCGGGGATCCATCTCCTCCGGCCGGAACGCCAGGGCGGCCCAGGTGATGGGCATCAGCAGGAAGAACACGTAGCCGCCGCCGACGTTGGCGATCGACACGTAGGTGAGGACGGGCGAGCCGCGCTCCATCTTGCGCATCATCATCACGATCGACATCGCCCAGGTCAGGTAAAACGTGTAGCAAATGCATTGAATCAGGGTCCCGAGCCGGATCCCCATCTTGCGGTCGATGAAAATCTGCGCGAGTTCTTCGGCGCTGAGCGAAGGGGACGGCGGTGGAATGAAGCCCATCAACAGGCCCTGGGTCAGGGCCAGGGAAATGACGAGGGCGATCCCCGAGTAGGCCAGCGTGCTCAGGAGTGTGGTGTTGGTCTGCTGTTCCATCTGGCTTTCTCCTTGCGAATTCGTATACGACTTGAGGATGCTCTGCGCAGGTCAGAAACACTGCGAAGACTTGACACGTCGGATCCCACAACGTGGCAGCGAGGGCACTCGCCAAGCTCCTGCACGCCTCCAGCATCGTTGATGTCTTCAACGGCGTCCATCGATACACCCACTGTCCAAAAAAACCCTCCGCACGGGGAGAGAGTCTGCGGAGGGTAAGACTCGACCCTTGTTGAATGGCTGTGCCGTCGCCGGGCCAAGTGGAGAGAGAAAAACCAGTCCTGTCCGAAGGAAAATCGCTCCGGACGTTTTCACGGACTGATCGCGATCCCACCGCTCCTGCGTTTAGCAGGAGCGGTGGGATCGCCATGACTCAGGGCGTCGCGTTGGCGAAAGGATCGCTCGGAGCGGCTTCGGCAGCGGGTGCGTCGGCAGGTACGGCTTCGGCGGCGGCGGGCGCGTCGGCGGCGGGAACGGCGTCCTCGGGTTTGCTTTCCGAAGGATCCGCAACCACGGCTTCCTCTCCTGCGGTCTTGGTCACCACCGCAGGTCCGCCAGGGGCAACGCCCTTGGTCACCTTCAACTCGACCCGGCGATTGAGTTCGCGCCCTTCGTCGGTCTCGTTGTCGGCGACTGGCTGGGCTTCCCCGTAACCGGCCGTGGTCATGCGCTCCTTGGTGATGTCCTTGCCGACCAGGTAGGTCTTGACCGATGCCGCACGTCGCTCGGAGAGATTCTGGTTGTATTCGTCAGAACCCTTGGAGTCGGTGTGACCGCTGAGTTCGACTTCAATCTCTGGATAGGCGGTAAGTTCTTCACCGACGTTGTCGAGAATGGTCTTGGCGTTGGTGGTGAGCCGCGCCTTGTCGAACTCGAAGTTGACGCCCCTCAGAACAATGATGTCGCCCAGTCCGCAGCCCTTGAGCGAAATGCGTTCGCCCGGTGCCGGGGTCTTGCAGGGATCGACCTCGTCGTTGTCATCCGCCGCCGCACAGCCCTTGTCGCTGGGGAAATCGATCAGGCCATCGCCGTCGTTGTCCTTACCGTCCGAGCACTGCGGTGGATCGGTTTCATCACCGTCGTCGGCAGCAGAGCAACCCGGGTCGCCTGGGAAGTCGATCAGGCCGTCACCGTCGTTGTCGAGGGTGTCGGAGCAGATCGCAGCAGGAGCCACCACTTCAACGGGAGGCGGAGGCGGCGGGGGCAGAGGACGAAGCCCCAGCGGAAAATGCAGGCCGATGTTGATCACCGTGTGCTTGAAGCGCTTCGGTGCATCGAAGTCCTCGTCGGCATCGTTGTAATCCTCTTCGCGCGAACTGACGCGATAGCGCGCCTCTGAGCGGATGGCAAAGTCGTAGCGACCCACGCTCAGCGGGAAGAAATAGCCGAGGCCCCCATCCCCATTGACGGTGTTGAAGTCGATCTCGTCGGTCGGCGTCTCGTAGTCGTCGTAGTCGCTGCCCGAGAGTCCCGCGGTCAGATAGAAGTTGGGCAGGGAGGAGAGCGGGAACACCAGCGCATTCAGCGCCAGGGTGCTGAGCTTGACGCCATCGAGATCGACCGAGCTGGGTGCGATTTCCATCGCCCACCAGTCCTTGCGATAGCCCAGGGCGAGCGTGCCGCCGAAGCTGTCGTCGAGATCGCTGTCGTCGTCGACCAGCAGGCCGGTGCCCATCAAGGACAGGTACGGCCCCTGATTCAGGGCGGAAGCAGCGGGAGTCGCCGTTGTTTCGGAGGCAGCTTCCTCCTGCGCAGATAGCGTCGCCGGCAGGGCAGCGCAGATCATCAGCAGTGCGGCGAGCGCCGGTTTGCAGCTCATGGATTTCATCGAGAGTTTCTCCGCAGCGGAAGGCGGGCAGGGGAATGCAGGTTCGAGAGCATTAGTTAAGGCCATGATCAGAACTCCACCGACAGGGTGACGCCGTAGGTGACCGGCGGGGCCACGGTGAACACGCCGCCGAAGTCGGTCGAGATCACACCCTGGGTGTAGAACTCGTCGGTCATGTTGTTGCCGAACACACGCACGCCGATCTTCGAGGGTTCATGGCGGTAGCGCACGAAGGCGCCGACCAGGCTGTAATCCTTCTGTTCGTAGTTGGCGTCGTTGGACGCGCTGTAGAAGAAGCCGTCGTTGTAGTAATAGTCCGCGCCGATCTCGAACTCGCCGTTGCCCATGCCCCACAGCTTGGTGAACGCCACGGTGCCGGAGAACTCGGGTGTGCGCGTCTGCTTGTTGCCCGAGAAGTCGTTGTTCGGGCTGAACAGGCCGTTCTCGGGGTTGTAACCGGCGGCGTTCGGATAAGCGCCGAACTTGGCGTCGATGAATGCTCCGTTTACCGATAGCGCCAGGCCATCGATCACGCTCGGAAAGAGTTCCGTGATCAGATCGAAGTCGATGCCCTCGGACGTAGCTTCCGGCGCGTTCTGGAACGCCAGCGCGCCGCCGCTGAGCAGGGACACGTACTGCGTTTGCAGGTTTTCGATCTCGTAGCGGAAGACTGCCGCGCTGAGCCGCATCGCGCCGTCGAACAGCGTGGTGCGCATGCCGACTTCGTAGGCGGTGATCTCCTCGGATTTGATGTACTGCGGCAGCGCGTAGATGGCGAAGGCGTTGTAGGCGTGTGCCTTCTCGGCCTCCTGCCAGGTTGCGAACAGCAACGTGTCGTCGCCGAACGGATGGAAGTCGAGCGTGACCTTGGGATAGAAGCCCTTGGTCGTGTCGGTGCCCGGAACCGTGCGGTTGTTTTCATCACGCGCATTGTTGAAGACGATGGGCGGTTCGCCGTTGGGCAGGCTGATCGCGGCATCGCCGATCACCGCCGTCAGGGTCGAGCGGAACAATCCGCGCTCCTCGTCCTGGTAACGGCCACCGAGCGTGAGCGCGACGTAATCGTTGAACCGCGCGGTGAACTGCAGGTAGTAACCGATGGATTCGGTGTACACCTGCGCCTGCGCACGTGCGCGGTACAGGCGGGTAGCGCCGAGCAGCGTGTCGAGCGCCGGGATCTGGACGCCCGCGTTGGCCAGACCGTCGAGAATACCGAGGCGGATATCGTTGGTGATGCCGACGTTGCCGACCGTCACTTCCACCGGGTCGAAGCCCTGCGTGTTCTTGAAGAAGAACACGCCGCCGGTTACGTCCAGCCATTCGGCCCAGGGCTGGGACTCGTTGGAGATGAGCTGGATTTCGCCCTGCTGGATGTTGGCCGGGTGGCCGGGCACATCGAACGACACCAGCGGCAGCGGTGAGCCGTCGAAATCGTAGTTGTAGAGCAGGCTGTTGAGCTGGTCGCTGTAGAGCAGTTTCACGTCCAGCAGCGGCAGGTAAAAATTGATCTGGCCGCTGACTACACGTGTGTCGGACACGCCGTAGAGGCGCTCGTCCACGTTGACGGATTCCTTGTCCTCGGGAGGCTGGATCGTCGCCAGGCGTCCCAGCGGGCTGGGGTTGAGGTTCTGGCCTATGGGGCCGTTGCCCTGGTTGCGAGTGCGGGTCCAGCCGAAGTTCAGGTCCACGAACTCATAGGGCGCCCAGCGCGCCTTGAAGCGCACGCCGCGATCGATCTGGTCGCGCAGCGGCTTGTTCTGGCTCTCGCCGTCGAGGTAGTAGTCGGACTTGGAGTAGTAGGCGCTCAGGTTTACCGCGACGGTGTCGGAAAGCGGCACGTTGGTGTAGACGCGCGGCTTGATCAGATTGTCGCTGCCCATCGTCACGTCGAACGTGGTCATCGCTTCTTCAAAGTCCGGCGCGCGGCTGGTCACGCTGATCGCGCCACCGGTGGCATTGCGCCCGAACAGGGTGCCCTGCGGACCCTTGAGCACTTCCACGCGCTCCACGCCGGCGAAGTCCTGCACGAAAGTCGGCGAGAACGGGAAATACACGCCGTCCACGTAGCTGGCGATGCTGGGATCGGCGGTGAGGAAGGCCTCGGTGCCGATGCCGCGCAGGAAGATCGTCGCGTAGCCGGCCTGGCTGCCGACATCAAGGCTGGGCACGGCGCGAGAGAGCCCGAGTTGGCTTTCGATGCCGCGCGCGGACAGTGCTTCCGGTGAGAACGCCTGGATGGAGATGGGCACGTCGGCGAGGTTCTCTTCGCGCTTCTGCGCGGTGACGACGATCTCTTCGAGCAGACCGCCGCGGGCTGCTTCTTTGGCCTCGGGTGCCGGGCTCTCGGGGGCCGCACTCTCTGGCGCTGCGCCCTGGGTGGCAGCGTCAACCGGAGTTTCGGGTGGCGGCGTGTCCTGCGAATGCGCCACACCGCTGGCAAGAAATGCGACGAGCGCAGTCGCCCATCTGGTTTTATCTAACATCGTTCTCTCCTTGGATTACGTCTATGGGAATCTCAAAGGCACGACCCGTCAGCGGTCGTGTCTCGCAGCAACAAGTTTCTCGGACGGCAGACGCGAAGAAGCACTGCCAAGCGCGGGCAATGCCGCGGGCAGTGAGGCCACAGGGGCCAAGTCATATTGGGTCGAATGCATCTCTCCTCCCTCAATCGCGGTCGCCGCCGGTTCTGGGCCATCGACGATGATGAATCCGCCAATGACCCAACACGTTTTTGTGCGGCTTTTTTAATACGAATGTTTTATATCGCAAAGAAAATACTTGCGTCAAGTCATTTTTTTGCGATATCTTCGACGCCGAAATAATTCAGGTGACACAAAATGCGGGAAGTTGAAGGCGCATTTGTAGTCGAGGAGATAGACGCCGCCGAGCTTGGCTCGCGTCCGGAGGACGGCGCTCAACCCCCAGGGAAAAGCGAGCGCACACGCTTGGCGCTGATTCAAGCGGCCGAGCGCCTGTTCGGCGATCTGGGAATCGATGGCGTCGGCCTGCGTGCGATCAGCCAGGCCGCTCACCAGAAGAACAGCAACGCCGTTCAATACCACTTTGGCAGCAAGCTCGATCTGCTCAACGCGATCCTTGAGCTTCGCGAAGGGCAGCTTCAACCGCAGCGTCAGGCCATGCTGGAACAGGCCGAGGCGCAGGGGCGTTTGACCGATCTGCGCTGGTTGTTGCGCGTGTGCTTCGAGCCCAATTTCAAGCTCTACCGCGATCAGCACGACATCAACTACCTGAAGCTGCACGCGGCCTACATCACCACGCATCGACCGCGTGGCGTGCCGCATCCGGTGGACACGGACTCGCCCAACTGCGTGGCCTATCGCCGCGCCATCGAACTGCTGGGCAAGCGGCTCACGTTTCTCGGCGAGCGGCGCCTGTGGCTGCGTCTGGAGAGCGTCGGCGAAATGTTTCTGAGCACTTTCATCCAGCACTCGGCGCGAAAGGAAGAATTGAACCTGCCGCTGGATGAGTTGTTCGAGGACAGCATCGAGATGATGGCCGCGGCGATTGCCGCGCCGCCGTGTCGATAATTTTTTTGTTTCAAACCGTCACCTCCGGGATTAACCCGAAGGGACATCTACTGGAGGATGAGAAATGGATGGAAGCATGAGCACCAACACCCACACGATTTGGTTCGCCGATCCGGCGGGAGTGGATCTCGCGCAGGTCGGCGGCAAGGGCGCGAATCTCGGACGCATGACGCAGGCGGGTTTTCATGTGCCGCCGGGTTTCGTCGTCGGCACCACCGCTTACATGGCGCACATCGAGACGCTCAAGGAAAAGATTTCCTGGATTCTCGCCAAGATGAATTACGCCGATGCCAACGCGCTCGAAGATTCGGTCAAGCAGATCCGCGGCATCATCACCGGCGCCGACGTGCCGGCTGAGGTCGTAGCCGAGATCAAGACCGGTTACGCCAAGCTCGGCGCCGAGCTGTTCGTCGCCGTGCGTTCTTCCGGCACCGCCGAGGATTTGGACGGCGCGTCCTTTGCCGGCCTGCACGACACCTACCTCGACATCAAGGGCGATGCCGCGGTGATCGATGCGGTGAAGCGTTGCTGGGCCTCGCTGTGGACCGCGCGTGCAGTGAGCTATCGCAAGTCGCAGGGCTTTACCGCGTTCCCGTCGATCGCCATCGTCGTGCAGCAGATGGTGGAGTCGGAAGTCTCGGGCGTGATGTTCACCGGCAATCCGATCAACACCGCCACCGACGAGCTGATGATCAACGCGAGCTGGGGCCTGGGCGAGGCCATCGTCTCCGGCATCGTCACGCCGGACGAGTACATCGTCAGCCATCGCAATCTCAAGGTCTTGCAGAAGACGCTCGGCAGCAAGAAGGTGCAGGTCGTGCGTGACACCGCCAAGGGCGTGGGCACCGTGCACCAGGACGTGCCGGATGCGATGCGCGAGGTCTTTACCTTCACCGACGAGCGCGCGGGTGAGCTGGCCGAAATCGGCCGCCGCATTCAGGCCTATTACGAAGGCATGCCGCAGGACATCGAGTGGGGCTTCGCCAAGGGCAAATTCTATGTCTTGCAGTCGCGCCCGGTCACGAGCGTGGATTTCTCATGGGACTCGGATGTCACCGAATCCGTGCAGGGCAACAGTGACGCCGTGCCTTACGACAACATCTGGTCGCGCGTCTTCCCGGAAGAAATGTGGACCGGCGCGATCAGCCCGCTGATGTTCTCCTGGCGCTGCTGGGGTCTGAACCAGTGCCATAGCGTTGGCGTACACGTGGCCGGCTATCCGGAGCAGGACTACACCACCCGTCGCCTGTGGCGCTATTACAAGGGCGTCTCGTACTACAACGTCGAGGCCGACCGTCACCGCATCAAGCAGTCGATTCCGCCGCAATTGCGGCCCGGCATGCTGCACAAGATCCCGAAGGCCTGGCACGAAGAGGTGATGAACGCCGACTTCGACTGGGGCCGCTACATCGAGTATTTCCTGCGAACCGAAACGCAGCGCCCGGACATGGGCTTCAACTGGTGGAAGGCGATCCGCGACAACTTCATCAACGACGCGACCTACCGCGAAGCCACGCGCCCGCGCACGGTCGAGGAACGCCGCGGCATGAGCGATGACGAACTCAAGCGCCATCTCGCCGAGGTCATCCGTCTCGAAATCTCCTCGTACGATCCGCCCTGGTACGGCCTGCTCTGGTACATGGGCGATTCGCTCGGCTGGGTCGGCTGGATTGCCGCCAACTGGTACACCGGTGACCGTCCGAACATCTTCATGGACCTGATGACCGGCACGCGCAACGAGTGCATCACCGGCGTCGAGTCCTACGCGTCCTGGGAACTGGCGAACTTCATCTACAAGTCGCCGGAACTGCGCGAGCTGTACCGCAAGTACCCGAACGAACGCTTCTTCGATTTCCTCGACCAGTGCGTGGACGGGCCGAAGTTCCGCAAGAAGTACGCGGAGCATGTGCGTCTGCGCGGCCATCGCGGCCACCCGGATCGCGATATCTACTTCGACCGCCGCGCCGACTGCGTGATGGTCGATCTGCGCATGTTCCAAGGCCTGTTCGGCACGCCGGACCCGCGCATCCAGGAGCACCGCACGCGTGCGCGTTTGGAAGAGACTATCCAGCACGTCTACGACAACCTGGCGAGCCAGCCGCAACTCGGCATCTTCAAGGCCAAGCTGTTCAAGTTCCTCATCGACTTCTCGCACAACGCGATCGAGTACCGCGACAACGAGCGCGAGGTCATGGACTGGTCGACCTACGACATCAAGATCTGCTTCGAGGAGATCGGTCGTCGCTGCGTCGAGCGTGGCCGCCTGAAGGAATTCAAGGAGTGCTACTTCCTGACCATGGAAGAGCTGTACGCGGTGCTCAACGGCACGGCCAACATGAAGCTCACGCGCGCCAAGATCGACGCGCGGCGCAAGAACTTCAACGCCATCGACACCAAGTCGCGTCACGCGGCGCCGTTCATCGTGGCCGACCGTCCCGCTCCGATCGACCAGCCGGAAATCTCCGGTGACGGCGTGCTGCGCGGCAAGACCACCAGCACCGGCAAGGTCACCGGCACGGCGCGAGTCGTCCTCGAACTGAACCAGATCGGCAAGGTCAAGCCGGGCGATATTTTGATTGTGCATGCCACCGACCCGGGCTGGACGCCGGTGTTCATGCTTATCAAGGGCATCGTGCTGGAGACGGGTGGCCTCATCAGCCACGGCGCGCTGCTGGCGCGTGAATTCGGCCTGCCGGGCGTGCAGATCGAAGGTGCGCTGCAGCTCGTTCCGGACGGCGCGAAGATCACGCTCGACGGCGATAACGGACTTGTCATCATCCATGACGAGACTGACGAGCCGACCGAGTTGGAGAAGGCGGCGTAGTAGCTTGGGCTTGTCTTCCCTCTCCCCTCGCGGGAGAGGGATTGAGGGAGAGGGGGGCTCACTCCGTCGAGCGGCGCCTCCTCTCCCCGGCCCTTTCCCGCGAGGGGAGAGGGGGAACTGTGGTAGCACGAAGATCTACGTATGAACCCTCTACAGTTGCCGGCGTTCGCAGGAGCCACTCCCTGGAGCGCGCTGGAGCGCCTGCCGCAGCGGCCCCAGGAATTCAGCTTCGTACTATTGTCGGACCGCACGGGCCTTCCCAAGCCGGGCGTGTTCGAACGTGCGGTGCAGGCGACCAATCTGCTGCGTCCGGACTTTGCGATCCAGATCGGCGACAGCATCGAGGGCTATACGCGCAACCCCGAGCAACTTGCAAAGGAATGGGCGGAGTTCGACGCAATCACCGACGAGCTGGAAGTGCCGCTGTTCCGCGTGCCCGGCAATCACGACGTGAGCAACCCGGTCATGCAGCAGGAATGGCTGCGCCGCTTCGGCGCGCTGCACTACCACTTCGTTTACCGCGACGTGCTGTTCCTGGTGCTCAACACGCAGGACCCGCCGCATCGCGCCTCCGACTTTGCGGGTGTGGACAAGCCCATGGCGAGCGAGGAGCAGGAGCGCGATCTCGACCTCGGCAAGCTTCAGCGCGAACATGCGGCCGACCCACGAGCCTTCGCCGAGCGCATCGAGCGCGCGATGGACAACGAGGGCCGCCAGCCCGCGCACCTCTCGGCCGAGCAGGCGGAGTGGGCGGCCGGCGTGGTGCGCGAGCACGCGGATGTGCGCTGGACCGTTATCCTCATGCACATCCCGGCCTGGCAGGGTGGCCTGCATCCATCCCTGGCGAAGATCCGGAATGCGCTGGCTGGCCGGCGCTATACGGCGTTCGCGGGACACCTGCACAACTACCGGCGCTGTGTGATCGACGGAAACGATCACGTCCGTCTCGGTCCCAGCGGCGGCTGCTGGGTGACGACGCGCGAAGAGGGCAACTTCGACCACGTCACCTGGGTGACCATGACCGCGCAGGGTCCGCGCATCGCCAACTTCGTGCTCGATGGAATCTTCGGTATAGACGGCGGCACCTTCCGTCCCGCGCCGATGTTTCGCTGAGCCTGTAACGCGTTCCGCCTGCCGATCCCTCGCCGGATCGGCGTCGGCTCTGCGATGGGCTTATCCTGCCGGAAAATGGGCTTTGAGCCCTACGGGGAAAATTCATTGGCAGCCAGAATTCGATTCGTGCTTTTGGCGGCGCCTGCGTTCGTTCTGCAATCCGCGGCTGCCACGGCAGAGCCGCCACCGGTCGCCGCCTTCGCGCGACTGCCGGACGTTGCCGGCGTGAGCATCTCGCCGGACGGGCGCTATATCGCTTTCCTCACGGTTCTCGAAGGCCGTCAATTGGTCGTGACCCTGGACCGGCGCGATGGCAAGCCGGTGCCCGTGCTGACCAACGACGAGCGTGATCGCTTCAGGCTGAGCTGGTGCAACTGGGCCAACGACACGCGGCTCATGTGCGGCCTGCACGCCGCTCGCATGGACGCGGGATCGGGCTACCAGGTGTCGCGCCTGGTTGCGGTGGACGCCGATGGCGGCAAGAGCAGGATCCTGGTGCAGAACTCGCGGGCCGCAGTGGCGCAGTTCCAGGATCGCGTGCTGGACTGGACGCCGGACGAGCCCAGGTCGGTGCTGCTGCAAGTCGATGCCGACGGCAACGGCTACCCCTCGGTTTTCGAACTCGATGTCTATACCGGCGCGCTCAAGGCGCATACCCGCGAGCATTCGCCGATCCTGGATTTCGTCAGCGACGGACGCGGCGCGGTGCGTCTGGGTTCGGGTTACAAGAAAGCCGACATCTCGTATTTCGCGCGCCTCGAAGGCGATGACGAATGGCGTCAGCTCGCCAAGTTCAAGGCGTTTTCCGAGCACGACGCGCTGAAGCCGCTCGCCGTCGTGCCCGGCAGCAACAAGGCTTACGCCACCGGCAACTACGAGGGCCGGCAGGCCTTGTGGGAGATCGACCTCACGGACATAGTCGAGCCGCAGGTGATTGCGCGGCATCCGCGGGTGGACATCGAGAAGCCGATGTTCAGCGGCGACGGCCAGTTGCTGGGCATCGCGTACGAGACCGAGAAGCCGGCGGTCTATTACCTGGATGGGCGCGCGGAAAGCGTCATCTTCAACATGGACAAACTCCTGCCCGAAAGCTTCAACCGCATCGTCGACATGAGTCGCGACGAGAAGGTCTACGTGGTGCACTCGGGCAGCGATATCGACTCGACCTACTACGTGGTCGATACCACGGTCACGCCGCGATCGGTGACGCGCGTGGGGCGGGCCTACCCCGAACTGGATCCCGCGCAGTTGGGCCGCATGCAGCCCATCGAATACCCCGCCACGGACGGCACCCGCATCCCGGGGTACCTGACTTTGCCGCCGGGTGCGGAGCCGAAGAATCTGCCGACGATCGTGCTGCCCCACGGCGGACCCGTCGAGCGCGATACCTGGGGTTTCGATTTCCTGGTGCAGTTTCTCGTCAGTCGCGGCTACGCCGTGTTGCAGATGAATTTCCGCGGTTCCGACGGTTACGGCGACGACTGGTTCTACGCGGCCCATCAGGACTGGGGCGGATTGACCTATTCCGACATCCGCGACGGCGCGCGCTGGGCCGTCGCCCAGGGCATCGCCGATCCGGAGCGGATGTGCATCGTCGGGTGGAGTTTTGGCGGCTACGCGGCACTGCTGGGAGCGGTGCGTGATTCCGGGCTTTATCGCTGCGCCGCAAGCATTGCGGGCCTGAGCGATCTGGTGCAGTTCCGTCGCGACCAGCGCTATTTTCTGAACAGCCGTATCGCCGAGCTACAGATCGGCGGGGATGTCGACAAGCTGAAGAACGATTCTCCGCGCCGGCACGCCGTAGATGTGCACATTCCCATCCTGATGGTGCACGGCACGCACGACGTAAGTGCGGAAGTCGAGCAGTCGCGGCTCATGGCCTCTGCGCTCAAGCGCGCCGGCGACAAGGACTACGAGTTGCTGGAACTCGAGGGCGGCGATCACCAGTTGTGGCGGCCGGAAGAACGCACGCAGCTTCTGCAAGCGCTCGAAACGTTTCTTGTGCGGAACCTGAAAGCGCACGCCGCACCCGCGCCCGTCGTCGAGGCTCTCGAGATTGAAATCGAAGATTGAGACGGTCCGTCAGGCCGGCACGCGGCTTCTGCTGCTCCGCGCTTGCGTGGACACCGGCTGCATCAGCAGGAACGCCTCGATCTCGTCGATGCGCTGCTGTGCATCGCGATAGCCGAGGTCGATCAGTTCGCGCGTGAACGCGGAGTCGAACAGCAGATAACTCATCAGGTCCGCGCTCTGCGCGTCCGGCGTGCCCAGCCCGTCCATGAGATAGCGGATGCCGCGCGGCATGCGGTGCGCGAGCGTCTTGGCGATGATCGCGATGTCCTCGGAAGGCGAGACGATCAGCGGTGCAATCACGCGCATCGGCTCCTTCACCTCCTTTGCGCCAGCGGATCGGTCGCGCTGTGGCGGCCGATGTGCCGCCATCACCTCGTTCATACGCAGTAGATGATCGACGTCCGCGTCGAGGTGATCGAGGAAGATCGCGTTCATGAATACGCCCAGAATCTGCGACAGCGGCGGCCTCTGCAAGGCCATGGTCTGGCCGCTGGTATCGGCCGACAACTCCGAGCGCAGAAGGTCGGCCGCGCTGCTTGCGCAGCGTACGCCGATGGCAAACAGGCGCTCGGCGCCAAGACGGATGGCAGGGGAAAGAGGCGTCACCAATCGCAGGGCCCCGTCGCCAAACCAGGCCTTCACCCCAGCCGCCGCGAGCTGCACCGGCGGGAACACGATGGGGATCGACGAGGACGCAAGCACGTGGTCGATATTCAGCGTGGCGGCCAGCGCCACGCGCCGGCTCTTGTTCCATACCGGATGCCCCGGCTTGCCCTGCACGAAGGTGAAGGCCTTGCCGGAGTGATAGCCCGTTGCAGTGACGGCCACCGCGTACAAATGCCCGCGCGAAATCGCCTCGCCGATCTGCGAAACCGGCAGATGATGCGCGAGGAATTTATGCAAGGGCGCGGCGTCGAACAGCGCCTGCACCCGGCCGGCGCCGATCGCGCCACCCAGTGCCATATCCAGAACCAGCTTCGCGCCATTGGTCGCGAGCGCGCGAATGTCGGTGCGAATCACATCGTTGAAGTTCAACTGCGACCAGAGGTGCGCGAGCCTCGCCGTGCCCTCGCCGAAGTTCGACGCATACGACGCGATGGCCGCGCCGTTGATGGCTCCGGCCGAGGCGCCGGTAACGATGGGAAAGGGTGAGGACTGCTCGCGCAGCGCGGGAATCTCGCCGATGCGCTTGAGCACGCCCGCCTGGTAAGCCCCGCGCGCACCGCCAGCGGTGAGCACGAGCCCCGTCATGTGCCGGAAGGCCGACATGGAATTCACGACGGCCATGCCAGGTGTATTGCACCCATGCGATGCCTCCTTCCGAGTAATGGGGAAGGGTCCGCAAATTCGGTGCCACCGCCGTCGCGGCGGGCGTCCCGAAGGGGCTTACAGCCAGTACGCGCCGATTCGCGCAGCCTGCTCCTTCACGCGCTTGAGCAGCGACCGGCGTTTCCATCGATCGAGCGTGATTTCTTTGGATTGGGCGAGGTCGGCGGCAAACATCGTCTCCATCTGCGTCGCGAAACCGCGACCCAGGATGACGGCATTGATTTCGTCGTTGTGCAGGAAGCTGCGCCAGTCCAGGTTGGTCGAGCCGATGGTGGTCCAGACGTCGTCGATGCAGGCTGTCTTCGCATGCAGGATCGCGCCGCGCTGCTCGTAGATCCTGACGCCGCTGCGCAGCAGTTCGGTGTAGTGCGAGCGGCCGAGGTGGAAGATCGCCCAGGAGTCGGTGCGGCTCGGCAGAATCAGCTTGACCTCGACGCCTCGCTTTGCAGCGTCACCCAGGGCATCGAGCAATTGCGGGTCCGGCGCAAAGTAGGCAATCGTCAGATGGACCTCCCGTTCCGCGTGGCTGATGGCCGAAATCAGGGTGAGATAAATCAGGCTTGCCGGGTCGTCGGGCGTGCTGCCGATGGCGCGCACGATCTCGTCGCCTTGGGGTTTGAGTTCGGGCAGGTAGTGGGCGTCCGTCAGCGGCTTGCCCTTCTGCCGCACCCAGGTATCCAGGAACAGTTTCTGGAATTCGGCGACCACCGGACCTTCGATCTGGACGTGCGTGTCGCGCCAGCCTTCTTCGAGGTCGGGTTCCGTTGCCGCCTTCTTCTTCGAGCGCCGGCTCGCCGGGGCGCTCGAATAGGTGTCGCTGATGTTGATTCCGCCGGTGAACGCGATGCGGCCATCGACCACCAGCAGCTTGCGGTGATCGCGGTTGTTGGCCAGCCAGGTCTTCGGATTGTCGGCCAGCGGGTTGAGCGGATTGAACTCCACGACCTGGACGCCGCCCTTGCGCAGGCGGTCGAAAAAAGTCTGTGGCGTGACCAAGCCGCCGAAGCTGTCGTAGATGATGTTCACCTGTACCCCGGCGGCCCGACGTTCCAGCAGCAGATCGGCGAACTGCTTGCCGGTTTCATCTTCGTTGAAGATGAAGGTCTCCAGGTTGATGTGATGCTGCGCTTCGCGTATGGCCGCGAACATCGCCTTATAAGTCTCCGGCCCGTTCTGCAACAGCTTTACCTTGTTGCCCAGTACCAGCGGGCTGTCGGCGTTGACCGCCTGCTCGTAGGCCAGGTGCTTCTGCAGCACGTCCGACCCGCCGTCCTTGCCTTCGAGCCGGCCGATAATCGCCTCGCTCCTGGCTTCGGAGACCGCACCCTTCGCGCCTTCGAACTCGACTTGTGGCGCGTGTGGCGTCGCCATTTCGCGCTTCGCGTCGGGCAAGGTCGCGCAGGCATGCAGGTTCAGCAGAACGGCTGTGAGCAGGGCGATTTTTTGCGATCGCCCAGTCGCAAAAACCAAGGGCCCGCGCAGCCAGTGCTGCGCGGGCCCCGATTGGGAGCGGCCATCAAGCACCAATTATCTCGCTCACGATTTAACTCGCCGACGTCACCGTATTGGCAATGATGACCTCAACCCGGCGGTTCTGCTGGCGCCCGGTAGATGTGTCGTTGCCCGAGACCGGCGCGGATTCGCCCATGCCGCTTGCGGCCAGTCGGTTGGCTGCAACTCCCTGTTCGATGAGGTAGGTCATCACCGAGCGGGCGCGGCGCTCCGACAGGCTCATATTGGAGTCGTCGCTGCCGACATCGTCGGTGTGGCCCTCGATCAGCACGGTGCGGTCTGGGTACTTCGTGAGAAAGGCGGCAAGCTTGCCGAGGTTGCTGGTGACGCCGCCCTTGAGATCGGACTTGCCGGTGGCAAACAGCACATCGCCGAGGGTCACGACCAGGCCGCGGTCGGTCTCCCTGGCGTTCAGCTCGGTGATCTGGCGCTGCAGGTCGGCAGTCTGCTGCCGCGCGGCAAGCGCATCCATGCGTGCTGTTTCAGCCTGGCTGCGTGCGATCTCGGCTTCGGTGCGCGCGACGGTGGCATCGCCGCGAGCCCGATCGACTTCGAGGGTACGGGACTCGAGTCGAGCTGCCTCGCGCTGTTCGCTCAGCAATTTGCGCTGGTCTTCGAGCAGCTTGCTTTCCGCCTGTGCGGTTGCGATGTCCACCTTGCGATCGGCAATCACCACGAGGTGCCTGGCCAGATCGGTGTCCTCGCGCGGAACCTCGGCAGCGACAACGGCGGCTTCGGCTTCCTTGATCGCGACCGGCGCCAGGCTGGCGAGCTGCGGATCGGACTGCAACTTCGTCAGCTTGGTGCGCGCGTCGTCGGCGCCGTCCGGCTTGGTCAGCGCGGCCGAACACGCGGCGAGAAACACAAACCCTGCGGCCGCGGGAATCAGCCGCTTGAAAAGCTGGATATGAGTGTTCATGAACGGGCTCCCGTGTTGCGCTGCATTTCCTGTTTCAGGGTGTCGATACTCTTTTTCATCTCGTCGTTGACGGTCTTGGCCTTGGCTGCCTCGGCCTTGGCCATGGCCAGTTCGGCTTCGGCACGCGACTGTTCCGCCAGGCGCTGCGCCAGCACCATGTCTTCGGCTGCGACCGCAGTGCGGGCGGCGGTGAGCTTCTCGCGTGCCTGGCCCAACTCGGGCGAAGCGTAGTCGGCGACACGTGCCTTCTCCGCATTGCCGATGGCCTGCTCGGCCGCTTGCAGTTGCTGGGTCGGCGGAAGCGGCACGGAGGCGCAGGCTGCGAGCGCCACTCCCATGAACGCGCCCACGAGGACGGTTGCGCGGCTGGAGGACGGGCGACGGTTCGTCGCTGGATGGGGGAGTTGCAGGGATTTGCTCATGTTGTGTTCCTCTGTTGAATGTGTCGGCTTAGCGCTTGATGCGCGTGACCTTGGTACCTTCGATGCTCAAGCTCGCCATCAAGCCCTGCTGGTCGAAGATGAAGGCATAGGCGTCGTCCTTGAGCGTCGACGACGAGATGTTCTTGGCGACGCCCTCGTTCACCAGGACCACGGTGGGGCCAACGCCGATTTCCCAGCCTTCGGTCTTGGCGAGGTGGCTGAGCGCCTTGTCGTTCATCAGGAACAGCGCGTAGCCGTACGACTGCGCGCCCGCCTGCAAGCCCCAGGAAGCGGAGATGGAGTTGTAGTAGCCGTCCACCACGGTGCCCTTGGTCAGCACGCCTTCGCCGTAAGAACCACCGAAGACCAGCCCGGCCTTGATGATCTTGGGGAACACCAGGACGGCCTTGGCCTGCTTGGAAATTGCGAGCGCGGCAGGATTGGCCTTGTACAAGGTTTCCATCGCCTGCTTGGCATCGCGGTTCAGCTCCTCTGCGGTCGCTGCGGCCTGCGCGGCGGTGCCGAGCATGCCTAGGCAGATCGCGGCGGCCGCTGCGAAGCTGAAGGCGAGGTTTCGTTTTTTGTTCATTGGGTTCTCCAGGGAAATAATGGGAAGCTCAGACCGAGCGGTCATGTCCCGAATTCGGGTGACGAAGCCATTGCCGCAGGAAGCGCTCCCGCTATCCTTCCGCAGAGAAAATGTTTGCAAGTCAAGGAGCAAGGGCAGGGTTTTGACGTCCTGAAGCGCTTGATCGTTGCTGGATTGGGGAGTTCCTTGTGGGCGGAAGCGCACTAACTCCCGCGCGCGGGGGAGGGTTGGGGTGGGGCAACCCTAGGCCGAAACGGCGCATGGCCGCCGGTATTGGGCCCATCGGGTGCGGAATCCGGCTCGTTACTCAACGCGACAGTGCGCTTTGCACGTTTGCCGGGCGCCGGCTCGTGTTGCCGATTTACGCTTTTGTTCTGGCTTACCGCACGCCGAGGGAAGTTGGGAGCGCAGCAAAAAGTCGTAAAGGAAGGTCCGATGCGGCGGCGACGCGTCCAGCGTCGGGTCGGTTACGCTTCGATCGCGTTCATGTTTGCAGCGCCCGCGTTGCTGCCAAGCCGAAGCTGGAGAATAACCATGCGCCTGAAAAAAATCCTTGTCGTCGCCACCTCGGTACTGGTGCTCGCGCTGATCGGTGGAGGCCTGTTCCTGCGCTCGCTCGGGATGTTTTCCAGCAGCGAGGTTTATGCCACGGACCAAGGCGCCATCGATGGTTACGACCCCGTTGCGTATTTCACTGACGGCACGCCCACCCCGGGCTCACCCGACATCACGCACGAATGGAAAGGCGCGAGCTGGCGCTTCGCCAAGCTCGAACATCGCGACGCCTTCGCAGCACAGTCGGAAAAGTACGCACCCCAGTTCGGCGGCTACTGCGCGTTTGCGGTCAGCGAGAACTACACCGCGCGCACCGACCCGAAGGCCTGGGCCATCGTCGATGACCAGTTGTTTCTCAACTTCGACGAGAAGGTCGGCGCGGAATGGAAGGCCAGTTCGGCGGCGCGGATTGAGACCGCTCGCCAGAACTGGCCGACGGTGCTGGTGGGACGTTGAATGTGGAGGGGAGGCAGTCGTGTCTGACGCTGTCGGCCTCTCTCTAATGCGCGCACTGAGCGCCGAACCGTGAGTCCAGTTGGCAATACCGGGAGCGCGGCCAGTGTGAGTAATGTGCTGGCTCGGCGAGAGAGGTTGCCGTGCCAGAGGAAATTAACCTGGCCCCTTTAGTCGAACCCCTTTAGTCGTTGGGCCTAGCTCTGACTAAGCTCATATGCGACCAGCCCGCGCGCGCCGCCACTGAATATTTTTTCTTTGCACCGGACGATGCTACCAGGAGGAAATGCCCAAGCCTCATCTTCTGGAACTGGACCAAGCACACGAAATGCGCCGTTTGACAGCGACTCCGCTTGTACAGGCCGCCATACCGTAGTGCCCTCGCCGTGAAGCTCAATGTAAATAGCTTGGCTCATTCCCGATTCTTTTCAGGCCCAGACAGTATGACTTCCGTCTTCTGAGGCGCTGACCCCCGCGAAGGGCGTAGCGCGGGTTAGCGTGAAGCCAGAGCCGCAGGAGCGAGATAGAACTGCGCTCATGGATCGGTTTCCTTTCGCGGAG
>JBQTHL010000078.1:0-65712 GCA_052389915.1 Panacagrimonas sp.
AGGGACTTGCCCTGCGCGTGCAACCCAGCGGCGCCCGCACCTGGGTTCTGCGCGGCCTGGCCGCTGATCCAGGTCAGCGTCATTCGCTCGGCGACGCCGGTTCACTGACGGTAGACGACGCTCGGCGCATCGCACACGCGATCCTGTCCGGGAGCCGACCTCCGCCGTCTGTTGTTCGCCGCCAGCATGCCCTCACCTTCAGGAAATTCGTCCGCGCATATCTCGAACGCCGGGTGCCACATTGGAAGCCATCAACCACGGTGGCGAATCGGAAGTACCTCAGGAACACGCTCCTGCCCGCCTTCGGCCGTCTGCCTCTCGGAGAAGTCCGCGCGGTGACCGTGCAGCGCTGGTTCCATCGCTACGGCGAGACGTCGCCCGGTGGCGCGAACCGAGCCTTGGCCGTGCTACGAGATATCATCAATAGGGCCGTCGAGTGGGGAGCGCTTCCTCCCACCCATCCGAATCCCTGCAAGGGCATCAAGCGCCATCGCAGACCGCCAAGAGGACGACTGCTGAACCCGGAAGCCATCGCGCGGCTCTGGTCAGCGCTGGAAGCCGAGCCGACTGAGCATCGGACTTCTGTGGACGCGATCCGGCTACTGATGCTCACCGGCTGCCGACTGCGAGAAGTCTTGGACCTACGTTGGGAAGACATCGGTCCGTCCTCGCTATTTCTTCGCGACGCCAAAGCCGGACCGCGGCAGGTGGAGTTGGCGCCGGGCGCCATCGAGATCCTTCGCTTGCGACGCCTCAGCACGACCAGCGCTTGGGTCTTTCCAGCACGAGGATCGGTTGACCGTCCGTTATCGCGACCGGTCACTGTTTGGATGCGGTTGAGAGCCGCCGCGGGGCTTCCTACTGACGCGCGCTTGCACGACCTACGACACACCTTCGCGTCCGTTGCATTGATGAGCGGAGAAACGATGCGCGCCACGGGTGAGTTGCTCGGCCACAGGAATCAGCAGTCCATAGCCCGGTACGCTCACATGCGTTCGGAATATCTTCACGAGGCGGCTGAAGCGGTCTCCGCTCGCATCGCCTCCATGATGGGCGAATAACCCCATGTCCGGCTCTGACATTGCGGAGACATCCCATCCACGCCTGCGGCGGCGGCTTGATCGCGGGATCGTGCGTCATTGACTGACGTACGTCATTGGCCCACCATAGTTCTTATGAACTTCCAGGAGCTGCTGGCTTACGCAAAGTCCGAGGCTGACGACCTATCGCCGGCCCAGAAGAGACAACTCTGTTTGATGGTGGAGAGCTGGTCATGAAAAAGGCGCCATTCAACCAACTGCTCCAAAGCGTGCAGCAGGCCGACGAGATCGTGCGCGGCGAGCGCCAGCCGTCTCGCGAATTCTTCGTCGACGCGGCCAAGGTCAAGGAAGTCCGAGCAGTCACTAAGCTGAGCCAAGCGAAATTCGCCGCAGTTCTCCAAGTAGACGTAGGAACGCTACGGAATTGGGAGCAAGGCCGTCGCAGCCCGACCGGCCCGGCGAAAGCGCTCCTTCGTGCTATCCAAGCCGATCCGACAAATGTGCTGCGCGCCTTGCGGGCAGCGGCCTGAGCACGGCACCAACGTACGGCGGTGGACGCGGGATCGATGGGTTCGTCGGTCGTCGTGACCGCAATGCCCGTCGTCCTCAACGGGTAGGCGGAGCAAAACATCGGGCACGAGGATTTGGTGAAAAGGAACGTGATCAAAGCTCCTCAGAACTGAGCTGCGACGCGCAGGCAACGAGCAGGGCGCGATAGAAAGGGGACGGCGTTGAACCTGATCGACAACATCAACTCGTTGCTGGGCAACGACCTGAAGAGCACGCTGAAGCCCGGCGCGAAGCTGCAGATCGCCGCCTCGTGCTTCTCGATGTATGCCTACGTCGCGTTGAAGAAAGAGCTGGAGACGATCGGGTCGCTGGAGTTCATCTTCACCTCGCCCACGTTCGTGCCGGACCAGGTCGCTGACAAACTCAAGAAGGAACAGCGCGAGTTCCACATTCCCAAGGCCGAGCGCGAGCGCAGCCTGTACGGCAGCGAGTTCGAGATCCAGCTCCGTAACAAGCTGACCCAGCGAGCCATCGCGCGGGAATGCGCGGACTGGATCCGCCGTAAGGCCTCATTCCGGTCCAACAAAGCACAGGCTCCAATGCAGCCGTTCGCCGGCGTTCGCGCCTCGGGCGGCGACACGGTCTACATGCCCATCCAGGGCTTCACCGCAGTCGATCTCGGCTACGAGAAAGGCAACGCGGTCTCGAACATCGTCACCCGGTTCAGCGAGCCCACGCACACGGGGATGTTCCTAAACCTGTTCGAGCAAATCTGGAACAGCCCGGACACGCTGGAAGACGTGACGACACGGCTCTGCGATCACATCGCGTCCGTGTACCAGGAGAATCCCCCAGAGCGCATCTACTTCCTGATGCTCTACAACATCTTTCGGGAGTTTTTGGAGGACATCAACGAGGACGTGCTGCCCAACGACCGAACGGGGTATCAGGACACCCTGATCTGGCAAAAGCTCTTCAACTTCCAGCGCGACGCGGCCACCGGCCTGATCAACAAGCTGGAGACCTACAACGGCTGCATCCTGGCCGACAGCGTTGGCCTCGGCAAAACCTTCACTGCGCTCGCGGTCATCAAGTACTACGAACTGCGAAATAAGTCCGTGCTCGTGCTCTGCCCCAAGAAGCTGGCCGACAACTGGCTGACCTACCAGGGCAACCTCAAGACCAACATCCTGTTCAAGGACCGTTTCAGCTACGACGTGCTTTGCCACACCGACCTGAGCCGCACCCGCGGCGAGTCGCTAGGCATCGCGCTGGATCGCGTGAACTGGGGTAACTACGACCTGGTCGTGATCGACGAGTCGCACAACTTCCGCAACAACGACATCTACAAGGACAAAGAGACGCGCTACCAGCGCCTGATGAATCAGGTGATCCGGCAAGGCGTGAAGACCAAGGTTCTGATGCTGTCGGCTACCCCGGTCAATAACCGTTTCAACGACCTGAAGAACCAGCTGGCGCTCGCCTATGAGGGCGACAGCGAAACGCTCAGCGGCCAGCTGCGCACCAGCAAGGACATCGAGAGCATCTTTCGCAGGGCGCAGGCCGCGTTCAACGCCTGGTCGGTGCTGCCGGTGGAAAAGCGCACCGCTACGGCCATCCTCTCCGCGCTTGATTTCGATTTCTTCGAGCTGCTGGATAGTGTCACCATCGCCCGCTCGCGCAAGCACATCGAGACGTTCTACGACACTTCCGAGATCGGTTCCTTCCCCGAGCGCCGCAAGCCCCTCTCCTTTCACTGCCCGTTGACCACGCGCAGCGATGTCATCGGCTTCAACGATATTTTTGATCAGCTGTCGCTGCTGAAGCTCGCCGTCTATGCGCCCATCAGCTACATCCTTCCCAGCCGACTGAAGAAGTACGAGGAACTGTACGACACCGAGGTCGAGAGCGGCGGCGGCAAGCTCAAGCAGGCCGACCGCGAGAAGAGCTTGCAGGCGCTCATGACCACCAACCTGCTCAAGCGCCTGGAAAGCTCGGTCGAAGCCTTCCGGCTCACGCTGAAGAGCCTGCGACAAAGCCATACCAGCGCCTTGGAAAAGATCGCGGACTGGCGCGAACGCGGCGTACCCAGCACTTTTGCCGACACTTCCGCCGCGTTCGAGGACGTCTCGGAGGATGACGACGAGCTACCGCTGCCCGGCGACGCCACCATCGGCAAGAAAATCCAGATCAACCTGGACGACATGGATGTACCGAGCTGGGAGCAGGATCTTCAGGCCGACCTGGTCTTCATCAGCGAGCTGCTGCGCGAGATGGAAAAGGTGACGCCGGCCGACGACGCCAAGCTCCAGCACCTCAAGACGCAGATCACCAGCAAGCTCACCTCGCCGATCAACCCCGGCAACCGCAAGCTGCTGGTCTTCACCGCCTTTGCCGACACCGCCAACTACCTCTACAACAACCTCGCGGAGTCCCTGCTCAAAGCGCACAAGGTCCACACCGGCAAGGTCACGGGCTCGGACGCGCCCAAGTCCACGCTCGGCACCATGCCGGGCAGTCGGCAGACCTATGACTTCCAGGGCCTGCTCACGCTGTTCTCGCCGCGTTCCAAGGAAAAGGCGCTGGTCTACCCCAACGAACCGCGCGAGCTGGACATCCTCATCGGCACGGACTGCATCTCGGAAGGCCAGAACCTGCAGGACTGCGACTACCTCATCAACTACGACATCCACTGGAACCCCGTCCGGATCATCCAGCGCTTCGGCCGCATCGACCGCATCGGCTCGCAGAACGCCAGCATCCAGCTGGTCAATTACTGGCCGGACATCAGCCTGGACGAGTACATCAACCTCAAGGAGCGGGTCGAGAACCGCATGATGATCGCGGACGTCACCGCCACCGGCGATGACAACGTGCTCAACGCCCAGGCCAACGACGTGGCCTACCGCAAGGAACAGCTGCGCCGTCTGCAGGAAGAAGTCATCGAGATGGAAGAGCTGAGGACCGGCGTGTCGATCACCGACCTCGGCCTCAACGACTTCCGCATGGACCTGCTCAACTACATCAAGACGCACGGCGATCTGAGCAATATCCCAAACGGATTGCATGCGGTGGTTCCCGCCCGTCCGGAAGTGGGCCTGCATCCTGGCGTGATCTTCACGCTGCGAAACCGCAATCCGGCCGTCAACGTCAACCAGCAAAACCGCCTGCACCCGTTCTACCTGGTCTACATCGGCAACGATGGCGGCATCGTCACCGACCACACCCAAGCCAAACGCCTGCTGGATCTGGCGCGCACTGCTTGTCGTGGTTGTCACGAGCCGGTGCGTGCGGCCTATCTGGCGTTCAACGAGGCGACGCAAGACGGCAAGCAGATGAAGGCCTACTCCGACCTGCTCGACCAGGCGATCAAGACCATGATCGACGTGAAAGAGGAGAAGGACCTGGACAGCCTATTCACGCCCGGCAAGACCACGGCCTTGACCGGCACCATCTCTGGCCTGGATGACTTCGAGCTGATCACCTTCATCGTGGTGCAAGCCGTCGCATGATCGGCGCGCCGTACAGTTACCCGGCCAAGGCCGCCTTCGGCCGGGTCATCCCCAAGAACCGCATCTACGAGCACGGCCATCTCGGCAAGGCCTTGCGCGAGCGCTTCGTGGCACAGGTGGACCGCATTACCTGGGCCTACAAGCTGGCTCCGGAAACAACCAACCTGCCTGAGCGCGGGGGCGTGCAGGAAATTCAGATCATCGAGCTGCACCAGCGCAGCAAGGACCTGGATACGCCGGTCCTTCTTGCGATCGACAAGGTGATTCCCAAGCCCATCTTGTTCCATCTGCGCTATGGAGATCGGGTTCGCATGGCCGCCGCCCACAAGCGGCCGAGCGAGGCGGATGGCAGCAAATGGGTCATCGGCGAGCACTATCTCGGGGACTGGTACCCTGAGACCACTGATCGACAGGCGCTGCCAATTGCCCTCGATCTCCAGGGGCTTTACGAGCAATTGCTCCGGGGTCTGCTGCCGCAGCAAGCGCGACCGGGCGAGAGCATCGCCGCGCATCTGGAACGGGTCGAAGCGATCCGCCGACATGAGCGCGAACGGGCCAAGCTGGATGGCCAGCTCCAGCGGGAAAGGCAGTTCAACCGCAAGGTCGCGCTCAATGCGCAGCTACGCACCGTCAACCAACAAATCGAGGCCCTGACCGCCTGACGGCGGATCAAGGTCATGAACTCGGGAAGCACGATGGATAAGCTGAAGATGCACTCGCCGGACCTGACGCAGGACAACATCTCGCGCATTCGCGATCTGTTTCCGGGATGCGTGACAGAAGCCGCCGACAAGAACGGAAAGCTGCGGCTGGCGGTGAACTTCGACCAGTTGCGGCAGGAACTCAGCGATCAAGTAGTTGATGGCCCCCAGGAGCGTTACCAGCTTGAATGGCCGGGCAAGCGAGAGGCATTGCTTGCGTCGAACGCTCCCATCGCCAAGACGTTCCGTCCCTGTCGGAGCGAAAGCGCCGCCTTCGATTCGACGAGGAACCTCTTTATCGAAGGCGACAATCTGGAAGTACTGAAGCTGCTTCAAGAGACGTATCTGAATGAGGTGAAGCTTATCTTCATCGACCCTCCCTACAACACGGGAAGGGACTTCATCTACGACGATGACTTTAAGCGTGAGGCTAAGGACTACCTGAAGGAGTCACGGCAAGAGGATGGGGAAGGGCGCTTGCTCGTTGCCAATCCAATCTCGAACGGCCGCTTCCACTCCGATTGGCTCTCGATGCTGTACCCGCGGCTCCGGCTTGCCCGCACGCTGCTCCGCGAAGATGGTGTCATCTTCATCTCGATAGATGATCACGAGGCTGACAATCTTAAAAAAATTTGTGATGAGGTGTTCGGCGGCGAGAATTTCGTAGCGCAGCTCATCTGGCAAAAGAACTACGCCCCCAAAAACACGGCTGACTGGTTCTCCGAGGACCATGACTACATTCTCGTTTACGCGAGAAGCAAGGCGAAATGGAGGCCTTACAAGCTGGACCGCACTGAGGACATGGAAGCTCGTTACAAGAACCCGGACAACGATCTGCGGGGGCCGTGGAAGCCAGCTGATATGTCGGCTCGGAACAGGTATGACGCGGGTGTGTACAAGGTCATTTGCCCGTCAGGGCGTGTTCTCGACGGGCCGCCCAAGGGACGTTACTGGGGCATTGACGAGGAAAAATTCAAAGCTCTCGATGCTGACGGACGTATCTGGTGGGGCGAGGATGGCAACAACATCCCGGCCGTGAAGAAGTTCCTGAGCGAGGTATCGAGCGGGAAGACGCCGCAGACACTTTGGTTCTACAAAGACGTCGGTCACACTCAGGACGCGAAGAAAACCCTTCTTAAGTACGTTCCCTTTCAGCACACCGAGAACGTACTGAATTCGGTAAAGCCTGTTGAGCTGCTGCAACGGATTCTGCAACTGTCTAGTCGTGCCGACGAAGATTTCATCGTCCTTGATTTCTTTAGCGGCAGTGCATCGACCGCCCACGCGGTGCTGAAGCAAAACCAGGAAGACGGGGGGCGGCGTCGGTTCATCGCAGCGCAGATTGCTGAGCCCTTGCCGAAGCCTGAGGCTGGGATGCGGACGATATTCGAGATGGGCCTGACCCGGATTCGTAACGTAGCCAAAGAAATTCAGGACGCGCAGGACGAAGACGGGGCGGAACGCACTAATGTGGATACCGGCTTTCGAGTGCTGAAAGTCGACAGCTCCAACATGGCGGACGTGTACTACTCGCCGGATGCCGTGATGCAAGACCTGCTCGCCGAGCACGTCGACAACATCCGCTACGACCGCACACCGGAAGACCTGCTGTTCCAGGTGCTACTCGACTGGGGCGTCGATCTGTCGCTGCCGATCCGGCAGGAGACCATCGCCGGCAAGACGGTGTTTTTCGTCGACGACACCGCGCTTGCTGCCTGCTTCGACCCTGGCGTGGACGAGGCCTTCGTCAAGACGTTGGCCGGCCACAAGCCGCTGCGCGTGGTATTCCGCGACTCAGGGTTTACCAGCGACAGCGTGAAGATCAACGTGGAGCAGCTGTTCAAGCTGCTTTCGCCCGCAACAGAGGTCAAGACGCTATGAGCAGTTCCTTGTTTCTCAATCGAGTTGTGCTGCGCAACTACAAGAGCATCGGCAATTGCGACGTTCATTTGCAGCCGTTGACTTACCTTGTGGGCCCAAATGGCTCTGGCAAAAGTAATTTTTTGGATGCGCTGCATTTCGTGCGGGATGCGTTGTCCAGCTCGCTCGACAACGCATTGAATGAGCGCAGTGGGCTGAGCGAAGTCCGCCGCCGCTCGTCTGGGCATCCGAATCACTTCGGGGTCCGCCTGGAGTTCCAGCTCAAGACAGGGCAGAAAGGTCACTATGCCTTCTACATCGGCTCGCTTCCGTCCAGAGGCTATGAAGTGCAGACGGAAGAATGTGTGTTGGAGGGTGTCGGTCGGGGGCCGTATTTCCGCATCGAGCGCGGTCAGGTCAAGGGCAGTAGTGAGGCAACGTTTCCTGCAATCACCGCCGACCGCCTTGCCCTGGTGGCAGCGTCGGGGCTCACTGCGTTTCGCCCGGTGTTCGACGCGCTGACAGGGATGGGGTTTTACAACCTCAACCCCAAGGTGATGCGAGAACTGCAGAAACCGCAGGACGGCCGTCTGCTCAAGCCTTTTGGCGAGAATATCGCCAGCGTCATAGGGCACCTGGAGCGCGTTGCGCCGGAGCAACTGGCAACGGTGCAGGAATATCTGCAAACCGTCGTGCCGATGGTGCATGGACTGAAGCGCGTCCCAATTGGGCACATGGAAACGCTTGAGTTCCGGCAGGATATGGCCGGCTCGAAGCATCCGTGGCGATTTTCGGCGCAGAACATGTCGGACGGAACCTTGCGGGCTTTGGGCGTGTTGGCCGCTCTGTTTCAGAGCAACACGGATTTTGCTCCGACGGTGGTGGGCATCGAGGAACCCGAAACGGCCTTGCACCCGGCGGCGAGTGCGGCACTGCGGGAAGCGCTGGCTAGGGCCTCTGAGAAAACCCAGATCATCGTCACCAGTCATAGCCCGGACTTGCTGGACGACCCCTCAATTTCTGAGCAATCGCTACTGGCGGTGGTTTCAGAGGGCGGCAACACACAGATCGCACCGCTCGACGACGGGGCCAGAAAGGCGATGCGGGATCACCTGTTTTCAGCAGGCGAGCTGCTCAGGCTCAATCAGCTTGCCCCCGATCCAACGGTGCTGGCTCAGCAGGCCACTGTGCAAGCTGATTTGTTTGATGGAGCGTTGGAATGAGGTCGGTGGCATCCATCGTGGAAGGTGACGGCGAGGTGCAGGCGTTGCCGGTTCTACTTCGGCGCCTGAATGAATGGAAGCCGGGCGACACTTATGTGCAGCCGCTGATGCCGATTAAGGTTCGGCGCGACCGCTTCTTAATTAGGGAAGACGAATTCCGGAAGTACGTGCTGCTTGCGGCCGCGAAGTGTGGCGCAGAGGGTTGGTTGCTGATTCTTCTAGATGCCGACGACGATTGCCCGGCAACGCTCGGGGCCGATGTACTGGGTCGCGTGCGTGCCGTCACCACGCATCCGCGAGTATCGGTCGTCGTTGCGAACCGGGAGTACGAGGCTTGGTTTATCGCCGCAGCCGCGTCTCTGGATGGGCAGCGCGGATTTCTGCGCGGCACAGATCACGTTGCCGATCCAGAACGCCCACGCGACGCCAAAGGCTGGGTTTCGCAACACATTCCTGGCGGACGCTACCGTGAGACGACGGACCAACCGGCCTTTACCGCCCTTTTCGATCTTCAGCAGGCGTTCGACGGTTGCCGTTCATTCCGCAAGCTCTGTAGCGAATGGGCTCGCCATGTGGGTGTGGGCATGCCCGCCGCTGAGTGAGGATTGACGACCAAGTGCAGAGCAGTGGCATGGACAAGACCCGCACGCACCAGATAAAGAATTGGCGTGACAGCCGAGGCCGGCCGCCCTGGACGCTTGCAGAATGAATGCAGAGAGCCGGCGGCACCTCAGCCCAAATAAATCAGACGTTTACGTCTTTCTGCAGGCTCGAGGGCGAGCCTGTTTGCAGAAAGGCTTGCCGATAGGTACGCCATGAAGCTGAAGTTCAAGGTCCAGCCGTACCAGACCGCCGCGGTTGAGGCGGTGCGGGATTGCTTCAAGGGCCAGCCGCCGGCCGCCCCAGTCCGGTATCGAATCGACCCCGGTAGCGCGCCCGCACCTGAGCCGGCGCCCCGCCAGGCCGGCATGTTTGGCGACGAGCCGCCCCCAGTCGACGCAGGGTTTCGCAATGCCGACGTGATGCTCAGCGGCGCGCAGCTGCTGGAGAACATCCAGACGGTTCAGCGCCGCCAGAATCTGCCGCAGTCCGCCGCGATGGTTGGCGACAAGAAGACCGGCTGCGCCATCAATCTCGACATCGAGATGGAGACTGGCACGGGCAAGACGTACTGCTACCTGAAGTCGATGCTCGAGCTGAACCGCAGCTACGGCTGGAGCAAGTTCATCGTGGTGGTGCCGAGCATTGCGATCCGCGAGGGCGTGTTCAAGTCCCTGGAGATCACGGCCGACCACTTCCTGCAGGAGTACGGCAAGAAGGCGCGGGCCTTCATCTACAACTCGAAGCAGCTGCATGAGCTGGAGAGCTTTTCGTCCGACGCCGGCATCAACGTGATGGTGATCAACGTCCAGGCCTTCGCCGCGCGCGGGGCGGATCAGCGGCGCATCTACGAGGAGCTGGACGACTTCCAGTCGCGCCGCCCCATCGATGTGATCAAGGCGAACCGGCCGATCCTGATCCTGGACGAGCCGCAGAAGATGGAAGGCGTGAAGACGCTGGAATCCTTCAGCGAGTTCAACCCGCTGATGATCATGCGCTACTCGGCCACGCATAAGACCGAGTACAACAAGATCCATCGGCTGGACGCGCTGGATGCTTACAACCAGAAGCTGGTCAAGAAGATCAACGTGCGCGGCATCACGGTGAAGGGCCTGACGGGTACCAACGCCTACCTGTACCTGGAAGGCATCGAGACCTCGCCGAGCAAGCCGCCGATCGCGCGCACCGAGCTGGAGATCAAGCAAGGCAACGGCATCAAGCGCGTGATGCGCAAGCTGGGCCGCAACGACAACCTGTTCGATCTGTCCGGTGGGCTCGATCAGTACAAGGGCTTCGTCGTATCCGACATCGACGCACGCACCAACACGCTCAGCTTCTCAAATGGCAAGGAAGTGAGCGCTGGAGAAGCCACGGGCAATGTGGACGAGGCGGCGATGCGGCGAATTCAGATCCGCGAGGCCATCCGCGCACATCTGGAGAAAGAGCAGACGCTGTTCCCCCAGGGCGTGAAGGTGCTCACGCTGTTCTTCATCGACGAGGTCGCGAAGTACCGACAGTACGACGCCACCGGCGAAGTGCCGGGCGACTACGCACGGATCTTCGAGGAGGAGTACGCGAGCCAACTAAACGAACTGAAGACGCTGCTGGAGCCGGAGTACAACGCGTATCTGAATGGGATCTCGGTCCAGAAAACCCATGCCGGCTACTTCTCGATCGACAAGAAGACGAAACGGCTGGTGGACCCGGTGACGGGCAAGAAATCGACCGAGACCGACGACGTCGATGCCTATGACCTGATCCTGAAGGACAAGGAACGCCTGCTCTCGTTGGCGGAGCCGGTGCGCTTCATCTTCTCTCACTCGGCACTTCGCGAAGGCTGGGACAACCCCAACGTCTTCGTGATCTGCGCGCTCAAGCACAGCGACAACACGATCTCGCGGCGCCAGGAAGTGGGGCGCGGATTACGATTGTCAGTCAATCAGCAGGGCGACCGGATGGACAACCCGGTCACGGTTCATCAGATCAACGAACTGACCGTGGTGGCGAGCGAAAGCTATAAGGCCTTTGTCGACGCACTGCAGAAGGATATTCGGGAATCGCTGTCGGCTCGGCCGCGTGTGGCGGACAAGGCGTACTTCACCGGCAAGGTCCTTCAAGCACCTCATGGCGATATCACAGTCTCGGAAGACGCCGCTACAGATATCGAGTTCTACCTCATTCAAAACGGCTACGTGGACAAGCATCGGGCTATCACCGAGAAGTACCACGCAGCGAAAAAGGAAGGCCAACTAGCTGCGCTGCCCGCCGAGTTACAACCTCATGCCGAGCAGGTCCTGGCGCTGATCGACAGCGTCTTCAGCGACACCCAGATGCCGATCATTGGCGATGACCGTAAGGCAAAGACCAACGCGCTCAACAAGAACTTCGAGAAACAGGAGTTTCAGGCGCTCTGGAGCAGAATCAATCGGAAGGCGGCGTACACCGTCCACTTCGACAGCGACGAACTGATCAAGAAGTGCGTGGCCACCCTGGACAAGGAACTGAAGGTCACGCCGATGAAGTACGTGATCGAGCGCGGCACGCAGCTCGACAAAACGAAGTACGAGGACCTGCAGGGCAGCTCCGCCTTCCAGCTCCGCGAGACGACGCGCGAGGAGTACCAGCACTCCGTGCATTCTGCCGTCAAGTACGACCTGATCGGCAAACTCGCGGAGGCCACCCAGCTCACCCGCCGAACCATCGCCAGCATCCTGACCGGCATAAACAAGGTGATCTTTGGGCAGTTCCGCACCAACCCCGAGGACTTCATCGCCAAGGCGGAGACGCTGATCAACGAGCAGAAGGCGACCGCAATCGTCGAGCACATTGCCTACGATCCGGTCGACGAGCGCTACAACTCGGACATCTTCACGGTTGAGAAGCCACGCGACGACTTCAGCAAGGCGTTCGAGGCCAAGCGTCACGTCTACGACTACGTGTTCACCGATTCAAAGAACGAGCGCGGCTTCGTGGAAGAGCTGGACGCGAGTTCGGAGGTGGTGGTCTACGCGAAGATGCCCAAGAGCTTCTTCATCCCAACCCCGGTGGGTAACTACAACCCCGACTGGGCCATCGCCTTCCAAGCCGGCAAGGTGAAGCACGTCTACTTCGTGGCGGAGACGAAGGGCTCAATGTCATCGCTAGACCTCCGCGCCATCGAGAAGTCGAAGATCGACTGCGCCCGCAAGTTCTTCGCGAAGATCACGTCAGACCAAGTCCGGTACGACGTCGTCGACAGCTACGCCAAACTCATGGACTTGGTAACCTGACTTGCGCTGCGGGCATAAGGGAAGATGCACACGTTTCTAGCCGCTCGCGCGATTTAGACGCCTAGAAAAAAGAACGGCGCCATCGCCCACACCGTCAGGCGGGATCAATATGCGTCCTCTTTCTTCTTGACCTCTGCCTTCACCTTCTTCCAGTGCGGCTTCATCTGCCACTTTATTGCCTCGTCCTGCAGCACCGCGGATGAACGAAAAACGTACGACAAGTAGTTCTGTCTTCCAAGGTACGTATATTTTTTGAAGACTTTCTTCGTTTTTATCTTTGTCTTCACCATACTTGCCGAATCTGCGGCCTTCCGCGTTTTATCCGCTAGGCGTACTGCAGCTCGCATCCGAGAGTAGTAGCGCGTGATCCCTGCATTGCGAAGCAACGTCGTCCGACCATCGTAGGTAAAGCCTAAGTATTGCAGCGGCTTCCCAATCACCTTGGTTCCGGCCACAAACTGGTGCACACTCGATTTCGCTGACTGGATTGTCAGCAACGCATTTGCTATCTCGCTAGTCACCACTTTTCCTGCATCGGGACCCGCGCTGACAGGAGCGATAATCAGGATGTCGTCGCAGTATCTGAAGTATGTTGCCTCAATCGTCTTGCAAGCTGACGAGATGGCTGCGTCGAAATCTAAGAGATAGATATTCGACAAGACAGCGCTGATCGGGAGGCCCTGCGGAATCCCCGCGCTACTCAAATTTCGCTCAATGAATCCTTCGGCACGAACGACATCTCTGAGGTCGGAGATCGAGCAGATTCGTCGGCGCGCGTTGGCCCGTGGATTGTGCTTCGAAATCTTGAATCTCTGATAAATCTTATCCCTGTCGACAAACGCGTATTGAGTGACTGACCGAAAAATCTTGAAGTGATCCGAGGGGAGCTTCAGGACTCCTAGAACTTTGCACCACATCGCTTTCAGCAGCGTGTGATCAAGGCTATCGAAGAACGATTGAATGTCGAATGCGAGCGCGGTGCAAGCATCACGTGCTCTGATCTCGGCGAAAGCGTCTGCGGCGAAGTGGATGTTGCACTTGCCAAGACCACTCCTGAACGCTGTGACTGAATCGGAGAACGTGCTCTTCCCCAAGTACTCTTCGTAACGAGCACTTAAAATCCGCGAGTAGTATTCATAAAGCGCCGCATCTGCGTGCCCTGCATAGCAGATAGGCCGGATCTTAGTAGTGGTCTTAAGATCACCCGATAGATCCCTTTTGACTTTCCGCGAAACCACTGGCGCTTGGAGCAACGGCAGAAACTGCCAATGCTGGACGATCAGCGCGTCGCCGACGGCCTTCTGCAAAGTTCCCGGCTTCGACGGTTCGTCGAAGTGCAAGTAGCGACGAATCTTTAGCGGGAGATCCGTAAGCGGGGCTGAACTGGGGGAGACGGGTCGCGGCAGTCCCAAAAACATCCCCCCAGTTTGCTGGCCGCAAGGGCCATGGCCTCACTTGTCATGGTTTGGCGCCGCATCAATAACCAAGCTATATACTGCTAAGTGGAGCATTTCGATGAACCTTTCGATTCATTTCAACGTCCTGGCTGCTTTAGTGTCGTTGTCATTCGGTTTCCCGTCCTACATGGACACCTCAGGGTCAATGTCACACGGAATTCCGTGGGGCATTGACATCTCAACCTCTTCCCACCCCCCTAAAGAAGATGGCACGAAATCGTACGGCTTTCGCGCGGAGGACGTCAATCCGGCGGCTTAGCTACCAGGCCGCGACTCTTGGCGCACGACGATCAGCCAGAGTCTTTGTAGAAACGTAAACGGACCGGTCGTCCTGGGTGATGAACGTGTCAGCCGCCTCAGACTCTTGCAGCGTGAAGAACCTCTCCTGCAGAAATGTGGATCGTGCCTAGTGGTCGGGCGTAAAATGTCCGCGAGTTGTCCTGTGCTGTTTGGAGTGTGCAACGCACTCCGTCGAAAAGCAGTTGATTGGCTGGAAGTCTTTGGCTTCTGACGCGCACGACACGGTGCATCGGGTGTGGCCGCCGCAGCCGCCAGCGTGCGCGGCGAGCCGCGGAGGTCGCGCATGGCGAGGGCCACCTCGGCCTCGGCAACGAGACAGCGGGCCCGCGCCAGTTCTTCGTGCGCACCGAAGCCGCGTGCGGCGCGTCGCAGGAGTTCGCGGGCGCGAGGGTGCTCGCCGAGCTGGGCCATGGCGATGCCGCGGAGAGCGAGCGCCGGCGGGTCATCGCGCAGCGCGACGCGCTTGAGCGCGCCGAGCGCGTCGCCGACTGCGAGGGCGCGCGCGGCGGCGGCGATCAGGGAGTCCATCGCGGCATGCTACTGCGCGGCCGCTGGCAGGCACCCGCAATGACCGTTCGCACCACTCTTCGGTATCTGAGCAGGTTTGATTCGAGACCCTACCGGGGATTCGCCCCTAGTCGTCGCAAGGCGGTCTCCCGATTACCTTTGTGCGATGACCCTCGAACAAGCCCGGCATCTGGCGCGCCTCTGGATAGAGGCTTGGAACGCGCACGACCTCGATCGCATTCTGTCGCTCTACACCGACGATTTCGAGATGGCCTCGCCTTACATCGTGCAGATCGTCGGCCGCGCCGATGGCACGCTGAAGGGCGAGACCGCGGTGGGCGATTACTGGCGCAAGGCGCTGCAGAAATATCCGGAGCTTCACTTCGAGCTGCTCGACGTGCTGGTTGGCGCGGGCAGCGTCGTTCTCTACTACCGCAGCATCGGCGGGCGCATGGCTGCGGAGATTTTTCATCTGGACCCGTCCGGGTTGATTGATCGCGCAGCTGCTCACTACGCCTGACTTCTTCAGGATCCGCGCGGCGGTAGAGGAAGTGCCGGCACCGCACCGAGCAGCGGCAGCCTGATCTCGCCTTCCACGTCGATCAGCAGGGTCGAAATGTCGCGGCTGCCGCTCAGCAGGAATTGCGGGTGCAGGCCGTAGACGAGCAGCACGATCCGGTCTCCCGGTGCGAGTCGCGCCGCAATGCCGTTGAGTTCGATCTCGTGGGTTCCCAGGCCGCGCACCGGTCGAATCTGGTCGCCCATCAAATCGAGCAGGCCCGGCAGCAGGCCGCGACTGTGACCCAGGCCGACGAAGATGATCGGATCGTCGATGCCCAGGGCCGGCAGGTTCGGATCGATGGGCAGACCCAGCGCCTTGCCCAGGGTGAGGGTCGCGGTGGGAATGCCGGCCAGCACCTGTTCGCTGTCGGCGGTGTAGATCGTTCGCGGCAGCGCAACGGCGCCGAGCAGGTTGAGAGCCAGCGCGCGTCCGGGAATGGAAACCGGTGTCCCGCCCACCTTGATGTCGCTGGGCGCGATGGCGTCCAGCGCGCTGTCCAGTGCGACGCAGAATTCCGGGACGCCGGCCAGCGCATCGGGCTGGTCTTTGAGCTTGGCCGCGAACCAGGCGAGGCTCATATCGAGCTTGTTGTACGGCCCGCATCGCGTCACGTTGTCCGGCGCCAGCGGCAGCGGAATCAGCAAGCCCGTGCCCGAGGGCAGCGGGTGTCCGCCCAGGCGATCCACGAACAGGCGCACGTCGCCGCCGGCACGCTTCAGGCACTGGTGGTTGGCGTAGCCCTCGTTGATGTTGAACAGCACGTCGTGCGCGCCTTGCAGGAACAGTGCATCGACTTGCGGCGGTGCGGTTGCCGGTCGATGCGGCGGCACGGTCCGGCCGTCGCAGAAATAACGGCTGCTGTGGTAGCCGAGTGCGTCGCTCAGTTCCGGGCTGAGCCGGTTCATGACGACACCGCCGAGCAGTCCCTGCAGGAACTCGGGATCGAATCGCAGACGGCTCTCGCCAGCCAGGCCGAGCAGTGCGCCGTAGGTGCTTTTCGGCACGTCGCCGGGCGCGAGGCTGTAGTTGAGATCGTGCCAGGTGAACTGCGGCACGATCGCATCGAGCCGGCGTTTCGGATCGATGGCGTTCAGCAGCAGCTGGTAGCCGCCGCCGTACGAGCCGCCGATGGCGCCGAGTCGAACGTTGCCGTCCTTGTAGCTGAGCCAGTCGAGATTCGCCTCGGCCCAGTCGACGATCTGGATCAGGTCCTGGCCCTCGAAGTCCGGGTCCATCACGCGCACCGTGCCCAGGGATTGGCCGAACCCGCGCTGATCGATCGAAATCACGCCGTAGCCGGCGTCCAGGTAGGGCCGGATATCGCCCAGCAGCACATCGTTGATCGAGACGATCGCCGACGGAATGGCGCCCACGGGACCGAGCGTGCCGAACGGGGACGTCGCGCGGCTGAGGCCGAAGCCGTGGCTGTGCAGAATCAGGGGGTAGCGCGTTCCGCCAACGAAGTCCCTGGGTTCGAACACCGTGATGGCGATGCGCTTGTCGCTCGCGGAGGTGAGGAACACGCCGTAGGACGTCCCCCGACGCGACGTCCCGGATGCAGGTGCCGGCAGCCCTTGACCATCGAAAGCGGCGTTGTTTGCCGGCACGCTCGCATCCGGCGATTGCGAGTCGCATGCGACGACGAGCAGGCTCAGCAGCGCAGTCGTCAGTAATTTCTTCATGGCGCTTCGGCGGGCTTGTTCCGTGGAACCACAGAGAGCGCTGATACTCGCGCGCTGCGACGGCCCGCACAACCGCTATCTCAGAACCGGTACGTCAGCCCCAGCGCAGCGGTGTGGTGAATATAGAAATCCGGCCGGTTCTCGTAGGCGTAGTCGAGCCGTGCCGACCAGTTCCGGTCCAGGTTCATGACGCAGCCGGCGCCATAGCTGGTGAAATTCGCCTCGGCCTGCGGCGGCAAGGCCTCGTCGCCGTCGTGGATCGCGAGGTAGGGCGCGAAACGCCCACGGGTCCAGCCGTAGCGGACGGAGGCGACGCCGGTGTTCGACTCGTCGGTGTTGCGGCTCAGGGCATAGCGCAGTTCCAGTTCGCCGAAGCCCAGGCGCGGCAGGCGCAGGCCGGGTGTGAGGGTGTGGACTTCGCCGAAGACGTAGCCGAAGTAACGATAGCCGAGCAGCGGCTGCACCGGACCTTCCGGCAACCACTCGACCACGGTCTGCGCCTGAACCCGCGGGAGGAAGTCCGCGTCCGGCGTACCGCCGGCCTCGGCGAACACGAGCCAGTGCAGAGCCGGTGTCCAGTACGCTCCTGCGAGGTACTGGTTGTCGATAGAGCCGAACTGATCGAGCCGGTCCCAGCGCAGATAAGCGCTGAGGCCAGGTGCCAGCGAGGTGCCGGCCTGAACGTGGCTTCCTGATTCGGTCCCTCGCGCGTTGTTGTAGCGCTCGTGCGCGTAGCCGGTATCGATGCGACTGCGCGGCGGGGTTTCCGTGCGCGCGAGCAGTATCGAGAGATCGCGGTCGTCGTTGCCGGGCTGGATGTCGCGGGCCCGCTCGTAGGCGGCGCGCGCACCGGCGCGATCGTTTTGCGCCATCAACACGTCGCCGCGCAGCAGCAGTGCGTCGTAGTGGTCCGCGTTGCGTTCGAGCACCTTGCCGAGTTCGGATAGCGCCTCCTCGCGCCGACCGCTCCAGTACAGCACCCGCGCCAGGCCGATACGCAGGTCCGCCGACTCCAGTTGGACTTTGAGCGCGAGGCGCCAGGTTCCAGCGGCCTCGGCATGCCGGCCCTGCCATCCCTGAACGGTGGCCAGTTCGGCGAGCGCGGCGGCATCCGCGGGATTCTTCCCGACCAGTTCGGCGAACACCGTTTCGGCCTCGACCAGCTTCTGCTCCCGCTTGAGGCGCAGCCCGTCTTCGATGCTCGCCGTCCAGGCCAGCGAGGGAAGCAGGAACACGAACGGGAGCGGAACGCGGACGTGCGAGGCGATCAGGGAAGAGTTTCCGTTTTGCGCTGCGGCGACCGGTCGACCCGGCCGGTGAGAAAGGCGAACCATCCGCGCACCGCGCCGGCATGGCGCAGGAGCTGGAAGGAAAAGGGCTCGGCCAGGCTCGCGACCATCGAGCCCAGCCACAGGCGCGGATGCGGCCGTTCGCCGAGCCAGCGGTGGTAGCGGTCGATGGCCCAGAGGTGGTAGCAGAAATCCAGAGCCAGCTTGGAGGCGATCACGATCGCGACCACGCGCGCCACGGCGCTCCAGTGAAACAGCAGCCAGATCAGCAGCGCGAAGGCGGTGAGCCCGAACACCGGCTGCAAGGTATCCACGGCCTTGATCGGCAGCATCAGGCGCCCGAGCTTGCCGTAGCGCGGATTGCCCACCATGTCGCTGTTGGCGAACTGGGTTTCCAGAAAGCCGGCAAACCAGCGTTCGCGCTGACGCAGGAACTGGCGCAAGTTCGCGGGTGCGTCGGTGGTCGCCTGTGCATTGCCGAGCACGCGCACGCGCCAGTCCAGACCATGCACGTGTGCGTGACGGTGCAGGCGGTGGATCAGTTCGTAATCTTCCACCAGGCTGGCGGCGTCGTAACCGCCCAGACGGATCAGGACGTCCTTGCGATACGCCGCGAAAGCTCCGGACACGAGCAGCAGCGCGTCGATACGCTCCCAGGCGGCGCGCGCCAGAAACGCGCGCAGGTATTCGAAACGCTGAAAGCCCTCGTACATCCAGGCCAGCGGCGCGGCTGAACAACGCGGCCTGAGCGCACCGCAGGCAGCCGCCAGTTCCGGTTCGGCCGCGAACGCGGCGCGCAGTGCGGACAGCGCGCCGGGGTGCAGCACGGTGTCGGCGTCCAAGGTCAGGACCACCGGCGCCTGCGTCAGCGGCCAGGCCCGGTTCAGTGAATCCGCTTTGCCGCTGTGCGGCTTGCGCAGCACCCGCAGCGCCGCATGCCGCTGCGAGTGCAATACGCCGCGCTCCAGGGCCAGCGGAACGGCGTAGCGCAGGTTCAAGAGCGCGGAAGTGCCGTCGATGGAGCCGTCGTCTACCACCCAGACCTCGTCGCCTGCCTCGCACTGCGCGAGCGCGGCGTCGAGGCAGGCGGCGATCACGTTGGCCTCGTTACGCGCGGGCACGAGAATGGCGAGGCTCAGAATCGTAAGCGGACTCGCACAGGGCTGGCGGCGCAGGCGACGGGTGTTCCAGCCGACGAACCCGAGCAGCCAGGTGTCGTAGGACACGTAGAGCAGACCGGCGGACCACACCACCAGATCGTCGCTCAGAAAAGCGCCGAGGGTGGCGGTCAGCCAGCAGGCGAACACCAGTACGAACAAGCCGTGGCCGCGAATCAGACGCGATGCGGGCAAACGTGCAGCCCTTGCAGGTGGTGCGATCGGCGTCGACAAGAGGCGTCCCCGGGGCGCCGTGGTTCGTCCATGAATTTATGCGCGTCGCGTGACGGGCAGGAGACAGGACCAATACTCCTCGCGGGCTCCGGTGCAAGCCGGCGCGCTCCGGACGTGCTCCGTTCGGCCGCAACCGCGGGCGTACCCGCAGCTTCGTTCGTCGAAGGCGCTGGCATACTTGAACCCCAATGTCGGCGCCCGCGCCGGAAAACCACCGCCGGTGCCGGCCCGTATCCTCGATACCGGTTCGTCGCCCAGACCGGATCAAGCTCGTCCCATCATGAACTCACTGCGATTCCGCCTTGCGCGCTGGGTGCTTGCGCACCGCAAGCTGTCCTGGGGTTTCTTCATCGTCGTGACGGCGTTTTTCGCCGCCGGCCTGCCGCAGGTGAAACTGGCGACGATCTTCTCCGACCTTTTGCCGGCGGACGATCCCTTCGTGCAGACCTACAAGGATCATCCCAACTTCGGCAATCCGCTGACCGTGGCGGTGATGATCAAGCGCACCGACGGCGACATCTACAACGCCGAAACCATCGCCAAGGTGTGGAAGTTCACGCGCGACATCGACCTGACGCCCGGTGTGGACCACGACCTGATCCTGTCCATCACCACCGGCCGCGCGCGCTACACCGAGGCCACGCCTTTCGGCGTGGACATGCGCCCGCTGATGGGCGACATCCCGCCCAAGACCGACGAGGAAATCGCGCTGTTCAAGAAGCGCGTGGACAAGTCGCCGAACACGCGCGTGTTCCTGATCTCGGGCGACGACACGGCCACGCTCATCACCGCCACCCTGATCGAGCACCAGACCGATTACGGCGTGGTGTTCGACTTCGTGCAGAACCTGGCAAAGGAAGCGCGCGACGAACATCACGAGGTCTACGTCACCGGCCAGCCCATCCTGATCGGCTGGGTGTACCAGTACGAAGCGCAGATGTTCGGCATCTTCGGCGTCACCGTCGGTGCGCTGTTGCTGGCGCTGTGCCTGTACATGCGCAACACCGTGGGTATCGTCACACCCATCGTGACGAGTGCGGTCGCGGCGGTCTGGGCCTTCGGTTTCGTCGGCTGGCTCGACGTGTCGATCGAGCCGCTGCTGATGGTGGTGCCGCTGCTGCTGATCGCGCGCTCGTTCTCGCACTCGGTGCAGTTCACCGAGCGCTTTTACGAGATCTACGCGCACGTAAAGGATCGGCACAAGGCCGCGGAAATCACCATGGGCGTGATGATGGCGCCCTCGGTGCTCGGCATCATTACCGACATCATCGGCATCGCGGTCGTGGCTGCAGCGCCGATTCCGGCGATGTGGCGGCACGCGCTGTTCTGCGGCATGTGGGCGGTGTGGTTGATCCCCACCGGCGTGGTGCTCATCTCCCTGTTGCTGGCGTCTCTGCCGCCGCCGAAAAATGTGGAGAGCCTGATCGGCCGCGGCGAACATTCCGGCGTGCATCGGCGTTTTCAGGGATTGCTAGGCTGGGTCGCCAATCTCAGCGTAGGCAAGCGCGCGCGCTGGACGGCGCTGGTCGTCGCAGTCTTCTCCACGCTGGCGACTTACACCGCGCTGCAGATCAAGATCGGCAATCCGGTGGAAGGCACCAACCTGCTCTGGTACGACTCCGACTTCAACGGCGCTGTGCGCGCCATCAATGCGCACTTCCCCGGCGTCAATACGCTGGAAGTCGTGTTCGAGGCCAAGCAGCAGGAAAGCGACGAGTGGAACGTGTCGCGCGCGAGCACCGTCATGGCCATGCTCGAGCTGCAAGGCCTGATGGAGCAGGGCGAGAACGCGCCGCGTGCGACCTTGTCGTTCAACGACTACCTGCGCGAATCCAACCGCCTGTTCCAGGGCGGCAGCCCGAAGTGGCTGCCGCTGGACGATCGCGACCGCGCGGTCAACGCCGCGACCATCGGTGTGATGATGGGGTCCAGCGCCAAGAACTACGGCCACGTGGTGGACGACACCATGCAGAACGGCACCGTCTCGCTCTGGTACAAGGACAACAAGCAGGAGACGGTGGACGCGGCGCTGGCCGCGGCGCGCAAGGCCATCGCCATCGTCGGCATCGATCACGAGCATTTCATCGTGCGCCTGGGCACCGGCACCATCGCGCTGCAGGAGGCGGTCAACATCGTCGTCGACCGCTTTCACTGGGTGATGGTCGGACTGCTGAACCTCTCGATCTTCCTTCTGTGCAGTTACGCCTACCGATCCTTCGTCGCCGGCCTGCTGCTGCTGGTTCCGGTGAACCTGTCCAACCAGGTCATGAACGCGGCGATGCACCTGCTGGGTGTGGGGCTCGACGTGAATTCGCTGATCGTCGCGGCCATCGGCGTGGGCGTGGGCATCGACTACGGCATCTACCTGCTGTCGCGCATCTGCGAGGAGTACCACGCACACGATAGTGACTGGAGCGCGGCCATCACCGCGGCGCTTCGCACCACCGGCAAGGCCATCATGTTCACCGCCACGATCATGACCGTGGGCATTCTGCCGTGGTACTTCATGTCCGGCCTCAAGTTCCTGGCCGACATGGGTCTGCTGCTGGTGGTCATCATGTCCATCAACATGGTGATGGCGCTGCTGGTGCTGCCGCTGCTGGTGTGGTGGATCAAGCCGAAGTTCGTCGAGCGGCGCGATCTGCTGGTGGGCGAGGGCGTGGACCTGTCGCTGTTCACCGACGAGGGCAGGGCGCTTCCGGCAGCGACATGAGTGCGGCGAAAAACACGCCGATGCGGGTACTCGTCGGGCTGCTGATCGCGTTCGCCGTCCTCGTCGCGGGCGTGGTCGTCGGCGGATTCTTTCTGCCGAGTCAGGCCGTGGTCACGCGCAGCATCGTCATTGATCGGCCCGCGTCTACAGTGTTCACCGTGCTCAACGGCTTCCGCCATTTCGGAAAGTGGTCGCCGTGGGCAGACCTGGACCCGGCGATGACGGCGAGCGTGGAAGGCGCGCTGACCGGAGCGGGCGCGCGCTACGAGTGGAGCAGCCAACTCGATGGCGTAGGGTCGGGCGTGCTGGAAATCGTCAAGTCCACGCCTTACGAGCAGGTCGTCCTGACTCAGACATTCGGTGGAACCGAAAGCCGCGCACGCTTCGACATCACGCCAGAGATCGACGGCACGCGCGTGGTGTGGCACTACGAGGCGGATTTCGCCAAGGGCATCTTCGACCGGTATCTCGGGCTGATGCTCGACGGCATGATCGGCCCGGATTACGAGAAGGGCCTCGCCCGTCTCAAGGCGCACGTGGAGACCTTGTCGGCAACCGATTTCAGCGGTCTGCAGGTGGAGCATCTTGATGCGCCGGCACAGACCATCGCCTACCTGTCGGGACGCAGTTCTACGCAGGCACAGGACATCGCGCGCGCCTACGCCGATGCGTTTCTCCAGATCACGGTCGTACTGCAAGCCGCCGGCATCAAACCGTCGGGGCCGGTGCTGGCGATAGGACGCAAATGGGATCCGGACCGGCGAATCTACGAATTCGACGCCGCCATTCCCGTTCCGGCGGGCACGAACACGCTACCCAATTCGAGCGGCGTGAAACTCGGCAAGACGTACGCCGGCAGCGTACTCAAGGCCGTCCACCGCGACCCGCACAACTGGATCGATGCGCATCTCGAAAAGCTCATGGCCTACAAGCGCGCGACGGGCCTGATCGACAACGGCACGCCCTGGGACGTGTACGTATCGGACCTCGCCAGCACCCGCGACGCCGATCTGGTAACCGAGACCTACGTGCCGGTGCGGTGAGGTCTACCGACCCAGGCCCCGCTGAAGCGACGACGGTTGGCACCCGCACGAAGAACGCCGTCGCAGAAACGCCGCCAGGCCCAGAACCCCGATCATTGCCAAACCCAGGCCGCCGCCACTGCCGCGGCGCGAGACCGCTTCGGACAGTTCGGGCGAGCCCTCCGCGCGGCTCAGGATCAGATCGCGAGGACCAGCAACAGGCACGGGCCCGCCGCCACCTGCGACGCGTTCGCTCCGCGTCAGAATCAGCCTCCCATCGCTCTGCGCCAGCGCGGGCTCGGCCGGTGGATCGGCGACCAAGGCGGTGGTTTGCAACCCGCCGGCCGCAAAGACGGGATCGAGACTGCCGTCCGTTCGCAGCCGCGCGATATGCAGCAGTTCAGATGCGATCGAGACCAGTCCGATGCTGCCATCGTTCTGCGGGACGGCGATCCTGCAGGCGTCCTCGCCATCGAAGTCGTGAAGCACGACGCCCTGTTCGCCGAAACTCGGATCGGGCGCTCCGTCCGCGTTGAGACGAGACAGCAGGGTCACCGATCTGCGGACGCCGCCTTCGGCTGGAGGTGCGGCCGAGCCGCACAGCAGGATGTTGCCGGCAGAGTCCTGCGCCAGGTCGTGGACGAAGGTTTGCCCAAGGGCGGATTGTTCTTCGCTCAAGGTGTAAAGGCCTTCGTTGCCGAACGAGCGGTCCAGGCTGCCGTCTGCCTTGATTCTCACCACGGCCACGCCGAGAGTCGGACAGGGGGCGGGGCAGGGATCCGAAGGGGAGGGTGCGGCTCCAAGAAAAACAGGGAACGGCCCGCCGGAGGTCATCAGGATGTCGCCGTCCGGCTCGAGCAACAGTTCCCGACCGACGATCGAACTATTGACCCTGCCCGCATCGCCGAAGCCCGGATCGGGAATCCCGTCAATTCCGAAACGTGAGACAAAGGTCTTGAAGGACACGTCGAGATTGCCGTCTGCCGTCGTTTCCTCGGTTATTCGAACGCTGCTCACCACCAGTTGCTGCGCCTGGTCGTCGACGACAAAGCCGCTGGTGATGCCGGGGAATTCCAGGGACAACAGCCCCTCCGTGCCGAAGACCGTATCCGGCTGACCGTCTACGCTGAAGCGCCGGACTTCGAGCGTGGTCGAACCGGAAGCGCCCAGCGATGTGCCTTCACCAACCGTCACCGCAACATAAAGCCGATCTTGGCCGTCGCGCACGACCCGAACCCATTCGTTCTCCCTGGCTTCGGGGTCGCGGACTGTGACCGACCCGTCGGATCGCCGGGCGCCGCTGCGGCGTCGAACGACAGGCAGAAACAGCATCGCGCCTGCCATGCATCGAAGCCTGCGCCCTCGCACCTCGCTGTCTGTCGTGGACGCGCCCCACTTGACCGTCCACCGCGGCGCATTCTGAAGATCCCGAAGTTTCTGGCCCATGTTCTTTCTCCCGATCCCAGAACCGAACGCTATCTTGCTTCGCCGCGGCACACAGCGGCGAGTAAAAAAAAGCGCCGCACGATGGCGGCGCTTTGATCGAAACCAGGGCTCAGTCGATCAGAACCCCACTTCGCCGCCGTCGTTCTTGGTGATGACGATGGTCGCCGAGCGCGGTCGCTTACCCGCTCCGTCGGGGAAGGTGCTCGTGAGATCGGTGGGATCGCCCCCTTCACCCGGGTGCTGGATGTTGACGAACAGCGTTTTTCCGTCCGGCGTGCTGTCGATACCCGTGATCTCGCATTCCTTCGGCCCCACGAGAAAGCGGCGCAGGTCGGTTCCCAGTTCCTTGCCGACGAAGGTCTGTTGCGTGCCGATGGTGGTCGATCCGCCGTCGCCTACGGTTCCCGGAATCGCCGCCAGCATCATGCAGTTGGTGGTGTCGGTGTAAGCGCCGTCGTCGGTCTGGATCCAGACCAGATTGCGCGTGCGGCTGAACCACAGGCCGTCGGGGCTGGACAGGTCGTTGCTGTCGTCCAGCTTCGAGACGTTGATCGCGTCGGGATAGCTGGAGCGCGCGCCGAACAGGAAGATGTCCCAGGTAAAGGTGGTGGCGGCGTTCAGGCCACCGGCTTCGCGCCAGCGGATGATGTGGCCGTTGACGTTGCCGTCGAGGTCCACATTGGAATCGGTGCCCGCATCGTAGTTGCGCGGATTGGCGGCGTCGATCGGCTGCGCGGGATTGATACCGCGGTTGGAGTTGTTGGTGAGGGTCATATAAACCTCGCCATTGGTGTTGTTCACGGCCACCCACTCGGGACGGTCCATGCGCGTGGCGCCAACTGTGTCCGCCGCGAGGCGCGTTGCGACGATGACTGCGGCCTGGGTGGTGAACGGGAAGGCCGCGGCAGCAGCGGTGAGGCCGTTCGTGCCCTGTACCAGCGCAATCCACTCGCCGGTGCCGTCGGCGTTGAACTTGGCAACGTACAGCGTGCCCTCGTCCAGGTACTTGTCGCCTGCGTCCAGACCGGCGGTTGCATCGGCCGGGTTCCAGTTTTCCGCCGACACGAACTTGTAGAGGTAGTCGCCGCGATTGTCGTCGCCGCTGTAGAAGGTCAGCGGCTGACCGGCAACGGCGGGCGCCGGCCAGCAGCCTTCATGCGAGAAACGGCCGAGTGCCGTGCGCTTCTGCGGCACGGAGTTCGGAGCGTAGGGATCGATTTCGACCACGTAGCCGAAGCCGTTGGCCTCGTTGCGATAGTCCGTCGTGGCCGAGCCGCCGGTGTCCACGGTCAGATCCCAGCGCCGGAAATCGTCGCCGGTAACCGACGTCCACGCGTAGTTGCCGGCATTGCCTTCCGCGATTCCCGAGCGGTTGAGCTGGGCCACGTCGGACGCACTGCGATTGGCGTTGTCGCCAGCGTCGCGGCGGAAATAGAACGGCCAGTTTTCCTCGCAGGTCAGGTAGGTGCCCCAGGGGGTGAAGCCGTTGGCGCAGTTGTTCACCGTGCCACGCACGCGCGTGCCGGTAGTGCTGAAGGGGGTGCTGACGAACGCGCTGGTGCGGACCGGCCCGCGGATGTCCATGGGGGTGAACGGCGTGATGCGACGGTTGAAGTCGGAATCCTGGACGTAGTCCCAGGCGCCGGCGGCGGAGCGCGTCACTTCGATCACGCTGACTCCGTGGCAGTTGATCTCCTTGCGCACCTCGGCTTCGGGCCGCGGCGCGGCCGAAGGCTCGACCTCGTGCAGGTAGGCCTGCGTGATATTTTCGTGGTTCATCACCAGCAGGCCGCGGCTGTTGGACGTGGGATCCTTGCCGTCGGTGGCCGACAGACCGAAGTAGTACAGGCCGTCGTGATGGTCGCCGGCGCGGGACTCGAAATCGTCGTCGGTGCCGTCGTTGGAGTAGTCGCTCACACCGGCGGCAATCGGATCGCCCAGGCGGTACAACACGCTGGCGGTGTACCCGGCCGGCACCGAAACCACGTCCGCAAGACTTTTGGGGACGGCTGCGAAACCCAGTGCCGTGGCGTTGCCGCCGTTGTTGTTATTGTCGTCGTCGTTGTCGCTGCATCCCGCCAGGCCGAGGCCGCCGAACACGGAGGCGGCTGCCACCGCGAACCCGCCCCTGAGAATATCGCGGCGGGGAAATCGCTTCTCGAGTATCGAAGCGAAGCTTGGATTGTTGGACCGATTAGTGTTCTGGGACTCGTGGTGACTCATGGGATTCCTCGCTTGGCGGGCTGGGTTCGTGAAGACGCGAGCCTAGGCAGGGAATGTGTCGATTGGCTGACGTTTTAGTGACGATCCCGTTGAGCTTCCGCGAAGCCATCGGGCACGGGTTTCCGGCCAGTGCCATAAAATTTGCACTTCGCGTTTGCTCGCCGACTCCACACGTCGTTCCGCTCCATGTCCCTGGCCGAATTCGACGCCCGCAGTTTTCTGTCCCAGCTCACGCTGGAGCCCGGCGTCTACCGCATGTACGGCGCCGGAGGCGAGCTGCTGTACGTGGGCAAGGCGCGCAACCTGAAGAAGCGCGTGAGCACGTATTTTCTGCGCGCCTCGGGCGATGCGCGCATCGAGGCGATGGTGTCGCAGATCGCGCGCGTGGAAGTCACCATCACGCGTGGAGAGGACGAGGCGCTGCTGCTCGAATCCAATCTCATCAAGGAATTCTCGCCGCGCTACAACATCGTTTATCGCGACGACAAGAGTTACCCCTACGTTCGTTTCAGCACGCACGAGTACCCGCGCATCGCCTTCCACCGCGGCGCCAAGTCGGGCAAGGATCGTTATTTCGGACCGTTTCCCAGCGCCGGCGCCGTGCGTGAAACGCTGTACATCCTGCAAAAGCTGTTCAAGCTGCGTCCCTGTCGCGACAGTTTTTTCGCCAACCGTCAGCGCCCCTGCCTTCAGCATCAGATCAAGCGTTGCTCGGCGCCTTGTGTTCACCTGATATCGCCCGAGGACTATGCGGGCGATCTGGCCAAGGCCTCGCGCTTGCTCGCGGGCAAGGCGGACGAGCTGGCGCAGGAGATCGGCGAAGAGATGGAGCGCGCCGCGCATGCGCTGGAGTTCGAGCATGCGGCCAAGCTGCGCGACCAGATCGCGGCGCTCAAGCGCGTGCGTGAAAGTCGCGCGATCACCGGTGGATCGGACGATGTCGACGTGATCGCCGTCGCCCCGCACGGCTCGGCCAGTTGTGTGGTGGTGATGAGCGTGCGCGACGGCCTGAATCTCGGACATCGCAGCCATTTTCCCCGGCATGCCGCGCATGTTTCGCCCGAGGAATTGATCGAGAGCTTCATCAGCCAGCACTATCTCGATCAACCGCCGCCGGCCGAAATTCTCGTCAGCCACAGCATCGAGGACAGCGAGTGGCTGGAACAGGCGGTGAGCCTCACGGCCCGCCGGCGGGTGAGCATTCGCCATCCGCAGCGCGGTATCAAGGTGAGGCTGCTGGAGATGGCCCTGAGCACGGCGGCGCAGGCGCTTTCGACGCATCTCGTCGAAGCCGCGTCGATGGATCAGCGCCTGCTGGAATTGCAGCGCGTGCTGGACCTGGACAAGCCGCCGCTGCGCATGGAGTGTTTCGACATCAGCCACACGCGCGGCGAACGCACGGTCGCGTCATGCGTCGTGTTCAACCAGGAAGGACCGCTCAAGAGCGCGTATCGCAAGTTCAATATTGAAACACGGGAACCGGGGGACCAGAAGCCGGAAAAGGATATGAACCCCGACCCGCGCGAAGCCATCGTCGCCGGCGACGACTACGCTGCCATTCACCAGGCCGTGAAGCGGCGCTTCGCACGCGCCAAGACCGGCGAGTCGCAGCAACCCGACGTGCTCTTCATCGACGGTGGTCTCGGGCAGCTCAACGCCGCGCTCGAAGCGCTGGACGAACTCGGCATCCAGGATCTACGCGTGGTGGCCATCGCAAAAGGCCCCACACGCAAGCCCGGGCTGGAGGAACTGATTCTTCCCGAGCGCGAACTGCCGCTGCGCCTGCAGCCCGACTCGCCGGCCCTGCACCTGATTCAACGCATTCGCGACGAGGCGCACCGCTTTGCCATTACCGGGCACCGCGGCCGGCGCGAGAAGGCGCGGCTGGTGTCCGGTCTGGAGGCCATTGAAGGCTTGGGACCGACGCGCCGACGCGCTCTGCTCAAGGCCTTCGGCGGACTCGCGCAACTCAAGCGCGCGAGCTTCGACGAGATCGTGCGCGTGGAAGGCATCAACTCCACCCTGGCCGAGCGCATTCACGCGCACTTTCGTTGACCCTCCGAGCAAGCCAGCAGACAGCCGGCGCGTCCAATATCGGAACCCGTACCCGGATCGAAACCTTGCCCCAGCGAAGGCGGGGGTGGGAAACTGCCGAATGCCGCTGACCATTCCCAATGTCCTCACGCTGCTGCGGATCGCGGTGATCCCCATTGTGCTCGGACTGTTCTTCGTGGACTGGCCGCACGGTCGCCAGGCCGCTGCGGTCCTGTTCGCCGTCGCGGCCATCACCGACTGGTTCGATGGCTGGCTGGCACGGCAGCTCGGTCAAACGTCCAAGTTTGGCGCCTTCCTCGATCCGGTCGCCGACAAGCTGCTGGTTGCGGTCTCGCTGGTCATGCTCTTGCAACAGGAACCCGGCGGACTCATGGCCGTGCTGGTCGCCGTCATCATCGGCCGCGAGATCACCATCTCCGCGCTGCGCGAGTGGATGGCCGAACTCGGTGCGCGCACCAGCGTTGCCGTCGGCATGGTCGGCAAGGTCAAGACGGCGTTCCAGATGGTGGCGATCTGGCTGATGCTGTGGCAGGAGCCGATTTTCGGCTTGCCGATCTACCGCATGGGTTTCGGTCTGCTGTTCGTGGCAGCGGCCTTGACGGTTTACTCGATGGCCGTGTACTTGCGTGCGGCCTGGCCGTTCATGAAGGAGGACCATCAACTGTAACGGCGAGGTCGAAACAAACAATTGACGCCCGGATTTCAGCGGCTAAAATGCGCGTCCCGTGCGGGAATAGCTCAGTTGGTAGAGCGCAACCTTGCCAAGGTTGAGGTCGCGAGTTCGAATCTCGTTTCCCGCTCCAAGCTCTTGAGGAACCCCGGGCCGGTCCCGGGGTTTTTCGTTTCACGATTTCGAGTCAGAAGACGGTTCTTGCCCGTCGCCGCAAGCATCAAAGGCTGGGTGGCAGAGTGGTCATGCAGCGGACTGCAAATCCGCGTACGCCGGTTCAATTCCGACCCCAGCCTCCATTTAACCGATCAGTTGGATGCCCGTGGATACGTCCACCCTGCGGAATGCCCCCCGCAATCATCGGCAGCGTCATGAAGATTGATGCCCCCAATTTTCGGATGCTGCTCCGGGAACTCCGGGCTCCGGCCGAAATGGCCGAATTCTGGCTCGGATCAAATAATCTGAAGCGCCTTCCGCGCGGGGATGGTCACCCCGTCATGTTCCTGCCCGGATTCGCGATGGGTGACGAAGCCTTGCGTCCCATGGCGCGGGTGATCGAGCGGCTCGGATACACCGTGAGCGGCTGGCAGCAGGGGCGAAATCTGGGTTTGCGTGCACGCGTGCTGGAACGCTTGCTCCGGCGCCTGCAAGAGCAGCACGAGCGGGACGGACTGAAATTCAGTCTGGTCGGATGGAGCGCGGGTGGACTCTACGCGCGCGAAATCGCGAGGGTCCGGCCGGACTGGGTCCGCAGAATCATCACCTTGGGCAGCCCGATCAGGCCGCATCAATCGGGACAGGAAATCGTCGAAGGGTTTAGACGCGCTTTCGAGTCCTTTCTCGCCGATCGCGGCTATCCGAGTTTCCATCCCGATCTGGATGCGCCGCCCGTGCCCTGCACGGCGATTTACTCGAAGCGCGACGGTGTGGTGGCCTGGCGCGCTGCGATGGAGACCGCTGCACCGAATACGGAAAATGTCGAGGTGGAGGGCACGCACCTCGGCCTGGGGTTCAATCTGGAGGTGCTGCGGATCGTTGCGGAGCGGCTCGCTACTGCGGTCTGAGCAGGCGCGAGTGATCGAGCCGGATGCGCTCCCACTCCAGCTTGAACCAGGGCGTGAACGCGCGCGGTGATCGGTCCATCTCCAAGTCCAGCGCTGCCGGTTCGATGTAGCGCAGGTCGGAGATTTCGTTGCGGTTCAGATCGGGAGCGTCGCTCGAGTGGCCGGCATAGACCCAGCACAGTTCGTTCTCGGCGCCCTCGGCGTCGAACTGCGCCTGGTATTGAAACTTGAACAGGAACTCCAGCGGACATTGCAGATGCAGCTCTTCGTCGAGCCGCCGGTGGATGGCGGTCTCGATGTCTTCGCCGCGCCGAGGATGACTGCAACAGGTGTTGGACCAGTAGTCCGGCCATAGCCGCTTGGACGCGGCGCGACGCTGCAATAGCAGCCATCCGCGCTCGTCGAACACGAACAGCGAGAACGCGCGATGCAAGCGGCCTTGGCCCTGATGCGCCTCGGCTTTCGGCAGGTGTCCGATTTCCTGATCGTCCTCGTCGACGAGGATCAGCGGCTCGTTGTCGAAGGAAACGATCAGGTCATGCGGGATCCAGGCATTACCCAATTTGCACCTCCAGCGCCTGGTATCCGGCCTCGCGCATCGCCGCCATGATGTCTTCGCGATGATCGGGGCATAGCGCGATGATCGATCCACCGCCACCGCCGCCGGTGAGCTTGGCGCCTAGCGCGCCGTGCCGGCGCGCAATCTCGACGAGGTCTTCGATCTCGGGGCTGGAGACGCGCAGCGCGTTAAGAAGGCCATGGCAGACATTCATCAGTTCGCCGAGGTGTTCGAGGTCATCGCTCTGCGCCGCGGCCAAGCCCTGCAAAGTAATTTCGTCGATCTGGCGAAAGATGCCTTCGTACAAGGCTGGATTCTTTTTCCAGGCCTCGCGAATCATGCTGACGGTTTTTGCGGTGAGGCTTTCCTTGCGGCTGATTCCGATCACCAGCGGGATGGGGTGCGCCAGCTTGATCTCCTGCATGAGCATCGGCTGGTTGCCGATTGCGCGGCGGTAGAGCAGGGGATAGCCGTACGTCGCGACGGTGTTATCGATACCCGAAGGCGTGCCGTGCGCGACTTCTTCGCAGGCGAAGGCCAGCGAGTTAACGCCCTCGTGGGTCAGGCCCAACTGGAAGTGCTGATTGAGCGCGCGAATGATGGCCACAGCCATCGCAGAGGATCCACCCAGACCCATCGCGCGCGGCACATTGGGAAACACCTCGATGCGCATCGGTGTCTGCGCCAGTTCCAGGCGGTCGAAAATGATGCCGAGCGAGCGTTGGAACGCGTTGCGATGCGCGGGATCGGTGGGCAGCGGCGACTCGATGCCCCAGCGCGGAATCATCAGGGTCACGCCGTCGGTCTTTGAAGGACGCACCGCGGCTTCGATGGCCAGCGGTACCGGCGCGGCAATCGCATGGCTGCCGTAAACCACCGCGTGCTCGCCCAGCAGGATGATTTTTCCGTGGCCTTGCGCGCGGTCGGTGATGCCGTCGGCTACCGGCTCGCCACGCGGCTTCTGGCGTACCTGCGTGACGATTTCCTGAGCGCGCCAGATCTTGATCTCGCCGCATTCGATCAGGCGCTCGACTACGGTTTCGAAAATCTCCTGGGTCGCACCGGCCGCGAGTGCGCAACTGCGCGCGTGCAGGGTCATGTGGCCTTGCTGAATGCCGTCGGTGACCAGGGCCTTGAGCGCGGAAAAATTCTGCGCGAGACCCACAGCGGCCATGACCTCGGCCAGTTCGCGCGCAGACTGCGCGCCCAGCAGACGGTGATTGAGCGCAACGGTCGCGTTGGCCTGCAAGGGGCCGCCTACGGTGCCGACTTTCATCGGAATGTCGATTTCCCCCACCAGCTCGCCGTGCTCGCCCCTGTACCAGCGCGTGAGCGAGGAATAGCGGCCACTGCGGGCGGCGTAGGCATGTGCGGCAGCCTCGATCGCGCGCCAGTCGTTGCCGGTGGCGAGCGCCACCGCATCGACGCCGTTCATCACGCCCTTGTTGTGCGTCGCCGCGCGGTAAGGGTCCACGATGGCGAAGTCGTTGGCCAGGATGATGCCATCCCGCACCTGCGCGCCGTCGTAGTTCTTGCTCTTGAGCAGTTCGGCCGGAATCACCGCCTTCGCACGCACGAGCGCGCGGTCGGTGAGGTTGGACAGGATGCGCAGAAACACCTTGCCGCCGGTGATCGACTCCACCAGGGTCGCGATGCCCTCGCACATCGTGTTGACCAGGTTCGCGCCCATTGCGTCGCGCGTATCCACCAGCAGGTGCACGGCCAGCATTTCGCGCCGGCCTTCAGGCAGGCGATGCAGGTGTACTTCGACATCCAGCGCGCCGCCGCCGCGCGCGACCATCTGCGGATGCAGGCTGTTGGCGAGATTCACCAGTTCTTCCTTTCGTTGCAGCAGGGCCTGCTGCGCCTGCGCGATCTGCGGAATATCGACCACCTGCACCTGGCCGATCAGCAGCGACTCGCTGCCCTCGGCCGTGAAACCTCCTGCGGAGCGCACGAGCTTGGCCGCCGACGACAGCGCCGCGACGATGGAAGGTTCCTCCACCACCAGCGGCACCACGTAGTCGCGACCATTGATGAGGAAGTTGAGCCCCAGCCCGACCGGCAGTCCCATCACGCCGACCACGTTCTCGATCATCTTGTCGGCGCGATGCAGCTTGAGGGTGTGATCGCCTGAAACCATCGACTGATAGTCCTGTTCGGACACCCAGCCGCGCTCGCGCATCACCCTTGCGCGGTCGGACACGGACAGCTTGTAGAAATCCGGAATGCGCGAACGGTCTACCGCGATGGTCTGAGTCATGGTTCCTCCTGTGTCGCGAGCTTGAGCAGCAGGCCCGGTTCGTCCACGGTCAGTGGTACGGGCTGGAATCCTTCCCGAGCGAGGTCGGTGTCGAAGCGCAACAGGCGTTCCGGGTCTTGCGTGAGCGCAACGCCGATGTCGCCGCCGCCTGCGCCGCAGCATTTGTAAACGAGACCTGCGGCGCGTCCGAGTTGCGAGAGCCGTCGATGCTCGACGGACACGATGCCCAGGTTGCTGGCTTCGTCGAGATGGTGCAGGGCCTCCGCATAGGCGTCGGCGATGCGGATCAGGTCCGCCGTGTCGGTCCGGGACAGTGCCACTGCGCCGGCTTCCGCCAGTCCGCAGAGGCCCTGCATGTGGGCGTCGTACTCGGTCGGGTGTTGGCCCTTCCAGTCGCGTAGTTTGCTGAGCATGGCGGACGTGGACGCCGAGCGTCCCGACCACACGAAGCGGTAGTGCAGATCGCTGGGCCAGCGCAGTATTTTCGGAGCGAGTGGCTTTTGGCGCTGGTAGACGATCGTTCCGCCGAACAGGCTAGTGGCAACATCGACTCCGCTGCCTTGTCCATTTTGAAACGCGCGATGCACTTCCAGCATGCGATCACCAAGCCAATGATTGCGATCATCGACCGCATGCGGTTTGTTGACGTGAGCGGATAAAGCACTGGCGCAAGCCGCGGTGAGCGCGGCGCTGGAGCCCAAGCCCAGTTTGCGAGGCCGCTCAAAGTTGGCTGCGAAGAATGCCGAGGTGTCGAGAATCAGATCGAAGCCGGTGCTCGATCCAGTGCGGGCCGGTTCGGTGAGAGCCTGGCGAAGCAATTGGCCCACCAGCGCAAAACGGTCCGCTACATCCGGACGGCGCCAGCGCAATCCGTCGGCGCGAAACGTGAACTCCGCCGGATCGGATTGCAGGTCGGGCGCCAGAACCCGCATCCGGCGACTGTCAGTGACGTTTACGTGAGCCGTTGCGCGTCGGTTGACCGCCGTCGAGATCGCGGGCGCACCTTCGAGCACAGAGTACTCGCCCAGCAGCACGACCTTTCCTGGGGCGCTGGCAGTGAGGTTCATGCGCAGGCTGCGGTCCTGAGAGGCAGCAAGGACGCACCGTCGCCGAGACCGCATTCGATCACTTCTACGACGCCAGGAATCTCGCGGAGGGCCGTGGCAACGCGCACTGCCACCGCGGGTTCGCATATCACTTTCACCTGCGGACCAGCGTCGATGGTGAAGAACGCCGCGACGCCGCTCGCACGCAACTCCCGTGCGCGCTGGATGCAATCCACCGTCGCGGCATTCCAGTAAAGCAGGGCCGGCCGCGCCGTCATAGCGAGCGCGTGCATCTTCAGGCAACTGTGCTCGGAGACTTCTGCCAGCGCCTCGAAGTCGTGATTCAGTACCGCCGTTCGCGCGCCGTCGAGGTCTGCATCCTGCTCCTCGATCCAACTCGTGGTGAAGGGCGAACTGCAGAAGCTGCGGTTCATGCCGACGGTCGATCCGACCGGTTTTTCAGCTTGCGAGGTCATCGCGACGACAACGCGCAACGGCCATTCCGCCGGAGCGATCAGCGGAATGGCGTGCGAATCGCTGCCATCGCCTAGCTCGCCACGCTTCCACTCCACGAATCCGCCGAAGATCGAGCGAGCCGCCGATCCGGAACAACGGCGTGCGAGCACCGACAGTTCGAACGGCGTCAGATGCAGATCGAGCGCTGCTGCGCCGGCAACGACCAGCGCCGCAAAACCTGACGCCGATGACGCCAGTCCCGCGCCAGTCGGAAAGTTGTTGTGGCTGTCCACGCTGGCGCACCAGTCCACTTGCGCGATGTCGCACAACAGATTCAATGCGGCCGACACGCGTGCCTGCTTCGAGGGTTCGGCTCGCCCATTCAGAGTGAAAGTATCGGTGTGCGACTGCGGTTGAAAGCAGACCTGCGTTTCGGTCCACAGACCGTCCAGCGTGATCGACAGGGATCCGACCGCAGGCAGGTTCAGTTCCGCATCGCGCTTGCCCCAATACTTCACCAGCGCGATGTTGGACGGCGCGCGGGCGAGCGCCTGACGTGGTGCGCTCACCGGGTCTCCTTCCCGCCAGCACGCACGAGGCTTTCCGGTCGATCAGCAAGGTCGGACTCCTTAGAAGCCAGCATGTTGAACACGGGTTTGAGCTGGTTGTCAGTCTTAACTGACTTCTAGATTGTCACACAATGTTGACAGTTCCCACCCTGACACTGCCCGCAGCCCGCTCAACCGGTCTGAAGCCTCACGCAGTGGTGATCGGGAGCGGTTTCGGTGGACTGGCTGCGGCGGTTCGGCTAGGCGCTCGGGGATTTTGCGTCACCGTGCTGGAAAAGCTCGACGCGCCCGGTGGCCGCGCCTATGTGTATCGGCAGGACGGGTTCACTTTTGACGCCGGCCCGACGATCGTCACCGCGCCCTTCCTGTTCGAGGAGCTATGGAGCCTGTGCGGCAAACGACTGGCCGATGACGTGGAGCTGCGTCCAGTCACGCCGTTCTACCGCATCCGTTTTCATGATGGCGCGAGCTTTGACTACACAGGAGATGCGGACGAGATGAACGCCGAGGTTGCGCGCTTCTCGCCGTCCGATGTCGAGGGATACAAGCGGTTTATGAAGGCGAGCGAAGGAATTTTTCACGTCGGCTTCGAACAACTCGGCCATGTGTCATTCGGCTCTTTCGGCGACATGGTGAAAATCATCCCGGCCATGATGCGACTGGAGAGTTACCGCACGGTTTATGGCCTGGTGTCGAGCTACATCAAGGATCCGCGCCTGCGCGTGGTGCTGAGCTTTCACCCGCTGCTGATTGGAGGCAATCCGTTTTCGGCCACGTCCATCTACTGTCTGATTGCCTTCCTGGAACGTCGCTGGGGTGTGCACTTCGCCATGGGCGGTACCGGTGAATTGGTGCGCGGCCTGGTGAAGCTGATCGAAGGGCAGGGCGGCAAAGTCGAATGCAATCGGGAAGTGCAGCAGATCATCGTGCGCAAAGGTGTTGCGACCGGCGTGCGCCTGGTCGGTGGGCGGGAACTCGAGGCCGATGTCGTGGTGTCCAACGTCGACTCCGCCTGGACCTATCGCCATCTGATCGCGCCCGAATCGCGCAGCCGCTGGACCAATCGCAAGATCGAGACCTCGCGTTATTCGATGGGCCTGTTCGTCTGGTATTTCGGCACGCGCAAGCAGTACACGGACGTGCCGCATCACATGATTCTGCTGGGCCCCCGTTACAGGGAACTGCTGCGTGACATCTTCGACCGCAAGATCCTGGCCGATGACTTCAGCCTTTATCTGCACCGTCCCACGGCCACTGACCCCTCGCTCGCACCGCCAGGATGCGATGCGTTTTACGTGCTGTCGCCGGTGCCGAACCTGGGCAGCGGCACGCGCTGGAACGAGGTGGCGGAGAAATACAGGCAAGCGCTTTGCAAGAGCCTGAGCGAGACAGTGCTGCCGGATCTGGAAAATCAGATCGTCACCTCGCACATGCTCACGCCGCAGGACTTTCAGGATCGCCTCAACTCCTATCAAGGTGCCGCGTTTGGGCTGGAGCCGGTTCTGAAACAAAGTGCGTGGTTCCGCCCGCACAACCGCAGCGAGGACGTGGAACATCTTTACTTGGTAGGCGCGGGGACGCATCCCGGCGCCGGCCTGCCCGGCGTGCTGTCTTCCGCTCGTGTTCTCGACTCGGTTGTGCCCGATGCAGCCGCATTTGCCTGAATCCATCGACCCTGCCGACCTTGCCGCCTGCCGCGAACTGCTGCGCGCGGGCTCGAAGTCCTTTGCCGCGGCCTCGAAACTGTTGCCGCGCGAAGTGCGCGATTCGGCCACCGTCCTCTACGCTTTCTGCCGCGAAGCGGACGATGCAGTCGATCTGCAAGCCGGTGGTGGCGAGGCGGTCGCCGTCTTGAGCAGCCGTCTGGATCGCATCTACGCCGGGCAGCCGCTGGCCATGCCTGTCGATCGCGCTTTGGCCGCCGTGCTGACCCGGCACGCCCTGCCGCGAATCCTGTTCGATGCGCTGATCGAGGGCTTCGAGTGGGATGCACAGAATCGGCGCTACACCACGCTCACCGAGCTGGAGAGTTATGCCGCGCGCGTTGCTGGGACCGTCGGCGCGATGATGTCGGTGCTAATGGGCGTGTACACGCCGACGGCGCTGGCGCGCGCCTGCGATCTGGGTGTGGCGATGCAGTTGACCAACATAGCGCGCGATGTCGGCGAAGATGCGCGCAACGGCCGGCTTTACCTGCCGCTCGCCTGGTTGCGCGAGGCTGGCATCGATCCCGATGTCTGGCTGGCAGCGCCCCACTTCAACCAGGGTATTGGCTCGGTCGTTCGGCGACTGCTCGACGCAGCGGACCGGCTGTATACGCGCGTTGCGGCCGGTGTCGCGGAACTGCCGTCCGGCTGCCGACCCGGCATCAACGCCGCACGTTTCATCTACGCGGAAATCGGCCGCGAGGTGGGGCGCGGCGGATATGACTCGGTGTCGCGGCGAGCCTTCGTCACCTCGGCGCGCAAAGCCTTGCTGCTTATGAAGGCCTATGCGCGTACGGCGGACTCGCCGGTCGCGACTTTCGAGCCGCCGCTAGTCGCGACACGCTTTCTTGTCGAAGCCGTTTCGGCTTGCGCGCCGACCGTTGTCCTGAGGGATGAAGCGGAGCGGTCGGTCCCCCATTGGTGGCATTTTCGTTCGCGTGCGCTCTGGCTGATCGACCTGTTCGAGCGCCTGGAGCGACGTGATCGTACGCTAGCGCCGGAGTAGGCTGCTGGTGGATACGCAACTCGCTGGAATCTTCGAACTCTCACTGGTGTTCGGCAGCCTGTTGCTGTTCCTGATCTGGGAACTGGTCTTGCTGCGCCGCTCGCAGCGGCGGGACGAAGAAAAGGAAAAGGCTGCCCAGCGAGAATCGCTGAGCCAGGACGACTCCAAAGGAGAAAGACGATGACGGCCATCTATAACCAAGCCGCGAATACCGGACTCTCCGCTCGCCAAACGGACGCTTTGCGTTCTGGATCTGCTGCCTTGCGCGGTCTGCTGTTGCTTGGGTGCCTGTGCAGCCTGCTGCTTACGACCCTGCTCGTCGATCCGGCGCCCGAACGCCTAGTCGATGCCGGGCTTGACACCCTGCTGCGCGGCATGGCGGTGATCAAGGCCGGGATGGTGCTGATCGCGCTGGCTGTGCTGTGGTGGCGATTCGGCAAGCCGATTCCGTCGACCACCGCTGCGGTCTATCTCGTTGGCACCTGGCTGGCCACAGCCGCGACCGTGCTGATCTGGAACTTGAGCGATATCGCCCTCGCGGCTGGGGCGTTCCACCTCGGCGAAATCGCGGTATTGCTCGTCGCTTGGCGGGACGGCCTTGCGATCCAGAGCCTGCGCCGGCCGGCCGGCACGCTGAACGCGCCCCGCTGAACGCGCCTGCTCAGCGTGCCCGCCGCGGCATGCGGAACGGCAGCATGGCTTGCACCACAGGCGAACGGAAGCGGTCTAGGTCCAGGCTCTCGTGTACCGACTCGCTCGGCTCGCCCAGCAGCCGATGCGATACCAGCGAACGCGTGTAGAAGGGCGTGTCTTCCAAGGTTCGCGCGACGCACGCAACGCCATCCTGGGAGCGCGTGGCGCGCCCGACTCTCCAGCGACTTGCAGGAAGCGCGATCCGCGGTGGCGCCTCGAAAGAGCTGACTGTGCCGTTTCGATCGAAATGTAGTGCCAACTCTTTCCGCGGACCGCTTCTCTCGTTCACGTCGTAGATCACCGCAGTTCCATCCTGAATGTTCGAGCGTGACCAGTGCCAGCTTCGGATGCTCGTTTCGAGCGGCTCGTCGCCGTGGTTCGAGTCGCAATAGCCGCTGCCGGACCAGCGTAGCGCAGGCATATCGAAGCGCACTTCGACACGCGACTTCGGCGCAATCGGCCGCCACACATGCAGGCCGGCGCTGTCCAGCCTCGACGCGTGTTCGACCAGCGTTTCGGGAATCACGCGGACCTCGCCGCGCAGGTGCGAGGGCAGGGGAACGGTCACTTCGTCGATCTGGAACCGCAGCGCCTGGCCGTCCCAGGCGAGCTGGCTCGGCCCGATCTGAAACGTATTTGAATCGCGCCGACAATCCCTGCAACCGCGCTCGGTCATCGCCCAACGTTTTCCTCGCGGACCGTACAGGCAGACGTTGAGCGCGCAATGATTCGGCGGATCGGCCTGACCCCGACGTCGCGCCCAAGCGTAGTAGGGCGAGAAGACGCTGCCGATGAAGGCGATCAGGGTGATGCCGTGCTGGCCGTCGTCGCTCAGCGCATCGACGTACCACCACGAATAACCATTGGGTGGAACGAGGCGGTCGAAGCGAGGTCCTCCACCAGACTCGCGGCCGCAAGCCTCCCAGACAACGCTGCCATCGGCACACCCGGTCCCGGATGCGTGCTGCCCCCGGCTAGGTAAAGGCCCGGCATTCGAGTCCTCGATCCCGCGCGGTTGAACGAGGCCATCCAGCCGTGCGACGCGGGGCCGTAGAGGGCTCCGCCCGTCGCCGGGAACATCTGATTGAATCCGGCCGGGGTCATCACCTGGGTCCATTCCGGAGCGCGGCGCAGCCTCAGCCCGCAGCGCTCCAGCAGTTGGAAGCTGCGCGTTTCGCATGAGCGGATCTCCGCTTCGTCGTAAGGATGTGTGTCGCCGTTGGCGGGCGCGTTGATGAGGCAGAGCAGGCGTTCAGGCGTGTCGGCTGGGTGGTCGTCATGAGTGCCGCGATCCTGTGCGCAGACGTAGACCGTGGGCTCGGTCGGCACCTGCGTTCGCTTGAAAATATCGTCGAACTCGCGCGGGTAATCGAACGAGAAGAAGACGTTGTGTCGATGCAGCGGGAAGCCCTCGGTTTCAGCGCGTAGCATCCAGGTGATGGCCGAAAGCGAGCGCGTTGCTCCGCGCGCCCGAGGTGTCGCGCGCGCGGCCTCGGGTCCGAACAGGCCGTGCGAGACGGCCGCGCTGTCAGCGTTGACCACGACCGCATCGGCGTCGAGATGTTCGCCGGTCCGGAGTTTCACTCCGCTGACGCGGCCAGAACGAGTTGTGATCTCCGCAGCTTCGGTGGCGTATCGAAAGCTCGCGCCGCAAGACTTTGCTGTATTCGCAAGCGCCTGCGGGAGGCGATGCATGCCGCCCTTGATCAGCCACACGCCATCCTGCTCGACATGCGCGACCAGCATCAGCGTCGCCGGTGCGAGGAAAGGAGACGACCCGCAGTACGTCGCATAGCGGGCAAACAGTTGCCGCAGCCGCGAGTCGTGGAAGTGCCGGCCCAACCCGCGCCAAAGATTCTCGAACGGAGTGATGCGCCACAGGTCGCCCACTCCACGCGAGCCCACGGCGCGAACCAGAGCCTGTGGACTGGCGCAGGACGAGCGGATGAACGGGCTTTCCAGCGTCTTGTAGATGCCGCGCGCACGTTTCGCGAATTCGAGATAACGACGGCCCTCGGCGGGGCCGGCAAAAGCGGCGATGGCTTCTGCCGATTGCTTGAGGTCCGCGTGCAGATCGAGATGCGAACCGCCCGCCCAGGCATGTCTGGCCAGGGTGGTCGCGCGTTCGAGCTGGACGTGGTCCGAGAACCACAGGCCGGCGGCCGCAAATATTTCCTCGAACACCCAGCGCATCGTGAAGACCGTAGGCCCTGCATCGATGCGTACCCCTCCTACTTCGACCTCGCGCAGCTTCCCGCCCGCGCTGGCTGCGCGTTCTACAACGGTCACGACCAGGCCCTTCGCGGCCAGTTCCAGCGCCGCGACCAGCCCACCAACGCCGGCTCCAATCACCACCACTCTCGCCGCAGTCATGTCCGACGACCCCTGTTGTGTCTCGTTGACGAGTCAAACCTGGATGTCTAGAGTACATGACACAAGAACACGACAACGCAGGATGACAAACCTGGACGCCATAAGGGGACCCGCATCATGAGTAACGTGCCGCGAATCGAGCAGGCCCTGACGGCAGCCATCGAACCTGGTGAATCCGCCGGCTGCCCACCCCGGCTCGCGGCGGCCATCCGCTACGCCGTGTTCCCGGGCGGCGCGCGCATCCGGCCTCGTCTCTGTCTGGCGGTCGCACAAGCTTGCGCAGAAGACCATCCAACCGTGGTTGACGCTGCGGCGGCGGCTATCGAACTGCTTCACTGTGCCTCGCTGGTTCACGACGATTTGCCCTGCTTCGACGACGCGGCGACCCGCCGGGGAAAACCTTCGGTACACCGCGCGTTCGGCGAACGGCTCGCCGTACTCAGCGGCGACGCCATGATCGTGCTGGCTTTCGAATCGCTTGCCGCAGGCTGCCGCTCTGTTCCGGAGCGTCTGCCGGCACTGATCCGCATCGTCAGTCGCTCGATAGGAACCTCTGGTGGCATCGTTGCGGGCCAGGCCTGGGAATGTGAACCGCGCGCGTCGCTGACCAAGTACCAACAGGCGAAGACCGGTTCGCTGTTTGCCGCGGCGACCATGGCCGGAGCTGCGGCGGCGGGAGTCGCCAAGCCCGAATCCTGGAGTCTCCTTGGCGAGCGTATCGGCGAGGCCTACCAAGTTGCCGACGACATTCTCGATGCGGTCGGCAACGCCACTGAAATCGGCAAGCCGGTAGGACGTGATGCCGAGCTGGGTCGCCCGAGCGCAGTGGCGCAGCTCGGGTTGGCGGGCGCTATTCGCTGGGTCAAGCAACTGGTGTCCGAAGCCAACGACTCCATTCCGCACTGCCCCGGAGCCGATTGGCTGCGGGCGGCGATGCTCGCTGAGTCAAGCGGCCTGCTTCCGCGCGAGCTGAGGCAGGCGGCCTAAGTCAAACCAGTCTCAACCCGCTCCATTAGCCGATCCTCGCCATCATGGAAGCCAGGCTTTCCTGGTGGGACCGATCTCAGGCCACCATCGCGGGCTGGCAAACCAGCCGCCAGTTTCGTCGGTGGGCTGCCGCTTTTCCGCTGACCCGACCGATCGCGCGGCGCCGCGCCAAACAGCTTTTCGATCTCTGCGCAGGTTTCGTTTATTCGCAGGTCTTGCTCGCATGCGTGCGTCTGCGCGTGTTCGAGATTCTTGCCGATGGCCCCCAGACCGCCGCGACGATGTCGCCGCAGCTCGCCCTGACCACGGACGCTACCGCTCGCCTGCTTGACGCTGCGGTCTCCCTGCGCTTGCTGGTCCGACGCGCTGGCCGGCGTTACGCCCTGGGGCCGCTCGGCGCGCCGCTGGTGGGCAACGAGGCATTGGCCGCGATGATCGAGCACCACTCCGCGCTCTACGCCGATCTGCGCGACCCGGTGGACCTTCTCCGTAACGATCGACGGCCCGGCGAGCTGGCGAGTTACTGGCCGTACGCCGGCGTCGAGGTGCCCGCCAATCTTTCCGCTGAACGCGTCGCGCGCTACAGCGCCCTGATGTCGGCGTCGCAGCCGCTGATTGCGGACGAGGTGCTGGACGCCTATTCGCTGAAATCTCATCGCTGCCTGCTCGATGTCGGAGGCGGCGAGGGAAGTTTCCTCGTCTCCGTCGCGGCGCGCGCACCTGCGCTGAAGATGATGCTGTTCGACCTGCCTGCGGTCGCGGAACGCGCTCGTTTGCGGTTCGGAGCGCTGGGTCTTTCGGACCGCGTCAGCGTACATGGCGGTAGTTTCCTAAGCGACTCATTGCCGGCCGGGGCAGACATTATTTCGCTGGTGCGCGTTCTCCACGACCACGATGACGACTCCGTGCTGAACCTGCTGGGTGCGGTGCGACGTGCATTGCCGGACGACGGCATGCTGCTGATTGCGGAACCCATGTCGGAAACGCCGGGCGCGGAAACCATGGGCGATGCGTATTTCGGCTTCTACCTGCTCGCCATGGGCCGCGGTCGTCCACGCACGCCGGCACGAATCGGCGAATTGCTGCACGAGGCCGGCTTCGACAGCGGTCGGCTGGTAGCCACGCATCTCCCGATCCAGACGCGGCTAATCGTGGCTGGCCCGGAATAGGGGTTTTACCTTAGCCAAAATAGTCGTAATGTTTACTTGACACATTATTGAGTAAGTTTAGACTAACAGTGTGACTCAACGATTCGGCGCCGGGGTTGGATAACCCAGAGGCGCCATACCTAGGGAGACTTTCGATCAACACGACCGCCGTCGTTTTCGAGAAGCCCGAGCACCTTGTGCTGGCCACACTCGATCTGTCGCCGCCGGGCGAGGACGACGTTGTCGTCGATATCCACTGGAGTGGCATCAGCACTGGGACCGAGCGCCTGCTCTGGTCGGGGCGCATGCCGCAGTTCCCGGGCATGGGCTATCCGCTGGTTCCCGGTTACGAATCGGTGGGGACAGTGCGCGAAGCCGGATCGCGATCCAACGGCCGCGTGGGCGATACGGTATTCGTGCCTGGCGCGAAATGTTTTGGACCGGTGCGCGGGCTGTTTGGCGGGGCAGCCGCACAACTCGTGGTGCCAGGCGTACGCGCCATTCCGGTTGCCGAACATCTGGGTGAGCAGGCCGCATTGTTGGCGCTTGCGGCTACGGCATATCACGCGATGGCCGCGCCGGAGTTGCGCCACCCGGACCTCATCGTCGGACACGGTGTCCTGGGACGGCTGCTCGCGCGGCTGACGCTCGCCACGGGCGGACCTGCGCCGGTGGTGTGGGAACGCAATCCGGAGCGCGCGAAGGTAGCCGTCGGATATCCGGTCGTCGATCCCAATGACGACGCTAGGCGCGACTACCACTCCATCTACGACGTCAGTGGCGACGCCTCGCTGCTGGACTCTTTGATCGCGAGACTCGCGCCGGGCGGGGAAATCGTGCTCGCCGGTTTCTACAGCGAGCCGCTGAGCTTCGCGTTTCCTCCCGCCTTCATGCGTGAGGCGCGGATTCGCGTCGCGGCGCAGTGGGCGCCATCGGATCTGAACGCGGTCAATGCGCTCGCAGAGACCGGTGGGCTGTCGCTCGACGGCTTGATTACGCATCGCCAAGACGCAAGCGGCGCTGACGCCGCATACCGCACGGCATTTGGCGATCCCGCCTGCCTGAAGATGATTCTGGATTGGAGAGCGACCTCATGAGTGCAGGCGACAGCTTGGCGGGCACCGTAATCCCCCTGAACGAGCTGAAGGACCATCTGCGCGCGGAAGCGGCGATGCCGCTCGATCCGGTTTCGAGCGCGCCGGTGACCAAGGAAACACAGATCATCGCGATCTACGGCAAGGGCGGCATCGGGAAGAGTTTCACCCTTGCCAACCTCAGTTACATGATGGCGCAGCAGGGCAAGAAGGTTCTGCTCATAGGCTGCGACCCCAAGAGCGATACCACGTCCCTGCTGTTCGGCGGGCGCGCCTGTCCCACGATCATCGAGACCTCGTCGAAGAAAAAGCTTGCAGGCGAGCAGGTGAAGATTGGCGATGTCTGCTTCAAGCGCGACGGCGTGTTTGCGATGGAGCTAGGAGGTCCCGAGGTCGGTCGCGGTTGCGGCGGCCGCGGCATCATCCACGGCTTCGAGACCCTGGAGAAACTCGGGTTCCACGAGTGGGGCTTCGACTTCGTGCTGCTCGACTTCCTGGGCGACGTGGTCTGTGGTGGCTTCGGTCTGCCCATCGCCCGCGACATGTGCCAGAAAGTGATTGTGGTCGGCAGCAACGACTTGCAGTCGTTATACGTGGCCAACAACGTGTGCTCCGCGGTGGAGTATTTCCGCAAGCTCGGCGGCAATGTCGGAGTCGCGGGCATCGTTATCAACAAGGACGACGGCACGGGCGAGGCTGCTGCTTTTGCTGAGAAGGTCGGCATTCCAATTCTCGCGGCGATACCCGCTCACGACGATATCCGCCGCAAGAGCGCGAGCTACGAAATCATCGGCCGGCCCGGAACGCAGTGGGGACCCTTGTTCGAAACGCTCGCGACCAACGTCGGGGAAGCGCCGCCGGTGCGTCCGACGCCGCTCACGCAAGATCAGTTGCTCGGACTTTTTTCCGGCGACGTCGTGGGCCGCAACGTGGTGCTGACACCGGCCACCGAGTTCGACATGTGCGGCAAGACCGAGATCACCAAGCCCACGCTCGAAGTTGTGTACGAGACCGTCTGAGCAAAATGGCCGACGACACGCCGATGCTAGTCAATCCCGACGCGCTCAAGAGCGACGGTCTCGGCTGTCATTCCGGCAAGGAGCAGATGCTCGCGGCCGCCAAGGCCGCGGGCAAGACGGTCACGCTGGATCAGTACGCAAAGGATTATCCGAAAGGGCCGCACGATCAGCCGCAATCGATGTGTCCGGCCTTCGGTTCCTTGCGCGTGGGTCTGCGCATGCGCCGCACTGCGACCGTGCTGAGCGGGTCGGCCTGCTGCGTGTACGGCTTGACCTTCACCTCGCACTTCTACGGCGCGCGCCGCACGGTCGGCTACGTGCCGTTCAACTCCGAAACGCTCGTCACCGGCAAGCTGTTCGAGGACATCCGCGAGGCTGTCCACAAGCTCGCCGACCCGAGTTTGTACGACGCGGTGGTCATCATCAATCTCTGCGTGCCGACGGCCAGTGGCGTGCCGTTGCAATTGTTGCCTAAAGAGATCAACGGCGTTCGAATCATCGGCATCGACGTGCCGGGTTTTGGCGTGCCCACACACGCCGAGGCCAAGGACGTGCTCGCAGGCGCGATGCTGCGTTACGCAAGAACGGAAATCGAGGCGGGCCCGGTACAGGCGCCGCGCGGAGGGCGTAGCGACAAGCCGATGGTCACTCTTGTGGGAGAAGTTTTTCCTGTTGATCCGGTTGCCATCGGCATGATGCTGGAGCCGATGGCGTTGGTGGCGGGTCCCGTAGTACCTACGCGCGAATGGCGGGAGTTGTATGCCGCTCTTGACGGCGCGGTGGTGGCGGCTCTTCACCCTTTCTATACCGCAAGCTTTCGTGAATTCGAAGCTGCCGGCCGCCCCATCATAGGATCGGCGCCGGTGGGTCTTGATGGCACGGAAGCCTGGTTGCAGGCTGTCGGCACGGCGGCCAACGTGGCGCAGGTGAAGATCGACGCGGCGAAGAATCGCGCGCTCCCTGCGATCACGGCTGCTCTCGCCAAGATGCCGATTGAAGGGCGTATCACCTTGAGCGGCTACGAAGGCTCGGAGCTGCTGGTCGCGCGCCTGCTGGTGGAGAGCGGTGCTGACGTGCGCTACGTCGGTACGGCCTGTCCGAAGACGGTGTGGAGCAGCGCCGATCTCGACTGGCTGCAAGCGCGCGGCGTTCACGTTCAGTACCGCGCCTCCCTGGAACAGGATCTTGCCGCTTTCCGCGAATTCAAACCCGACTTGGCCATTGGCACCACGCCGGTCGTGCAGGCTGCAAAGGCTGCGCGCACACCGTCGCTGTATTTCACGAATCTGATTTCTGCACGGCCGCTGATGGGTCCGGCGGGTGCAGGTTCTCTGGCGACGGTGGTAAACGCGGCCATTCAGAACAAGGCTCGCTTCGACACGATGGAGGAATTTTTCTCCGGGGTGGGCGAGGGCGACACGGCAGGAGTCTGGGAAGACGTACCGAAGCTGCGGCCCGAGTTCCGCGAGCAATACAAGCGCAAGGTCGCCAAGGCGGCCAAGACCTCGAAAGTGGACGAGCCCGTCTGATGCTCGTCCTCGACCACGACCGCGCAGGAGGCTATTGGGGCGCCGTGTATGTGTTCACGGCGATCAAGGGCCTGCAGGTCGTGATCGACGGTCCTGTGGGTTGCGAGAACCTGCCGGTGACCTCGGTGCTGCATTACACCGACGCGCTGCCACCGCACGAACTGCCCATCGTGGTCACGGGTCTCGCCGAAGAGCAACTCGGCCGCGAGGGCACCGAGGGCGCGATGAAACGCGCACACGCGGTGCTCGATCCCGATCTGCCGGCGGTGGTGGTGACCGGCTCCATCGCCGAGATGATCGGCGGCGGCGTGACGCCGGAAGGCACCAATCTGCAACGCTTCCTGCCGCGCACCATCGACGAAGACCAGTGGCAGTGCGCGAACCGCGCGATGAACTGGCTGTGGACCCAGTACGGCATCAAGAAAGTCCCGGCGCGCAAGCCACGAACGCCAGACAAGAAGTCGCGCGTGAACATCATCGGACCCTGCTACGGCACCTTCAATACGCCTAGCGATCTGGCCGAGATTCGTCGCCTGGTCGAGGGCATCGGCGCCGACGTGAACATGGTGTTTCCGCTCGGCAGTCATCTGGCTGACGTGCCCAAGCTGATCGACGCCGACGTGAACATCTGTATGTATCGCGAGTTCGGTCGCCTGCTGTGTGAGTCGCTGGATCGGCCCTACCTGCAAGCGCCGATTGGCCTGCACAGCACGACCAAGTTCCTGCGCAAGCTCGGCGAATTGCTGGAAGTGAATCCAGAGCCGTTCATCGAAAAAGAAAAGCACACTACGATCAAGCCGATCTGGGATCTGTGGCGCTCGGTCACGCAGGATTTCTTCGGCACCGCGAGCTTTGCCATCGTCGCCAACGACACCTATGCACGCGGCGTGCGCAACTTCCTCGAAGACGAGATGGGCATGCCGTGCAACTTCGCGATTTCTCGCCTGCCCGGCGCCAAGACCGACAACGCCGCGGTGCGCAAGCTGGTTCACCAGAAGCCGCCGCTGGTGATGTTCGGCAGCTACAACGAGCGCATGTATCTCGCCGAGAAAGGCCATCGCGCAAGCTACATCCCGGCATCGTTTCCCGGCGCGATCATCCGCCGCCACGTCGGCACGCCCTTCATGGGCTACTCGGGCGCGACCTACATCGTCCAGGAATTCTGCAACTCACTTTTCGACGCGCTGTTCCACATCCTCCCGCTGGGCAGCGATATGGACAAGGTCGATCCCACGCCAACGAAGCTGAGCACGGAAATCCCCTGGCTGGATGACGCCAAGGCCGTGCTCGACGAGCTGCTCGAAGCCCAGCCCGTGCTGATCCGTATTTCCGCCGCCAAGCGCCTGCGTGATCGCGCTGAGCGTGAGGCGCGCAAGGCCGGCGAAGTGGAAGTCACTGCCGCGCGTGTCACGCGCTCACACAGCGAGTTGAACATCTGGGAGCCCGCGTGAACCGCGGGCCCGCGATTACAAACAGAAACCCGGCAGGTTCCGGGTCACGAATCGGTTCCGGCAATGCATCGCCTGAGCGATCCCGGCTACGCGGGTTGCGTGGTGGGTTGTTTCGTCCGGGCCGCAAGGCTCAATCGGAGGTAGACCATGAGTGATGACAGACGGTCGCTGACGGGGTTGACGGAGCGGGAGGCGAAAGAGTTTCACGGCATCTTCGTCACCAGTTTCATCATCTTCACCGTTATCGCCATCGTGGCGCATTTCTTGGTATGGCAGTGGAAGCCGTGGCTGCAGTGAGGGGCGAAAGCCTTTAACCGAAGTCACGTCGTGGTACCAATCCCTTTCTCACATTGGAGGCTCAAGACATGTGGAAAGTATGGCTGTTGTTCGACCCTCGTCGATCGCTGGTGGCGCTGTTCACGTTCCTGTTTGTTCTGGCACTGCTGATTCACTTCATCCTGCTCAGCACGCCCCGGTTCAACTGGATCGGAGACGGTGGCGCGGCGCCGGCCACGGTGTCGCAGAACTCTTCCCTGCCTGCATCGGGATAGGACGTTCAGCGGAAGGAAGCTGGTCTGCGGTGGCGGGAGGATTCGAGGGGGAGGCCTCAGAACTCCCCTGCCACCGCAGCCAGTCAAGGCATGGGTCTTCCCGATGAGGGAAGCGCACGAAAGAGGCGTGGGAGTGACGTATGAGCATGCTCAGTTTTGAAAGAAAGTATCGAGTCCGCGGCGGCACGCTGCTGGGCGGCGACCTGTTCGATTTCTGGGTCGGGCCGTTCTACTGCGGCTTCTTCGGCGTCACCACCATTTTCTTCTCCGCGCTCGGGACGGCGCTCATCGTCTACGGTGCGGCGATAGGTCCGACCTGGAACCTTTGGCAGATAAACATCGCGCCGCCTGATCTCTCCTACGGTCTGGGTATAGCACCGCTTGCCGAAGGCGGTTTATGGCAGGCGATTACTGTGTGCGCACTCGGGGCCTTCTGCTCCTGGGCGCTGCGCGAAGTCGAGATTTGCCGAAAGCTCGGCATCGGCCTGCACGTGCCCTTCGCTTTCAGCTTCGCGATCTTCGCGTACTTCACCTTGGAAGTGATCCGCCCGGTGCTGATGGGTGCCTGGGGGCATGGTTTCCCGTACGGCATCACCAGCCATCTCGACTGGGTATCGAACACCGGCTACCAGTACCTGCATTTCCATTACAACCCGGCGCATATGCTCGCGGTCAGTTTCTTCTTTGCGACGGTGTTCGCGCTGTCGCTGCACGGCTCGCTGATTCTCTCCGCAACCAATCCTCAGAAGGGTGAGGCGGTGAAGACCGCAGAGCACGAGAACACCTTCTTCCGCGACACCATCGGTTACTCGATCGGCACGCTTGGGATTCACCGCCTGGGTCTGTTCCTGGCATTGAGCGCCGTGTTCTGGAGCGCGGTCTGCATCGTCATCAGCGGACCATTCTGGACGCGCGGCTGGCCGGAATGGTGGGGCTGGTGGCTCAACCTTCCGATTTGGTAACGACTGGAACCCAGGACAAGAACACAGCGCTGGCGAAAACAAGGGGACGCTCTCATGGCTGAATACCAGAACATCTTCACGCGACTTCAGGTGAACGCGCCGGCGTATCCCGGCGTGCCGCTCATCCCCGGTACCAGCGACGGCATGCGCGAAGTCAAACCGTTCTTTGCCTACTGGATGGGAAAGATCGGGGACGCGCAGATCGGTCCGATCTACCTGGGCTGGCTCGGCGTTACCTCGGCCGCGTGCTTCCTCATCGCCTTCGAGATCATCGGCCTCAACATGCTCGCCTCGGTGAACTGGGACCCGGTCCAGTTCGTGCGCCAGTTGTTCTGGCTGGCGCTGGAACCGCCGCCGCCGGGGGCCGGACTCTGCGCCTTCTGTCCGTTGAACGAGGGTGGCTGGTGGCAGATGGCCGGGTTCTTCCTGACGGCGTCCTTGCTCCTCTGGTGGTTACGAATGTACCGGCGTGCGAAGGCACATGGCATGGGCACGCACGTGGCTTGGGCTTTCGCCGCTGCTATCTGGCTGTATCTCGTACTGGGCTTCATCCGCCCGCTGCTGATGGGGAGCTGGGGAGAGGCAGTACCTTTCGGAATTTTCCCGCACCTGGACTGGACCGCCGCGTTTTCCATCCGCTACGGGAATCTGTTCTACAACCCGTTCCACATGCTCTCGATCGCCTTCCTGTACGGCGCAACGCTGCTGTTCGCCATGCATGGCGCCACCATCCTCGCGGTGAGCCGTTACGGCGGCGAGCGCGAGATCGAGCAGATCGTCGATCGCGGCACCGCGTCCGAACGCGCCGCGTTGTTCTGGCGCTGGACCATGGGGTTCAACGCGACCATGGAATCGGTGCATCGCTGGGCCTGGTGGTTCGCGGTGTTGTGCCCGCTCACCGGTGGCATCGGCATCCTGCTCACCGGCACGGTGGTCGATAACTGGTACCTCTGGGGTATCGAGCACGGCATCGTCGCCGCTTACCCCGAGGTGTTCACGCCCGTGGCCGATCCGGCCACCGCTGCAACGGGAGCCGGCCAATGAAAAAGCATGAGCTTGGCGACCACGCGATCCTGCTGAGTCATGCAATCCTGATCTTCGCAGCGGCTGCGTTCATCGCGGGTTGCGAGCGGCCGCCGGTGGGAACGACCCAGAGCGGCTTCCGGGGTACCGGCATGGCCGAAGTCCAGAACCCGCGCCTGGCCGCCGCCCAGGCGGCCGGAAACGTGGCTCCTGCCCCGCTACCCGCGATATCCGCCGGCGGCCCGCCGGCGTCCAGCGTCTACAAGAACGTCAAGGTCCTGGGCGATCTGAGCGTGGGCGAATTCACTCGCACTATGGTCGCCATCACCAACTGGGTGGCGCCGAAAGAAGGCTGTGCTTATTGCCATAACCCGGCCGACATGGCTTCGGACGAGAAGTACACCAAGCTCGTTTCGCTGCGCATGATCCAGATGACGCAACACGTCAACGCGACGTGGAAGCCGCACGTCGCCGATACGGGCGTCACCTGTTACACATGCCATCGCGGGCAACCCGTCCCAGCCGAAATCTGGTTCGCGCCCGAAGCATCCGGCGGGAAATTCGCCGGCAACAAGGCTAGCCAGAACGCGGCCGCGCCCATTGTTGGGCTCACCTCGCTGCCCAACGACCCGTTCTCGTCGCTTCTGGTTGGAGACGACGGCATCCGAACCGTTTCTACCACCGCACTGCCGGCCGGCAACCGGAGTTCGATCAAGCAGACCGAGTGGACATATGGGCTGATGATTCACATGTCCCAGTCTCTGGGAGTGAACTGCACCTATTGCCACAACAGCCGCTCGTTCACTTCCTGGGATTCGAGCCCGCCGACGCGCGCCGTGGCGTGGCACGGCATCCGCATGGTGCGCGACCTCAACACCAACTACCTCATCCCGCTCAAAGACAGCTTGCCCCCGCAACGGCACGGCCCGACCGGTGACGCGCCCAAGCTGTATTGCGGCACCTGTCACCAAGGCGCGGCCAAACCGCTCAACGGCGCGAAGATGGTGGGGGACTATGCCGCGCTGGCCGGTCCGATAGCCGCGCCGGCTGCACCGGCGCCAGTCGAGGCCGGTCCCGCCGAAGGAGAGCCTGCACCTGAGGGTGATCCCGCCGCCGAAGTGACCGAGCCGGCAGCGGAGGAATCGGGGACCTAGACCGGCCTCGTGGAGACAGGCTATGTAAGTAGCCTGTCCTGAAATTCCGGTCGTGCTTCTGCAGGAGGATCCGCGCGAGCAACTTGCGCGTTGAGCGACTCGCTTGAATCGTGATCTCCGAGAAAGATTCGAAGCTTGGCGGAGAATTCGCCGGGCCGTTCGTAATGAACCAGTGCACCAGTGTCGAATGGCTTTACGTGCCAGTTGCTTCGTGACTGTGTCCAGTCCGCGGAGCTGAAATCCCGGAAGTCTCCGCGCCTGCCGTGCGGCAACCACACCGGTAGTGCGAGGCGCTCGTAAACGTCGCGAATATCCGAGCGGGAAAGGCGCATTGACAGAAACGCCAGCGGCGCGTGTCGTGCGCCCGGTTGATGGCTGCTGAGGTAGGCGTAGTCGGCGACGTGTTCGTGAATCCGCTTGCTGCCATAGGTGCGCCGAAGGAAGTAGCGAATGCTCCTCCGGCTCGCCAGCAAGTCGTACAAGCCCTGGCTCCACCATGGAAAGCTATACAGCTTGAGCAACCCCGGAATCTCGCGCGTGCCGCCCGCAGGTCCGCGCAGCTTCTCCGCGCCGCGGTTGAAGCCGGTGGGCGTGACGAGCGTCAACGTCCTCACGCGCTGCGGCCGTTGAACTGCGGCGAGTGCCACGAACTCCGAGGAGAGTGACAGCCCGACGACATCGACCGCTACACCCCGTGCGTCCTGCTCGATCACATCGAGCATGTCGTGGATCGCATCGACGTAGAGCTGCACGTTGTAGTCGCGATCCGAAAATCCGAAACCCGGCAGATCCACCGCATACACGCGACGAGCCCCCCGCATGCGCTCGAACAATGGGCGCATTTCGTATGCGGACGGTGCGGCATTGATGCTGTGGACGAGGAGCAGTGGAGTGCCCGACCCTGCCGTGTAGTAGCTCAGCCTCCCGGTCCGGCCGGTGCTGTGGCGGCGGGTGCCGGAAACTGCATTCGGCAGTAACGGAAGAATCGGGACGTTGGAGTCCCGGTGCGCAGCTTGCGCGTCGCCGAAGTCGGAAGCATTCATTTAGACGCTCCGATCAATGCCGGCCGCTTTGGCGCCTGCTTGATTGCCCGGAGACGTGTACCCGTTCTCGCATTCTGCCTCCTTCACCTGGAGCAACTCCCATAGGCCGACACCCACGGCGATGAAGAGGGCAACAGCGACGAGCCACAGCGACCGGCTGGCTGACGGCATCGTCTACTGTGGTTTCGGGAGAGGCCTGTCCCGCCTGAGGCCCTGTTATCGCCAATGCGATCACGGCGAACGGGAGGGGATAGGAAGATCGAGTCACCGAGGTTCCCTCTACGGCTATAAGTGAACCAGTGCCACGGCACCTTGCGTGCCCAGCTCGCCGAAGAACCGCGGACACCGCTTGAACTAGCGCAAAACCATAGAGGTTAAGGCACTCTACGCCTCACCAGATCAGGTTGATGCCGTAGTCCGCCTAGACGCTGCCGTTGCTCATCAGCGTCAAGCCTTCGACCTGCGCCTACACCATCAGTACCCGACCAAAAGGAGATCACCATGCAAGCGGCAGGTTCTCCAAACTCTCAGGCAGTAGATCGACGCGCACCGTTTTGCGGAGACATGAATGCCCACAGCTCTGAAGAGATACAGAGTTTTCATTGCGAGTCCTGGCGGACTTGAGAAGCTGCGAAAAAAATTCAAAGAGATCCTTGACGAGTACAACCGTTTGGAAGCCATTCCACGCGGCGCTTATTTTGAGCCGGTCGGCTGGGAAGAAACATTGCCGGGTCGAGGACGACCGCAAGCACGTATCAACAAGGATCTGAAGACCTGTGATTACGCGGTCTTTCTGTTTCATGACCGCTGGGGTTCTACTCCCGAGATAGCGGGTCGATTTTCCTCCGGATGCGAAGAAGAGTGGGCGATCGCAGACCAGATGTGTGGCGATCAGACGATGCTCGATTTGATACTGTTCTTTTTGCCGGTACCGACGGCACAGCTTGCCGATCCAGGAGAACAGTTACGCAAGCTCATAGCTTTCCGCGAAACGCATGAGAGAGACAAGAAGTACATGTTCAAGCCGTTGCGGGGCGAGAGAGGATTTGCTCCCGAATTGAGGGCTGTGCTGGCCGGTTGGTTAAGAACGCACGACGGCCCAATTGCCACCACCAGCGAGTCAAGCTCGCAGTTCCCGGGCTCAGAGCCAACTTTGAATGGCCTGCAACTGATGGGAACTCCCGAGTTGGTCGGCGAGAGTGCCGAGGGCGCTACATCCTTCTTGCTGCGAAGGGTCTCCAATCAGATCGAAGCCGGACGCTGCGAAACTGCATTAGAGCTTGCTCAAGCTGCCTTCTATCTGGCTCGTACGCCGATTAGCCGAGCCATCGCGATATACACGCAAGGCTATCTGCTTGGTGAACTTCATCGAAGTACAGAAGCAATAGCGGTGTACGACACGCTGCTGGATAGCTTCGGAACCGCAACCGAATTGCCGCTACCAGAGCTAGTCTCGAAGGCTATGTTCAACAAGGGCGGAACTCTCCGCGAGCTCGGTCGAAACGAGGAAGCGATAGAGGTATACGACGCGTTGCTCGTTACTTTCGGGGCAGCTACACAATCGCCATTGAGAGAGCAGGTGGCCAAAGCAATGGGAAAAAGAGCCGTCACCCTTGGTCTTCTGGGGCGCCATGACGAGGAACTCGCAGGTTACGACGCGCTGATCGCGACGTTCAGGAAAACGTCCGAAGCTCCCTATCGAGATCAGGTTGTCCGGGCGAACTTCAATAAGGGTGTGTCCCTCGGCGAGTTAGGGCGTTTCAAAGAATCAATCGCTGCATACGAAATGCTGATTGCCGACACTGGAGCGACCTCCGAATTGCCGCTTCTCGAACATATTGCAAAGGCGATGGTTAACAAAGGAGCGATGCTGCATCACCTTGGTAACCATGAAGAAGCAATCGCAACTTACGACACGATGCTGGCTAGATTCGGTGATGCCGCGGAGCCGTCTCTAAGCTTCCCCGTTGCCAAGGCGATGTTCAACAAGGGTATAGAGCTGGGCCTAGTCGGCCGTAATGACGAGGAACTCGATCAATATGACACCCTCCTTTCGCGCTTCAGCGGAGCTGATGAGTTACCGCTACGCGAACAGGTTGCTCAGGCTGCGTTCAACAGAGCTGCAAGGCTTGATCAACTTGAACGCGAAGAAGAAGCCCTAGAGGCATACGATGCGCTGATTGCCACACTCAACACGAGTATTGAATTGCCGCTACGTGAGCTGATCGCCAAAGCGATCGTCAATAGAGCAAATTTGATTGGTCAGCTAGGAGATTTTGAACAAGAACTGGCAGCTTATGACTCGCTACTCGTGAGCTTCGGCGCGGCCACCGAGTTGCCCTTGCGGGTCGCGGTTGCACAAGGTGCGTTCAACAAGGCTGAGACGCTCGGACGGCTACAACGTTTCCAAGAAGAGATTGCGGTTCTCGATCTGTTGCTTTCGACTCTTAGCTCAGCCATCGAGCTGCCGCTACGTGAGTTGGCGGCGAAAGCAATGTTCAATAAGTGCGTAGCGCTGCGCAAAGTGGGGCGGGATCAAGAAGCGGTAGTGCTGTACCAAGAACTGACTACAGCGTTTGACGCCTCGGAAAGTGCAGTGATCGCTTTCGCCATCGTGAAAGCTCTCGCTCAAATCGGTAGTTGATGAGGAATGTCGTAAGAGCCATTAAGTCCGCCTTTGAGAAGCCCGCTTGAGTTGTTACAGGGCTCTGGCCTCTATCTTTCGATCTGGGGACTGACGCGGCATCGTCTGCCGCCGCGATCGCAGCCCCCAATCCCACAGCGCGTTGGAAGGAATCGGCAGCATCAGGAACCAATGCTCGATCGTGGCCAGGGTCAGGAGCGTGGCCAGAAAGCTCAGGCCGATGGCGTCTGCGTCCGGGATTCCGTCTGCGAAAGCGAGCTGCCACAGGACCACGGCGCCGATGGTGCCGACGGTCACGGATACCGGGAACAGCAGGTTCATCGGTCGGCGAGCGAAGTAGCTTTGCAGATACCGGAGATGATCGGGCAGGAATTCTTCGCTGAGATTCCGTGCCCCGAAAAACACGTTGAGCTTGGCGCTCTGGCGTGAGATCCACAGGATCACGAAGGTTTCCAGTCCGAGCTGGTTGGGTGCCTCCCAGGTGAGCACGGCAATCGTCAGCGCGCCGAGCAGCAGCGCGATCTCGTGGTACAGGATGGCCTCGATGGCGTAAGCCACGCGGCGCCAGCCGGAACTTCCGGGCGGGCAGGCCGTGGTACGCGGCCCCGTGACGAAACCCATCAGGAAACTCATTTCCAGCCATCCCCAGACGAGCAGCGCGCAGGCGAACGCGCAATAGGCGGCACTGGCGCCGGTGTCCGTCGCGGAGGCGGACAGAGCGTAGAGCGCGCAGATCAGCACGACGCTGGCTCCGGCCAGGCTCCAGCGGAAGGTGCGGCGCGGCAGGCCGTCCAGGTACAGGATCGCGCCGGTGCTGAACCACCACAGGAACAGGGTGAAGAGGATCGGCAGTCCGTGCGTGGACAAGGTCACGATGGAGCGCTTACCAGGCCGGGGCCAGGCGCACGTCCTGCGGTAGGGCGTGGGTCTTTGCGGGAAGGAAATAAAGTCGTATGAACGTCGCTGCGGCACTGGCTACAAGGCCGAGCCGTTTGAACGTCGAGAGCACACCGCCTTGTGCCTTGGCCGCCGCATGGGCCTTGTTGATCCGCAGCAGCTTCTCCAGGCCGGTGCGGAAACGAGGGTCGTCGAGATTCAGCGTGAGCGGAAACACCTGGCGCGAAATTTCGCTGGTGATGCGGAATACGGTGAAGTCGTAGTCCGTCGGATTCATGTTGAGCGCCTTGTGCATTTGTGGACGATCATGATCGCGCACGAACATCGTGGCGAAAACGGCGAGCACGAAGAAGCGGATCCACAGCTTGTTGGTGCCGGCGAGCAATTTCGGGTTGGCTCGCATCAGCAGAGCAAAGGCTTCGCCGTGGCGGAACTCGTCGTTGCACCACCGATCGAACCACTGGAAGATCGGATGGAAGCGCAGCGTAGGGTACTTCTCGATCTGGCGGAAGATGGTGATGTAGCGCGCGTAGCCGATCTTCTCCGACAGGTAGGTCGCGTAGAAGATGAACTTGGGGCTGAAGTACTTGTACTTCTTGGCGCGCGTGAGAAAGCCCAGGTCCACCGCGATGCCGAAGTCCTTGAGCCACTGGTTGATGAAGCCGGCGTGTCGCGCCTCGTCGCGCGCCATGTAGCCGAACAGGGCCTGCATGTCCGGGTTCTTCGATTTTTTCTTGATGTCGGCGTAGAGCACGCAGCCGGAAAATTCGGCGGTGACCGAGCTGATCATGAAGTCCACGAATTCCTGGTACAGGCCTTCGGGCAGGTGCGAGTAGTCCTTGTCGAGATCGGCGGGCCGCTGGAAATGCGTGGCGTTGACGTCGGCCTCGAATTCGGCGATCAGCGCGTCCCACTGCTTGCGGATGGGGCTGACGTAGATGCGGTCCATCGCGTCGAAGTCGGTCGTGTAGAAGCGTGGCGAAAGCAGGGTGTCCTGCTGCGCGCGCTGGGTGGATTCGTTGGGCGCGCGTCCGGCGACGGTGCTGGTCATGAGGGTCTCTCGTTGCCTTGGGATGGCGTTCCCGATGCGGGCGTGAGTGCAACAGGGTCGGTCATGCCTGGCGTTTTTTCGGTGAGCAGCCGCGCGAAGACCGCGGCGTTGGTCGGTCCGAAGGAGCCGAGGTCGATCAAGCGCTTCGTCGTCGGGTCTTCCAGCAGCAGTCGGCCGTCGCTGCGACCGGTAAGCAGGAACGCCGGAAGAGGTCCGATGCCCTGGCGTTTGCGATCCCGCGCCAGGCCGCGCAACGTACCGCGCAGAAAGCCGTTGGTGCCGGGAGCCACGCGCTCGATCAACTCGTCGGTGGCGGCGTCGTGCACGGTGATACTGCCGTCCCTCTGGTCCTGAAAGCGAAGCTCTCGCTCCGCGACGATGGTCATCTGCGGCGTTCGCAGATCGCCCACGCCGGTGAGGCGCACAGCGGCGACCAGAGCGAGCGTGATGCCGATCAGCGCCATCGCGGCATAGAGCGGCAGCCTGGGAAACGAAGCGTCGTGCGAATGCTCGCTCATGGGGTTCTCGTCTATCAGGCCGCGGCCACGTCGCCCGGCGGGTGCTCGACTGCGGGCGTGCCAGCAAGTGCAGATGCCCTGATCGGCAGCGCGGTACCGCCCGTATTGGTCGCCATCACGCGCGCCAGCAGTTCGGCGACGGTCGCGGCCTGCGGGACGCAGCGCAGCATCGGCTCGGTGCGACGGAATCGCCAGGGTCGCGCGTGCGGCCACAGGTGCGCGTAGGCAATCTGTTCGCCTTCGATGAAGCTAAGAGGGATATCGCCGGTGCCGTCCGAGTGCAGGCGCAGGCCGGCAGCCTCGATGACCCTGAACGGAAAGTTGAACGTGATCTCCAGCACGATGCCCATGCGCATCACCACGCGACGATCCGTGAGCGTGTACCAGGTCGCGCGCGCTGTGAGCCAGGCGACGAGCGCGAGCATCGCAAGCGCGAATAAGGCCACCGGAAGCAGCCACGACATGGCCGTGATCGCGTCCATCGCCGTGCCGCCGTCCATGAGCACGTTGCCGCCGCGCAGCGCGAGGATGATCGCGAAATAGACCGCCAGGGTGCGGCCGTGAAACGCGCGGCGATAGAGCGAGATCCAGTCGGGTGCGCCCTGCCAGAGAATGCGCTCGCCCTTCGGCAGCGCCTCCGGCAGTTCGCGCACCGTGGTGGCGGCTTCGTGCGTCATAGCCAGGGACCCAGGCGCGAGGCGTCTGCGTACAAGGTGCCGGCACCGTAGTAGGCCATGATTTTTTCTTCTTCGAGCATCGTGACCTGGTCGGGATTGGCGAGCCCCGGCACATCGGCAAAGTGATGGCCCATGATGGACGCAACGTGCACGGTGCCGTCATCGTCGATCTTCGTGAAGTTGACCGGCACCAGCACGCGGCGCCCGCCGGCGACTTCCAGTTCGATGTAACGGAACAGCCGCTCGGAGCGATCCACCCACACGTCCGTCACGGTGCCGCCGACTTCACGGTCTGCGCCGACGACGTTCTTGCCGCGCGGATCGGGATCGCGCGATTCGATGCTGTACTCACTGTCGATGCGCAGCGGCACGATCTTGGGCTGACCGTCGATAGTCAGGTCCGGTTCGTCGGGGCGATTGCCCCAGGATCCCGGGCCGACACCAGCCAGCATCGGATTGCCGGTCGGTTCGAGCGGCGCGCCGGGCCAGGGCGCGGTGGGCGTTGCGTTGATGGGCGGACGCGCGCCCGGCACCCATTCCGCCGGCCGCACTCTCGTGCCGCCGTGCGGCAGCACGAAGGTCTTGGGGTCGGGCGTGCCAGGAAAACCTTCGCGCAAGGTGTTGGGATTGGCGTCCGCTTCTTCCAGCGGATAGCCCTCGCGTTTGTCTTCACTTCGCAGGTAGTAGATGAGTCCGGCGAAAAAGAACCAGAACAGGTACAGCGTGACCTGAGCGATGTCGATGGAACCCGTGATGGCGCCTATGTTCATGGAACAACCTCCCGGCTGAGGGGACTTAAGTGAAGATCCGGCAAGGCCGGATCGCTGGGGAAAGTGGAGGATTCGCGCCACGCGGGACGCACCAGCGGGCCGATCGCCACGAGCGTGGCGAACAGCAGAAGGATTTCGAGGTTGTAGACCACGCCATAACCGGTGGCCGGCCCGCTCAGCGTGCTGCCGAATTGTCCGGCTTCCGCGAGCGTGGACACGCCGTCGCGCAGCAAGCCGCTGAGTGCGATGGCGCTGCCCGAAGCGGTGGCCTGCACCGCACCCCACACGCCGATAGCCAGCCCGATCTGTCCACTCGGCGCTAGGGACATCGCCGCGGTGAGCGTGCAATGCGCGAACAGCCCGCCGCCCAGGCCTATGAACGCCACGCCCAGCGCGAACAGCCAGGGTGCTTGCGAAGGCGCAGAGAAAATCACGGCCGTCATTCCCACCAGGCCCGCGAGCACGCCGAAGGCCGCAATTCGGTACGCGTCGTACCGAATGGACAAGGCTCGCGCGGCGATCACGAATCCGCCGAGACCACTCATCGCCCAGACCGCGGTGAGCAGGGTTGTGGAAGACACGGAAAGATTCAGCACTTCTCCCCCATAGGGTTCCAGCAGGATGTCCTGCATGCTGAAGGCCACGGTTCCGAGGCCCAGCGCAACGAGGCGGCGCACGGCCTGACCGTCGCTGCTGAACGTCTGCCAGGAGTCCTGAAACGTCGGCAGAACACGATCCGGCGCAGTGAGTTCGGGGTCGCGCACTTCCTGTTTCCACAGCGCCGCGATGTTCAGCAGCATGGTGGCCACGGCCGTGCCCTGGATCACCTGGATCAGGCGCAGGTAGCTGAAGTCGGCCAGCAGCACGCCAAAAATCACCGAGCTGAGCGCCATGCCGATCAGCAACATCGAGCACATCAGCGCCACCACGCCGGGGCGCGATTCGTCGGCAGCCAGGTCCGTGGCCAGCGCCAGGCCCACGGTCTGCGTGGTGTGCAATCCGGCGCCGACCAGCAGAAAGGCCACGCAAGCCGCAACCTGCCCGTACCAGATCGGTCCGTTGGTGTCGCCGGTCAGCACGATCAGCGCGAACGGCATGATCGCCAGTCCGCCGAACTGGAGCAGCGAGCCGAACCAGATATAGGGCACGCGGCGCCAGCCCAGAAACGAGCGATGGGTGTCGGACTTGAAGCCGATCAGCGCGCGGAATGGCGCAAACAGCAGCGGCAGCGCCACCATCAAACCCACCAGCGTGGCGGGCACGGACAGTTCCACGATCATCACGCGGTTGAGCGTGCCGACCAGCAGGGTGATGGCCATGCCGACCGACACCTGGAACAGCGAGAGCCGCATCAGGCGCCCGAGCGGCAGCTCCGGCGTGGCCGCATCCGCAAACGGCATGAACTGCGGCGCAAGGCCGGTCCAGCGTTTGGCGAGCGCGTCGTTGAGTTTCATAGGGTGCTCATCGGCGCACCAGCTCCAGCGCATGCGAGGTGTAGAAGCCGCTCTTGATGCGCGTGCTGCGGCCCGGCTGCCAGCCGGCCAGCCCGCTGCGCGAGTCGATAAGGTTCAACAGCAAGGTTTCCGAAACCGGTTCGATGGCCGGCGCGCGATCGCCTCGCGGGAACAGCTTGCCGACGTTATGCATCACGGTGAGCAACGGCGTGCGCGGCGCGAAGGTGAACAGCACGCTGCCGCGCGCGCTGGCAGCGAGGGCCTGCACCGAATCCACCATGTCGTTGGCGCGGTAGTGGATCAATGAATCCATCCCCACCACGTGATCGAAACTGCCGAGCGTCGGGTCAAGCATGTCGCCGACGTGGAACTCGATACTGCCGTCGCCGAGGTCCTTGGGCAGGCGTTCCGCTGCGAGTTTCACGAGCGTGGGCGAAAGGTCGATGGCCACGACTCGCGCGCCGCGGCGCGCGGCTTCGACCGACAACGCGCCAGTGCCGCAGCCGGCATCCAGAATGCGCTTGCCGCTCAGATTCATCGGCAGCCAGTCGAGCAGGGTGGTACGCATGCGGTCGCGGCCGGCGCGCACTGTCTCGCGGATACGGCTGACCTTGGCGGTCGAAGTGAGTCGCGCCCACGCGTCCGCAGCGGTGCGGTCGAAATAGGTTTCGAGCTGGCCGCGGCGCTGGATGTAGGTGGCGTTGCTCATCACTCGAAACCCAGCAGATCAAAGATGTCGCGGTCGCGCATCGGCGAAATGTTCAAGGGTTCGGCGCCGATCCACAGCGACGCGGCCAAGCGCATGTACTCTTTCTGTACCGCCTCAAGTTCAGGTGAGGGCTCCATCTCGAACAAGGTCGATTTCTTCAATCGACTGCGCCGGATCACGTCCAGGTCCGGGAATTGCGCCAGCGTCTTCATGCCGATGGCGGCGTTGTACTTGTCGATTTGGTCAGTCTCGCGTGAACGGTTGGCGATGACGCCGGCCAGGCGCACCCCATAGTTCTTGGCCTTGGAGTTGATCGCCGCGACGATGCGATTCATCGCGAAGATCGAATCGAAGTCATTGGCGGCCACCACCACCGCGCGACTCGCGTGTTGCAGCGGCGAGGCGAAGCCGCCGCAAACCACGTCGCCGAGCACGTCGAAGATCACCACGTCGGTGTCTTCGAGCAGGTGATGTTCCTTGAGCAATTTGACGGTCTGGCCTACGACATAGCCGCCGCAGCCGGTTCCGGCCGGCGGACCGCCGGCCTCCACGCACATAACGCCGTTGTAGCCCGGGAACACGAAGTCTTCGGCCCGCAGCTCTTCGCCATGAAAGTCCACCGATTCGAGAATGTCGATCACGGTCGGCACAAGCCGCTTGGTCAAGGTGAACGTGGAGTCGTGCTTGGGATCGCAGCCGATCTGCAAGACGCGCTTGCCGAGCTTGGAGAACGCGACGGAGAGATTCGACGAGGTCGTGCTTTTGCCGATGCCGCCCTTGCCGTACACGGCGAAGACTTTTGCGGTGTCGATCTTCATGTTTGGATCGAGCGCGACCTGTACGCTGCCCTCGCCATCGATTCGGCCTGCGGGCCTGGCCGTCGTGCTTACGGGAATTCCGCGAAAGTCGTTCATGCTGCCACCGCCAGTTGTATTCCTTCGAGACGATCCTCGACGTCGAGGCTCGCGTTTCGCAACGCTGCAAGCGTCGCGTCATCGGGCTGCCAGTAATGCCGCGCCTCGGCTTCCAGCAGCCGATTGGCGACCTTCATCGAAGCCGTGGGATTGAGCTTGGCCAGACGCTCACGCATCTCCGGATCGAGCATGAAGGTCTGCGCCAGCTGCTCATAAACCCAGGGCTGCACCTGGCCGGTCGTGGCCGACCAGCCCATGGTGTTGGTGACGTGCTCCTCGATCTGGCGTACGCCCTCGTAGCCATGCTTGAGCATGCCCTCGTACCACTTCGGGTTGAGCACGCGCGTGCGGCTTTCCAGTGCGACCTGCTCGGACAGCGAGCGCGCGACGCCACTGCCCTTGGTCTGGTCGCTGATATAGACCGGCGGCGTCGCGCCACCGCGCGCGCGCTTCACCGCGCGGCTGATGCCGCCGAGCGTGTCGAAGTAATTGTTGACGGTGGTCACGCCCAGCTCGACCGAGTCGAGATTCTGGTAGGCGAGCTCGATGTCGGCCAAGGTGCTCTTGAGCAGCGCCGTCTGCTGCGTCGGCTTGCCGGCGCGGTTGAAGGCGAAACTCTTGCGCCGCGTGTAGGTCTCGGCGAGTTCGTCCTCGTCATCCCAGCGGCTGTTCTCGACCAGGTGATTCACGTTGGCGCCGTACGCGCCGTCGGCATTGCCGTAGACACGCAGCGCGGCGGTTTCGATGTCGCACCCGTGCTGTTGCTGGTAGCGCAGCGCGTGCTTGCGGATAAAGTTTCTGGCCAGCGGCTCGTCCGCGGTCGCGCAGAGATACGAGGCCTCGGCCAGCAGCTTGATCTGCAAGGGCAGCAGGTCGCGGAAGATGCCGGACAGGCTGATCATCACGTCGATGCGCGGCCGATCCAACTCTTCCAGCGGAATCAGCGCGGCGCCGGTGAGGCGGCCGTAGCCGTCGAAGCGCGGCTTGGTGCCCATGAGCGCGAGCGCTTGGCCGATGGGGCCACCCTCGGTCTTCAGGTTGTCCGTACCCCAGAGCACCAGGGCAATGGATTCGGGCAGTTGATTGCCGTCTGCGACGAATCGATCCAGCAGCACCTTGGCCTGACGCGCACCGTCCTGAACGGCGAAGGCGCTGGGAATGCGGAAGGGATCGAAGCCGTGCAGGTTTCGACCCGTGGGCAGCACTTCCGGCGTGCGCAGCAGATCGCCGCCGGGGGCGGGACGGATGAAGCCGCCGTCGAGCGCGTGGATGATCGCGCCCGCTTCGTGGTCTTCGCTCATCAGGCTGTTGGCTTTTGCGAGGTCGCCGAACAAGGCCAGCGCGTTCGTATCCTCAGGTGCGTTGGACTCGGAGCGCCACAAGGCGAGCGCGGCTTTCGGGCTCATGCCGCGAACCAGCGCCTCGATGGCGATTTTCGAAGGACGCAAGCCGTGCGAGGCATCCGCCAGCGATGCGAGCAGATCGACTCTCTCCTGCACGGTGAGCGCCTGACCCACCACGTGCAGACCATGCGGGATCAGGGTGTATTCGAGTTCAAGCACGGCGTCGCTCAACTTCGCGACGCGCATCGCTGCATCGCTGCTCCATTGCGGTTCTGCCTGCGCCAGGTCGAGTGTCGCGGCCTGGGCCTGGATCAAGGTGGCGAGTTCCGCGCATTCAGTCGTCGCGTCGGGCGCAAGCGTGCGCCAGCGCTCGATCGAGGATTTCAGATCGACCAGTCCGCGATACAGCCCGGCCTCCGCCACCGGCGGGGTGAGGTAGCTGATCAGCGTGGCCTGCGCACGACGCTTGGCGATGGCGCCTTCGGACGGATTGTTGGCAGCGTAGAGATAGACGTTGGGCAGATCGCCAATCAATCGATCTGGCCAGCAGGAGCCGGACAGTCCGGTCTGCTTGCCCGGCATGAATTCCAGCGCGCCGTGCGTGCCGAAGTGCAGCAGGGCGTGCGCGCCGAAGTCTTCGCGCAGATAACGATAGAACGCAGAGAACGCATGCGTCGGCGCGAAGCCTTTCTCGAACAGCAGACGCATCGGATCGCCTTCGTAGCCGAAGCTGGGCTGGATGCCGACGAAGACGTTGCCGAATTGGGCTCCGAGCACGAAGATCGAACGCCCATCGCTTTGCTGCTTGCCCGGCGCCGGGCCCCATTGAGCTTCGATCTGCTTGAGCCAGGGATCGCGCAGCACGTGATCGTCGGTCGGAATGCGCGCATGGACGTTCGCGGCTGCGCCATGACGCTCGGCATTGCCGTGGATGATGCGCTCGCGCAAATCGTCCACGGTGACCGGCAGATCGACGTGATAGCCCGCGGCCTTCATCGCGCCGAGCG